>CAYMEE010000006.1:0-14671 GCA_964389455.1 uncultured Methylophaga sp. | reverse complement strand
ATGCTGAAAAGGCGATAATAATACCGTAGATACGCTGATTTCTAAACAAAAGCTGATTGTCTTTTGCTGCTGCCAGCCGCAATTGCAAAGGCCATCGCTTTTAATTATCTTGAAGCCGAAACATCGGCGAAAAAAGGACCGGAAGCGTGGAAGATCTGAGAACCTCGGAAGCCTGGCGGGTATTTCGTATTCAGGCGGAGTTGATTGACGGTATCGAAACGCTCAATGAACTGGGCCCGGCAGTGTCCATTTTCGGCAGTGCGAGGCTGACCGAAGCTTCACCTTATTACGACCAGGCGCGAAGCGTAGCCCGCGATCTGTCACAGGCCGGGATATCGATTATCACCGGTGGCGGCCCCGGTATTATGGGCGCTGCCAATGAAGGTGCCCTGAATCAGGGTGGTCGCTCGGTTGGGCTCAATATCGAGCTGCCTCATGAGCAAATCGCCAACCCGAGCCAGGATACCCGTCTCAGCTTCCGCTACTTTTTCGTGCGTAAACTGATGTTCGTCAAATACTCGATTGGCTATGTGGTCTTCCCCGGCGGGTTCGGCACACTGGATGAATTCTTTGAGGCACTGACCCTGATGCAGACCCAGAAAATCCGCCACTTCCCGGTCATTCTGTATGGCTCCTCTTATTGGCAAGGCCTGCTGGACTGGCTCAAGGAACAGATGGTGGGGCTGGGCTGCATTGATGCAGACGATATGTTTCTATTCCGCGTTGTCGATAAGCCGGATGAAATCCTGCCAATTATCAAAGCCCATGTCGACAGCCTGTCAGAACGCTCGGAAGGAGAGCAACGCTCGACGATTTGATCCAGGTCAAGACAAAGCCAATCAAGCCAATTAGCTCAGTTTATCGACGCTATACTCTGCTCAAAAATTGAGCAGGTTTGATGATGAGCAACACACTACAATTCGACATTGATCTGATTCAGCGTTACGACAATGCGGGTCCGCGTTACACCTCTTACCCCACTGCGGTGGAGTTCCATGAAGGTTTTAACACCGACAGTTACAAAAAGCATATTGCGCTTTCAAACCAGCGCGGCGGCCCTTTATCCCTGTATTTCCACCTACCATTCTGCGACACGGTTTGCTTCTACTGCGCCTGCAACAAGGTCGTGACCAAGAACCGTGCTCATGCTGAACCATACCTGCAAAACCTCTATAAAGAGATAGCGATGCAGGCCGAGTTGTTTGATAACGATCGCGTGGTTGAGCAATTGCACTGGGGTGGCGGTACGCCCACCTTTATCAGCCACCAGCAGATGCGCGAGCTGATGAATGTCACCCGTCAGTTCTTCAACCTGGCAGCAGATGATCAAGGCGAATTCTCGATTGAAGTCGACCCGCGTGAGGCTAATGCCGACACTATCGCGCTATTGCGTGACATCGGCTTTAATCGTCTCAGCCTCGGACTGCAGGACTTCAATCCTGAAGTGCAAAAAGCCGTTAACCGGATTCAAACTGAAGCCGAGACCTTTGGCGTGTTGGAAGCCGCGCGTAAGCATGGCTTTCGTAGTATCAGCCTGGATCTGATTTACGGTCTGCCGCACCAGACTGTCGACAGCTTCAATGAAACGCTGGATAAAGTGATTGCGGCCTCACCGGACAGGCTGTCAGTATTCAATTACGCGCACCTGCCGGAACGCTTCCGTACCCAGCGCCAGATTCGCACTGAAGACCTACCCTCGGCCCGGAACAAACTCGCTATTCTGCAAAGCACTATCGACAAACTGACCAGCGCCGGCTATGTCTACATCGGCATGGATCACTTTGCCAAACCGGATGATGAACTCACCATTGCCCAGCAGCAAAAGCAGCTCTACCGAAACTTCCAGGGCTACTCTACGCACGCCGAGTGTGACCTTATCGGTTTCGGCGCCACCTCTATCGGCATGGTGGGTGATTCTTACAGCCAGAATGTCAGAACGCTGGTGGAATATGACAGTGCAATCCAGGCGGGAGACCTGCCGGTATTTCGCGGTGTCGAATTGGATCAGGACGATAAGATACGCCGCGATATCATTTCACAGCTGATTTGCCATTTTGCGCTCGATATTGCCGAGATTGAACGACGTTACCCCATCGACTTCGCTGAGTATTTCCACGCCGTCTTCCCGCAACTGGAGCAGTTTGCCCGTGACGGATTGTTGCAGTATAACTGGGAGCAGATAGAAGTGTTGCCCGCCGGACGCCTGCTGATCCGTCATATCTGTATGGCTTTTGACAAATACAGCCAGGCAGCACAGCAGCGTTTTTCCAAAGTTATCTGATTCCGGCAATTACGCTTAACGATCCAGCAACGCTTCAGCTACACTTGAGCACAGCAATCGGAGTTTCCTCTCCCATCAGGTAGAGGGCTTAGTGAGACGCTAACTCAACGGCAAGCAACCGGGTTATTAAGGGCGACATGCTGGAGAAGATCAGACAATACTTCATATTCGGTGATTCGGCGGTCAAACTCTACGGGCTCGCGATCCTCACCGGTATCTTTGCCAGTCTCGTTATCATCGCCCTGCGCTTGTTTATTGATGGCGGTCAGATTCTGCTCTTTCCTACGGCAAAAATTGAGGACTTTGCCAACCTGCCCTGGCAATGGGTGCTGGGCTTGCCGATAGCTGGCGGCCTGCTGATTGGGCTGTTGCTGTATGGACTCAAACCAGAACAGCGCAACACCGGCGTGGTGCATGTGATCGAACGTCTGTCCTCACACCAGGGTCGACTGCCCTGGCAAAATGCCCTGCGGCAGTTTTTTGGAGCTGGCATTGCCTTGATTACCGGTCACTCTGTCGGTCGTGAAGGCCCCAGTGTGCATCTGGGCGCTGCCAGCGGCAGTCAGCTGGCGACGATTCTCGAGTTGCCCAATAACAGTGTGCGTATTCTGGTGGCCTGCGGCGCAGCGGCTGCCATTGCGGCCTCATTCAACACGCCTGTCGCTGGTGTCATCTTCGCGATGGAAGTCATCATGATGGAATATCACATCGCCAGTTTTATTCCGATCATTCTGTCCTCTGTTACCGGCGCGGTGCTGAGTCGTCTCACCTTCGGCGAAAGTGCCATTTTCGCCAACCTGTCGGCTGATATGCAGTCGCTGTGGGAAATTCCCTATATCGTACTGATGGGGATTATTATCGGCGGACTCGCCACCCTGTTCCTGCGGAGTCTCAGCTTTTTCTCCGGCCTGTTTCAGAAACATCCTTTCTGGCTTCGCACCACTTATGCCGGCATTCTGGTGGGACTGACCGGCCTGCTGGTGCCCGACGTCATGGGCATGAGTTACAGCGTGATCACTGGCATCTCCACCAATGAAGCCGCCTTATCGGCACTGATAGTGTTGATGATACTCAAGCTGGTGCTGTCCACTGCCTGTGTCGGTTTTGGTATTCCAGCGGGTCTCATCGGCCCGACGCTGGTGGTCGGTGCCTGCGCCGGTGCCATACTCGGTATTGCCGGTAATGCGATATTCCCTGATCTGTCATCCACCATGACCTTCTATGCCGTTATTGGTATGTGCGCGATGATGGGCGCCACGTTGAAAGCACCGCTGGCCGCCTTGATGGCGATGTTGGAACTCACCGGCAATCCCAATATCATTCTGCCCGGCATGCTCGCTATCGTCTTTGCCAGCCTCATCAATCACGAATACTTCAAGCAGGACGCCCTGTTTATGAAGCTGCTGCGCACCCGCGGTCTCGACTATCGCAATGACCCCATCACCCAGACCCTGCGCAGGATCAGCGTCGCCAATGCCATGCAGCGCAACTTCATTATTATGTCGCAGCAGGTCAGCACTCAGGCAGCGGTACATGCACTGGAATCGAATCCTGACTGGGTCTTGATCAAGAATGACAAAGAACCGATCGCACTGATGCCGGCGGGTGATCTGGCACGCGCTGTCAGTACCGAAGAAAGTGAAGAAATTGACCTGATGCAGATCCCGGCGAACCGGCGCAATCTGCATAAAATCTCGCTGCATGCCAGTCTTCGTGAGGCGGTGGAAGTGCTCAACAAGAATGATGCGGAAGCGCTCTATGTTACCCGGATGACCGCACCGATGATCGAGCGAACTTATGGCATTCTGACCCGTGAAAACATTGAATCACACTATCAGCTCCCGTATGCCGTGACCGCCAAACACCAATAGTCCAATCGCGGTTAATGGGTTATAATGCGCGGCTTGTTGCCCAGGTGGTGAAATTGGTAGACACAAGGGACTTAAAATCCCTCGGCTTTGCGGCCGTGCCGGTTCGATTCCGGCCCTGGGCACCATCAAGAATTGAAAAGCCTCAATGCGGAAACGTGTTGGGGCTTTTTTTTGATTAATGACGTCAGTCAAACTCATCGATAATAACTGACAGTGTCACAAAGCCCTCCCCACATTATAGAAACGAGCATCAATGGAGTAGTATCAGGCAAGCTGGCGGAAGCTTTTTTGACTACACTGACCCCATACCTAAGCTGTTGAAAATAAATATTACTTTTCCTGACTTTGTGAGGATATGACATGAATAGTATTGGCTATGCGGCACATTCAGAAAACACCGACCTTAAACCATTTCATTTTGAACGCAGAGAATTACGTCAAAATGATGTTGCCATTGAAATCCTCTATTGCGGTGTGTGTCACTCCGATCTGCATACGGTCAATGGTGATTGGGGCCCTCAGCCTTACCCATTGATTCCGGGTCACGAAATTGTGGGTCGCGTCATCGATGTCGGCCCTGAAGTGAAAAAATTCCAAATAGGTCAACACGTCGCGGTGGGGTGCATGGTTGATAGCTGCCAGGACTGTGACCAGTGTAATGACGGCGAAGAGCAGTATTGTCGACATGGGATGACTGCAACTTATGGCATGCCGGATCGCATATCAGCTGAGACCACTCAAGGCGGCTACTCAAAACATATCGTAGTTCGGGAAGAGTTTGTTTTAAACGTGCCCGAGCAACTTGACTTAGCAAAGGCCGCACCCATCCTCTGTGCCGGTATCACGACCTACTCACCACTTCGCACCTGGAATGTCGGAAAAGGTAGCAGGGTTGGCGTCATTGGTCTGGGTGGTCTCGGACATATGGCTGTGAAACTCGCTGTGGCAATGGGTGCCGAGGTCACTGTGATTAGTCGTTCCAAGGCAAAAGAAGAAGAAGCCAGAAAAATTGGAGCACAAGGTATTTTGGCTTCAACAGATGAAAAAGAAATGCAGCAATCAGCCAACTTTTTCGACCTCATTATTGATACCGCTCCTGTAAAACACGATGTCACTCCTTATCTTCCATTATTAGATGTTGATGGCACTCTGGTCATTGTCGGTCAGATTGGTCCGCTTGAAGAACCGATGACTTTCCCCCTTGTTTTTGGTCGTCGACGGATTGTAGGCTCACTGATTGGCGGCATTGACGAAACACAAGAAGTTCTGGATTTTTGTGCCGAACACAATATCTACCCCGACTGCAAGATGATTCGCATGGAAGAAATCAATGAGGCCTTTACGCATTTAGCCAAAGGCGACATCTCTTACCGCTATGTGATTGATATGGAAAGCTTTACTGACACCTGAAAGCCTGGTGACGCTCATAAGATGTACAGGACATAACGGCAATTTAGGCCATTTAAAATCGGGCTGACGATGAAAAAAAGATTGCGATTCATCTGTGTCACCTGCCTAACTCTATATAGCAACTTGCTTCTGGCAGAGGAAAAAGCGATGAACATCTTCATTCAGATTAACGGTGAGAAAACCATCCGGGTTCAGCTTGATAGTAATCAAGCAGCAAAAGATTTTTATTCTCTGTTGCCATTGTCACTGGAACTGCGTGATTTCGCAGGCACAGAAAAAGCCAGCAATGCACTGCCCAAAAAAATCGACACCACAGGCTCCGCTAAGGGCCATAAACCGTCCGCTGGTGAGTTAAGCATTTATGCGCCCTGGAATAATCTCGCCATCTTTTATAAAGATGACAAATACGCTGAAGGGCTGATACCGATTGGACGCATAGATGGTGATGAGACCACTTTCAACATTCCAGGGACAGTTGTCGTAGACATCACATTAGCTGATGACTAAAAAGAGGAGTCAGACTTTATGAATAAACTTTTACCCTTATCTACCGTTTTGATCGCGTTTTTCACCGTTAACGTTGGTGCAGGAGAATCCAGTCAAAACCTGAACACACTAATCATCAAAACAAAAGAGTCGCGTCAACTGGTTGAAGGACCCGCAGAAAATTTCACTGGTCAGGCCTGGATAGACCCTTTTCACCTCGAAGCACAGACGCCTTCTGTGCTTACATCAGCACAAGTGACATTTGAACCGGGCGCACGCACCAACTGGCATACCCACCCTAGAGGTCAGCTACTTGTCGTGACGTCTGGCAAAGGCTGGACCCAATTAGAAAATGGTAAAAAATTAACCATTAAAGAGGGGGATACAGTCTGGTGCCCACCTGAACATAGACATTGGCACGGTGCGACATCGACCACCAGCATGAGCCACATCGCTATTCAGGAAAAACATGATGGAACCAATGTTGACTGGATGGAAGCCGTCTCTGATAAGACATACCTGTCAGATAACTAATCATAAATAGATTACGAATACAGAAGGTGGCCGTGTTGCTCAGTTAACGGTCAGACTGGTTAAATTATGTTTATCTAATTGCCGGTTCGATTCCGGCCCTGTGTACCCTCAAGAATTGAAAAGCCTCAATGCGGAAACGCATTGAGGCTTTTTTATTGCTTTCGCGGTGATTCTGACTATCAGAGCTTGAGTGTTTTCTCAGAAGTTACCACTCAGGGCAACCTGTTATTTGGAGGCAACCACCTGTTCCAGCTTCAGTCCGGTTAAGTCACGGATGCTTCGCCACAAATAATAGAGTATGCCCATTGTCATCAACATCGAGGGGATAGCAATAACCGGGTAGCTATACAAGGTCAGCTGTCCCAACTCCTCATTGAATGCCTGGGTTCCGGCCGGGCTGGTGACGATGGCTTTTGCCAGGATATAGTTCATCACTGCTGAAAAGGCAAAAGAACCCGCCACATAGTAAGTGGCTCTCATCAGTCGATCTTCAAAATGGTGGCGATTGTTGGATTGTTCCAGCTTATCTTCAATCAGTTTGATATTCATCACCGCTGGGTTGAAAAGTAAAGTTCTCACCAGTGGATAAGGCGTAAAGACCGACAACAGCACTGCGATGCCTATCAGCCCGGGCACTGCCGCTTCCTTAATCGCCAGCCACTTCACGTCCAAAGCCAGCAGGCCAATCCCCCCTGTCAGCAAAATGCTGATCAACCCCAGCAGAGCGATAAAGTTGAATTTTCGATGTTTGATCAGATCAAACAGGCCCCAGCCCAGCGGAAAAGCCAGCGCAATCACCAGGCCACCTGTAGGACCAAGATATTCATCGGTGCTGAATTTCATCAGAATAATGGAGGGCAGAATGATACTGAGCAGGAGATCCAGCATCGAGTTGGAGTTTTGTTTAGGTGCGGTGTTCATCTGTATTTTTTGCGTCAATTTTCTTTAGTGAATAGATCCTGACCATCACAGCAATATAGTCTCAGAAAAACTGAACAGCTGTGAGAAGATCGCGCTTTTTCATAGAGCATTCTCGCTCATCTGGAGCGAAGTGTCTTATAGTCAATTGATGGCAATGTTGAGCGTTTTCAAGCGACATGCATCTTGAACATTGTCTGACAGACCATAATGCTTGACTGTGTTCAGTACCTCAGTAAGGGTATTTCAGCCTGTATTTCAGCCTGTATTTCAGTCCTATCTGGCAATACTCGATGTCTTCATATCACCTCTGGCTCTATGCGGATAACGACTTCTCCAGAGTTTGACGCTGAATGCCATTATTCCAAATTCTCCAGGTTAATAGCTTAACGTTTAATTCCCCAGTAATGATGGTCAAGCCCCTCAGAACGGGCTTTTGCGCTAATCCCCGGTTCACTGATTCGCTTGAAGAAAAAAATAATCAGAGCCGCTACCATGGCCCCAACCAATAAACAGGTGATTATGCCAAGAAGCTGGGTGGGCAAACTAATCAGCTTTCCTTGAAAAGCGAATTCGCCCTCCCAAACACCATAGTAACCACTTCGAGGCGTTCCTGAATGCAGAATGCCCACCATGACGAGGCCATAACTGCCGGCACCCGCGAACAGGGGAATCAGCTTTGCTTCATCAATCCGACAGTGCCTGAGGCACGAATCAACCAGCGCTGCGATGATCGGGGCAAACATTGCTACAAGCAATATTTGCCAAGGCTCATATACATCAAAACCGGAAGCGCCTGATACATAGCCTGCGAAAGGGCCCAAAAGCAGATAGCTATAGTTACGCTTTATATAGGCGATAGTGGCGCCACATAACATCCCGCCCAACCATGCAGCGCCATAATTATTCAGTACCCGGCCAATACTGGTCTCAGCCATGGTTACGCTGATGGCATAACCGCTTGACTCAAAGAAGAACAGACAGGAAATGATGACCATGGGTAGAGCAGCAAAAATCATGACTGTGCCCAAAGTCGCCAGTACCGGGTTACTGTATGGATTCTGTGGAGATGGACCGACTCCTGAAAATGTTCCGGTCCGGGGACCAAGTTTCGTCACCATAACCATCGCCATACCGGCTGGAAATAAATAAACAAACCCCACACCGAAAAAGTCATGATAGCCGGCATTCGTCAGGGGACCGACTGAACCCCATGTCCACCAGCTGAGCACTGAAGAGCCCAAGGCCGCCACTATACATGTCACATAATAAGCGGATGCTTTTATCCGCTCTGAGACAGCAAAATGAAACAGGACATTGATGATTCCTGCAGTGCAGGCCAGAAAGAACAGAAAGATTTGATATTCGTTCACATGGGAAAACCTGGTCGGGTCAACAGACTGGGCGATAGCGTTGGTCATATTACCGCCCAGCCACCAGTCAGTGATGCTGTCTCCGAGAGTGTCACCCCGCATTAAATAATATTGAGCGAGCCACAAACCAAAACCCATAAGCAAGTAGATGCCAAAGCCTATGAAAAAGCCGACAAGTTTTTCTATGCCGGAGGTAAATGCGTTTTGCTTTTTTACTGTCCCGGCATCAATCAGAAGCAAACCGAATAACAGAAAGATCATCCCTGCAGCGCCCAGGATATATATCAGGCCATGAACGAGTGATGATAGTGACACTTGTGAAGGGAAAGTAACCGCTGGCTCAATCATTTTTCCGTCCTGTATGAAAGACACTTTTTGACCAACATCAGCAATTTAATGCAGCTTTATTTTGACATCCTGACTGTTGTTCACATAGCTTTCAATCAGGTTGTAATTGGATTAGCTCCGATCTCGACATAAAAAAACCTTGGGCGCGTTAACGCCCAAGGTAACGGAGAGGAGGTCGGCATGACCTCAAGCTGAAAACGAATAGCTGAATCTAGAAGGATTTTGATACCGAAATAACAAACCGCTCATCAACAATTTGATGGTTGGAGTCAAAACCATAAAAGTCATGCTCACCTTTTTTGATATCGGTATCGTGATAACGAAGATCGACATTGAAGCCGAATACATTTCTGCTCACACCGATATTCCAGTGAGCCCAGTCAATGTCTTCATCACCATCGCCATTGGCATCCAGGCTTGGCCCATCATTGTCAAAAAACTGATAGCCAATCCCCCCGGATAAAGTGAATTCATAAGGAAGCTCGATACTCGGATGAATAGCGATGTTATGAGATTGCAGATCTTCTACCCCAAACCAGTCAGTTATGGTGGGTGAATACTCCAGCTTCAGATTAACCCGGCCGAATTGCTTATCGACGTAGTTAAACATTTCCAGGTAGTTTGAATCCCTGTCCCCAGGGTAGACATACTGGAAAAGCATACCGTTGTAGTTCAGGCCCGTTCCACCAATATCCGATTTGGCGTAACCAATGTAAGGCCCCCAGATGGCATTAATGTGAGGGTTATTTCCTTCAGCATCATCACCCGGGAACAGGTTGTTGGCCAGATAATAGCCGAGATAAATGCCATTCGGGTGCGTCCAGGTGATAGCCCCTTTTAAAGAAGGGATTTTGCCATCATTGGTTTCAGATTCACCACGAAATACATAATCTGAGGCAAACTCCACCCAGGTGCTGAATTTACCGCCTAGAAAGGTATCCCGGTCCAGCACATCTACAAAGCTGGCTGTTTCTTTGGCTGCCTTAGCGGGGCCGGTTTCTGCCGGGCCTTCATCTGCCAGAATGGCAGGTGAAAGCACCGACAATGCAATGAGTGATAACGAAGTTTTTAACTTTAAAGTGTTCATTTGATTAAATCCTCATCAAGTGAAGCCTGCATGACAGGGCGACAAGTTGAAGCCTCTGTTGGCACCATTCCATGCACCAGGTTGGATACAGGCGGCTCGATATATTCGACAGGGTCGCTGACAGAGGGATAGGTCAGGGTGACCTCATCAGGGATGTATTGAGCTTCTGGGTTTTTCACACCGCGCTCAGTGTGGTACGGGTCGCTGAATTGACCGTATTCACCAGGTTGAATTGTGTAGCTGACTTCTTGAGTCCCTACTCCTGCGTTAGCCAGGTATTTGTTGGGATCATTCCAGGTCCGGCCATCCAGATTCGTGAAAAACTTAATATCGACCAGTACGGAATCACACAGTGGTGTCACCTCCTCATACTGTGTTGGCCAGCCGGAACCACCAGTGATGTCGGGATAACGCCCCCAGTCACCACCTTTCATTGGACAGGCCCCACCACCACCATAAAAAGCACGGTTTGGATGATGAACACCATAGACAGGCAAACCAATAGCCTGGCCCTGACCACCTTTTTCGAGATTAAATCTAGGTGCCTGTGTTAGCGTGGTTTTTACCTCATGTCCATTTTCTTTGACTGAATCGTAATAGGGTCCGTCCGGTCTGATGTAGCGGTGGTCTCTGTTATTGACATTGTCATAGACGGCCGTCACAAACAGATAAGGCTTGTTGAAGAAAGGTCGTTCTACCAGGTAATACTCAGCCCGTGTTTTTTCTGTGTCGATCGCTTCCCATTTCACATGGGTAGCATCTTTTCCTTCCTGGCCCGTATTCACCCAAGATCTGGCATCCGGTAAATGCTCCAGCCTGAGGACTCTGGTGTAGTTCTCATCAACATCGAGACCGGCACGTTTGCCAAGTGGACCAACATCATTGGCTGCCGGCTGGCTGAATGCAAAATCCATCGCCTTTTTTGCATAGGGATAATCATTCGCCGACATGGTGCAGTACCAGTTCGACAAGTCGATGGGGGCATGATCATCATATTTGCCTTCAAAGATGGGATGACTAATTGGTAAATCAACAAAATTTAAGGTCCCATCCGATGCCAGTTTTTGATCGGGGTATTTATAACCAGACCAACTCTCATGAGGTAGATATGAGCTGTAGTTATGCTTGATCGTCTGGGTTGCGTCTTCCGTAAAGACATTGGCATTTTTTGCTAAGCCGTCAGCGCCCTTCTTGCGATACATCCGGACAGTGCCATTTTCCTGGACACGCCAGAGGCCATGCTTCCCTTCACCAATCATGGTGAAAACCTGTTCAACAATATTCACGAAGCGATATGTTGAATTGGTATTCATATACCCGAAGTAGACGGGCAAATGAGGAATTTGTGAATGTGTCTGAGCGGGACGTCCTAATCCAAGCAGTACCTTTTCTTTATCGTCTTTAGTTATGTTTTGGTCGCTTGTGTAAAAGAACGGATCACCATTGGTTAAGTCAGTCAGATTGGTATCTGCATGAACGGGTATCAGTGCCGCTGTGCAAAAAGGAAGTAAACGACATAATGAGGATAATTTCATCTCTCTCTCCTCCTACATGGTTTAAACGGTGTCGTTTTAGAACAGTTTTCGCTGACCACAGGCGTGAGCCACGCCATAGTCATCAGACGAAAAAGAAACAGTGGAACCTTTGGGGAAGAACAGCACGTCACCGACTTCACCTTTCACTTTCTGCTCCCCGTCATCGAAATAAATGTGTCCATCTATGATGATTTTGGTGTCGTCGTAATCGAAGGTGTAGACGAGTGGATTGCCTTTCTCGATTTTGAACATCCCACAGGAAATAGGCGCATGAGGGTCAGAGGAACCAACGATGTCTTCGAAGTAGGCATTCACACCAGGCTCGTTCATTGAAGCGATAGGCATGGAAGCCGCATCTTTGAAGATTTGAATTCTTTTACTGCCTTGCGGCACTTCAACACCATGAGCAAAAACACTGCTACTCACTGCAATGCTGGCGGTGGTAATGGCCGCACAGATAAATGTGGATATTTTCATTCTATAAACTCCTTAAGTCATTGATTTGCAATCTCTCCTTCAGGCTAATCATTCATAATCAATCAAAACCTGTTTACGGAGATTACGTGTCACGTTATAAATTGCATATTATTGCATGTCAAGTAAATTACTACTTAATGAGTAATAATTTATTTATTACGTAACACTTATACTTTGGTAAAATTCGAAAGAATTTCGAGAATAGGGATACCCGCCGGCACACCTCTCCTTTGTGCCTGCTTATTGGAGTAACTGCATGAAAAGAAACGGGTTCGGCGAGCGATTAAAGACACTGTTAAAGCAAAAGAAATTAACTCAAGCGCAAGTGGCAGCTGCTATCAACACCTCAGTTCCCTCTGTAAACAGATGGACCAAAGGGGGCGAAATTGAATATCCAAACTTGCGTGCGCTTGCGGATTACCTGGAAGTGAACTGGATCTGGCTGCGCTATGGAGATGAGGCGATAGCCAGTCTCAGAGAGAGCATGCCGGATAACAATCCAATGACGGATATGCGTCGAGAATATCTCGATGACATTATGGCTAATGAAGCCCGCATGAAATCAGCGCTTGAGATGGCTGAGATTGTGAATTGGGAATGGAATGTACTCACCGGCACAGTCACCCTGTCCGCCAATGCAGAGGCGGTGTTTGGCGTTGAAAATCATGCATTACCGAATTGCATGCTTCCTTTTGTTGATGCACCGGTTGAAGAACTGCTTGAAACCTTTGGACAGCAACAACCTCATAGCTGGGATTTCGCTGTCATGAGTGATGGCGGTATTGAAAAGTGGTTTACATCTAGAGCAAAGCTCAGCTTTGATGCTGCTAACCGTCCCACTAAAGTTATTGGTGTAAGCACTGATATAACAGCCCGGAAGCATGCTGAAACCGCTCTGGAAAAGAGCGAATACATGATGAGAAAAATCGTAGAGCTCATCCCTGTTGGATTATGGGCGGCGGACGAAAAAGGCAATATTTGTCTGGCAAACCCCGAAGTCAAAAGGATTTGGGGCGGAGCTAAATATGTCGGTCTTGATCAGTATGGCCAATATAAGGGGTGGTGGGAAAAGACGGGGGAAGAAGTCGGTGCTGAAGGCTGGACCCTCGCCCGGGCTGTTAAAAAAGGTGAAACCAGTGAGCCTGAAGTGGTGAATATTGAGGCTTTTGATGGGGAACAACGCACCATTACGATGTATTCGACGCCACTCTATGATTCTGAGAAAAATATCATGGGGGCCATAGAAATCAACCAGGACATCACAAATTTAAAAGAAATTGAGCGCTCTCTGAGGGCAAATCTTGAAGACTGGGATGTCATTTTTCAGCAATCACTGTTTGGCGCTTTCCAAGTTTGTGATGGGAAAATTATACGCATGAACGATCATGCGGCTCGCGCCCTCGACCTGAAGTCATCAATGGACATCGAGCTAACAGATGTATTCACACAAAAAACAGCTGAGATAATTAAGCATGAACTACTATCCACTCAGCTAACAGCAAAGAAAATTGAAGGACAATTCAAAAACAGCATTGAAAGTTCTTCAATCTATCTTTTGCCACAAAACCAGAATCGCATCAGTAACAAAACGCTTCTGTTGATGAATTTGCCAGAATAATCGTGGTTGTGGGTTCAGCAATCTTTCCAAACCTGATATTCAGACCTGCTGTATTTACAACAATACAAACTAGAATTGCTCAGGCATTACGGAGTGTGACCTGCCATAAGGAATCAATAAACCGCTCCTGTTTGTCACTGAAATTCTCCACCAGCTGGTAACCGGTTTGTCTGCACAGAGATTCAATCTCCGAGGGCAGGAATTTGAATGAGTATTCCAGATGCAGGGGTTCAAAAGCTTTAAAAGTAAATTCCCTATCCAGGGCTTCAATAAACACCTGTTGGTCTTTGAGCGCGAGCAAATAACTCTCCATCGCCCCCAGATCAGGGTTGTACATGGGGTAATGCTCAAAGGCTGAGAGATCAAAGTGACCGCCCAGTTCACGGTTAATGCGGTTGAGCAGGTTCAGATTAAGTTCGCGGGTGTAATTACTGGAGTCACTGTAAGCCCGCATCAGTTCATTGATGTTTTTCTTGAGGTCAAAACCGATAAGCAGATAATCATCTGCATTCAGGCTGCTCCATAGCCGGCGCAGAAAAGCTTTACTCTCGCTGCGGTCGAAATTACCGATATTGGAGCCCAGAAACAGGACCAGCTGACGCTTTGAGGTGCGCTGTTTCAAAAAACGCAGTCCCTCGAAGTAATCACCGATAAGACCATGCACTGAGAGATTGGGCTTTTCGCAGATAGTCTCACCGAGCATATCAATCGCTTTCTCGGATATATCGATGGC
>CAYMEE010000005.1:79851-105435 GCA_964389455.1 uncultured Methylophaga sp. | reverse complement strand
AAAGAGCAGCCACAACTGAGCACCCGCTACGACAGTATGTTTATGGCGCCGGAGTAAACGAGGAAAATAATGAGAATCTCACAAGAAAACCCACAGGCTTTGCGTAATCCCTGGGTATTGGGCTTACTGGCTTTTTTATTTGTGTTTCTGGCTGCCAACGCCGTATTCATCTATCTGGCGTTTTCATCACCGCCGAATCTTGTCGTAGAAAACTTCTATGAGAAGGGCGAGGCCTATGCCGAAACCCAGCAGCGTATTGAACGTCAGAAAGCAATGGGCTGGTCCGGTATGCTAATGGTGCCGACGACTTCCCGGGTGAATCAGACTCAGACTTATGAAGCGATGATCACGGGTAAAAATTCAGCCGGCCTGTTGCTCGATTCAGTGAAGTTTTTTGCTTATCGTCCTTCCGATGCCGATGCGGACTTTGCCGTCGATATGCAGAAGTCCGGGCATGGCAGCTACGTGGCTGATGTCAGTTTCGATCTGCCCGGAACCTGGGATGTGATTGTTGAAGCCAAACGGGGTGATGATGAGTTCATCATCAGCCGCCGCATTCGTATTGATCCCTGATTGATTGCCTACTATTGATGTTGGCAAAGCGTTCCGAGCTTGGGGATGACTGTGTCTGATTCATGTTATCACTGCGGCCTGCCTGTCGAGGAGCAGGGCGTGTTCACAGCGACAGTGGCCGGACAACAGCGTGAATTCTGTTGTCACGGCTGTCGTACGGTATGCGAAACCATCTATGCCTCAGGCCTTGAGAATTTTTACAGCCAATCCACTCGCAGTGAAACGCTGGCACCACCACCCTCGGTAGCGAAAGAGCTTGATGCCTATGACCTGGATGAAGTGCAGTCAGACTATGTCGACTCGCTCGGGCCGCAGCGAACGATTCAGTTGCTGGTCGAGGGGATCCACTGCGCTGCCTGTGTCTGGCTGATCGAAAAAGCACTGAAACGTCAGCCGGGTGTGATTGATGCTGAAGTCAATCTGACAGCCAAACGGCTCAAACTACGCTGGGATAATAATCAGATTCGTCTTTCACAGGTGATGCAGATCCTGGCTGATATCGGCTATGCCGCCGTGCCTTTTGATCCGGAAACCGCGGAGGGCGCATTGGCGAAAAGACATCGTGGCTTGCTTTATCGTATGGCCTTTGCCGGCTTTGCGATGATGAACATGACCTGGGTCTCTATTGCACTTTACGCCGGTGCCGATGAAGGTCAGTTCCGTCAGTGGTTCCATTGGATTGGTTTTATCATCGCCACGCCGACCTTGCTGTATTCCGGTTATCCGTTTATAAAAAACGGCCTGACTGGCCTCAAACATCGTTACCTGACGATGGATTTGCCGATTGCCATCGGTGCCACATCGACTTATCTGTATTCAAGTTATGTCACTTTTACCGCATCGACGACGGGACATGTGTACTTCGATACGGTGGTGAATTTCCTGTTTGTGATTCTGGTCGGTCGTTATCTCGAAGCAATATCCAAACGGCGTGCCTTATCTGCAACACAGCGCTTGTTGGAGTTACAACCGAAACTGGCCAACCGGGTAGAGGGAGATGACATCCGGATTGTGCCGATTCGCCATGTTCAGATCGGAGACATCATGCTGGTGAAGCCGGGCGGCAGTGTGCCAGTGGACGGTGTCATTGTCTCAGGTGAAAGTGCGGTAAATGAGTCCATGCTCACCGGTGAGTCACTGCCGGTTGCCAAGCAACCCGGTGATCAGGTCGTGGCGGGCAGTATTAATGGTGAAGGGGCATTCCAGGTGCGCACAGAGCAAGTATTGAGAAATACGGCGCTGGCGAAAATTGTCACCCTGATGGATGAAGCCCAGGCCTCTAAAGCCCCGATCCAGAGTCTGGCCGATCGTATTGTTCCCTGGTTTGTTTTGGCAACATTGACACTGGCGACTTTCACCTTTCTTTACTGGTGGCAATTTGATTTTGAGACTGCCTTGCTGGCCGCGACTTCGGTATTGGTCGTCACCTGTCCCTGCGCCTTTGGCCTGGCGACGCCGATGTCTGTTGCTGTAGCCACCGGGGCCGGTGCTTCACGTGGGGTACTGGTCAAGCGTGGTGAAGCGCTGGAACAACTTTCACGAGTCAACCATGTGGTCTTTGATAAAACCGGCACGCTGACCGAAGGACGGTTACGGGTCAGTCATCTGGAATCATTCAGCGAGCTCGATGAAACGGCGCTGCTCAAACTGGCCGCCTCAGTGGAACAACATTCAGAGCACGGCATTGCTACGGCGATTTGTGACTCAGCAAAACAAAAACGCTTACAGTTGTCTGACATCAGTGGTTTTGTGTCGACACCGGGGAAAGGGGTCAAGGCCAGCATCGGCAACCAACAAGTCTGGGTCGGTACTGCAGCCTGGCTGCGTGATCAGGGAATGACCATCACCAACGAACAGGCGCAGCAACTCGCGACGAATGAAAGTCAGGGTATCAGTTGTGTGGTCGTTGCCAGCGATGGTGAAATAGTCGGCATGCTGGGGCTGCTGGATGAACTGCGAGAGGATGCAGCTGATACCGTGCATGCGCTGCTGGCAGCAGGACTGAAAGTGACTGTGCTCAGTGGTGACAGACAGGCAGTGGTGGATGCGGTTACCGCGCCGCTCGGTGATGTTTCCCGTCAGGCAGAAGTCCTGCCTCAGGACAAATCAGCCGTGATTCGCCAGTTACAACAGCAGGGCGATATTGTGACGATGGTCGGAGATGGCATCAATGATGCGCCGGCCCTGATTCAGGCTGATATCGGTATGGCAATGGCCTCTGGTACCGATGTGTCAGTCGAGAGCGCAGATGTGGTATTGTCTCATCAAGAACTGAACAAGGTCGTTGAGGCGCGTCAACTGGCTTCACGAACCCTGAAAACGATTCGCCAGAATATTGTACTGTCGATCAGCTATAACGTTATCATGGTCCCGCTAGCGATGATGGCGCTGGTCAGCCCGTTGGTCGCGGCGATAACCATGCCAATGAGTTCTCTGCTGGTGATTGCCAATGCGGCTCGGATTGGTCGCATTTTCAAGAAACGGACTGGCTGATTTATTTGTTCTGAATTGCTTCCTGCACAGAGGGTATTATGGAAGTCATATATGGTTTACTGCCGGGCATGCTGTTGCTGGGTATTATCGGCGTCGGTGTTTTTTTCTGGGCAGTGCGCAGTGGCCAATACGACGATATGGACGGCGCTGCCAACCGGGTGCTGATGGATGATGACGAAGAACAGGATGCTAACCGGACAACAAAAAGAGAAGATCAGACTGACAATGACACTGAACAATCTTCTCGCAAACCATAATCTGCCGGTATCGCAGCAACACATGACATGATTGGAACGGGCAGCAGGACGCAGGATGTTTAAAAACTGGAGTATCAAACAACAACTCCAGTTCTGGGCAGCGGCGACAGTGTTGGTAGTCATTGTCATGGCGTTGATGGCCAACTATGCTCATTCTCTCATTGAATCATCGCGACAGGTTTTATCAGAAAAGCTGTTGCCCGTTGATGACAGCAGTCGCCGTCTCAGTAGTGCTGTCACTGCATTCAGTCAGCGCCAGCAGCAGATACTGGACAGCGAAAACCTACTGCAACTTAATCGGTTCAGTCAGCGCGAAACCCTGGAGCAACAATTTCTACAGAACTGGTTACGCTTGGCGCCAGTATTTGATGATGAGTCTGAACAGAAAAAGCTTTTTACCAGTCTGTTCGATTTTTATCAGGACTTTCTGGTCCTCGACAGTGACCTTTTTAACCATAAACATGATGCGCTTACCCTAAGCCGGCAAATTCGCCAGCAGAGTGAGGATATTGACATTCAGTCTGCCCAGCTGCAGCAGCAGTTAAGTATACTGGCGACCGAACTGGGACGACGTCAATTAGCCTCGAGGCAGGCGGTAGCGCAGCGGCTTAAATTGTCAGTCAGTCAGCTCAGCACACTCAACTACCAATCTTTTTTGGCTGGAAGCGACCAGGAATTACAGCAGCTCACAGAGCGTCTGCCCAAGCTGTTAGATGAGCTTGAGCAGCAATTCAGTCTGCTGTCTGAAGCGCTGCTGAGCCGTCCTGAATTATCACGTCAATTGACTCAAATCCGCCATGAAACACATGTACTGATTGAGCTGCTTAGTGGTGAACAAGGCCTGTTCAAACAGCAGCAACAGCACTGGCTAGTGGGTGCCTTGCTGGCGCAATCTACCGCATCGTCAATGTCAGTGATGAAAGTACTGACAGAGCAAATCAATCATGTCGCTGCTGACGTCTCTGCGCGAACATCAGCCACTGTCAGTGCCAATGTGAAGGAAGCGGATACCACGCGATGGCGAATAATCTTTCTCAGTCTGTTGATTACCCTCGCCATGATTGTTTTTGCCTGGCGGCTATTACGACATATTCAGTCACCCTTGGTGAATATCCGACATGCCATTCATGCCCTGTCCGAAGGGAAATTTGATACCCGAATGAGCGTGCCTGGCTCTGCGAATGAATTTTCACTGCTGGCGCGCGACTTTAATCATTTTGCGGAGAACACTGAGGAGACAATCAGCGCGCTGAATGACGCCAGGCTGTCACTGGAGACTCGTCAGCAACATATTCAGGCGATTCTCAATGGGGTACCGGAAGCCATTCTGACACTGACAGAACACGGCGCCATTATCGATCTGAATCCTGCTGCTGAGCAGATATTAGGTGCTTCACTCAGTGACTTGAGTGGACAGAACGTACTGGCTTTCTTCAGTCAATCACAGGCAATTAATTCGGTTCAGGCCCTGGCAGAACGGGTGGCGGAGAATCCGGAGTTTGAAGGTAAACGTCTGGATGGTAGTGCGCTTTCCATGTGGGTGTCGCTGAGTCGTATTCATAATGGAGAGTCCGATAGCTGGGTGTGTGTGATATCAGATGTCACTGCCTGGAAACAGGCCGATCAGAAGTTGCAGCAATTATCGGTGGAACAGAATGCGATTTTGGAAAATGCCATTATCGGCATCGCTTTTATTCGTGATCGCCATTTTGTCCGGGTTAACCAGCGTTTTGAGCAGTTATTTGGTGTCGGCCGAGAACAGCTCATCGGCCAGAGCACAGCGTTTTTTTATCCCAATCAACAGGCCTATCTGCAGTTTGGCGAACAAGCCTATGCTGCACTGAATTCCGGTGACAGCTATGAAGCGCAGCTGGAACTGGTCAAAGCCAATGGCAGCAAATTCTGGTGTGCGATCTCAGGCAAGGCGATTAATCCGGCCAAGCCGATGGACGGTACCATCTGGCTGTTTGAAGATGTCACCAAAGAGCGCGAGAATGAAGAGTACCTGACCCGCCTTGCCAGCGTCGATTCCTTAACGGGGTTGCCGAACCGCAATGTGTTTAATGATCGGGTTGAGCATGCGATTCACAGAGCCCATCGCAGCGGTGGACGACTGGCGGTATTTTTCCTCGACCTGGATCATTTCAAAACCATTAACGATTCTTTGGGTCACCGCGCGGGTGATATGCTGCTGAAAGAGGCAGCGTCACGTATCAAGTCCTGCCTGCGTGAGGGGGATACCGTAGCCAGGCTTGGCGGTGATGAGTTTACTTTACTCTTGGAGGAAGTCCGCTCGGCGGAGTATGTCGGCAAGGTGGCAGAAAAAGTTATCGCGGCGATGACTCAGCCATACCTCATTGAATCCACTGAAGTGACAATCAGCCCCAGTATCGGTGTCAGCCTGTATCCGGCCGATGGTCGTGACGTTGATATGCTGATCCGTAATGCTGACGCGGCTATGTATCATGCCAAGAAACTGGGGCGTAATAACTTTCAGTTTTATTCGATGGAAATGAATGCGGAAGCGGCCGAGAGGCTGGTGATGGAGACGGCGCTGAGGCGGGCAGTTGAGAACAACGAATTGTTCCTGCATTATCAGGCTCAATATGACCTTGACTCCGGTCAAATGGTCGGTGCTGAGGTTTTATTACGCTGGCATAATCCGGAGTGGGGAGAAGTGTCTCCAGCCCGCTTTGTCCCTATCCTTGAGGATACCGGACTGATTGCGCTCGTAGGCGAACGGATATTGAGGCAGGCCTGCGAGACTTATCTGGAACTGAAAGAGGCATTACCGGCTGAGTTTATGATGGCGGTCAATCTCTCAGGTCGGCAATTCAAGGGGGGCAATCTTGCCTCCGACATTCGGCGTTTGCTGAAGCAAAACGGTATGCCGTCGGCAAATCTGGAACTGGAAATCACAGAAAGCATGTTGATGGAGGATACCCAGCTTGCCACACTCACACTGCGTGAATTGAGCCAGATGGGAATCAACCTCGCTATTGATGACTTCGGTACCGGCTACTCCTCACTGTCTTACCTCAAACAGTTCCCGCTGAATGTGCTTAAAATCGACAGTTCTTTTATCCGCGATCTCACCACCGACAAAGAAGATGCTGCGATAGTTGATGCCATTATGGCGATGTCGAAAAGTCTGGGACTGACCGTCGTGGCGGAAGGTGTCGAGACCGAGGAGCAACTGACTTATCTGAAGCAACACCATTGTCAGCGGGCACAGGGGTACTTCCTCAGCCGGCCCCTGGATAAGGCTGGCTTTATCGCGCTGGTAAAGCAGAAGGTCAGTGCGTAGCGCGGTAGACTAAAAGCGTTTTCTGCTCGCTTTGGAATAAAACGCTGAGTCCAATTTCTGGATAAAACCAGGTTTCGGTGACGCGGCCATTGTCATCTCTCTCTGACTGTTCGCTGCGTGCCGGTTCGCCAAAACGGCTTTCCACCATTTCACGATCCAGTCGCACAGAGGGGATGTAAGTGAGACCAATGACCGGAGCAGCTAGAAGAAATGTCCGATCCTGCTCGCTCAGTTGATACTGATAGGCGCCGCTGGGTTTATACTCACCATCCTCAGTACGACTTTGCATGGCTTGCAGTCTGTCCTCATCGACCGCAAGATTCATCACCAGTTTGGCAGACAGACCGCCAAGATTAATGCTGTCAAAGTAAGCCTCCACACTGCGGCTGCCATCAGGGTCGACAAAAAGGGCTGTTTTACCAAACACCCCCAGTTGCTGCTGCGCGGTTTTATAATTAGTTTGTCCCAGATGAATGCCTAGAACGCGGCTGTTGCCATCGGGCATCACAGTGACTTCCCATGGCTTTTCTGCCGGGGCCTGAGGTGAAGGAATCAGCATCAGGGCTACAATGCCGATGATAATCAGCAGAAAACCCAGTAATACATTTCTTAAAATTCGCATAAATAAAATCGCTTCAGTGGGTCTGCAGCCAGAAAGTGACCGGGCCGTCATTGGTGAGTCTTACCTGCATGTCTGCGCCGAAGTGACCGGCGGCGGTCGAGGCATGTTTGATGCGGGCCTGTCCTACTAGGTATTCAAACAAGGCTTCGCCCTGTTCGGGTGACGCGGCCGGTGTGAAACTTGGGCGCATGCCTTTGCGGGTATCAGCCGGCAGGGTGAATTGCGGTACCAGCAGTAAACCGCCATGAATATCCTTCAGCGACAGGTTCATCTTGTCATTATCATCGCTGAACACCCGGTAACCCAGTATACGGTCCAGTAAACGATCAGCATCGGTCTCAGTATCTGCTTTCTCAACGCCGACAAGCACCAGCAGGCCTTCCTGAATCTCAGCCACCTGTTTGTTGCCGACATGCACATCAGCGTGACTCACTCTTTGTAACAACGCAATCATGATAAAACCTCCGCCATTTCGTCGCTTGCGGTAACCAGCGCATCAATCAGCCCCGGTTCGCCGGCAGCATGACCGGCCAGGGGCACAATCCGTAAATCAATTTTGGGCCAAGCCTGCTTTAACTCCCAGGACTGCTGCAATGGACAGACCAAATCATAACGGCCATGTATCACTATGGTAGGGATGTCCTGCATTAGGCCAGTACTGCCGAGTATCGGCTTGTCATCGATAAAGCAATGATTCATTGCATAATGTAACTGAATACGAGAGTGTGCCAGCGGCCCTGGTGCCTGCGTCAGATCAGGCACAAACTCATGATCACGCAGCATCACAATCGTGCCTTCCCAGGCATTCAGGGTTTGCGCGGCGGCGAGCTGAACGGCTTCATCTTCGTCCGTCAATTTATCGAAGTAGGCGCGAAGTGGACGCGACTTTTCTGATTCTGGTAAATCGGCAACCAGTTGCTGCCAGTTTTCAGGGAACAGGCGTGAAGCGCCGCCTTCTGCATAGACCCAGTCTACATCCTGAGCCCGGCCCAGAAAGGTACCCCGCAGTATCATCGAGGTGACAAGTTGCGGGTATTCGCGTGCATAACAGAGGGCCAGCGTCGCGCCCCAGGAGCCGCCGAACAACAGCCACTTTTCAATACCCAGCGCCTGTCGGATATGTTCCATATCCGCCACCAGATAATCGGTGCTGTTATTTTCCAGTTCACCGGTGGGTGTGGAGCGACCACAGCCTCGCTGATCAAACAGCACGATGCGGTATTTGTCGGGGTTGAAATAGCTGCGATGCTGTGGGCGACAGCCCGAGCCCGGTCCACCGTGCAGGAAAATGACGGGAATGCCCTCAGGGTTACCGCATTCTTCGACATAAATCCGGTGTTGGCCGCCATCACTGAGCATTTCGCGGGCAAATTCATGAGTCTGATAAGGTTCAATTTCCGGATATAGCGTTCGCATGATTTAGCTCAATTTTCCCTAACGGCCTGCACTATAGCATGCTGCCTGAGATCTTAGGATTTGTGGCGGCACATAAACCGGCATCTGCATGTGGTAATTGTCTGCCTAATGCGAGAAAATATGCGGTTTACATGGCGAGTCCCAGAGCGATTTGCCCGTTAACCGTGACAACACGGTGCGATTGATGATTGAAAGGCACAGGAAATAATGAACCTGCACGAATTTCAGGCAAAACAACTATTCAACCGCTACGGCGTGCCTACGCCGCAGGGGCAGGCAGTGACCGATGCTGCTGAGGCCAGGCAGGCCGCGGAATTACTGGCCGGTGAACGCTGGGTAGTCAAAGCCCAGGTCCATACCGGTGGCCGTGGTAAGGCCGGCGGTGTCAAAGTTGTCGACAGTGTGGATGCTGTTGAACAAGCTGCTCAAGGTATGCTGGGACAGCGTCTGGTAACACATCAAACCACCGCAGAAGGCCTGCCGGTTAATCAGGTGCTGGTAGAAAAGCCGACTGATATTCAGCGTGAAATTTATCTTGCCGTTCTGCTCGATCGCAGTAGTCAGCGTATTGTGTTCATGATTTCCGCTCAGGGTGGCATGGATATTGAAGCGGTTGCAGAAGAAGATCCCGAGGCGATTCTGAATCTGTATGTCGATCCGGTAGTGGGACTGCAGGGCTACCAGTGTCGCCGTGCCGGCTTCTTTCTGGGACTGACCGGATCCGCTTTCAAACAACTGCAGCAGGTGATGCAAAACCTGTATCAGCTTTTCACCGAAAACGATGCCAGCCTGGTCGAAGTCAACCCGCTGGTGGTGACTGGTGACGGCGATCTTCTGGCTGTTGATGCCAAGATTAATCTGGATGATAACGGCCTGTTCCGTCACGCCGATCTGGCCGAGATGTTTGATCCGTCTCAGGAAGACGATGCGGAGGTGATTGCCCGTGAATTCGGCCTTAATTACATCTCACTCGATGGTAACGTTGCCTGTATGGTGAATGGCGCTGGTCTGGCGATGGCCACTATGGACCTGATTCAAAAAGAGGGTGGTGAGCCAGCTAACTTTCTGGATGTTGGCGGCGGCACCACCGCTGAGCGCGTTGCCGAAGCCTTCAAATTGATCCTGTCGGATAACAAAGTGAAATCAATTCTGGTCAATATCTTCGGTGGTATTGTCCGTTGTGATCTGATTGCCGAGGGCATTATTCAGGCGGCCAGAGAAGTGGAACTGTCTTTACCGGTCGTCGTCAGACTGGAAGGAACGAATGCCGCTATCGGCCGAGAATTACTGGCAAACAGCCAAATGAGTATTTATGCAGCACAGGATTTAACCGATGCTGCCAGAAAAGCAGTGGCCGCTGCCCGGGAGTCAAACGCATGAGCATCCTTGTTAACCGTGATACCAAAGTCATTTGTCAGGGCTTTACCGGCAAACAGGGCACGTTCCACTCTGAACAAGCCATTGCTTACGGTACCAATTTCGTTGGCGGCGTGACGCCGGGCAAGGGGGGCCAGGAACATCTTGACCGTCCGGTATTTAACACCGTGCATGAAGCGGTTGCCGAAACCGGTGCCGATGCCACTATGATTTATGTGCCAGCTGCATTTGCGGCAGATGCCATTTTGGAAGCAGCAGATGCCGGTATCAAGGTCATTGCCTGTATTACCGAAGGTATACCGGTGCTGGACATGCTGCGGGTTAAACATGCCCTCAATAACAAAGATGTTTATTTGATCGGCCCAAACTGCCCGGGTCTGATCACGCCGGGGGAATGCAAAATCGGCATTATGCCGGGTGCGATTCATCAGCCTGGCAAAATCGGTATCGTGTCGCGTTCTGGTACGCTCACCTATGAAGCCGTGCATCAAACTACCCAGAATGGTCTGGGGCAGAGCACCTGTGTCGGTATCGGCGGTGACCCGATTCACGGTATGAACTTTATCGACTGTCTGCAAATGTTTGAAGAGGACCCCCAGACCGAAGGCATTGTCATGGTCGGAGAGATTGGCGGGAATGCTGAGGAAGATGCCGCAGCCTATATCAAGCAACATGTCAGTAAGCCGGTTGTGGCCTATATCGCCGGGCTGACAGCACCGCCGGGTAAACGCATGGGGCATGCCGGTGCGATCATCAGTGGGGGCAGCGGTACTGCCGAAGCCAAGCTGGCAGCACTGGAAGCAGCCGGTGCCCGGATTGCGCGTTCTCCGGCAGAAATCGGTGATTGCATGCTGGCTGCGATGGAAGCCAGATAAATGCAGTCATTGACGCTGGTAATGGGCCAGATCAATCCTGTTGTCGGCGATGTGGCCGGCAATGTGATGAAAATCATCACTACGGCCCACAAGGCAAGAGATGAGTTCGGTGCCGATATGGTGATTTATCCCGAGCTGACCCTGACCGGCTATCCGCCTGAAGATCTCTTGTTAAGACCCGGCCTGCTCAAACGCGTCAACAAAGCACTGCAAACACTGAAAAAACATATTCATGGTGTTGCGATTGTGATCGGTCATCCCGATGGCGAAGTCAGAAAAGAACTCTACAATGCGGCGTCTATCATTGATAACGGTGAGATCGTCGGCACCTACTTCAAACAGAAGCTGCCCAATTACAGTGTGTTTGATGAAAAGCGCTATTTTGTCGAAGGCAAAGAACCCTGCGTAATTGATTTTCGTGGCGTCAAAATTGGTCTGACTTTATGTGAGGATATCTGGTTTAAAGAGCCAGCCCTTCAGGCCGTTGATGCCGGCGCTGAGCTCATCGTGAACCTCAATGCTTCACCTTATCGCAGTGGCAAGTGGCAACTGCGCGAAGCAGAAGTCAGAAAGCGGGTCGTTGAGACCTGCGTGCCGGTGGTTTATGTCAACCAGGTCGGAGGTCAGGATGAGCTGGTGTTTGATGGCTGTTCTTTCGCCCTCGATCATCGTGGCGAAAAAGTGGCACGGGCTGACGCTTTCGAATCTGGCCTGTATCCGATTACGGTTAATCGTTCCGATGATGGCAAGCTCCTGCTTCAGGGCGAGATGGCCGACAAGGAGGATGAACTGGCGATGATCTACAAAGGCCTGGTGATGGGCCTGCGTGATTACATTAATAAAAATCATTTTCCCGGCGTGGTGATAGGCCTTTCAGGCGGCATAGACTCGGCTCTGACGTTGGCGCTGGCGGTTGATGCTATCGGCGCGGATAAAGTGCACGCGGTGATGATGCCCTCGCGCTACACCGCTGAAATCAGTCTGGATGATGCCAAGGCAATGGCTGAAGGACTTGGGGTGCAATACAGTCTCATTTCAATCGAGCCCGTTTTCAACCAGTTTCTGGATACCCTGTCTCCCCAGTTTGCCGGCTTGCCGGCAGATACCACCGAAGAAAATATCCAGGCTCGCTGCCGCGGTATCATCCTCATGGCGCTGTCTAACAAATTTGGCTATATGGTGCTGTCGACCGGTAACAAAAGTGAGATGGCGGTTGGTTATTCCACCCTCTATGGCGATATGGCCGGCGGTTATGCACCACTTAAGGATGTATACAAAACATTGGTTTATCGACTCAGTCGTCACCGTAATGAACTGTCAGCGGTGATCCCGGAGCGTATTATCACCCGACCGCCGTCTGCAGAACTCTCAGAAGGACAACTGGATCAGGACAGTCTGCCACCCTATGAGCTGCTGGACGTGATTCTCGAGCGCTATATCGCAGATGACAGCTGTTTTGAGGATCTGGTCGAAGAAGGTTACGATGCTGAAGTGGTTGCAAGGGTGATAAAAATGGTGGATCGTAACGAATACAAACGCCGTCAGGCACCACCGGGTATTCGTATCAGCAGCCGGGCCTTCGGCCGGGATCGGCGCTATCCGATCACTTCAGGCTACACGGTTACCGCAACAATAGAGTAAGGAATTGCAATGAAGAAAATTGAAGCGATTGTTAAACCTTTTAAACTCGATGATGTTCGTGAGGCGCTGTCCGAAATCGGCGTGACCGGCATGACCGTGACTGAAGTCAAAGGTTTCGGACGTCAGAAAGGCCACACCGAGTTTTATCGCGGTGCAGAGTATGTGGTTGATTTTCTGCCCAAGGTGAAACTGGAAATCGTGGTTGATGATGACACCGTGGATTCAGTGATTGAGAGTATTACGCAGGCGGCCCACACCGGTCGTATCGGTGATGGCAAAATCTTTGTAACTTCGCTGGAGCGGGCGGTGAGAATTCGCACCGGTGAGGAAGGCGAAGAAGCGATCTGAGCCTTCATTAATTCGCGCCGGTGGTCTCACCGGCGCGGTTCAAATTAATCAATCTTGGTTTGACGTACTTCAGCAACGCCGGTATGGCCCGGATAGTTGAGTTCCAGCACTTTCAGTGCATCTTCTGATAAATCACTCATCCCCATTACCTTGTAGGCTTTGGCCATGATAACCAGTGCATCTGGCATCGCAGGGGTTCTTGAATAATTTTCAATCACATATTTGGCACGGTTGGCGGCTGCCAGATAAGCATCACGACGCATGTAATAACGCGCCACATTGACTTCATGCTGTGCCAGACGGTTTCTCAAATAAACAATACGCTGTGTCGCATCTTCCGCATAACGGCTGTTGGGGTATTGCCTGACAAGTCGCGTAAAGTCCCTCAGGGCATCCTCTGCTGATCCCGGATCACGCTGGGATTCATCGCGTGGCACGTACTTTTCAATCAGGCCGATATCACGGTGGAAGTTAACCAGACCGCGCAGGTATATAGCGTAGTCGATGTTGGGATTTAATGGATAAACGCGCATGAAGCGGTCCAGCGTGGCAATCGCTGTTTCCGGTTCATCATTCTTGTAGTGTGCGTAGGCAGACTCCAGCAGGGCCTGTTGAGCATAATCACCAAACGGAAAGCGAGCTTCCAGTTGTTCGTAATAAGTAATGGCGGTGGTGTAGTCACCAAGATCCAGTGCTGCCTTGGCTTCTGCGTAGACCCGTTCTACACTCCAGCTCTCATCGGCTTTGATTTCCTCTTTCTCGAAAAAGGAACAGCCGGACAGGGTCAATGTGGCGAGACTTAAAATAAGGGGCAGGTAAAATTTTTTCATCGGCTTAGGGTACGTTAGATAAATGTCCAAGGCAAAAGATAAAACAGGCCATAATCTTAGCCCTTTTTGTGCATCAAAGCACGCCTTAGCAGATTATCTATTTATTAGAATCCAGTACAATATATCTCTTTATCTCTAGCTATCAGGATGTATCCATGCTCCGTCGTCTGTTGTCTCTTGCCATCGGCCTGACTCTGTCGGCACCCCTTTCTGCGACTACCTTTGAAATCACCGAGCCCGGTGCCAGTGTCATTGGCCATAACATGGTGCTTTACAGCCGCACTGAGGATACTTTGCTGGATATCGCCCGGCAGTTCGATCTCGGTTACCGTGACATCACAGACGCTAACCCGGAGGTCGATGCCTGGTTACCGGGTGAGAATACCGCCGTGGTGTTACCGACCCGCTTCATTCTGCCGGACGGAGCTAAACAGGGAATAGTGATTAACATCGCCGAGATGCGTCTTTTTTATTATCCGAAAACAGCCAGTGGTGAGAAGCAGCAGGTTGTTACCCATCCAATTGGTATTGGCCGTGAAGGTTGGGCAACCCCACTGGGTAAAGCGCGTATCACCCAGAAAATTAAAGATCCCAGTTGGACACCGCCGGAATCAATACGAAAAGAGCATGCTGAAAAAGGTGATCCATTGCCGCGCGTTGTGCCGGCTGGCCCCGACAACCCACTCGGTGCCTATGCCATGCGCCTGTCAATGCCGGGTTACCTGTTGCATGGCACCAATAAGCCCTACGGCGTCGGACTACGCGTCAGTCACGGCTGTATCCGTCTTTTCCCGGAAGATATTGAGAATATGTTCAATATCACCCCGAGTAACACACCGGTGGAAATCGTTTACCAGCCATACAAAGCCGGTGTCAGAAATGGCAAGCTCTATCTTGAGGCCCATCGTCAGCAGAAAGATGTCGACAACCGTGAAGGCAATAATATGACGCCGATGGTGAAGGCAATTTTAAATGTGCAGGATGAACTGCCAGCCGATGACCACTGGACTTATGCGGAAACCGTCGTGCGTAATCAGCATGGCCTGGTTAAACCACTGGGGCAGCAGCAATTGGATATTGTTGAGAACCTGTGGTTTCTGCATGCCGGCGTGAATAAAAAGGCGGTAACTAAAGTTCGTGACGCCATGACCACACTGAGAATGGATGATTTTTATTGGCCAGTCAGATCGGGAGCCCGTGAAGAGACTTTGATTGGTCCATTTAACACACAGGAAGAGGCCAGTATCGTCGCTGAGCAAATCACGGCTACTGCCGGTGTGCCACTGTGGACAGTACAGGTCACCAGTGATGCCTTGTAATCACTGAGTCAAAATCAGGACAAAAAAAAGCCGGAACAACTGTTCCGGCTTTTTTGCATGTGGCAAATATTTGCTTATTTGCTCATGGCTTTTTCAAACATACGATCAATTTTGGCACAGCATTCTTCAACTGTAGCCATTGCTTCATCAGCAGATTTCTGGGCGTTCATCGCAGCCAGTTCTGCGTCAGTAGCAGTGCGTTGGGCTGTGTCAGCAGTGCTTTGAGCATTGCGGGCAGCAGAAAGTGCAGAGTCAGCAGTTGATTGAGCTGATTCTACAGAGGCTTTCAACGCGTCCATTTCGGCAGTGTTGGCACAAGCGGTCAACAGAGCCAAAGGCAGGATTACAGCACTCAGTTTTGCTAATGGTTTCATTTTAATCTCCTTGAAAAAGTACCAGTTTAAATGGCAGGCATATTATATTGCGTATTCGCAACATAAAACATACGCTAGCAAGAAATATTTTTACTGTCTATGAGCAGACTGGCAAAATGCGAACTGTTTCTTTAAAGCTGTCTCCCAGCGGCTAAATACTTGCTATAATTACGCCTTTTGAAATGCTCCGGCTTCCTATCCGGGATTCCGTCTTTTCTGAACCGTTCTGGAAAAATTTGTCTTATGCACCCAATGCTGAATATTGCGATCCGTGCTGCCCGCAATGCAGGCACATTGATCATGCGATCTTTGCAACATGTCGAACACCTGGAAGTTACTACCAAGGGCCGTAACGACTACGTCTCCGATGTTGATCATCTCGTAGAACAGGAGATCATCAAGGTCATCAAAAAAGCCTATCCGGACCATGCCATCATGGCCGAAGAATCGGGTAATGCCGGTGACAGCGATACCGTCTGGATTATTGATCCCCTGGACGGCACCACCAACTTTCTGCATGGCTTCCCGCATTTCTGCGTGTCGATTGCCGTTAGTGTCAAAGGTAGGGTGGAACATGCGGTGGTGTATGATCCCCAGCGCGATGAACTGTTCACTGCCAGCCGTGGCGAGGGTGCCAAGCTCAATGATCGCCGTCTTCGGATCAGTAAACGCCGTGATCTTAAAGGTGCCTTACTGGCAACTGGCTTTCCGTTTAAGTATCCTCAGCACCACACACCCTATATGGCGAGTTTTGAAGCCTTGTTTACCCAGGTAGCTGACATCCGTCGTGCCGGTTCAGCCGCGCTGGATTTGGCCTATGTTGCTGCCGGGCGCCTGGACGGTTACTGGGAAATCGGTCTGGAAAACTGGGATCTTGCTGCCGGTCTGCTGCTGGTGGAAGAAGCAGGCGGTCTGGTGACAGACTTTGCCGGTCAGGACAATCTGTTTAACAAAGGCAATATTGTTGCTGCCGGTTTCGGCGTACATAAATTGATGCTGGATGCCATCAAGCCGCATTTACAGGAACCACTCAATTAAATCGGACCCTTGCGGGCCTCTTTACACCTGCATGCTCTGCATGCGCTTATAGAATTCTTTATATGACTGATACCCAAAGAGACATTTCCAAGCTGCGTAATATCGCGATTATCGCCCACGTTGACCACGGGAAAACCACCCTGGTTGACCAGTTGCTGCGTCAATCCGGCACCTTCGGTGAGCACGAGGAGCTCACTGAACGGGTAATGGACTCCAATGATCTGGAGCGCGAGCGTGGCATTACTATTCTTTCCAAGAACACCGCGATTCGCTGGAATGAATACCACATCAATATCGTCGATACGCCAGGACACGCCGACTTCGGCGGTGAAGTAGAGCGGGTACTGTCGATGGTCGACTCAGTACTGCTGCTGGTGGACTCGGCAGAAGGCCCGATGCCGCAAACCCGTTTTGTCACCCAGAAAGCGCTGGCGCTGGGTTTGAAACCGATTGTGGTTATTAACAAGATCGATAAGCCAGCGGCGCGTCCGGACTGGGTGCTGGATCAAACCTTTGATCTGTTTGTAAATCTGGATGCGACTGATGAGCAGCTCGACTTCGACGTGATTTATGCTTCTGGTCTGAACGGTTTTGCCAATCTGGACGAGAATGTTCATGAAGGCGACATGACACCACTGTTTGAGCTGATTGTGAATAAAGTCAGCCCGCCGGATGTCGATGCCGACGGTCCATTCCGGATGCAGGTTTCGTCACTGGATTACAACAGTTATGTGGGTGTCATCGGTGTTGGCCGGGTTCAGCGTGGTCGTGTCAAAACCAATACACCGGTGACCGTGGTTGATCGTGAAGGCAACAAACGCAATGGCCGTATTCAACAGGTCATGGGCTTTCTGGGCCTGAAGCGTGAAGAAGTGCCATCAGCTCAGGCCGGCGATATCATCGCCTTTACCGGCCTGGATCCGCTGAATATTTCTGACACCGTCTGTGATCAGAATGCGGTTGAAGCCTTACCGCCATTGTCTGTCGATGAACCGACTGTGACCATGACTTTCCAGGTTAATAACTCACCGTTTGCCGGCAAGGAAGGTAAATTCATCACGACCCGTCAGATCAAAGAACGTCTGGAACGTGAACTGATTCATAACGTGGCGTTACGGGTAGAACAGTCACCGACCGATCCGGATAAATTCAAGGTTTCCGGCCGTGGTGAGCTGCACCTGTCAGTCTTGATTGAAAACATGCGCCGTGAAGGCTTCGAACTAGGCGTTTCGCGCCCGGAAGTCATTATCCGTGAGATTGACGGCGAAAAGCAGGAACCGTTCGAATCGGTCACTATTGATGTGGAAGATGAGCATCAGGGTACCGTGATGGAAAAAATGGGTGAACGTGGCGCCGAAATGAACAACATGGTGCCGGATGGTAAAGGCCGGGTTCGCCTCGACTTTATCATTCCTTCCCGTGGCCTCATCGGTTTCCGTACCGAATTCCTGACAGCCACTCAGGGTACCGGTTTGATTTACAGCGTATTTGATCACTATGGTCCGATGAAACCGGGTAGCTATGGTAAGCGTATTAACGGTGTTCTGATTGCCAATGGCGTCGGTAAAGCGGTGGCTTTTGCCATCTTCAACCTTCAGGAACGTGGTCGTATGTTTATCGGCCATGGTGATGAAGTATATGAAGGCATGATCATCGGTATTCACTCTCGTGATAACGATCTGGTTGTAAATCCGCTCAAAGGCAAACAGCTGACCAACGTTCGTGCTTCCGGTTCGGATGATGCAGTCACCCTGGTACCGCCGATTCGCATGAGTCTGGAGCAGGCTCTGGAATTCATCGGTGAAGATGAGCTGCTGGAAGTCACACCCAAGTCATTGCGCCTGCGCAAAAAACTCTTGCTGGAGCATGAGCGTAAACGCGCTTCACGCGCTTAATCCGGTCCAAACGCTAAGCAAAAAAGGGTATCCTGAACACAGGAGCGGCATTCGCTCCTGTGTCCTTTTATTGAGGTGGAAAGATGCGCATTCTGATTTTGCTGGCCATCGGGCTTTTACTCTACATCATCATTGGAAATCTGCTCAGAAAGAGCAAAATGCCCTCCAATACAGCATCTGGTAATAGCCAGCATATGGTTCGCTGTGAACATTGCGGTCTCCACATCATTGAGACAGAAGCGTTGGAAGACAACAGCCAGTATTTCTGCTCCCGCGAACATATAGAGGCTCATCGCCAGTCACGATGAGCGCGGATTCCGCCCGACTGACATTGCGTCAGGACCCAGCTACCTGGCGGGCGCTGACGGTCTTTGCCGGCTACCGTTTTTTTCTGGCCGGTGTGCTGTTTTTTGTTTTTTATCTCGAACTTCCCCCTGAATTCCTGGGATCAGTTGACCCCCGTTTTTATGCCAGTGTCAGTCAGGTTTACCTGCTGATCGCACTCGTGTTGCTGGTTTTCACGCTGAAACGCTGGGGCTATGTCGACACCCAGATAAAGTTGCAGCTGGTGATCGATATTGTGGCGCTGACCATGTTGATTCATGCCAGCGGGGGGCTGCAGACGGGGCTGGGCTCTTTGTTACTGGTGGTCGTTGTCGCTGGTGGCGCACTGGTGCCGGGGAGGTTGGCTGCCTTTATCGCTGCGATAGCCACACTCGCTATTCTGCTCGAAGTCAGTTATTCCCAGATAAGCGGTGACGGTGCCACCAAATACAGCCAGGCGGGACTGCTTGGGGCAACCTTTTTTGTCACAGCCTGGTTGGCACAGTGGCTGTCGAAAAAAATGCAGACTTCAGAAAGTCTGGCTGAAGAACGCGCCCGTGATGTGGCTAATCTTGCGGTGCTCAACCAACACATTATCAGTCGCTTACAGATCGGGGTGCTGGCGTTGGATGTGCATGGCGAGGTCACTTTATTCAACGAGTCTGCACGCCATTTGCTCGGGATCGAGCGCAGCATCCCTGGCTTTAAGCTGAAACAGGCGGTGCCAGTGCTGGCTGAGCAAATCTGGCTATGGCAACACCACAACCCTCAACCCTTCGAAGCTTTCCAGGCTCGACCCGATTTGCCACAGGTTCGGGCCACGGCAACCAAACTCGATAGTGGTGAAACCCTGATCTATATAGAAAATACCTCCGCCATGGCGCAGCAGGCACAGCAGCTGAAATTGGCTTCACTAGGCCGCCTGACAGCCAGTATCGCTCATGAGATCCGTAATCCACTGGGTGCCATCAGTCATGCCGGTGAGCTGCTGGCCGAGCAACAGAGTCAGGATGTGGGCATGCAAAAGCTGACCGGTATCATTCAGCGTCACAGCCAGCGGGTAAACAGCATTATCGAGACGATTCTGCAGATGAGCCGTCGTAAAACAGTAGAACCGGCTGCAGTCGTGCTGGCAACCTGGCTGGATCGCTTCATCAGCGAGTTTTGTGAATTGAAAGGGGCAACTGAGCAGGATGTCGATCTGACCATAGAATCGCCCCTGGCCAAGGTGGCGATGGATCCGGAGCAGCTACATCAGGTGATGTGGAACCTGCTGGAAAATGCCTGGCATTATTCAGAACCCGACAAAACCTCGCCACGGGTTAATGTCCGACTGGCTAAACTAGACGGTGAAATTGTAGTCGATGTCACTGATAACGGACCGGGTGTTTCAACCGAGGTGCAGGAACATCTGTTTGAACCGTTTCATTCCCAGCGACAGGGCGGTACCGGACTGGGTCTGTATCTGGCGCGTGAACTGTGTCAGGCCAACGGTGCCAGACTGAGCTTTCTGCCCGATGAGTTGCAAAGCAGTCGATTTCGTATAAGCTTCCCGGGTGAATGGCAGGAATATCTCGCATGACGAAGCAAGAAGCAAAACAAGCGCTGGTCATTGATGACGAGCCGGATATTCTCGAACTGCTGACGATGACGCTGTCGGGTATGTCGATTGACTGCGTCACCGCCGAGAATCTGGCTCAGGCGCATCAAGCCCTGAAACAGCACAAATTCGATTTGTGTTTTACCGATATGCGTCTGCCTGACGGTAATGGTCTGGATTTTGTCAAAACCCTGCAGAAGCAGTGTCCAGAGCTTCCGGTTGCTGTGATTACCGCTCATGGCAATGTCGATCATGCTGTAGAAGCATTGAAATCAGGTGCCTTTGATTTTGTTTCCAAACCGCTCAAACTGCGCATGCTGCGGGATTTGGTGGAGGCAGCGCTGAAACTCTCTCCCGACCGGCCTCAGCAACGTGAGCGACGCTCACGTGACAAATTACTGGGCGACACCGATCCGATTCGTGCCCTGCGCGGCAAAATCACTAAGCTGGCACGAAGTCAGGCACCGGTTTATGTCACCGGTGAATCCGGCACGGGTAAAGAACTGGTGGCAAGACTGATCCACGAGTTGGGCGCTCGCAGCGATGGCCCGTTCGTGCCCATCAACTGTGGTGCGATACCGGCTGAACTGGTGGAGAGTGAGTTTTTCGGTCATAAAAAAGGCGCCTTTACCGGTGCTGTCGCTGATAAACAGGGCTTGTTTCAGGCTGCAGATGGCGGCACGCTGTTTCTGGACGAGGTTGCTGATCTGCCACTGATGATGCAGGTTAAATTACTGAGAGCAATTCAGGAGAAAGCGGTCAGGCCTGTGGGCGGGCATGAAGAGGTCAATGTCGATGTCCGTATTCTGTCCGCAACCCATAAAAACCTGGCAGCCTGCGTCCGTGATGGCAGTTTCCGGGAAGACTTGTTTTATCGTCTCAATGTGATTGAGCTTAAGGTTCCGCCACTACGTGAGCGTCAGGCAGATATTCCGATGCTGGCGGAACACATTTTGACAATACTGGCCAAAAAGAATCACCTGAATAAGCCATTTATCAGCGCCGAAGCTATGAAAAAACTCCAGTCTTACGCTTTCCCCGGCAATGTGCGGGAACTGGAGAACATTCTGGAAAGAGCGTTGACCTGGGCCGATGCTGATAGCATTGAAGTCGATGATTTAATGCTGCCAGAAGAGCAGCCCATCAGCAGCAGCCAGCCATTAATGGCTGCCGAAAGCAGCGAAACCGTGCCACAGGATCTGGAAACCCGCCTGGAAGACCAGGAACGGCAGCTGATTATGCAGGCGCTGGAAGCGACTCGCTGGAACCGGACAGCCGCTGCCAAAAAACTGGGTATTACGTTCCGTGCGCTGCGTTATAAGCTGAAAAAGCTGGAACTTGATTAATCTGTGTCAGACTCTTCTACCAGTGGTGTGATTGACTCCAGCTGCTGATCGCCGATCAGCGCCGCCTTGCCGACAGCGGAAAGCTTCATGCTAATCTGGCAGACAATAGATTCATTAGCGCTAAACTGTGCCTGCACGACATGTCCCAGTGTTTCGCCTTCAGCATCCATCACTGCGCTGTTGATGTCGGGCAGCGTCTTGCCTTTGAGGTGACCCAGAAAGAGTCTGCGACTGGGTTTACCGAGATAATGCAGACGCGCGACGACTTCCTGTCCGGGATAGCAGCCTTTTTTAAAGCTGACGCCACCGGCCAGATCCAGATTCACCTGTTGCGGTGTGAACGCCTCTTTGCTGTCAGGAAAAATATTCGGCAGGCCGGCTTCGATGTCATGCTGTTGCCACAAGCTCTCCGGTGCCAGTTGCCATTGCTCACCCAAACTCTGGGATAAGGCTTCAATGTGTTGTTCATCCGCGATAAGCAGTGAGCGGGGCGTCTGACCGGGTTGGCGAATAATCAGCCCCTGTTCTGTAACGAACCCTTGCCAGATTTCTGCTGAATCAGCTTCATCCTGCCTGTGAATTTGTCCCAGAACATGCAGGTCCTCAACGAGTTTGATGTCGACCTTGCTACGTAACTTAAACATGTTCAGGCGTTGACTGATGGATTCAGCAAGTGCTGCCGGTAGCACAATCAGAAAATCATCCTGTCGCCGAATCAGCAGAAAAATCGACAACAGCCGGCCTTTTGGGTTACAGAAACCACTTAGTTGCGATTGGTTAATCTGCAGTGCGTTAACATCATTTGTCAGCAGGTTCTGCAGGAAGCTTTTAGCCTCTTCCCCGGTAACCTGAATGATGCGGCGAGAGGGCAGGGGGATAAGACTGTTGCCATGTGATTTTGGCGTCGCCTGGGGTTGTTGCTCGATTAGTGTGTGCCAGCTCATAATGAATTCAATTTCCTAAAAGTGTTGACTATTCTAACGGTTGATACAGTTAGAAAACAGGGATGAATAAGGCGGTTTTTCAGGATGAAAATCAGTTTAAGACGATCACGGATAATGCTGAAGTTTTTGCTTTTGACGCATACAGCGGCTTTCTACCTGCTTTACCTGCTGGATTTCAGTCTGGCGCTGACGGCTTTTTCCGCGCTTTTGGTCATCGCCAGCCTCCTGTTTTATTGTCAATACAATGGCTGGCTGTTTGAGCCCGTTCGGATACAACGCTTATGGATAAATCAGGATGGTTTCTGGTTCTGGGCTGATAACGCTGGCAGGGAACAGGGCCCCATGCAGCTCAAGCGAAGTGTGATACTGGCGCCTGTGATTGCCATTTATTTAGAGCCGGCAAATGCACGCTTTAACAGGTCACTGATTATCGCCCGCGATACTGTCAGTAACGAAGACTGGCGACAGCTTAGACTCAAGCTGCGTGATCCTGCATCCTGGGATTAATGACAGTCTCCTGCGGCGCCTGGTTGTCATCCATCTCCGGGTAATCCAGCGTGTAATGCAGGCCACGGCTTTCTTTTCGCATCAACGCTGAAGAAATAATGAGTTCTGCGACATCTGCCAGGTTACGCAGCTCCAGCAAATCACTGCTGATATGGTACTGAGCATAATAGTCACTGATTTCCTGCTTCAGCAGCATCAGCCTCTGTCGAGCTTTGTTGAGCCGGTGCGTGCTGCGGACAATACCGACATAATCCCACATACACCGGCGCAACTCATCCCAGTTATGGGTGATGGAGATGGCTTCCTTGGCGGGTTCGACCTGACTGGCATCCCAGGATGGAATATCGGCGCTGATAGGTTTGAGAACCTGCTGTTTGATATCGTCAGCAGCGGCGCGTGCAAACACCAGACACTCCAGCAGGGAATTGCTGGCCATACGATTCGCACCATGCAGGCCGGTATGGGCAGTTTCGCCGATGGCATACAGCCCGGGTATATCGGTTCTGCCGTGCAGGTCGGTCATGATACCGCCGCAGGTGTAATGTGCCGCAGGGACCACCGGTACCGGCTCTCTGGTCATATCAATGCCGTAATCGAGACAGCGCCTGTAAATAGTCGGAAAATGAGTTTTGATAAAGGTCGCCGGCTGGTGGGAAATATCGAGATACACACAATCGTCACCCAGGCGTTTCATTTCATGGTCAATCGCTCTGGCCACGACATCTCTCGGCGCCAGCTCAGCCTGAGGATGGAAGCGCGGCATAAAACGCTCGCCATTGGCTAATTGCAATCTGGCGCCTTCCCCCCTGAGTGCTTCACTGATCAGAAAAGACTTGGCTTTCGGATGGAACAAGCAGGTTGGATGAAACTGTACAAACTCCATATTTGCAACCCGACAGCCTGCACGCCACCCCATCGCGATGCCATCGCCAGTGGAGACATCAGGATTACTGGTGTAGAGATACACCTTGCCGGCACCACCGGTAGCCAGCACGGTAACGGGGGCCAGAAAGGTTTTGGTCTCATCGTTTTTGATATCCAGCACATAGCAACCAACAGCACGGTTGGGCGATTGCTTCAGTTGCTTGTTACTGGTGATGAGGTCGATACCGATGTGATAGGGAAACAGAGAGATATTGGGATGACCCTTAGCCTTGGCAAGCAGGGTAGTTTCCACCTCTCGACCTGTGGCGTCCGCAGAGTGAATAATACGCCGGTGGCTATGGCCGCCTTCCTGAGTTAGGTGATAAGTTTCGGCGGTCATGCCATCACGGGTGAAAGAGACGCCCTGATCAATCAGCCATTCGATATTTTCCCGGGCATGCTCGACGGTAAAGCGGACAGCCTCTTCATTGCACAGACCGGCACCGGCGCGCAGCGTATCATCAATGTGTGACTGGATTGAGTCAGTCTTGTCCAGCACAACCGAAATGCCGCCCTGAGCATATAACGAAGCGCCCTCATCAAGCTGGCCTTTGGAGATAATCGCTACTCTGGCCTGATCGGCCATGTGGAGCGCGAGTGTCAGGCCGGCCGTGCCGCTGCCGATAATCAAAATGTCAAAATGCTCAGTTGTGGTCATAGGGCTTTATACGGGTACAATAGGCTGGATTTTTTATTTTGCACATAATGCGGAACAAAGTTAAATCGATATGGTCAATCAAGCTGAATTAAAAAGCATGTCATGGCGTGTCGATAATAGCCGGAAAAAAGGATGAATGCAGATCAAGAGCTAGTACGACGCGTACAGGCAGGGGATAAAAAAGCGTTTGACTTGTTGATTATGAAATATCAACAGCGGATTATCCATGTGATTACCGGTTTTGTGCATGACCCGGTAGAAGCCATGGATGTCGCTCAAGAAGCTTTTATCAAAGCATATCGCGCCCTGCCGGGATTTAGAGGAGATAGTGCCTTTTACACGTGGTTGTATCGCATTGCTATCAATACCTCGAAAAATTACCTGACAGCCGCGTCGCGACGGCCGCCGGTAACCGACGTCGATGCCATGGATGCAACAATTTATTATGATGCACCGGAATTGAAGGAATTTGAGACGCCTGAAAACAGTCTCATGAGTGATGAATTGCAACAGGCAATTCATGACGCGATTCAGGACTTACCTGAAGATACCGCAACGGCCATCAAACTGCGGGAGTTTGACGGTCTGAGCTATGAGGAAATTGCGCAGGCAATGGATTGTCCTATAGGTACGGTACGATCACGTATCTTTCGCGCCAGAGAGGCAATAGATAAGCAGGTCAAAGCAGTGATGGGTGGAGAGGAACAACAATGACAGCCAAGCAACATGAATTACTGTCAGCATTTGTCGATGGTGAACTGAACTCGCAGGAGCTGGATGAGCTACTGGCGCTAATGAACACAGATGACAATGCCAGAGCAGACTATCAACGATATCAACTATCCAGTGACGTATTACGGGGTTACACCAATCGCAGCCAGCCTGTTGATTTGACTGCCCGTATCAGCACGGCACT
>CAYMEE010000005.1:0-79751 GCA_964389455.1 uncultured Methylophaga sp. | reverse complement strand
GTTACACCAATCGCAGCCAGCCTGTTGATTTGACTGCCCGTATCAGCACGGCACTCGCTGATGAGCCGGTACACCAGTTAACCGAACAGCAAACCAAGAAAGCCAGTGTTATCACTTTGCCTGACTGGTTCTGGAAACAGACGGCGGGTCTGGCGGCTGCAGCCTCAATTGGTGCGCTTGCGGTAGTCGGCGTGTTCAATCAGCCACAAACCCCGGCGACACCTGAACTGGCACAAGTAGAGCAGGTTCAGACACAGACTCAAACCGCAGTCGCTGTCTCACCAAACCGCTGGACTGTAGGTGAACAGGAAGTTGAAGATCGCTTGAATAACTATCTGGTTGATCACAACGAGTATGCCGGTGCCTCCGGTCTGTTTTCTTACGCCCGTGTCGTTTCCTACGGCGAGGAGTAGGTAGTGATGCGGTTTCTGCTTCATGCCCTGCTGGGCCTGAGTCTGATTTTGCCGGTCATGGTCTCGGCAGCAGACGATGACGAGGCCGTGGCAATGTTGGAACGCATGACCGAGGCAGCGAAGACACTGACCTATGAAGGTGTTTTTGCCTATCAGTCCGGTAAGAACATGCAATCAATCCGCATTTATCATCGTGCTGATGCCCGTGGTGAACTGGAGCGCCTCATTTCACTCAATGGTGCTGCGCGTGAAGTCATTCGCAGCAATGACATGGTGACCTGCATTAACCCCGAAGGTAAGCAGGTCAATGTCAGTCGTCGTCCTCTGGGGCGAGGGTTTCCGAGTGATTTGCCCAGAAGACTGAACTCAGCCACGCCATTTTATGACGTCAATCTGGGTGATACAGATCGCATTGCCGGTCGAAAAGCCCATGAACTGGTGATTACACCTGCAGATAAATACCGTTATGGCTACCGTTTGTGGGTAGATGCAGACACCTACCTGTTGTTGAAGTCAGAACTGGTTGGCAGTGACGGCGAAGTACTGGAAACCTTCACTTTTTCCTCCATCAATACCCATGTGCACATCCCGGAACACAAGTTCAAACCGCAAATGGCTGGTGAAGAGATGACCTGGCATCGCAGTGAGCCGGAAAAACCGCTGAATACGGCGAACCTGAGTCAGGAACATCACTGGCGGCCAGCTTGGTTACCGGAGGGATTTGCTCAGGTGGCTTATCAGACCCGTCTTCGGGCTAACAATGGCGCAGATGTTGAGCAAAGGGTCTACAGTGATGGCCTGAGTTCGGTTTCCGTCTTTATCGAAAAGATTCGCGCCCGTCACAGTCATCTGCGTGGCGGTTCCCACGTAGGCGCTATTAATGCCTTTGGCACGATCATGCAGGCGCATTTTGTCACAGTTGTAGGGGAAGTGCCTGCGCTTACCGTCGAGAAAATCGGTAACAGCATCTCCTTTGCGGACGCCCGGCAATGATTGAACAGAAAGCCACGGTGATAAGCCGTGATGGCAAGCTTGTCTGGGTAGAAGCTGAACGTCAGTCCACCTGTGGACAATGTCAGGCCAGAAAAGGCTGTGGCACAGGCATGCTGGCCAAGCATGTTGGACAACGATTCTCACGACTCGCTGTTAATACCGATCTTGATTTAAAAGTCGGGCAGCAAGTCATGGTATCCATCCCTGAGCAGGCATTGCTCAGTGGCGCATTACTCATGTACCTCCTGCCGCTGATTGCTTTGTTCTCAGCCGCAGCGCTGACAAGAATGACAGGGGCAGGGGAACTGGCTCAAATTGCGACTGGTCTACTAGGACTGTGTGCCGGTTTTTTCTGGGTCAAACGCCAGATCAGTGATAAGAATCCCGGCATCCGTGTTCAAACAATAGAGGAATACCAATGAGATATACCAAAACCTGGACAGCAGTAATGATGCTGACGGCTTGGTTGATGCTGAGCTTCAATGTGCAAGCCCGTGCCTTGCCAGAATTCACTGAACTGGTCGCTAACAACGGCGATGCTGTTGTTAATATCAGTACCCGTAATAAAGTGGATCAAACAGCAAGCTCCATGTTGCCACCGGGTATGGAAATTCCTGAGGGCTCCGGTATTGACGAGTTCTTCAAGAAGTTTTTTGACGGCATGCCCGGCATGCCACCTGGCGGTATGCCGTCTCCAAGAGAGAGTGAATCGCTGGGTTCTGGCTTTGTTCTCTCCTCTGATGGATACATCCTGACAAACCACCATGTCATCAGAGACGCTGAGGAAATTATTGTCCGTTTCAGTGATCGCACAGAGCTTGAAGCTGAACTGCTGGGTAGCGACGAACGTAGTGACGTTGCGCTGCTAAAAGTTGAAGCGACCGGCCTGAATGCCGTCAAACTCGGTGACTCAAACGAACTGCAAGTGGGTGAATGGGTGCTGGCTATCGGCTCACCATTTGGTTTTGACTATTCCGCCACTGCCGGTATCGTCAGTGCGCTGGGTCGCAGCCTGCCTAGCGACAGTTATGTCCCATTCATTCAGACTGACGTGGCCATCAACCCCGGTAATTCAGGTGGCCCACTGTTCAACCTTGACGGCGAAGTCATCGGTATTAACTCACAAATTTATAGTCGTACTGGCGGTTTCATGGGCGTGTCTTTTGCCATTCCTATCGATACTGTAATGAATGTGGTTGCACAAATTAAAGATCAGGGCTATGTCAGCCGTGGCTGGTTGGGTGTCGTCATTCAGGATGTAACCCGTGAACTGGCCGAATCTTTTGGTCTGGATAAACCTAATGGTGCGCTGGTTTCCCGGGTCGTTTCAGGCAGCCCCGCTGCTGAAGCTGGTTTCAAAGCCGGTGATGTTATTCTGAAATTTGATGGTAAAGAGGTCGAGACTTCTTCAGACCTGCCACCGATTGTTGGCCGTACCGTCGTCGGTAATGAAGTGGATGTCGAGGTGATGCGTGACAATAAGCGCACAACACTTGGTGTGACTATTGAAGAATTACCTGAAGATGAAGAGCTGGCCGCAAGCGGCAGCAAGCCGGGTCGTTTCCTGTCTGAAAACCTGTCGATGGAAGTGGCTGAAATCAGACCGGAACAACGTGAGAAGCTGGCCGTTGAAACGGGTGGCGTCATTGTGATGAAAGTTGAAAAGGGCCCAGCCATCAATGCTGGCATCCGTCCTGGAGATGTGATTCTCACACTGAACAACGTCGAAATTCAGGACGCCCATCAATTTATTGAAGTGGCAAAAGAACTGCCTGCCGGTAAACCGATTCCGGTACTGGTGCAGCGCTCAGGACAGTCACAATTCCTGGCACTGAAAATTGAAAAATAACTAAGCATTTCTCCCATCGAAAAGCAGCTGACCGGACATTCCGCTCAGCTGCTTTTTTTTTGCGCTTGTGATCGGCGAAGAGATGAAGTTTATTTTTCCGGTCAAAACTTATATCATTAATGCAAATCATTCGTATTAGATATAAGGCAGGGATGAGCAATTTACCTATTAAAGCACGCATTCTGGTTATCGAAGACGATGCCAAACTGAATGAGCAACTGACACAATTGCTGCAGGCACAGGGTTTTGAGACCAGGCAGTCATTCGACGGTGAGCAGGGATTGTTAATGGCTTTGAGTGAGCAGTTTGATCTGATACTGCTTGATGTCTCTTTGCCGCGTAAAAACGGCTATGCAGTGCTCAAAGCCCTACGTCAAAGCAGAACGACCCCGGTCATCATGGTCACCGCCCACGGTGCTGAGGAGGAGCGCATTACCGGATTTCGTAATGGTGCCGATGATTATCTGGCAAAACCGTTCAACCTGACTGAACTCTTGCTGCGAATAGAGGCCATTCTTAGACGATCAAGGCCGCACGATAACCTGCCACAACAGAATCTGGAAACCTTGCAAAGAGCAGGGCTTGAAGCGGTCAAAAACAGGCAACAGGTCTTGTTCGAAGGCAAACGCCTCACTTTTACGCCAATCCAGTTCAAACTGCTGTGGACGCTGATGCAGCATCCGACCCAGACACTGAGTAAACCTACCTTATATCGGCTGGTACTGGAACGGGAGTTCAGTCGTTATGACCGCAGTCTTGATATGCACATGAGCCGGATCAGACGCAAATTGACCGCGGCTGGCATGTCCCCTGACAGACTGCAAACCGTACATGGTACCGGCTATATGCTGCTATGAAGCGGCGTTTGCTCTGGAAACTCAGCGCGGTTATTGTTGCCGGTACCGTGTTACTGTTCTGGCTGATTCATATACTGGTCAATAAAACCGAGCAGCATATGAGTTTTATAGATGAGGCACATCAGCAAACGCTCTATGCCTATGCCGCTAAAGCTGAGGAATTGCATAAAAGCGGTGATGAGGCCGGCTTGGCGCAATGGCTGCAGACCATTCGCGACGCAGAAGACACATGGGTGGCCGTGGTACAACCGAAGATTGAGCCGATTGCAGGCAGCGAGTTGTCACAGGCGTTCAGGGAACGTTTCCGGCTGGGTCGCAGTATCGACTGGAAAATCCATCTCTATTTCAAAACCAATCCGGTGATGGATGTCATCTTTGCCGATGGAATAACGCATTTTCTTATTACCCTGCCACAGCGTATGCGCCCCGGCACCTACTGGCTTGAAACCAATCTGCTGTTGCAGATTGCTTTGCCAATGTTATTGATGGCCGTGATCAGCATCATTATTTACCGCCATGTTATGTCACCGCTCAGGCAGTTAGAGCGAGCCACACAAGAGATCAGCCAGGGTCACTTTGAGGTCAGGCTCCGCAACAGTTTGGGTAAGCGTAATGATGAGATCACTGCGCTTGCTGATACTTTTGACAGAATGGCTGAACGAATCGGCAAACTGGTCCAGAGTCAGCGCCATCTTACCTCGGATTTGTCGCATGAACTCAGGACACCATTGACCCGTATTGAACTGGCATTAAGCTGGGCTGAACAAAACACACCTGACAGTGAGCCTCTGCGGCGAATCAGAGAAGAGTGCCAGCAAATGCGGCAACTGGTTGAAGATACCTTGAGTCTGGCCTGGCTGGAGAACGAACAGCCGACATTACAGACAGATGAATTGGATCTGACCGATTTGATAGACAGTATTGTTGACGATGCCCGTTTTGAATTCCCTCATCACACCCTGGAACTTAATCTACCCGAGCATGCACCACTGAGCCACAGCAGTGACCGGGCATTAGGACATGCAATAGAAAACATCATACGGAATGCACTCACCCATACCCCCGAGGGCGGAACTGTCGTGGTCAGTCTTTTGCAACAGGAAAGGATATACCGGGTTCATATTGACGACGAGGGACCGGGGGTGAACAGCAAGTATCTGGATGATATCTTTAAACCTTTTTTCCGTCTGGGGCGTGCCAGCCGACACCATTACCAGGGATTTGGGGTGGGTCTGTCACTCGCCAAACGACAGATTGAGGCGGTTGGCGGACAGCTGAAAGCCAGCAATCATCAACTTAAAGGCCTGAGAATGACCATCACGTTGCCTGTGACATTGATTACTCCTCAATGAGTCACACACTCTCTGATAAAGATGTAACAAATGTAAAAGTCGTTTCATTTCAATTGCATGCTGATTAGAATGCGACCTTGTTTTATTTGATAATGATTATTATTAACGAGGTTGCTGTGAGCAAGAACTTTAAACCCGTCTCGCGTCCGACTGTTCTCTCAGTCGCTCTTTTAACCGCCATGGCAGCTCAGACAGCTGTTGCAGAGCAAGTGGTACTGGATACCGTGCAAGTCACCGGTAATAGCATCACACCAGAATTAAATGGTGTAGATGCAGTACAGATTGAAAAATTGCAGCCTACGGATCTCGAAGACCTGTTCAGTCAATCACCAGAAGTCACCATTGGCGGTGGCCCTGACTTTGCTCAGAAACTCTATATTCGTGGTATTGAAGACCAGCTACTGAATATTACAATTGACGGCGCTCAACAAGCCACCCGTCAGTTCCACCATGCCGGGCGTATCAGTATTGAGCCGGAACTGCTGAAAAGCGTTGAAGTGAATGCCGGTGCCGGTAATGCGTTATCAGGTCCAGGTGCTTTAGGTGGTTCCGTCAAGTTCATTACTAAAGACCCGGAAGACATGCTGAAACCCGGTCAAAACTTCGGTGGACTGGTGAAAGGTTTGTTCTCCAGCAATACCGATAGCTTCAAGACAAACACCAGCCTGTTTGGTCGCTTGACCGATGACTGGAGTGCGATGGTGTCCTACACCCAGTCGGATGTTGAGAATTATGAAGACGGCGATGGTGATGAGCAACTGGGTACTAATTCAGATCAGGATTATCTTTTTGCCAAGGTCGTGGGGCAGCTTACTGATAGTCAGACTGTTCGGTTGAGTTATGAAAAACGCGAGGATGAAGGAGACAGAGCTCAACGTCCACAATGGGCTGTAGCAGACTTCAATCCACTCTATCCCGTTGAGACAGAGCGTGAAACAGTGACACTCAATTATGAGTTGAATCCAATTAATAATCCTTATCTTGATGCTGAATTCACCTTGTATAACACGGAGACTGAACTGTTTCAGGACGGCCGCTTTGGACCTTATTACGGCACTGGCACCACAGTGGGGTTTGACTTAAGGAATACCACGCTACTGGGCATGCACAAAGTCACTTATGGTGTTGATTATCGTGAGGATGAGACGGAAGCCGAGGGCACAACATCTTCTTATCAGGATGAGTCAGAAGTCAAAGGTGCCTACATTCAGGATGACATACAGCTGACTGATGCCTTGCTATTGAGTGCAGGCCTGCGATATGACGATTATGAGCTTGATAATGAATTCGGCGGTACTTCATATGATGAAAATGAAGTCAGTCACAATGTCGGTATCAATTATCACTTTACCGATAACTGGAGTGCCTTTGCCTCCTATGCAGAAGCTTTTAAGGGGCCCCTGGCTCAAGATGCTTTCAAACTCGACTTTTGGACACTTTCGCCGGATCTCAAACCTGAAGACGCTCAAAATGTTGAGTACGGCTTTGCCTATGAGTCCCTGACCTGGTTTGGTTCAGCCAAAGCCTATGAGAGTGAAGTTGACGATGTTATTGCTGATCCTGCCGGTGGGCCTCGTGTCTTTGAAAATATTGGCGACCTTGAGTCCGATGGTTTCATCCTTGAGTTAGGACATCGCTGGGATAAGGTGATGGCTCGTGTCAGTTATCACTACAACGATGCTGAGGTCGATGGAATGGAAGCCAATGCCTATGATCATAATGGTATCGCCAACACAGTGCGTGACACCTTCATTGCATCCCTGGATTACCAATATGACCCTCAATGGAGTTTTGGCTGGAACGCCCGTTTCGTAAAAGGCCGGGATAACGTCGAAACCTCACTGGGTGAGGTTGATCAGCCAGGTTTCGGTGTGCATGACTTTTATGCTCAATGGGTACCAGCAGCGAATGAAGATATCCGCATTGCGCTGACTGTTCGTAATGTCTTTGATAAGGATTACCGCGCTCATGCCAGTGTGCCTGATTTCAGACCGGCATTTGAGGTCAGGGGCTTTAATGAGCCGGGCCGTGATGTCCGTCTGAGTGCTTCCTGGCAGTTCTAGCTCCCTGACCTTCTGGTCAGTTCATAAGCAACAAGCCAGGTACTTTGTGCCTGGCTTGTTGGTATCTGAAACGCCTTATTGGCTAAAGCTGGCTTACTGGTCGCTAAGTATGACCAGCCACAGACACTATCAAAATCAGATTTTTATCATTTCCCGGCTGAACCGAATCGGCCCGTGTGCATCGTGAGCAGGCTCTGGTTGTGTTGAAAGACTCGAAGAGATTAAGTATGTCGTTAAAAAAATCAGCAGTGATTCCCACTCATCAAGCGAATCGTTATATAAAGATGCTATGCAAGCATTTTTCCCACAAGGTGAATGCGGACTGGAGTGAGCGGCAGGGATGGGTAGCGTTTGCTATGGGCCGCTGTGAATTGACGTCGACACCAGATCGGCTTGAAGTCCTCTGTGAAGCTACGAGCCTGGCTGATTTAGAGGAAGTCGCAGCGACTATCAAATCGCACTTTGATCGCTTTGCTCAGAGAGAACAGCTGATATTGCAGTGGAACCAGTAGCCACCTGATGGTTCTGGCACTGATAAATACGGATGGCCTGTTTTTTCTATGAGCAGTCTTTGCGGAAACACATCGACCCAGCAATCTGATAATGCATCATTAAGCCCGGGGCATTCAATGACATAAGGTCTGTCATGCTTATTGAATCACTCCAGAGTCACGGGGGATTGGAAAAGGCTTGAACAAAGCGTCCCGTTGCATCCGCTGTCTGAAACGTGAATACAAACCATGGGCGACTTGGCTAATACTTAACTTCGAAGCCCTGTTGTCAAATACGCATGATTCTAACCGACTGCCGCGTCATTGGCCGGTTTACCATACATAGCAAAAAAGCGTTGCAACTGACGGCAGTCGTTTTGAAGCACCGTTTGCACATCATGCCCAAACCATTCCAACGATGCATCGAGACCGGTCTCACCAGCAATGCTATGGAGGAAAGATTGATAATCCATAGCACCTTCGAACAGCGGCACCATACCTTCACGGCTGCCGGCAGCGGCATAGACATTGGCCGGGGCAAATACCGACAGCATCGACGCCGAGCGGATATTTTTCAGATGCAGATGTGCAATGTAGGGCTTGAGTTGTTGCCAGGCCTGATCGGGAGCTTCACCGGCTTCCCATAAATGCAGCACATCAAAATTCACCGCCAGGGCAGGGTGGTCAACCGCCGATAGCAACGCCCTCGTGGACTCGCTGTTATCGGCGAGCGTATTTGGATGGGTTTCAATCAGCAGTTTCATATCATGCTGAGCCGCGCGCTCGGCCAGGCGCTGCATTCGTTCAGCAATACGGGTTTTGTCATCCGGACTGAGATCACTGCTTGCTGTCTGGCCCGCGAAAGTCCGCAGCTTTCTGCAATCCCAGCGCCAGGCCAGTTCACTCAGCATATCGATTTTATCCAGAGCGCTCTGCAGCTTGCCGTTGATCGGCAGATAATCGCTGATCATCGGCACTGATAATCCCATATTGCCCAGCCAGCCGGCATTGAAACCCGGCTTATCGGCGAGGTTCATCGCGTGAATGCCCCACAATTCGATACCGTCGAAGTGATTTTGTGCTGCCCAGTTGGCGATGTCACTGATTGACATCAGGTGATGACGAAATGAAATCGTGCATAAAGAGAGTTTCATAGTCGGCTCCTTGTCAGGCCAGCACTGCAGTGGGCAATGCGGTTTGAGATTGCGCCCATTGCTCGAATATCTGCTGCAGTTTCTGTTTGAGCCTAAACTCGCGTTCGTCCTGCTTATCGAGCAGCTCAAAAATAGGATCAGCGAGTGCCTTGTTGCCTGTCATGGCCAGCTTCATACTGCGGTATTGCACCTGGGTGTAGCTGGTAACTAACAGTTCAATTTCATCGCACCAGGCTTCAAATTCGGCTTCATCCAGTCCCAGTGCTTCCCAGAAATAGGCAAAGCCATGTTCAAAGGCATATTTTCGAATGGCCATGACCGGTATTTCGCGCACTGCAGCCTCCAGCTTAGCGAGTGGCAGATTTCCCTCGACATGAGAGGAAACAATGTCGCGCAGGGCATCGGTAAAGGGGTTATGATCAAGCTTCATGCTTTGCGCGAAATAGGCCATGATGGTGTCTTCGCTACTATGACGAATCTGCACCGCATCGAAATAATAGCCGCCGGCGACAGTGGGTTGAGCAACAGCATTGAGGATGCGATCTTTAGGGAGCGGACCTTCCCAGCGAAAGTCAGGATCCCACATAAACCAGATGTCAGGATCTGACGTCTTTTCCAGCATCACAAAATGCGGGAACGGGTTCTGATTAAACTTGTTCTCCCGTTCGGGCAGATGATACATATCCAGCATCACCATGATGTTGCGCTCTGCCGGTTTGTTTTCGACCATTGCTACCAGCGTGTCGAGGTTATGCTGCTTGCTGCGGCTGTCGTCATACCAGGCTTTGATCTCGACGCCGTAGAGTAACTGGTACCAGGTCTTGAAGTCCTCATGGGCTGTGTGCCCGGAATGGTAGGACAGCACTTTGTCCTCGCTGACACTGAAGTCGGCATCCCATACGCCGAAATAAAATGGCCGGTGATCGACCCCCGGTGTTTTCTTGATGACCTCACAGACGCAGCTGACAAAACAATGGACCTTGATCATGCCGTTGCCTCCTGCAGCTTGAGCAGAAACTCAGCCAGACTGTCGATGCTGACAAATGCCTCGCTGGACAGTGCGTCTTCCGGGATGTCATAGCCTTTTTCCAGTTCCAGATTAAGTAGTAGTTGCAGAAACTGTACTGAATCAAGGTACAAATCCTGGTTCAGGCGTGCAGTGGGGCTATACTTATCCATATGCTGCAGATTCATTTTTTCGCCCATGATCCAGCGAATATCTTCAATAATCTCAGCTTTGCTCATGGCTGAAGGCTCGCTTGATTGAGTTTGTCGATATGCTGCTGCGCCAGCAGGCGCCGGTTGACCTTGCCATTAGCCAGTTTGTCTATCTGACTTAGCTGCTCGATATCGACCGGTAATTGGTATGGTGACAGCTTATCGCTACACCATTGCCGCAGTGCATTGATATCCACCGTCTCATCAGCGACAAAACGCAGACAGACACGCTCACCAGCAAAGGGGTCCGGCTTTTTGAACACCACCGCGTCCTGGATATGCGGGTAGGTGAGCATGACGTCTTCCACCTCCTGCGGATAGACATTGATGCCGGCGACATTAATGGTGTCGTCCAGTCGCGACACAAAATGCAGCACACCATCGCTGTTGAAATAGCCCAGATCACGGGTGTCGATATGTTTAAGCCCCGACTGCACGGTGATTTCACTCGGGGCAGATTCATCATGACTGGTGTCTACCTTGAGGTGTGTCAGCGGCTTGCCCATGCCATTTGCTGTCCGCGTATCGGTATTGACGGCGATGCAGCCGGTTTCAGAGCAACCATATTGCTGAAATAAAAACCGGGTGCGCTGACGCAACTCTTCAAATTGCGGAGTCGGCAGCACCGATCCTGAAGTCATCACCGCATAAAAAGATTCATTGGCCGGCAACAATTTGCTTAATACATTGAGCATGGTCGGCGATGAATACAGCAGCGGCTTTTGGGTGTTGCGTAGCTTACGAATCACATACTTGGGATTGAGTTCGGTCAGTACCAACGGTTGCTGACCACGCTTGAAGGCCGACAACACCCCGCATAACAATCCGTAGGAATGAGTGATAGGGCAGGTTACCACCGGTGTCATATCCCGTGCCGGCAGGAGCGCCGCATTGTAGTGTTTGATTTCTTCGTCGATGTCATCCCAACTGCGTTCAATGCGCTTGGGCTCCCCGGTGGAACCGGAGCTGAACTGAACCAGGCCTGCATTGACCTTACCGGCATTGGGCTGCAGCGCTTCTATCTGTTCCAGATCCTCAAATAGCAAAAAGTGGCTTCCGGCGTTGATGGCCGCACGGCGCGCGGCTTCCAGCGGCATTGTGGAATGCAGAGGCACCACGCTGGCGCCGCGCTCTTTGAGATAGAGCACCAATGCCGTGGTCTGAGCGGTATTGCTCAGGCAAATGGCCAGTCGTCGGCCACGGCAGTGGCGCAGCTCGGCTTGTTCATCAAACTGGCGATAAAATTCGCCAAATTGCTGATTGTCATAAAATTCGTCGTTGACATACATCATGGACAAGAATCTCTTGATTAAACGGAATAAAAAGGATTGCTGACTACGTGATGACACTCCGCTTTCTGCGGATAGCGCAATTTGCGCGTGATCAGGGATTCGGTACGAAACTGCTTTTGCCGCAGGCCGAGCTGATACAGGCGGGCCGGATCGACCCCGACTTCATCGTCATACTGCTGCAGACTGGTTTGTAGCAGGCGCCAGAAACGGGCCTCGCTGAAACCGTAATGTTCGGATAACAGAAAAGCCAGTTCGGCCAGATTGTAGATATACAGGGTGTCGACAAACAGCTCGCGCAGGGCCTCGACATCCTGCATCCAGTAGAACTGATTGGGGGCGGCACCCTGATAGCGACTGTCGAGCGTGACAAAATCCGGTTCCAGAGAAGGCTCAGGTAAAAAGTCACGCACGTACTCGACGCTTTCATGAAAATCGCGTGCTGCCAGTCGTTCGGGCATGCCATCTCGGTGGATAAGCAACAGGTTCTGGGCATGCGCCTCGATAGCAAGACCATGTCGCAGCAGTAAATGCCACACCGGCAACACGCTGGTATCAAACAACTGCTTGAGCCAGGATTGCAGGCTGTAACGCTCAATCCAGTGATGGATAAACGGTTTGCCGTCGGCTTCAGTTAAAAGCAGGGCATTGAACGGCACGGCAGCCTCGCCCGAGACCAGGTGCTGATCAATGCTTTCACGCCAGATAACAGCGAGCTGGCCTTGCAAGGCTGGCGCTTCCGCCTCGACCAGCATGCCGGCATACTCTCTCAGAATGACCAGTGGCCTCAGCTTGGACAGGAAGTGATCATTTTTGACCACGCTATCCAGCCAGTCCGATATCAAGGGCGCGCTGCAAACCGAATGCGGTTCCAGGATACGTCGTGCTGAAGTGTTGACCATATTCATCGGCAGTTTGATATGCGCTTTGGATGGATACGTCTGATTCATCAAGCTGCGTATAGACTGAGTAGCCTGATAGCTGTCACCGGCTGCAGCGAGATACAGCACGGTGCCATTGTCGAGCCAGCTCTTGAGCAGATCCTGTTTCAACGACAGCCACTGCCAGGGATGAATCGGCAGCAGTGTGTAATCATGCCAGTCGGCGTCAACCAGCCGCAGTCTCTCGGTGAGCAGGTTCCAGGCCGATTGACCGATTTCCTTAATCCAGAAGGCCGATTCCGCACATGGCAATGCCTGGCGGACTTTATCTCTTCTGACTGCTAGCCAGTGCAGTTGGAAGGTATTACCAGCCTCGGGGCCGAATAAACGGTGATCGGCAATAGTGAAACCAGTTCTGGCCTTAAAGCAAGGATGATAGGGGTGACCTTCTTCAATAGCCTGCTCCAGTTTGCTGGCTGAGAGGGCTCGGCGAGGTCGTGACAGATTGAGCATAGACTGATTCCATTCACTCAGGCGGATGGTCTGGGCCAGTTCCCGCTGCAGGTTTTCAATCGCTTCAGCATCACTGTCACAGGCAGCCAGAAGGTGCTGAATACTGATACCACTGGCACTGAGCGAGTTGGTATCAATCCGAACTCTGTCAAAGCTGCCGAGCTTGCCGTAAACCACAAACTGCTGACCAGCCAGTGGCAGCGTGAAACGAATCCGCCCGGAATCCGGGTGGGGTTCACGCCGATGCTGTAGCTGACCTTCAAACAACAGCGCCTCCAGCAGCTGTTTCAAAACCCGTAGTTCAACGGCAGACAGGCTGTCAGAGTGTGGCAAAGTGACGGCAGTTTGCATCGTTTTCTTCCTCATGAACGGGGTAATTGCTTAGGAGTGGGTTCGGTACCGTGGTGTAGACAGCTTGTTCCAGTTCAGCGGTGAGTTCATCAACGTCATGAACGCGGGTCAGTAGATTGGATTTACAAGGTAGCTGCGCCTGATTCAGCAGGCGATGGATGAGTCGGCCACCGGCAGCTTCAAGCGCAGGTTGCAGCCTGCGTAGACGAGCTCGGGCCATATCGAGCAGGTGCGATTCGGCGATAAGACCATCCACCCCGAAACGGTGAATGACGCCGGCAAGCTGATTCAGAATCAGGTAATAGCCAAAACGGTCATGAATCATCGCCTCGTCGTAAAACAGTTCTTCGGTATCCGCTGCGCCAACTTCGAGGTTCAGAATATGAGTGCGATAACTCTTCGCGAGATAAAAGCCCTGGTTATCCCGGTAGAAATAACGCCTCGGGTAGCCGGATGAGACATCCAGCACGCTGTTCTGCAGGTGTGCTTCCAGCGCGATGCCGTGCAGGTCATAGAGCCGTATAAGCGGTTCGATGGCGTTCTGCCAGTAGAGCGAAAACCAATCGTGGCTGACGGCCTTGATGCTGCGGCCTTCACTCAATGCCAGGCCTTCAATCAGTATACGCAGGGACGAAACTTTACCCGGCAGCGGATCCTGCACCAGGGCAGCCATGCAGAACAGGCCTCTGTCCTGCCCGACTGGGAAAGGATTAATCCGGATTGCGGTCTCAAAACCACTGTTTTCGCAACCTGGCAGGTTGACGGTCACATAAGCCGGGTCGGTAATAATATGAAAGCCGGGGTGGCGTTCACAGAACTGGCTTTTTGCTATCAATCTTGCAGCCAGAACGCCGGCTTTGAGTTCGTGTTTCTGGTTCAGTCGCTGCGAGTTGGTAATTTTGACCGGGATTGACAGCTTCAGCATCCAGTCCAGTCTCGGGTGATATAGGGTTCTGACCGAAGAGGTGGCATGAAACACCGGACCCGCCTGCCCCAACAAACGGATCTGGCCGGCAGTTATCGCCTGTTTCAGCGCCGGATCCTGCGAGAGTTTCGCCGCCTGCAAAGGATGTAGCGGCACGGCAGTCTCACTCTCAGTCAGCCTCAGTGAATGAAGGTAATCCCCCAGAATGTTTTTGATGATATCAAGCGCACTCTCATGAGTGACGGCATCGTGCTCGACCAGTGTTTGATCAACGCCGTACCAGACCAGCTGAAAACGGCCTTTCAACTCCGGGGTGTAAAGCGACTGCTGCCAGTCATGCATGCCCTGACGACTTTTGGGGGTCGGATGAGACCAATGGCCGAAGAGCATGGATTGCTCAATATCGATAAACCGATCATTGTCCAGCAGGGGATCTGAATGACGTCCGGCGATGTACTGACTCATCAGTTGCAGGCTGCTGAGAATGCGCGCCAGCAGTTCGATTTCCTGCTGCGACTGAATCTCGCCGTTATGTTTTTCATTACGGTGGAAGATTTCGTGAGCCAGCATCCACAGCAGATTACGCTGCAGTATAGGCGACCAGCTGGCATGGCTTCGCTGGATCCAGGCCTGGCCTAACTGGTGGTGGCCAGTCAGAGAATAGAAGCTGACATCAATAGCAACAGTCGCAGCCTGTGACTGCAGATCCAGTTCAACAATCCATTTGCCATGACACAGGCCCGGCATTTTGTTGTCCTGTTGCCAAATGCTCGTTGCCTGCCAGTTACCATTTTCAAACTCGTTGAGATAACAGTTTACAAAAGCCTGGTAACTGGCTGATTCTGCTATCTGTGTGGCTGAATTCATCACAACACCTCGTCGGCGCCTGCTTGAACAACGCGCCGGGAAAAACAAAGATGTTATGGATCCTATTTAATAATGATTCTTATTAGCAATAAAAGTTACAATTGTTACACGGAAATTTGACTCAGTTCGCAATAAGCAGTCGTGATGGCCGGTATCGCCAGAAGAGTAGTGCGGCGAGAGTGAAAGTCAGCCACTCTGCAACCGGTAGGGCGATAAGAAACTGTGGCGGATCAAGCAGCCAGCTGAACAGCAATAGCAAGCCAACCGGCATTATCAGTCCACGTGACAGCGCAATGAGCATCGAGGGCCGGGATTTCTGCATCGCGGTCAGGTAAATGGACAGAATCACATTCAAGCCATTAATCAAAAACAGCGGCCATACCAGACTGATAAAGCTGACAGATAAGTGCCGGGTCGCCGTAGCACCGTCATCAAGAAACAGGCTAGTAAGCCATTGAGGTGACAGGAGTAATAATAAAACCAGCCCGAGGCTGATGATCAGCACCATGGCGCCGGCACTAGCCACAAATTGCATTATTCGCTGCGGATTTACGGCGCCGTGATTATGGCTGACCAGCAGATGCAGGGCATCGGCAATGCCGTAATAGAGCATCAGGCTGACAAAGATGAGGTAGTTAATCACGGCGAAAGCGGCGATACCATTCACGTCCAACTGCGTTACCAGCGTCCAGTTCAGTACCAGAATCACCAGTCCACCCGAGATTTCATTAATACATTCAGATAAGCCGTTGAAACTGACCTGTTTCAGTTCACCCCACTGGTTTGGCCATGACCAGTGCAGGAGCCTATCCCTTCGGAGAAAAAAGGACATCAGAATAAAAAGTTGTATGACCTGCGCAATTGCCGTGGCCCAGGCGGCGCCAATGAGGCCCATTTCAAAATGAATGATAAACAGCGCATCCAGCAGGATATTCATCACCGCCCCGGTGACGAGCGCTGTGGTGGCAAGGCGCTGGCCATTGTCCTGACGGACAAAGTAATACATCACCATAGTGAAAATCTGCACTATCAGTACACCACTGATGATATGAAAATAGGGCAGAATCAGTGCTAATAGACTGTCAGGTGTACCCAGCCAGCCAAGCAGGGTGAGATCCAGCCACCATGATAAAAGCATAAAGCTGAAACCGACTACGATTACTGCAACCAGACATTTACTGAATAGGGCAGAAGCCTGCTCAGTATGGCCACGTCCCAGAAAATGCCCACAGCGCACTGCGCCGCCGATAGCAATCATTAATGCCAGGCCGAAAATCAGTGATAAGTAAGGGATTAACAGATTGATTGCTGCCAGCCCGTCGCTGCTGACATAGTGCCCGACGAAGATGCCATCGACGATACTGGCAGTGGTAATGGCCAGTAAACCGAGTATGGAAGGCAAGGCAAAGCGCAGGAAAGTCGTGATAACCGGCCCTGAGAGTATCAGCAGGTTGGGTGAGGGTGCAGACATGAATGGACTCGTCATGAGTTCAGGAAACCGCTAATGCTAAGCATTCCTATTTGGATGAGCAAGGTTTTGCTGAAATTGACTAAAAAGCCGACGGGATCATGATCGTTTTGTGCCCGTTAAGTGCGTATAATAACTGGTCATTTGCTTAATTCGTGACCCGAAGCCGGTGATTAACTGCCTGATAGAGAATTTTCACGGCAAGCTCTTGCGAGCTATTGTGGTCACTCACAAAAACATAACTGAATGAATAATATACGTAACTTTTCTATTATCGCGCACATCGATCATGGCAAATCCACCATAGCGGATCGCTTTATTCAGATCTGCGGCGGTCTCACAGACCGTGAAATGCAGCAGCAGGTGTTGGATTCGATGGATATCGAGCGTGAACGTGGCATTACCATCAAAGCACAAAGCGTATCCCTGGAATACAAGGCTCGGGACGGAGAGACGTATCTGCTCAACTTTATCGACACACCCGGCCACGTCGATTTTTCTTATGAAGTATCACGTTCACTGGCTGCCTGTGAGGGCGCATTGCTGGTGGTTGATGCCGCCCAGGGCGTAGAGGCACAGAGTGTGGCCAACTGCTACACCGCGATTGATCTGGGGCTGGAAGTTTTGCCGGTTTTGAACAAAATCGACCTGCCGTCGGCGGAACCTGACCGCGTTGCACAGGAAATCGAAGACATCATCGGTGTTGATGCGATGACCGCCGTACGCTGCAGTGCCAAAACCGGTCTGGGTATTGAAGACGTGCTGGAAGAGCTGGTGGCCAAAGTTCCACCCCCACAGGGTGACCCTGACGGTCCCTTGAAAGCGCTGATTATCGACTCCTGGTTTGACAGTTATGTCGGCGTTATTTCGCTGGTTCGTATTGTCGACGGTAGCCTGAAAACCAAGGATAAAATCCGCGTAATGTCGACGGGGCAGGAATACCAGGTCGATCAGGTCGGTACTTTCACGCCGAAACGTACGCCCTGTGAAATGCTCGACTGTGGCGATGTGGGCTATGTGATTTCCGGTGTCAAGGAAATTGATGGTGCGCCGGTGGGTGATACGCTGACTCATGCTCACCATGGTGCCGATAAGATGCTGCCGGGCTTTAAAGAAGTCACACCGCAGGTTTATGCCGGCATTTTTCCGGTCAGCAGCGATGACTATGAGAATTTCCGTGAAGCGCTGGCCAAACTGCGTTTGAATGATGCCTCTCTATTCTTCGAGCCGGAAACCTCGCAGGCACTCGGTTTCGGGTTCCGTTGCGGTTTCCTGGGTCTGCTACACATGGAAATCATCCAGGAGCGGCTGGAACGCGAATACGATCTGGACCTGATTACCACCGCCCCGACCGTGGTTTTCGAGGTGCTGAAGAAAAGCGGTGATGTGGTCAAAGTCGAGAATCCCGCCTCATTACCGGATGTCGGCAGCATCGATGAAATCCGTGAACCTATAGTGGCGGCCGATATTCTGGTGCCGCAGGAACATTTGGGTGCGGTTATTACCCTCTGCGCAGAAAAACGCGGTGTGCAGAAGCACATGCAGTTTATGGGCAAGCAGGTCGCATTGAGCTATGAGCTGCCGATGAATGAGGTGGTCATCGACTTCTTTGATCGTATCAAATCTGTCAGCCGTGGTTATGCTTCACTGGATTACCATTTCATCCGCTTCCAGACTGCAGATCTGGTCAAGCTGGATATTCTGATTAATGGTGAAAAAGTTGATGCGCTGTCGCTGATTGTGCATAAGGACACCAGTGTCAGCCGAGGTCGTCTGCTGGTGGAAAAAATGAAAGAACTGATTCCAAGGCAGATGTTCGACGTGGCTATCCAGGCCGCTATCGGCGGTCATATTATTGCCCGCTCCACGGTCAAAGCGATGCGTAAAAATGTACTGGCCAAATGTTATGGCGGTGACGTCTCACGTAAACGTAAGTTGCTTGAAAAGCAAAAAGCGGGTAAGAAACGAATGAAGTCCGTCGGCAAGGTCGATGTGCCGCAGGAAGCATTCCTGGCAGTCTTACAACTGTCCAAGAATTCATAAAAGGAGCATTTTGAGTGAGTTTTCCGGCATTGATGGTGTTACTGGTGGCTGTAACTGGCCTGATCTGGTTGATAGACAGGCTGTTCTGGGCACCGAAAAGAAACAAAGAAGAAGATGAACCCGTCGTGGTGGAATATGCCCGATCTTTCTTCCCTATCATCTTACTGGTGTTGGTGATTCGCTCCTTTATTGCCGAGCCTTTCCGGATACCTTCCTCATCCATGTTGCCGACGCTGCATATCGGTGACTTTATACTGGTCAATAAATTCTCTTACGGTATCCGCCTGCCGGTACTGCACGCCAAACTGTTTGATACCGGTGAGCCGGAGCGCGGCGATGTGGTGGTATTTCGTTACCCTAAAAAGCCTGAGGATCAGGACAAACCTGATGTTGACTATATCAAGCGTGTGGTTGGCTTACCGGGTGATACCGTCGGCTACTTTGACAAAATCGTTTATATCAATGGTGAGCCGGTAGAACAGGATTTGCTTGAGCCCAGCAATATTATTTTGCCCAGTTATACAGAACTGCGTTTCGAGCATCTAAACGAAGAAGGCCATATGATTCTGGTGGATACTGATAAGCGGCCGCTGGAAGGTGAAATGGTGGTGCCTGAAGGTCACTATTTCGTGATGGGCGATAATCGTGATAATAGTAATGACAGTCGTTACTGGGGCACCGTGCCGGAGCAGAATCTGGTCGGTAAAGCGTTCTTGATCTGGATGAGTTGGGACTGGGATGCCGGCGGCATTATCTGGAGCCGTATCGGTCAGTCAATCGATTAAGGGGATAATCATGAAAAATCAACGTGGAATGACTTTGATTGGCTGGGTGATCGTGCTGGCACTGATCGCCTTTTTTGCCACACTGGCGATGCGTCTGGTACCGATGTACCAGGAGTACTATGGTGTGCTGCAGATTATGGACTCGATGAAAAACGAGCTCAGAAATAACAATCTTTCAAAAAACCAGGTCGAACTTTTACTCTATAAAAAATTCGATACTGGCTACATAAAAAGCGTTAAAAGGGAAGACATCGAAATTCTGCGTGGCAAGAATACGGCCTATATCACCAAAATTGTGATTGATTACGAGGTCAGAAAGCCTTTTATCGCGCAGATTGACCTCATCGGACATTTCAAAGAAGAAATTGATATAGAGCCCAAGCGACAATGATGACCCAGCGGCAAAAAGCCCTGTGCAAACAGTTACAAATTGAATTTAAAGATACCGCCTTACTGCTTCAGGCGCTGACTCATCGTAGCGCCGATCCCAAAAACAACGAACGCCTGGAATACCTGGGAGATGCGATATTGAGCTTTGTCATCGCTGAAGAACTCTTCAACCGTTTTCCTCAGGTCAAGGAAGGCAAACTTAGTCGTCTGCGCGCGTCACTGGTGAAAGGGGAAACGCTGGCCGAGATTGCCCGCGAACTGAAAATCGGTGAAGTACTGATTCTGGGGCCGGGAGAGCTTAAAAGTGGCGGTTTCCGCCGTGAGTCGATTCTGGCCGATGCCGTCGAAGCCATCATTGGTAGTCTTTATCTGGATCAGGGACTGGACACGGTCAAAGCCCTGATTTTGCGGCTTTACGATGAAAGACTCGACAGCATCGATGTCACTGAAACGGTGAAAGACCCGAAAACCCGTTTGCAGGAATTGCTGCAAAGCCGCAAGCAACCGTTACCGATCTACAGCGTTCGTGAAATCAAAGGCGAAAACAAGCAACCGGTATTTGAGGCTGCCTGCCAGGTAACCCTGCTGGATAAAGTGGTGATGGCGCAGGGCAGCAGCCATCGGAAAGCCGAAAAGAAAGCCGCTGAACGCGCGCTGACCCTGATAGAAAGTGCATTATGACTGATACCCCATTCCGTTCCGGTTATGTCGCCATTATTGGCCGACCCAATGTCGGTAAATCGACCCTGATTAACCGTGTTTTAGGGCAAAAACTCTGCATCACTTCCCGTCGGCCGCAAACCACACGGCATCGCATCCTCGGTATTAAAACCACTGAACAGGGTCAGTTTATTTACGTTGACACGCCCGGCCTGCATAGCGATAACAAAAAAGCGATGAACCGCTACATGAACCGTGCTGCCGCCTCATCCATTGAAGATGTCGATGTGATTTTGTTTGTGGTGGAAGGACTCAAGTGGACCGATGAAGATAAAAAAGTCCTCAAACGCCTGCAGCAGGATGCCCGCGCTCCAGTGGTTCTGGTGCTGAATAAAGCTGACAAGCTCAGCGACAAAGGCGCCTTGCTGCCGCAGATTCAGGACTTATCAGCACAATATGATTTTGCGGCAGTGGTGCCGATATCTGCCCGCAAAGGCATGAACACCGATGTGCTGGAACAAGAAATCGCCAAGCTGATGCCGGAGGGCGAGATGATTTTTGATGAAGATCAGCTGACCGATCGTAGTTCCCGCTTTCTCGCGGCAGAAATTGTGCGCGAAAAACTGTTCCGCTACCTGGGCAAGGAATTACCTTATTCACTGACGGTCGAGGTCGAACTGTTCGAGGATGACGGCGAAATGTTCCGTATTAGCGCCGTGGTTTATGTTGAACGCAGTGGCCAGAAATCGATTGTGATCGGTAAAAGTGGTGAGCAACTGAAACTCATCGGCCGTGAAGCCAGGCTGGAAATGGAGCAGTTGTTCGGCTGCAAAGTGTATCTGCAGCTTTGGGTCAAAGTGCGTGAGGGCTGGTCTGATAACGAGCGCATGCTCAAAAACCTTGGCTACAAAGACGATCTCTAAAGTCTTAACGTGGAACTGACCGCCGCTTTTGTACTTCACCACCGGCCTTATCGTGAAACCAGTCTGCTGGTGGATGTACTGAGCCGGGATCATGGTCGTGTCAGTCTGGTTGCCCGCGGTCAGCGCCAGCAGTCCAAACGTCGACGCAATATGATGCAATTGTTCCAACCCTTGTGGTTGAGCTGGTATGGTCAGGGTGAACTGGTCACTTTGAGCCAGGTCGAGATATCAGAGGCGTCTTATCGTCTGTTGGGTAATGCCAGTTTATGTGGGCTCTACATGAATGAACTGCTATACAAATTACTACCCCTGCACGAGCCTGAACCCGCATTATTTGACGCCTACCAGCAGGCGCTGGCGAGATTGCAGACTGACAAGCGTCAGCAACAGCTTACCCTGCGCTTATTTGAAAAAGCATTATTAAGCCAGTTGGGTTATGGCCTGCAACTGGAGTCTGATGTGGTGACAGGGCAGCCGCTAGAGGACGAGTTGGATTATGTGTACCAAGCTGACAGTGGACCGCATCTTCATCAAGGCACCAGTGCCGCGGTGGTGTCCGGCAGAAGTCTCAGGCACCTGCGAGAAGAGCAGGGGTTTGACGACACCAGCCTGAAACAGATTAAAACCCTGATGCGGACAGTGATAAATTATTATCTGGGCGGGCGACCATTGCACAGCCGTCAGTTGTTCGCCGGGCTCAAACAATCAAATAACAAGTAATAACGGGAGATCCATGTCCATTTATCTTGGTGTCAACATTGACCACATCGCTACCCTGCGTCAGGCACGTGGCACACGTTATCCAGATCCGGTTCAGGCCGCGATTGAGGCAGAGCAGGCTGGCGCTGATAGTATCACGGTGCATCTGAGAGAGGATCGCCGTCATATTCAGGAACGCGATGTAGCGATGCTGGCCGATATTTTACAGACCAAGATGAACCTGGAAATGGCCGTCACCGATGAAATGCTGGCGATGGCGGAGAAATATCGCCCCGCAGACTGCTGCCTGGTGCCGGAAAAACGCGAAGAACTCACCACGGAAGGCGGGCTGGATGTGGCTGGTCAGTTCGATCGAATCAAGCAGGCCTGCGATCGTCTTGCCAGAGCGAATGTTCGGGTCTCATTGTTTATTGATCCTGAAATCAGCCAGATTGAAGCCGCCCTGGCCTGCGGTGCACCGGTGGTGGAGTTGCATACCGGCCGCTATGCTGATGCCGAAACTGATGGCGAGATGGCCAGAGAACTGGCGGTCATCAGCGAAGCCGCAGAACAGGCTCATGCCCGTGGTTTGCAGGTTAATGCCGGCCATGGTTTGCATTATCACAATACCCAGGCGATCGCCGCGATTCCCCAACTGGTGGAACTCAATATCGGACATGCGATTGTCGCCCGCTCGGTATTTACCGGTTTCAAAGCGGCGGTGCGTGATATGAAACAACTGATGCAGGAAGCCCGCCGCGGATGATCGTGGGTATCGGTACCGACCTGGTTCATATTCCACGCATGCAGAGCCTGCTGGATAAGCATGGCGACCGGATTGCGGAACGGATCCTGAGTGAATCGGAATTTGCTGAGTTTAAACTGCAGCTCAAACCTGCCGCCTTCCTGGCCAAGCGTTTTGCTGCCAAGGAAGCGGCTGCCAAAGCGCTGGGTACCGGATTTCGCGATGGCCTCAGCCTGCGGCATATCGTGGTTCGCAACAATGGTCTGGGTAAACCGGAATTAAGCTTTGAATCAGTAGGTCAGACTGTTATGGCTGAACATCATATTGGCCAGGCATTGCTGAGCCTCAGTGATGACCATGAATATGCCACAGCTTATGTGATACTAATGGAAGCAACCTGATGACGGCATTTCCAACGATTGAGTCCTCTATTGGCAACACGCCGCTGGTACGTTTACAGCGACTGCCCGGTGAGACCAGTAATACACTTTTGCTCAAGCTGGAAGGTAACAATCCTGCCGGTTCGGTGAAAGACCGTCCGGTCGACAGTATGATTCGTCAGGCGCAGCAGCGCGGAGATATTCAGCCAGGCGATACCCTGATTGAAGCGACCAGTGGTAATACCGGTATTGCACTGGCGATGGTGGCAGCGATTCTGGGCTATCACATGATTTTGATTATGCCGCAAAACAGCAGCAGTGAACGCCGTGCGACCATGCGAGCGTATGGCGCAGAGATCATTCTCACCGATGGCATGGAATCGGCCCGTGATCTCGCGCTGGAACTTGCTAAAGCTGGCAAAGGTAAAGTGCTTAACCAGTTTGCGAATGTCGATAATCCACTGGCGCATTACCAGGGTACCGGCCCTGAGATCTGGCGCGACACACAGGGCAAAGTGACTCACTTTGTCAGCTCTATGGGGACCACCGGCACTATTATGGGCGTATCCCGTTATCTCAAGGAACAAAACCCGGCCATTCAGATCATTGGGGTGCAACCTGCCGAAGGAGCCAGCATCCCGGGCATTCGCCGCTGGCCGCAGGCTTACCTGCCTGATATCTTCGAGCCCGAGCGAGTCGATCAGACGCTGGACGTCAGTCAGGAAGAAGCCGAATCAACAATGCGGGAGCTGGCCAGTCAGGAAGGCATCTTTGCCGGCGTGTCTTCCGGCGGAGCACTGGCCGTCGCCCTGAGGTTGTCGAAACAACTGGAAAACGCGGTGATTGTCAGTATAGCCTGTGACCGTGGCGATCGTTATCTTTCAACCGGGGTCTTCCCCGCCTGATTTATGCGCTGGCCTTCGTCATGGACGGCCCTGCTATGCTGCCTGATGATATGGCATTCGCCATTGTATGCGATTGATAGCATTCGCCTGCAGGCTGGCCAGTGGACCCTGGACGATACCACCGCACAAAAGTTTGATCTGTCTGTCGAACTGTCTGCCCAGGGGCTGCGACTCAAAGCGGCTGCAGACAAGCTGGATTTGCCAGAACCCTACGGCAGCCTGCACGCGCTTCAGCTGACATGCGACGCTTTCACACTCAAGGCGCAACAGTGGCAATGTGAATCTGGTACCGCATCTTTCAGCCATCAGCAGTTGGGTGAGCAGCGTTTCCGTTTCAGCATCCAGGCTCAGTCTGAGCAGCGTCATTACAAATTGAGCATCAATGGTCTAAAGCTTGCCGAATCCCGGATTAAGCTTGATGTGGATGTGGCTGATTCTGACTGGCACGTCTGGGTGTCAGCAGACAATGTTGCCCTGAGCGCGCTTGCGGAGTGGTTACCGGTTTTTCTTAACGACGCCCAACTGGCGCTGGTAGCAAACTGGGATTATCAAGGGCGGATTAATCTCGATGGCCATATTGAAGGCGAGGCAGGGCAGTTACAGGCATTTTCCCTGGACTGGCAGGCAAAGGAATTGAGCTTCAGCAATGCGGCCGGTACCCAGGTTGCCGAGGAAGCGAGTCTGGACGGCCAGAGCAGCGCCCAGTTAGAGCAGGGGCAATGGCACTGGCAATTCAAACTGGATAGCGATTATGGCCAGGCTTACAGTGAGCCGATATTCCTGGATTTGAAACGCTATCCATTGTCTTTGTCAGCAAGTGGTCTGATGGCAAGCGATTTTAAATCACTGGAGATTGAGCAGGCCACGCTCGAGCAGGGGCAGGTGTTGACCGCAGACGCCAGACTGAACTGGCAAAACGAGCAGTTAGAAACACTTCACATCACAACCGGCCCGGCTGATTTGGCCAAGCTTTATCCTATCTGGCTGCAGCCTTTTGTTGCCGCTTCCCCGGCAGCAAAGCTTGAGACCACCGGCAGGTTGAGTATGACGTTTGATTGGCAGCAATCGGATTACCATCTTCTACTTAATTTCAATGACGCCAGACTCAGCGATAAACAGGGCCGCTATGAGTTGAACAAGCTGAACGGCCAACTGGGCTGGAGCCAGACTGATCAACAGGTGAATACCAGCCTGTCCTGGCAGGCAGCGAAGCTGTTTGAAATCGAACTGGGCGCGGCTGATATTCAGGCGCACAGTGTTAACAGTCGCCTGATGCTGGACGAATCATTGTGGTTGCCGGTACTCGATGGGGCGCTGGAAATCAGCGGTTTCAGCCTCGATAATCAAGCTGAACAGTTGCATTGGCAATTCGAAGGCCTGCTCACACCGATTTCAATGCAGCGGCTTACTTCGGCACTCGGCTGGCCACCACTGGAAGGCAAGCTGTCCGGCGTTATTCCAACCGTGACTTATCAGGGCGAAGAGCTGAAAATTGATGGTGCCTTGCAGGTCAAGATCTTTGACGGCACGACAGTCATAAGGGATCTGCGGATGACGACGCCTTTCGGCAGGTTGCCGCAGCTTTATGCCAATGTCGATATTCGCAACCTGGACTTGGCACTCCTGACCAATGCCTTTGATTTTGGCCGCATCAGCGGCAAAATTGAAGGGCATGTGCATGATCTTCGCTTGTCCAACTGGGAACCCGTTCAGTTCGATGCCCGGCTGGCAACGCCTAAACAGGAGCCGGGTAAGCGGCGTATCAGTCAGAGAGCCGTAGATAACCTGACTGAACTGGGGGGCGGCCCAACAGGCATGGTATCACGAAGTTTTCTGGGTTTTTTTGATGACTTTTCCTACCAGAAACTGGGCTTGAGTTGTGAGTTGAAAAACGAAGTCTGTGAAATGGCCGGTATCGAAGAAGCAGAACAGGGCTATTATATTGTCAAAGGTGGAGGTGGTCTGCCGCCGTGGATCAACGTGATTGGCTATAACCGTCAGGTAGACTGGGCTGAATTGATTGCAAGGTTGCTCGCCGTGCGTGAGAGCCCGGGCCCGGTGATTGAATAAAAGGAGATGAGAATGACCTTACTTAAATGGCTGACAGGCACCGTATCAGGGCTGATGCTGGTGTCGTGTGTAACGATTAATATCTATTTTCCCGCCGCTGCTGCTGAAAAAGCAGCCGATCGGATTATCGAAGACGTCTGGGGACCAGGTACACGGCCGGGTGAGGGAAGTGAGCCTGATACCGCACCGTCAGAAGAACAGTCATCAGCCATACAAAACAGGCATGACACAGTTGCGATCAATATTCTCAACTGGTTAATAGCGCCTGCCGCGGCCCAGGCCGATATTAATATCAATTCGCCGGCGATTAACGAAATCAAATCGGATATGAAACAGCGACATGATCAGCTGGAACCTTTTTATAACAACGGCGGCATCGGACTGACCGAAGATGGTCTGATTACCGTACGTGAGGCCAAGTCGATTCCACTTAAAGACCGTAACCGGGTCAATGCCCTGGTGGCCGATGAAAATAAAGATCGTCAATCCCTGTATGCCGAAATTGCCCGTGCCAACGGTCATCCGGAATGGCAGGACGATATTCGTCAGACCTTTGCCAAACGCTGGATTAGCAATGCGGCGAAAGGCTGGTGGTACCAACAGGGTGGCAGCTGGAAGCAAAAATAAAGGCCTGTTTCCTTTATAATATTTTGTTTCATGGTCCAGTGATGCGGCAACGTGTCACTGGACTTTTTAGTTTAAGTAAAAAAAGAGAGCAAGATGGCAAAACGCAGGCGCAGGCAGAAACTGCCCCAGGAGCCGGTGACGGCAACAATCGAGTCCTTATCCCATGATGGACGCGGTATAGCCCGCATTGACGGCAAAACCGTATTTGTCGATGGAGCACTGGCTGGTGAGCAGGTCGATTTTCAATATGCCCGCCTTCATAAAAGCTACGACGAAGCCAGAACGCTGACCGTGCACAAAGCCTCACCATTAAGAGTGGAGCCTAAGTGCCAGCATTTTGGCGTCTGCGGCGGCTGCAGCCTGATGCATATGGCACCCGAAGCACAGCTTGAGCACAAACAGGCGACACTGGCCGAACATTTCGCTCATTTTGGTAATCTCAGTCCCGGTACTTGGCTGGAACCGCTGACAGGGCCGCTATGGGGGTATCGTCGTAAAGCCCGGCTGGGCGTCAAATATGTCACCAAGAAGGAGCAGGTGCTGGTCGGTTTCCGGGAAAAAGCCTCGCCGTTTGTTGCTCAGCTTGAACAGTGTGAAGTGCTGGATCCACGTGTCGGTTTGCGTCTGGCGCAGCTGGGGGAGATGATTGCAGGGCTTGAGGCTTACAATCGTATCGCACAGATTGAAGTCGCCATGGATGACGATAATGTCGCGCTGGTATTTCGTAATCTGGATCCTTTATCCGATGGGGATAAAAAGGCGCTGATAGCCTACGGTCAGGCGCAGAACCTCTGGATTTATGAGCAACCGGGTGGTCCGGATACTGTATCGCCCCTGTGGCCCAATAATCCGCAATTGTCTTACGCGCCTGAGTCCGGCCTCACGCTGAATTTTGACCCCAGTGACTTTACCCAGGTGAATGCCGGTATTAATCACAAAATGATCCAGCGCGCGCTGGATTTACTCGATATTCAGCCTGACGATCGCATTCTGGATTTATTCTGCGGCCTGGGAAATTTCACGCTGCCACTGGCGCGTCGTGTGTCTGAAGTGGTCGGTGTTGAGGGCGATGCCGCGCTGGTCGGTCACGCCCGCCGTAATGCCGAACTCAATCAGCTGGCTAATGCCGAGTTTGAATTGGCAGATCTGACTCAGACCGAATTAAAAGACTATCCGTGGGCAGCCAAAGGCTTTAACAAGATATTGCTGGACCCACCACGTAGCGGTGCGTTGGAAGTACTGCATCAACTGGCCGACCTGGGTGCTGAAAAACTGGTTTATGTGTCCTGTAATCCGGCTACACTGGCGCGTGATGCCGGTGAGCTGGTGAACCAGCATGGCTATACCATGGAAGCAGCCGGCGTAATGGATATGTTCCCGCATACCAGTCACGTTGAATCGATCGCGGTGTTCACTAAAAAAGGCTGATGACTGAACAGACGGCATTGAAAGCACAGCTGGGACCGGCTGCCGTGGCGCAACTGGCCCAAGTGCTTCTGTCAGTGTATCCAGACTTTGATCAGCAGGGCTTTATCAGTCAGGCCAATGAGCAGCTTGATGCACTGGAGCTGAAAGGTCGCGTCAGACACCTGATTGCCGTATTGGCCGCGCATTTGCCCGCAGGCTTTTGTGAAACGGCACAGATCCTTGAAAGCGTGGCTGAAGCCTGGCCCGAGCCGTCGCAGGGGCAGTGGAGCAGTTTCACCGCCTGGCCACTGATTGATTATGTCAGTGTCTACGGCCTGCATTATCCACAGCGGGCTTTTGTTGTGCTGGAAACACTGACGCCACTGTTTACGGCAGAATTTGCGATAAGGCCGTTTCTGGATCAGCACTTTGAGTTGACCCATCAGCAGCTACTGCGCTGGACCCGTCACGATAATGAACATGTCAGACGGCTGGCATCGGAAGGCATCCGTCCGCGCTTGCCCTGGGCGCAGCAGTTACCCGCTCTACGCCGGGATCCGGCGCCGATCTGGCCGATATTGGAGGCACTCAAAACTGACCCCAGCCTTTATGTCCGCCGCTCGGTGGCAAACAACCTCAACGATATCAGCAAAGATCATCCAGAGGCGGTGATGGCACGCTGCCGGGAGTGGCAGCAATTACAGAACAAAAATACTGGCTGGCTGATAAATCATGGCCTGCGTACTTTGGTGAAAGGTGGCCGGGCGGAAGTGTACCCACTACTGGGGTTTAGTGATAAGCCGGAACTTAAAACGCTTGAACTGCAATTAAGCGAAACACGGCTTAGCCTTGGCGCATCGTTGCAATTAGCGCTGACTCTGACCACAACTCGGTGCGAAAGGCTGGTCGTGGATTATCGTATCGGTTTTCGACGCGCAGACGGTGGTCTGAGCTGGAAAGTCTTTAAATGGAAAAATATTAAGACGCAGGCAGGCGTGCCACTGACGCTTCATAAAAGTCAGTCATTCAAACCGCTTTCAACCCGCCGTTATTATCCCGGGGAGCACCTGGTCGAATGTCTGGTTAACGGCCAGGTGGCGGCCCGGGCAAAGTTTGACTTATCTGTCTGACAGCTTATGACATGATCAGGCCGTAGGCGACCAGCAGAATAAATGCCACTGACAGAATGCAGATAAATTCGGCGAAGTGTTCACTGAAGAATTCTTCCAGTTTGTCCATAATGCACCTCCTTCTTGGGTGGTTTGTCGATAAAACAAGCTTAAGTGGATTATCGAATGAGTCCCTGTGGTGAGCATTGATTTGGATCAATTTATTGACTGCTTATTGTCATTTACGAAGCTACGCCCATAAAAAAAGCCAGTCAAGTGACTGGCTTTTTCATCGCTTCAAACAGGCGAATCAGGCGTTGTACAGGCCGAAAGCGACCAGACTCAACCAGAAAGCAGTGAAGCTAAGAATAATGTGGGGGAATTTTTCCACCAGCAGTTTATCGATTTTTTTCAACATGCTTTTGTCTCGTAGTTCATCAAGTTAAACAATTATTAATATTATTATCCGCGCAAAGATAGCAGTTCTTTTTTCGGAAAGCCAGCTTCAATTTTATCGCTATAGTGCCTTACCCGGCGCTAAACTCACTGATATCAATGGATTTTAGCCCAGAACACCGGGTTCACGATTTTCATCTCCGAATTGGCGTTCATTAATAGAAAAAAACGCTTGCTGTATTCTCTTTTGTTCTCTATATTTTCTCTTCTCATTATTTTCTCTTAAAAGGAAGAGATCATGCTGACTGAACGTGAACAAGATACGCTGGAATTTATTCGTGCTTATATCGCTGAACAGGGACGTTCACCGCTGGTTTCGGAGATTGCTGAAGGCCTCGGTCTGCGTTCGCAGGGCACTACACACCGCTATATTCAGGCGTTGGTTGATGCCGGGCTGCTGGAGCGTCATGTCGGCCGCACCCGCGGCCTGCGCCTGACAGATCAGCCGGAATTGCCGGAGGCGGGGACGCTCACTTTGCCGGTGATGGGGAAAATCGCTGCCGGTCGCTTGGTTGAAGCGGTGGCCGATGAATCGGAAATTGATCTGGGCGATATGTTCACCGGCAAGGGCCGTTTTGTGCTCAAGGTCAACGGCGACTCCATGATCGATAAAGCGATTATGTCCGGTGATTATGTTGTGGTGCAGTCACAATCCACTGCCCGCCACGGGGATATCGTCGTCGCTCTGGTCGATGGTTTTGATGCCACGTTGAAGACCCTGCTGCTCAATGACGACGGCAGTATTACCCTGATGCCCGCCAATGTGAACTACGAACCGGTGACCTTGCCCGCCTCGCGGGTACGGATTCAGGGCGTCGTGGTCGGACAGCTCCGTACCTATCCCTGACGTGGGCCTGAAGCAGCGACAAAACTGGCCACGGATGATTGCCCTGGTCGATATGAACTGCTTCTTCGCCCAGATTGAGCAGCAGGATCATCCTTTCTGGCGTAACCGGCCGGTGGCCGTGACCAATGGTCAGCTTGGCAGCACCATTATCACGGCCTCCTATGAAGCCAGAGCGCTGGGCATCAACACCGGCATGCATCTGAATGAAGCGCGGAAATATTGCCCCAAGCTGATTCAGGCACCTAGCCGGCCCTACCGTTACGCGGATGTGTCTTCACGGATCATGAGCGCCTTGCAGGATATCTGCCCCGAGGTTGAGGTGTATTCGGTCGATGAAGCCTTTCTGGATATGACTGACTGTCAGCAGTTGTATGGTAGTCCACATTATATTGGCCAGTTGATTAAGCAGGCGATAAGTCAGGCTTCAGGTCTGACCTGCAGCGTTGGGCTGAGCGGCGATAAAACCACGGCCAAGTTTGCTGCCAAGCTCAACAAGCCCGACGGGCTGACCATTATTTCGCCCTGGGAGGCCGAGGCGCGGCTTGCCAATGAAAAAGTGACGGAATTAAGCGGGATTAATGTCGGCATTGGCAGTTTCCTGGCGAAATATGGCATTGAGCGCTGTGGTGATATGAAAAAGGTGCCGATGAGTTTGATTGCCAAGCGTTTCGGCAATCCTGGCAGGCGGATCTGGCTGATGGCGCAGGGCAAGGATCCGGAGCCAGTGGTGACCAATGTCAATGCACCCAAGACGATTGGCCATGGCAAAGTGATGCCACCGGGCACCCGCGACAGAGAGACGATACTGACTTATTTCCAGCACATGTCGGAGAAGGTCGGTTCCCGTTTGAGAAAACATGGCTTTCAGGCCGCCCGTTTTTTTATCGGTATCAAGACCCGGCAGCAGGGCTGGCTTGCGACCAAAATCCAGCTGCCTCAGACCACCGATGATGGTGCTGTGATTTATCAGCATTGTTATCAGTTTGTCAGTCAGTATTTCCGGGGTGAAGACAGCCGTCAGGTGCAGGTGACAGCCTTAAGTCCGGTCGTGAGTTATCAGCCGGATTTGTTTCTCGATAATGGCCAGCGTCGCAAGCGGGAGAAACTCAACGACGCCGTCGACAGGATTAATGAGCGTTTCGGCGAGTTTACGGTGGCACCAACCCGAGTTATCGGTCGCAGCGAAATGCCCAATGTCATTGCCCCTGCATGGAAGCCCAGCGGTCATAGGAAAACCATCTGATGTGTGAAGGTGTTTATTTCATGCATGGCGATGAGGTCATGAGGGTGTTTTATATCAATCCCAAAGCGCTGTTGCCGGTATTGATGTTAGATGGGCGTATTCGCCTGCTGCCGTGGGGGCGACGCCGTAAACAGCCCGGGCAATTGCCGGCCACCGGCTGGGCGAGGCTGGATGCGATTTATTCCGGTCGCTGGGATAAGTTTTTCCCCAAACCGGTGAAAATTCCGGTGCTTAGCTTTATGGACAGGGATATTGAAGGCCAGCGTCACTGGTATGACCTACAGAAAGGTCAGTTTATTCAGGGGCTGATAGCCCGTGAGGGTCATGAACAGCGGGTTTATATTGTGATTATCGAACCGGAAGTGGAGGATGCTGAACTGCATCACCGCTGGCCGCGAGTGGTACAGCGGGGGGAAAAATCCCGCTACAACTTTGAGTAATTATTTCAGTATGCGGCTGTGCAGGCGGGTTTTGGAACAGTTGCCGCCGGCCTGCTTGGCCTGATTAATATGATGCTGAACAGTAGCCAGCATATCCAGAATACCGTAGCAGTCATTCTCAACCGGGGCATAGGTGCTGTGACCAATGCTGACAGTGGCATAACGACCGGTGGGTGAGTAGGGATGAAATATCTCCAGCCTGGAGACGGCTTTATGCAGCTTCGTGGCCATCTGGGTGCTCTGTCGATAACTCATATGTGAGCTGATGGCCATGATCTGTTTGCGGTTAAAGCGGGCGATAAAGTCAGTTTCACGATGGAACTGTTGCTGGATGGCATTAAGGATTTGTTCAAAACAACTGGCTTTATTTTCCATCTGTGAGAACCGGTCAACATCAACAATAAACATGGAGACAGGAAAGTCTTCATCCACTGCCTGACGCCAGTGGAAAATGAGCTGCTCCAACAAACGGGTCTGGTCAATCAGAATATCGTTGTCGGAAGCTTGTTCAGGATGAGTTTGACCGCTGCCCATGTCTTTTATCTTAGTGAACTTGAGTCAGCGTGATCATCAAGGAGCACGCTGACCCGTAACAGCTCAGGACTTTTTATAATCGCGATTGTAGTAGTAGTTAGTGGCTTCGACAAATCCGTCGATGCTACCGCAGTCAAACCGGTGGCCTTTAAATTTGAGGGCAAGCACACGTTTTTCCTGCGCCATGGCCTTAATCGCATCAGTAATCTGAACTTCACCGTTAGTGCCTGGTGGTGTGTTACGGATGTAATCAAAGATATCGGGTGTCAGTACATAGCGGCCGATAATACCGAGGTTACTTGGCGCATCCTGTGGCTTGGGTTTTTCCACCATATCGTCGACTTCAAAGACGCCTTCTTCGATTTCACGCCCGGAAATGACACCGTAGCTGCTGATATTATCGCCGGGCACTTCCTCAATCGCGATCACACTGCAATTGTAGCGTTCGTATAATTCAACCAGCTGACCCAGAACACGTTTACTGCCACTGTCTTCAGGATGTGAGCAGAGATCGTCAGCCAGAATGACAGCAAAAGGCTCATCACCAATCAATGGCTCGCCGGTCAGAATGGCATGACCCAGACCCAGCATGGCCCGTTGACGGATGAAGATGAAGTCACAGCTATCCATCAGATTACGGATATCTTCCAGGAATTTTTCTTTACTGCTTCCTTTGATTTCCTGTTCCAGCTCGTAGCTGGTATCGAAATGGTCGGCGATGGCACGTTTACCACGACCGGTAATAAAGCCTGCTTCGCTGACGCCGGCTTCAACCGCTTCTTCCACACCATATTGAATCAGGGGTTTGCTGACGATAGGAAGCATTTCTTTAGGCATGGCTTTAGTCGCCGGAAGAAAGCGTGTGCCATAACCCGCGACCGGGAACAGGCATTTGCGAATAGGTTTTACTTCTGACATGCAATTATCCTTTTTTGGAAAAAACAGTAACAAACCAATGTGAATGTATCATGACAGTCATTAACTGTTTGTGATCCACAGCACTTGATAGGGATTAACAGTGAAAGTCTCTGTTTTTTCATCAAAAATATGACCACTGATAAGATCCCACCAGCGATCGGTTACAATTAAATTGAGCTCCGCAATACGAAGCGGCTGTGGCGTATCGCTGATATTGAAAATACAGAAAATACTCTGTCGTCTATCCATGCTCTGACGCCAGAAACCGAACAGCTGTTCCCCCATGTGCAGTGTGAATTGTGTGGCGTTGGGATGGAAAGCACGCTGTTGCTGGCGAAGATGCACCAGTTTTTTCAGCAGGCTGGAAACTTGTGCATGCTGTGAAGCGGGATCGGCCAGTTCCGCAGTGAGTTTATTGTAATCCCATTCGTGTCGGTTAATGCCACGATTCTGGCCTGTACGTTCCAGTTTTTCCAGATCATTGCTGGTGGCCAGCAGACTGTGAATATAAATCCCCGGAATGCCCTCGAGTGAGAGCATGATGGCGTGAGCACAGATAAAGCGGTCAATGTGCCAGTGGTCTTTGCCTTTAGTGGTTCCCTGCAGGGCATCAAACAGAGCAATATTGATTTCATAGGGCTTTTTAACGCCATTATCACCAGCCCGCCACGAAATCTGGCCGCCAAACTGTTGCATGGTGCTGATAAGCGAAGCAATTTCGCTGTCAGACAGCAGACCCTCAGCAGGGCGAAGGCCGATACCATCATGCGAAGCAATGAAATTGAAATAGGCGGTGCCGTTCTGAGCCGGTGGCATGCTCATCAACCATTGCTTGAGATAAAAGCAGTTACCGGTGACCAGGGTATTGACCAGCAGTGGCGGCAGCGAGAAGTTATAAATACAATGTGCCTCGTTGGCATTGCCGAAGTAACTCAGGTTTTCGCGGTTGGGAATATTGGTTTCGGTAATGATCACCGCATCGGGCTGGGCATGCTGAATCAGGCTGCGCATCAACCTCACTACCTCATGTGTTTCCGGCAGGTTCAGGCAGTTGGTCCCCGGTTTTTTCCATAAGAAAGCCACAGCATCGAGACGGAAAATACGAATGCCTTTATCCAGGTAAAACCGCACGATACGGATAAATTCTTTCAGCACTTCGGGGTTACGAAAATCAAAGTCGACCTGGGTATGGCTGAAGGTGCACCAGACATATTTCATCCCGTCATGAGTTTCGGTTTCCCGTAGTAACGGGCTGGTGCGGGGTCGAACGACCTGACTGGTCGGGGTATCAGCCGCAGTGGTATAAAAATAATCATGACCCGGGCCTTCGCCTTTGATGAAGTTTTTGAACCATTCACCACTGCTGGAGCCGTGATTAATGACCAGGTCGGCCATCAGACGGTAATCGCAGGCGATATTTTCAATATCATCCCAGTCACCCAGCGCCTTGTTGACCTGGTAATAGTCCATCACCGCAAAACCGTCATCAGAGCAGAAAGGGAAAAACGGCAGGATGTGCACACCGTTGATATAACCTTTTATCTCGTCGTTGAGAAAGCGATAGAGGGTTTTTAGTGGCGCCTCTCCCTGGCGCTGCACGCTGTTACCATAGGTAATCAGCATGATATCAGTCTGATCCCAGTTGTTTTTGTGCGGTACCGTGTCGAAAAAGGTCTCATTGAGACGCATTACCTCAATGATGTCATCACTGAGATCAGTCAGTGATAATTCAGGCAGGCTGTCCTGATAAATCGCCTGCAGGTGATAGAGCACGGTTTCATGCAGCTGTTTGCGCTGCTCGTCAGTCACTGTCATCAAACGTTAGTCCTCAGGCAGAAAATTCCTGGTAATCGGCTTCTACTGCCTCATAGAGGCGTTCGAAGATATCTGGCAGAGCGCTCTGTACCCGGCTCCAACTCGGCGTGAAGGGGGTTTCCATCGGGTTTTCCAGAAACATCTGGCCCGCATCCATAATATTTTTGGCGAACATTTCTACCGATTCCTCTTCCTGATGAATATCAAATTTAAGTCCGTTCATCACCGCATCATTACGATAGGTTTCAACAAAATCCAGCGCGATTCGGTAATAAGTTGCCTTCAGGCTGCGGAAGGCTTCGGGTGAGAACACCACGCCCTTGGTGGCCAGTTTGCGGAACAGGGACTTGGCAATATCAATCGACATTTTTGACAGGCCGCCACGCTGATCATCCAGCGATAAATCCTGATGTTTATGATCATAGGAATCAGCCACATCCACCTGACACAGACGGTTATTGGCGAAGTTACGGTGCATTTCCGACAGCACCCCAATTTCCAGTCCCCAGTCACTGGGGATACGAATATCGGTCAGCACATCCCGGCGGAAAGAGAACTCTCCGGCCAGCGGATAACGGAAGCTGTCCATATATTCCAGGTAGGGATGTGAGCCGATGACTGATTTCAAAGCCCGGATCAAAGGGGTAACCAGTAGCCGGTTAACGCGGCCATTCAGTTTGCCACCGGCGACGCGGGCGTAATAGCCTTTGCAGAACTCGTAGTTGAACTGCGGATTGGCAACGGGGTAGATCAGCCTGGCCAACAGTTCGCTGGTGTAGGTGACAATATCGCAGTCATGCAGTGCTATCGACTCCGCTTTGCCTGAAGCCAGAATATAGCCCATGCAATACCAGACATTACGGCCTTTACCCATCTCTTTCGGCGCCAGACCGAGCGTCTGTAACTCGGCATCGATGGCTTTGAGACGGGGACCGTCATTCCAGAGAATGCGATGGTGCTGAGGCAAGTCGGAGAAAAACTGGATTGCATGGCGGTATTGCGTTTCATCAGCCCGATCAAGGCCAATCACAATTTCTGACAGATATGGAACATTTTTCAGTTGCTGCACGATATTCGGCAGCGCCTCACCTTCCAGCTCTGAAAACAGTGAGGGTAACAGCAGTCCCATCGGCCGTTGTTTACTGAATTGCAGCAGATCGCTTTCCAGATCTGCGATGTGGCGATGGGTCAGGTTATGTAAGGTGGTAATAATCCCATTCTGGTAAAAATCAGCCATGATTGCCTCGGGGTAATGGTGATGAATCGGAGTGCAACGTTGCACCGATAATTTGATTGACACCTTCTGCCCAGCCTTTGGGCCCGGTGTAGGTGGAGATAACATACTGGTCCGCACGATCAATCGTTGGTAGGGGATGGACCGGTGAGCGAATCAGCAGGGCATGATCAGCGGTTTCCAGCATGGCTTTATCATTCTGACTGTCGCCGATGGCCAGTGAAATCATCTCCTTGCCTGGATTAGCTGCCCGGTAAACGTCTGCCAGCCACTCCAGTGCCCGGCCTTTGTCACAATCGCCGGAAACATGCATAAAGCGGCCTCCTTCGAGGATATGAGCGCCTGCCTGTTGAAGGTCTTCGATAAATTGATGTTTGAGATTACCATTACCCTGCCAGGCAATGGGTTCGCCGTACTGACGGCGCGCAGCGCGGGCCGCTGCATGCACATTGAGCCCGGTCATCGCGATAATGCCGTCAATACCCGCTTCGGCAAAAGTTTTAAATTCACCGGCATACTGCGGCCGTATTTGATCAATCAGGGACTGCCAGCGTGAACGTGGTTCGACAAACTCTTTAATCCAGTAGCCATTTTTCTCAATGGTATCAATCGGCTGCTGCTCGAAATAGCCAGCGGGTATAAACACAGCAGCACCGTTTTCAACAATAAAAGGGTGCTTGTTATGGAGGCTGTCACGCAGTAGTTCGACTTCCGCCTGGGTTTTGCTGGTAACCGGAATGACTGGAACATGACCGGCTTCCAGCGCTGCCAGCATCGGCACTGCCTCATCAAAGTGGTAGTTGTGATGATCCAGCAGACTGCCATCCATATCAGTGAATATCAGCCATTGCTTCTGGGTGATGAGGTTCAGTGTTGGCGGCTTTGATGTCAGTTTTGTGATCTGGCGGTTCGCATCGAGTTCGAACAGGTAATTCACGCGCTCAGGTAATGATGTCAGTGTGTTCTGGGTGATACGCTGGTAATACTTGATAAAGCGGGCGACCTGGGCTGCGTCCATGATCTGATGCTGACCGTGGCTGCTGTCACGCAGCTTGTTTTCCTGCTCTAACCGCCAGTCATACACACACTGAAAGTCTGATGCTTTGAGCATGATCCAGACATCAATCAGCTCGAATAGCTTGGGGTAAAATAAGCTGAGTTGTTTGTTCACATAGCGGCGCCAATCAGCGTTCTTATCTTCACTGGCTTCCAGATCATTAATCGGTTCAGCCAGAGTGGCTTCATCCTCAGCCACAGCACCCAGGCACCAGCCCTCGAGCACGATGATATCGACAGCGTCATTAATGCATTCTGCAAATTCCGGTGGATAGCGATCATCAATGGCTTTGTTGAAACGTGGAATCAGCACCGGTAAATGTTTGTGCAATAAGTCACTCAGGGTCTTGCGAGCCAGTGGAATATCATGGGTGCCCGGTACGCCACGAGTGGCCAACAAAGGATGAATCCCCTTTGCCAGACGTTGTCTTTCAGCACGGGTGAAATAAAAGTCATCCAAAGACAGAGACAGGGCGCGTAAGTGGTGTTGTTGTTCCAGAAGATGGACAAGACAGGCTGCGAGCGTGCTTTTGCCGGAGCCCTGTGCACCATTGATACCGACAATAATCGGTCTTTTTGCACCTTTATGGTGCGATGTGATGGCTTCAGCAAGCGGTGCAAACCATTCCGTGATTTGTTGCTGGTAGTCCGCCGGTAAGCGGTGCTGTTGCAGAAAGCCGCTGATATCAATGTTCAGCATATCCGTATCTCTTATTCTTCATTGAAACGATTAACAGGGCCAACGCAATATTCGTACCGATGAAGCAAAATGATCTGCAAATCGCTTTATCTGAGTAGGCTAGCCAGCATGCTGGCAATGCTCATCTTCACAGCGATGGACCTCAATGGTGATATGTGACAAACGATCAAACTCAGACAAAAGTTGTTTGTAATAGGCGGTCGCCCTGGGCTCTGCGGTGACAATCGTAATGATGGCGGCATAGTGATGTGGACTGATGTGCCAGATATGAAAGTCGGCAATACGGTTATCCGCGTCCTGTTCAATGCGTTGTTTGATTGCCTGCTGATAATCTTCGTCGATACTGCCATCCAGCAGAATCGGGCTGGTTTCACGAATCAGACCGATAGCCCAGAAGCTGATAATCAAAGCGCCGACCACGCCCATGACCGGATCCAGCCAGGTCAGTCCTGCCAGTTTGGCGGCAATCAAAGCGACGATGGCCAGAACCGATGTCAACGCGTCAGCCAGCACATGGACATAGGCGGCTCTGAGATTGTGATCATGATGATGCTGATGTTCGCCATGACTGTGATGATGATCCTTTAACAGCACTGCACTCACGACATTCACGGCAAGACCGAGAAAAGCCACCGCGATGGCAGCGTTCAATTGAATAGCCTGAGGGTTGAAAAGTCTTTCCAGTGACTCCAAAGCCATCAGCACCGCAACTACACCAAGCGCAACGGCACTGGTGAAGCCACCCAGCACGCTAACTTTGCCAGTACCAAAAGCGAAAGCCGGATCTTCCGCGTGTTTGGTGGCATAGCGATAAGCGAACAAGGTAATTAAAAAGGCAGCGACATGCGTGGCCATATGCCAGCCGTCTGCCAGCAGGGCCATCGAACCAAAAGCTAAACCCGCAATGATTTCTGCCAGCATGGTCACCGCGGTCAGTGCCAGGACATAAAGGGTACGCTTCTCACCCCGTTTATTGACGATGACAAAATCATGATCCTGCTGCCAGCGTTCGATGGTGTGCTGATGCATAAGCCCTCAGTAACAGATGAGTTATGGTCTTATGCTATCAGAGTCCTTCAACAGGATTGAGTTGCAAAAAAAAGGGGTGAACATCTGTTCACCCCAAGCTCAGCACGTAGACAAGAGAGAAATTACAAACAACATGCAGCTGAAAGATTGTTTGTGATTATTACATTGCATCAGTTGTGCCAAAAATATTTTTGTATTAGAAACAAGGGTGTATGGTTTTTTGCACTTTGGAGACAACAGGGGTATGCACGTTAACAGTGCGTATCAATGCTCAATTGCACTAAATTAAACTGACTCCTGCATCAGCCTTTCAGAATTCATTTTCTGCTGGGTCGCTCAGTACGACGGCGAAGCTTATTTAAGTTGAAGGAGATCATGCGGGCGCCTTACCGATGATTTATAATATGGCCATGTCTGCTCGAGGTTAAAAAATCGATTAAGCTCATCACCTTAAGACATGCCGTGACAGCGGAGTCTTGATAAACCGGGTTAGGTCCAAAGAGCAGCTTTGCAAGGCTATGAATTACCTCACTTGCTTCATTGCTCATGCATCATCAGCTCAAAATATAATTCACTCAGAACATTCTAATCAGCTTGCATGTCCATAAAAGTTCGATGCAGCGTTAGGGACTTATTTAATGCGTATAAAAGACGAAAACGCCATCAACCTTGAGGTCGCGGTTCATGAAGATGATCGTGCGACCCGCTGGACACACGACGACATTGCCGTTGAAGTGCCGGTGGCGCTCGTCTATAACTACATCTCACATGCAGTGATGATGGCCACACCCAATGATTTGCAGGACTTTGCCCTGGGTTTCAGTCTGACTGAAGACATCATTGCTGATGCCAATGAAGTGAATCATGTCCATCTGCAATCCGGTAAAAATGGCATTACCGTACGGCTTCAGATAAGTGATCAGCGGTTCGAAGCCCTGCGTGAGCGCCGTCGAAACATGGTGGGGAGAACCGGTTGTGGTCTATGTGGTGTGGAGAGTCTGAAACAGGCCATCAGGCACATCAAGCCGGTTCAAAGCGTCGCGGTAAGTGATGAAGCCATTCAGAAAGCCCTTTCTGAGGTGAATCAACACCAGCCATTACAGCAGGCCACCGGTGCGACTCATGCCGCAGCCTGGTGCGATCTGCAAGGCAATATTCTACTGGTCAGAGAAGATGTGGGGCGACACAACGCCCTTGATAAATTGATTGGTGCCTTCACCAAAACTGATTATGCCGTTAATGAAGGTTTTGCCCTGGTCACCAGCCGAGCCAGTTATGAAATGGTGCAGAAAAGTGCCAGCGCTGGCTTTGGTTGCCTGGTAGCGGTTTCGGCACCGACATCACTGGCTGTAGAGCAGGCTCAGGAAGTGGGCATGAAGCTGGTCGGCTTTGCCCGTGACGGACGCCACACGGTCTATCATGATCCAGACATTGAGGATCAACATGAAAAAGCCCGACGGGCAGTCTGAGAAACAACGATAACAAGCACTAACAACGGTAGAACGTCATCGCATGATCAATCTGCTTGTCATGTGACATTGCCGAGGCTTGAGCCCCGTGAGGCTCGGGGACAAGTAGCCAACCTCATTCAATGACTCTGGTTGAGCATCACCACTTCAGATTGCGATCATTAAACAACAGGTACATGTGTCAGCCACTGGGGCGAAAACATTTGCCTCAGTGGCTTACTGATAGCTTGCCTTGTCCACGCTCAGGAATAGGCGTGGCGTTTTCTCCTGTCACTACCGTGTCTTTGCTCATAATGGCTGAAATGTTTTCTCATCGCTATGCTGGCACGGCGTCTCTCTTCACCATCGCGCCTGTCTGCATAATGCTTGTAAGTGCATTGACAGCGTGAAGCATCACAACCTTCAACGGGCAGGCTCATGACTTCCTTAGCCAGAAATCGTTTACCACGCAGCGCTCTGGCAGCCGCACAGGCATGCGAGCATGGCTCAATACTGACGGCATGAAAGCGGGTTTGGGCCGGTGCATGGGGTGTCTGATCAGAACTTCGACGCAGAGGAGAACGACTGCTTTTTGGCTCTGGCCAGAACCAGATAAACAGAAGCAGAACAGGAATCAGCAACAGATATAGCCAATCGTTCATTGCCTGAACCTCCTGTCAGGGCCGGTCAATACGGCAAAGATATCCCTGACAGTTTCAATATAGCACACTGCGTTTTTTAATGTATATCAATACCTTGTCCTGATTTTTTACCTGCACTTTGGCAAGGGTTCAGGCACCGAAGCGGCTGATTATCTGATAGGGTTCGGCTGACGCTCATCGTTAATGTGCACATAAACAATTTCAGCTTTGGCGACTTGCAGAATCTGCTCCTGACCTGACTGTCTGCGTTCCACATAAACGTCTATAGCTATTGTGACCGAACTGGTACCGACTTTCGTTACATCGGCGTAAATGCTGACAATATCGCTGACCAGCACCGGAGCAATAAAGCGGAAATCCTTCACGGCAACGGTCACCACTCGGCCGCCGGCGCGTCGGCTGGCGACTATACCGCCGGCAATATCGCATTGAGACATCAGCCAGCCTCCGAAAATGTCACCGGCCACATTCACATCGTTTGGGCGGGCCATGATTCTGAGAATCGCGTGTTCATCTGGCAGACTGTGACTCATTGAAGCTCCTTAAGGACTGAATGCTGATGTCAGCCACCCGGCAGGGTGCCGTGTTATTCTACTCATAGCTAGACGAACAGTGCCAGCAGTCAGGTTTTAATAGCCTAATCAACTGGAAAATGTGCTTTGCCTTGGTGATAATCAGGCTCGACTGTTGTCTTGTTCAGGATAGAAAAAAATAAAGAGAGGGAAAAATGCGGATAAGGCAGATTCTGGGGGCTTTGAGCTGCGTCATGCTTATCACGGCCTGTTCGGTGGATACGCAGGAAGAGTGGCCTTTGTTTGGGGGGAATGAACTGCACCAGCGTCACAGTCCACTGACCCAGATTGAGCCCGACAATGTGGCTGAACTGGAGTCAGCCTGGGAATTCCACAGTGGCATCGAAGCGACATTTCAGGCCACGCCGATTGTTAAAAATGGGGTGATGTACGTCTCACTGCCATTTAATGATGTGGTGGCGCTGGATGCTGCCAGCGGCGAACGCTTGTGGCGCTATCAGCATGACTGGGATGAAACCCGAAAGATGTGCTGTGGCCCAGCTAACCGCGGTGTCGCGGTTGCTCAGGGGCGCGTGTTTATGGGCACGGTTGATGGCCGCTTGATTGCCCTGGATGCGCGTACCGGTGCTAAGCTCTGGGATCAGGATGTGACCAAGGGTAAGAGTGGTATCCGTGAGGATATTTCCATTCTGGCAGGAGACACCGAAGGGGAGGTCTCCGGCACATCCGGCGCCGGACTGAATATGGCACCCATGGTCTACAAAGGAAAAGTGATTATCGGCATCACGGGTGTGGGTTATGGCTTACATCTGGACTCCCCTGACCCCAATGCACCACTGGGTGCGGTAGTCGGCATCGCCGGCAAATACGGCCGTCGTGGTTTTCTGGCAGCCTATGATATCGAGACCGGTGAGCAGGAATGGCAATTCGATACGATTCCAGAACAGGGTTGGGAAGGCGATTTTGTTCAAACCACGCCGGACGGCGAACAACTGCCCAGAGATATCGAAGCAGAAAAGGCTACTGCTGATGAATATGCGGATGCCTGGCGTTATGGTGGCGGTTCGGCCTGGAGTACACCTGCCATTGATCATGAGACCGATACGCTTTACTTCGGTACCGGTAACCCATCACCTCAGATGGAAGGCTCTTCCCGCCCCGGTGACAATCTCTATACGTCCTCTCTGGTTGCGCTTGATGCGACCAGCGGTGAGCTGAAATGGTATTTTCAGCAGGTGCCGCATGATATGTGGGGCTATGACGTCGCCAGTCCGCCGGTGCTGTTTGATGTTCAACGTGATGGCCAATCGATTCCGGCTGTCGGTCAGGCAGGTAAAACCGGCTGGTTTTATGTGCTGAACCGCCACAGCGGTGAGTTGATATTCAAAAGCGAAGCCTATGTGCCTCAGCAGAATATGTTCCAGTCTCCATCCAAAGAGGGGACGGTCATTTATCCGGGGGTATTGGGCGGTTCCAACTGGTCGCCGGTATCGCTGGATCCAGAGCGTCGTCTGGTGTTCATCGCTGGCATTCACTGGCCAGTCACATACAGCCTGCACCAACTGGAAGGCAAAAATGGGGAAGCGGGTGTCCAATATTCTTCCATGTCCCCCCTCAACACAGATGAGCGCTACGGCTTGCTGAGTGCCATCAACATCGATACTGGCGAGCTGGTCTGGCAACACAAAACACCTGATCCACTGTTGGGCGGTGTGCTGAGCACGGCCAGTGGGCTTGTTTTCAGTGGTGAAGGCAGTGGCGAACTGTTTGCACTTGATGCCGAAAGCGGTGAAAAACTGTGGTCAGCGTCGACAGAGGCGGGTGTGAATGCACCGCCCATAAGTTATCAGATTGGCGGCAAACAGTATGTCGCAGTGGTGGCCGGTGGTAACAAACTGTTTGGCTTTAAAGGGGGCGATGCATTGAAGGTCTGGGCATTGCCCTAGGCAATTATTCAACAGGGCAGGTCGTCACTCGAATTTGCAGGCGCTGCTCTGTGAGCATGACTAAAAGCGTAGCTGGATACTTATATCCACATTCTGGCACGCATGATCATGCAGGCCGCGATGCCGAAGCTAACGCCTGAGACAAAGGCGAACACATTCTCGAAGGCAAAGGGGATAGAGATACCTGAGCCGAGGTAGAAAAACGGCATCGCATTGTAAATAGGGCTGGGCAGCATAATAAACTCATCCATGTTAATAATGATTAAAGTGAAACCCGCTTGTTTGGCTGACAATGTCAGAATCTCAGCTAACAATGTTTCAACATCATCGCTCGGTTTCAGCTTTACATCATCGTGTCTAAGATGGACTTCTTTAGTGGAGCCAATGAATGACGACTTCCCTGTCCAGAATCTCATCTTTCCGTTGACGGGATTCATGTTCCCTTGGAGATAGGGTCGTTGGTTTGCTGTTAAACGGCTACCCCTTATGTGTGGGGGTGAAGAGCGGGGAGGGACGGAAAGCCAGGCTCAGACATCGAGCTTGCCGGGAAATATCGATAGCAGTGATGCCTTTGCTGGAATTTAACGTATTAACCGAGCCCGAATACTGCGTCCCTTGATTTTGCCTTTGCTGAGATAGTTCAGCGCCTGACGGTGAGCGGATATTTCAACAGCGACATAACTCGACATATCAAAGATATCGATCTTTCCTATATCTTTAGCTGACAGGCCGGCATCGCCGGTGAGGGCGCCCAGAATATCGCCTGGCCGCAGTTTGTTTTTCCTGCCGGCATCGATTTGCAGGGTCACCATCGGTGCTGTGAGTGAAAAGCCACTGCCAGTTTTTAGCGATGCCAGGCTATCAACGTGGCAGGGCTGTTGCCGATAGTCTTCAATGGCTGTGATTCTGGGAGTCTGCGGCGGTGTGACCAAGCTCACTGCCAGGCCTTTTTCTCCGGCACGACCGGTACGGCCGATACGATGGACATAGACTTCCGGGTCCCGAGGTAATTCATAGTTAATCACCATCTGGAGGGATTTAATATCCAATCCGCGTGCAGCGACATCCGTGGCGACCAGCACCGGACAGCTGTTATTGGCAAATCTTACCAGCACCTGATCCCGTTGCCGCTGTTCCAAATCACCATGTATAGCCAATGCCGTGATTTGATTATTCTGCAGCAGGCCGGCCACCTCATCACATTGTTTTTTGGTGTGACAGAAGACTACGCAGTTAGTTGGGCGGTAATGCTGGAATAGAGCGAGCAGGCTGCTGTCGCGTTGCGGCTCAGTAATTTCATAAAAAGTCTGCTCTATCACGTTGGGCTGATGTTCAGTGCTGACACTGATCCGCACAGGTGACTGCTGTATCTGGCGACTGATTTTTTGGATACCATCAGGATAGGTTGCTGAAAACAGCAGAGTCTGTCGAGATGAAGGCGTTTGAGCGATGATAGCTTTCATCACGTCGGCAAAGCCCATATCCAGCATGCGATCTGCTTCATCCAACACCAGTGTTTTCAGCCCATCCAGCTTCAGGGTGTTTTTACGCAGGTGATCCTGTATCCGGCCTGGTGTTCCAACGATAATATGCGCGCCGTGAGCCAGAGAACCAATCTGAGGGCCGATCGGCTTGCCGCCACACAACATGACCAGTTTGATGTTGGGCATGAAACGGGCAAGTTTTCTGATTTCCTTACCCACCTGCTCAGCCAGCTCGCGGGTCGGACATAACACCATGGCCTGGGCACCGAAATAACGGGGATTGATCTGATTCAGCAGCCCAATACCGAATGCGGCAGTTTTACCACTGCCTGTTTTGGCCTGGGCAATCACATCCTCGCCCTTGAGCATAAGAGGTAAAGTCTGTGCCTGAACATCGGTCATGATGTCGTAGCCGAGTGAATGGAGTGCATCCAACTGCATCTTGGATAATGGCAAGGAAGAAAAGGCGGTCATAGACGTGATTGGAATCAATGAGGTGAGGACAGAGTTGTCCGGAGCAGAAACAAAAAAGCCCTGAAAATAATTTTTTCAGGGCTTTTGGAATCTTGTTTGGCTCCCCGAGCTGGACTCGAACCAGCGACCCAATGATTAACAGTCATTTGCTCTACCAACTGAGCTATCGGGGAACAGAAAGATGCGTATGATAGAGACTGAGACGGGATGCGTCAAGGATTAGGGACAATTTTTTCTAATAACTTTCTTCTTCAGACAAACGGCCGGGGTAAGTGTTTGATTTTCGGTTTCCCCGGGATGTAGGGTCTTAAAACATTGCGCTGAAATAATCATCGTAAAAGGAGGTTCGCGTGGAGTTTCTGGCACCGGTTAGTACAGCGATTATGGCGGTGATCTGGGTTTTTTATCTGCAACTCTTTTTCGTGCAGTATCGTCGTAACAGTCGCCCTTATCTGGTTTTTCACCATGCACAGAATGATAACCCTGATGCCCTCTGTTTGCTGGTCAATATGGGAGAGCAACCAGTGCATATCCTGACCGTTCAGGCTGTGGTTCACTTTAAAGGAGGAGAGTGTGTTACCTCGACAGTGACCGATTTTGAACGTATCAACCCTGAGCAGCAGAATGTCCAGCAAAGTCTGAGGCAGGGGCCGTTATTGTCAGGTGGTTATCTTGTACTGGGATCTTTCAGAAATATTCTGTGTGGTGACCAGGATGAGAGTGAGGGCAACAGGCGAATGGAAGAAATTGATGCCTTGGAATTACGGGTCGCAGTCATTCATGGTCCCAGTCGCTTTCCGGTTGGCGCAAGGCGCTCGTTTCGAATTGCTCACTCACCAGAGGCACGGATACAGCCTGCCAATATTCATACTGAGCAATTATCCAAAAAACGTCAGCGCAGCACGGTCAGGCACTGGGTTGAATGTGATTTAAATCCACGCAGGAAAGGGGATTCAGAGTCGGACAGCTCCCCTCAGGAGGAGCTGTCCGAGGAATAAGCGCTTACTTGGTGATGAATGCTGCGATTCGATCGAGCGCGTTGTGCAGGTTTTCTTCACTGGTCGCGATAGAGAGACGCACATGGTTTTTCAGGCCAAATGCACTGCCGGGCACGACGGCAACGCCTTCATCGACCAGCAGGGCTTCGGCAAAGTCCATATCGTCTTTGAGCTCAGGCTTCTGTTCAAGTACGCCAGCGATATTCGGGAACACGTAGAAGGTGCCATCCGTTTCCAGACAGTCAATGCCTTCCATGCTGTTCAGCGTTGAGACCACATAGTCATGGCGTTTCTTGAATTCGACCAGCATCTCATCAATGCAGGACTGATCGCCATTCAGAGCCTCCACCGAGGCAGCCTGTGAAATCGACGCTGGGTTTGAAGTGCTTTGTGACTGCACTTTTTTCATCGCAGCAATCAGCTCAGCCGGACCTGCGGCATAACCGATACGCCAGCCGGTCATTGAATAAGCTTTGGACACACCGTTCATGACCAAAGTGCGGTCATACAGATCGGGATTGGCATTGACGATATTGCAGAATGGCTCATCTGCCCAGTAGATGTGCTCATACATATCGTCGGTGGCGATCAGAATATCCGGGTGTTTGCGCAGCACTTCGCCCAGGGCTTCCAGTTCAGCACGGCTGTAGGCCATACCGGTCGGATTGGACGGACTGTTAATCACAAACAAACGGGTTTTGTCTGTAATGGCGGCTTCCAGCTGCGCCGGTGTGATTTTGAACTGGTTTTCCTGACCGGCTTCGATAATCACCGGTTTGGCATCAGCCAGCAGGGTCATATCCGGATAGGAAACCCAGTAGGGTGCCGGTATGATGACTTCATCACCCGCCTGAAGATAGGCCTGAGCCAGGTTGAAAAAGCTCTGTTTGCCCCCAACTGAAACCAGAACCTGTTTGGCTTCATAATCAAGGCCATTGTCACGGGCGAACTTTTTGATGATCGCCTGTTTCAAATCAGCAGTGCCATCAACCGGGGTGTATTTGGTCATGCCGTTGTTGATGGCTTTGATAGCAGCCTGTTTAATGTGTTCTGGGGTATCAAAATCGGGTTCACCCGCACCGAGACCAATCACATCTTTCCCTTCGGCCCGCAGCTCGGCAGCGCGTGCAGTAATCGCAAGGGTAGGTGAGGGTTTGATGTTTTGAACGCGTTGGGAGAGCTTGATAGTCAAAATCTTTCCTTCAGTAAAACGTTACTAATTTAATCAAAAAAGGCCTGTTTATCTTTCATCTCACAGCAATTCAAAAGAGCTGAAAGATAAATAAACCCTTGTAATATACGCCAAACTAAATCGATGCTAAAGACGTATGAGTAAAGAATTGCAGTTAGTCAGCGAGTTTTCTCCGGCCGGTGATCAGCCGACCGCAATCGCTGCTTTGATCGAGGGCCTGGAGAACGGTGAAATGTGGCAGACCCTGCTCGGGGTCACCGGTTCAGGCAAGACCTTCACCGTGGCTAATGTTGCGCAAGCCGTTCAGCGCCCGGTCATGGTGCTGGCACCCAACAAGACCCTCGCCGCCCAGCTTTACAGTGAAATGAAAGACTTTTTTCCACATAACGCGGTGGAATACTTTGTTTCCTACTACGACTACTATCAGCCCGAGGCCTATGTGCCGTCATCGGACACCTTTATCGACAAGGATGCCTCAGTTAACGAGCAGATAGAGCAGATGCGGTTGTCGGCCACCAAGGCCATGCTGGAGCGTCGGGATGCGATTATCGTTTCCAGTGTGTCCTGTATTTATGGTCTGGGTGAAAAAGACGCCTACTTGGAAATGGTATTGCACCTGGTGCAGGGTGATGTCATCAGCCAGCGCGATATTCTGCGACGGCTCACCGAACTGCAGTACACCCGTAATGATATTGAACTTCACCGTGGTACTTACCGGGTGCGCGGTGAAGTCATTGATATCTTTCCGGCAGAATCCGAGCGTGATGCGGTACGGGTAGAGCTGTTTGATGATGAGATTGAACAAATCAGCTATTTCGATCCACTCACCGGTGAATTACTGCAGCGAATGAGCCGGATCACCATCTACCCGAAAACGCACTATGTGACACCGCGCGAAAACCTGCTCAAGGCGGTGGATGCGATTAAGGAAGAGTTGCGCGAACGGCTACAGGAGCTCAATGACCAGAACAAGCTGGTGGAAGCCCAAAGGCTGGAGCAGCGAACCCGTTTTGATATCGAGATGCTGCTGGAACTGGGTTACTGCAATGGTATCGAGAACTACTCACGGCACCTGTCAGGACGTGAGCCCGGCGCAGCGCCGCCGACGCTGTTTGATTACCTGCCGGATGATGCGGTGCTGGTGATCGACGAAAGCCACGTCATGGTGCCGCAGATTGGTGCGATGTACAAAGGCGACCGTTCGCGTAAACAGACGCTGGTCGATTATGGCTTCCGATTGCCATCGGCCCTGGATAATCGCCCGTTGATGTTCGAAGAGTGGGAAAAGCTGGCACCACAAACGATTTTTGTATCGGCGACACCGGGTAAATATGAACAAGCGCATTCCAGCACCGTGGTCGAACAGGTGGTTAGACCCACCGGGCTGGTGGATCCGCAGGTCGAAATCCGTCCGGTCGGGACCCAGGTCGATGACCTCTTGTCCGAAGTCAATAAGCGCACAGCCGTTAACGAACGGGTACTGGTCACGACACTGACCAAACGCATGGCGGAAGACCTGACCGAATACCTGCGTGAGCACAATATCAAAGTGCGTTACCTGCATTCTGACATCGACACGGTAGAGCGGGTCGAGATTATCCGTGACCTGCGTCTGGGGGAGTTTGATGTGCTGGTGGGGATCAACCTGTTGCGGGAAGGGCTGGATATTCCGGAAGTTTCGCTGGTGGCAATCCTCGATGCCGATAAGGAAGGTTTCCTGCGCAGTGACCGCTCATTGATTCAGACTATAGGTCGTGCCGCCCGGAACCTGAATGGTAGGGCGATTCTGTACGCCGATGAAATTACCGGCTCGATGCAGAGAGCGATTGAGGAAACTGAACGCCGCCGTGAAAAACAGGTTGCCTTCAATGAAGAGCACGGCATTACCCCGCAGGGCATTAAAAAGGCGATTCGCACCGGCATGGACGAAGTGCCCGAAAAAGGCGGCAAAAAACAGTTTGCCAAAGTCGCAGAAGAGCAAGCCGAATATGCTTCTCTTACGCCGCAGCAATTGGCCAAACGCATCAATCAAATCGAGCAGGCAATGTATAAGCATGCGCAAAACCTTGAGTTTGAAGAAGCCGCCAGGCTGCGTGATGATTTGGAACATCTGCGTAAAGTAGCTATCGGGCCGGTTGCGGTTTAAAAGGCTTGCAATATGATTCAGGCTGCGTATAATTTCGCAGCTTCTCCGGCAGGCACGTAGCTCAGTTGGTTAGAGCACCACCTTGACATGGTGGGGGTCGGTGGTTCGAATCCACTCGTGCCTACCAGTTTTCCAAAAGCACCTCTAGGTGCTTTTTTGGTTTTTAAGGCCCCTCGTATAGGCCACAACCAAGGAATTGAACATGATTTCAGTCACCCTTCCTGATGGCAGTCAACGCCAGTTTGATCATCCCGTTTCTATTCACGATATCGCCTATGACATCGGTGCCGGTCTGGCCCGAGCTGCGCTGGCAGGTAAAGTCAACGGCAAGCTGGTAGATACCTCCCACATCATCAATGATGATGCGGAAGTTGCGATTGTGACCGATCGTGATGAGGAAGGCCTGGATATCATTCGCCATTCCACCTCACACTTGATGGCCCAGGCCGTCAAGCAGCTGTATCCGGAAGCACAGGTCACCATTGGACCAGTCATCGAAGACGGCTTCTATTACGACTTCTCCTATCCAGAGGGCTTCACCCCGGATGACCTGCAGAAGATCGAAAAGCGCATGGAAGAACTGGTCAAAGAAGACCTGCCAGTGCACCGCGAAGAAATTACGCGTGATGCCGGTATCGACATGTTCCGCGATATGGGCGAAATCTATAAAGCCGAGATCCTCGAAGACATCCCTAAAGATGAAACACTGTCTGTGTATCGTCAGGGCGACTTCGTCGACTTGTGTCGCGGACCGCACGTGCCCAGCACCGGTAAACTGAAAGCCTTCAAACTGATGAAACTCGCGGGTGCATACTGGCGCGGACAGTCAGATAATGAAATGTTGCAACGGGTTTACGGTACCGCCTGGCAGGATAAAAAAGCGCTGAAACAATATCTGCACCGTTTGGAAGAAGCAGAAAAACGCGACCACCGTAAAATCGCCAAGAGCCTCGACCTGTTCCACTTGCAGGAAGAAGCGGCCGGCATGATCTTCTGGCACGACAACGGCTGGCAGATTTATCGCGTAGTGGAAAACTATATTCGCGACGTATTGCGCGACAATGATTACCAGGAAGTGCGCACCCCGCAGGTGGTGGATCGTTCTTTGTGGGAAAAGTCGGGTCACTGGGACAAGTTCGGTGACATGATTTTCAGTACCCACTCGGAAAGCCGTGACTACGCGGTCAAACCGATGAATTGTCCTTGCCACATTCAGATTTTTAATCAGGGCCTCAAAAGTTACCGTGATCTGCCCCTACGTATGGCGGAGTTCGGTTCCTGTCATCGTAATGAACCTTCAGGCACGCTACATGGCCTGATGCGTCTGCGCGGTTTTACCCAGGATGATGCCCATATCTTCTGTACTGAAGATCAGATTCAGTCAGAAGTCGCGACCTTTATTGAACTGTTGCACGAGGTGTATGCAGACTTCGGCTTCAATGAAATCATCGTCAAACTGTCCACCCGGCCGGAAAACCGCGTTGGCAGTGATGAAGTCTGGGACAAGGCGGAACATGCGCTCGAACAGGCGCTTAATGCCGCAGAACTGGACTGGGATCTGCAACCGGGCGAGGGCGCATTCTACGGTCCTAAGATCGAGTTCTCGCTGAAAGATTGTCTTGGTCGTGTTTGGCAGTGCGGCACCATCCAGGTCGACTTCTCGATGCCGGGCCGTCTTGATGCCAGTTATGTCGCAGATGATGGTAGTAAACAGGTGCCTGTGATGCTCCATCGGGCGATTCTGGGGTCACTGGAACGCTTTATCGGTATTCTGATTGAAGAGTATGCTGGTGCCTTCCCAACCTGGCTTGCACCCAAGCAGGCCATGGTGATGGGCATCAGTGATAAACAGGCCGATTACGTCAAACAAGTTGCTCAAGATTTGCAGAAACAAGGCTTTAGAGTCGATACAGACTTGAGAAACGAGAAAATTGGCTTTAAAATACGCGAGCATACACTTCGCCGCGTTCCCTATTTGTTGGTTGTCGGTGAACGCGAAGAACAGAATCAAGCCGTGGCGGTACGTACACGCAAGGGTGAAGATCTCGGCGCAATGCCGGTCTCTGACTTCGCCAGCTTGCTGAAGGAAGACGTCGCTCGCCGCGGTCGAATTATTTTAGAGGACTAGAACATCGCTACAGATCAGAAACGGCTGAATGGTGAAATCACAGCCAAAGAAGTACGATTGACGGATTCTAACGGTGAGCAACTTGGCATTGTTTCCTTGAAGGAAGCATTACAAAAAGCCGAGGATGCCGATTTGGATTTGGTGGAAATTGCCCCACAGGCAAAACCACCGGTATGCCGTATTATGGATTACGGCAAGTTTTTGTTTGAGGAAGGCAAGAAAAAAGCCGAAGCTCGTAAAAAACAAAAACAAATCCAGGTTAAGGAAGTGAAATTCCGGCCTGGCACAGAAGAAGGGGATTATCAGGTAAAACTACGCAACCTGATACGTTTCCTTGAAAGCGGTAACAAAACGAAAGTCAGCCTCCGCTTCCGCGGACGTGAAATGGCACATCAGGATCTGGGTCTGAAATTACTCGAACGAGTGGCGGCAGATTTAGACGAGATTTCAAGTGTCGAGCAACGTCCCAAGAAAGAGGGTCGGCAGATGATCATGGTTTTGTCGCCAATCAGTAAAAAATAACTACATAAATTTGAATGCGGAGTTGTAAATACAATGCCTAAGTTAAAAAACCACAGTGGTGCCGCCAAGCGTTTTAAACGCACTGGCAGCGGGAAATTCAAGCGTTCACAAGCTTTCACCAGTCACATCCTGACCAAGAAAAGCACCAAGCGTAAACGCCAGTTGCGTTCTACCCTGACAGTCTGCAAAGCAGATCACATGTCAGTCCGTAAAATGCTGCCGAATCTGTAATTAAGGAGTTTTCCGATGCCTAGAGTAAAACGCGGCGTAACTGCACACGCACGCCATAAGAAAGTTCTGGATCAAGCGAAAGGTTATTACGGTCGTCGTAAGAACGTCTATCGTGTTGCCGTCCAGGCTGTAACCAAAGCCGGTCAATATGCTTATCGCGACCGTCGTCAGAAAAAACGTAACTTCCGCACCCTGTGGATTGCCCGTATTAATGCGGCTGCCCGTGATTGCGGTTTGTCCTACAGCCGTCTGATCGATGGCCTGAAAAAAGCGTCAATTGAAATCGATCGTAAAGTACTGGCTGATATCGCCGTGCACGATGAAGCGGCTTTCGCAGCTATCGCGGAAAAAGCAAAAGCAGCTTTGGCTAACTAAATCGCCTGCAAAGAGCGATAGCCTTAGTGCTGTAGTGACTAAAAAAGGGCCGCAACCACGGCCCTTTTTTGTTTCTGATGAGGGGGAAATATGGCTGAACTGTCGTCACAGTTACAGGCTTTAGAAGAAATCACGGCAACAGCCAGGCAGGCTGTGGCGGAAGCGCAGGATAACCGGGCATTGGACGATGTCCGTGTTGAATACCTGGGCAAAAAAGGCAAAATCACGGCCTATCTGAAACAACTGGGTAATGTCAGCGTTGAAGATCGTCCGGTCATTGGTAAGTCAGTAAATCTGGCCAAGCAGGAAGTCACTGGTTTGGTGGAACAACGAGGCAAAGCACTGGCTGAAGCCGCGATGCAAGCCGCGCTGAAAGCCGAAACTGTCGACGTTACGCTGCCGGGACGCAACAGCGAAGTCGGGGGGCTGCATCCGGTGACCCGTACTCTGCAACGGATTGAGCGCTATTTTCGTAACATCGGTTTTGATGTTGCCGAAGGCCCTGAAATTGAAGATAGTCACCATAACTTCACCGCATTGAATATTCCGGAAACCCATCCGGCGCGTGCAATGCACGATACCTTTTATTTCGATGCCGATAAGTTGCTGCGCACCCATACCTCGCCGGTACAAATCCGTGTGATGGAAGAGAAGCAGCCGCCGCTGCGTCTCATTGCCCCCGGCCGTGTCTATCGCTGTGACTCGGATCTCACGCATACGCCGATGTTTCATCAGGTCGAAGGCCTGATGGTGGACGAAAATATCAGCTTTACCGATCTCAAAGGCGTATTATCCGACTTTCTGCAGGCCTTTTTTGAAAAGCCGCTGCAAGTGCGTTTTCGTCCTTCTTATTTCCCTTTCACCGAGCCGTCCGCGGAAGCAGATATCGAGTGTGTCATCTGTGGTGGCGAAGGTTGCCGCGTCTGTAGTCATACCGGTTGGATTGAAATCCTCGGCTGCGGCATGGTGCACCCGAATGTGTTTGAACACGTGAATATCGACAGTGAAAAATACCTGGGCTTTGCCTTCGGTCTCGGTGTTGAGCGGATGGCGATGCTGCGTTATGGCGTCAATGACCTGCGCCTGTTCTTTGATAACGATCTGCGTTTCCTCAGTCAGTTCAAATAATCGGCGGGATAATTAACAATGAAGTTTAGTGAAAAGTGGTTACGTGAGTGGGTGAATCCGGAACTGGACACCGATGCGCTGGTAGAGAAACTGACCAATGCCGGTCTGGAAGTTGATGCGGTCGAGCCGGTTGCCGGTGATTTCAGCGGCGTGCGTGTCGGCCAGGTGAAATCAGTAGAACCGCATCCCGATGCCGACAAACTGCGTCTGACCAAGGTCGATGTCGGTGACGCCGAGTTGCTGGAAATCGTCTGTGGCGCCAGTAATGTGCGTGAAGGCTTGAAAGTCCCCGTGGCCGTGGTTGGCGCGGTGCTGCCGGGCGATTTCAAAATCAAGAAAGCCAAGCTGCGCGGTGTGCCATCTTTCGGTATGTTGTGTTCGTCTAAAGAACTCGGCCTGACGGAATCTGCTGAGGGTCTGATGGAACTGGCAGATGAAGCCCCGGTCGGTGAGGACTTTCGTGCTTATCTGGGGCTGGATGATGTCTCGATTGATATCGATCTGACCCCTAACCGCAGTGACTGCCTGGGTATCGCCGGTGTCGCCCGAGAGGTCGGTGTGCTGACCTCTACTGATGTCTGCCAGGTTAACTGTGATGAAATCAAAGCCAGCAGTGACAACACCTTCCCTGTTAATGTGACGGCCCCCGCGGCCTGCCCGCGCTACCTGGGCCGTGTGATTGTAAACATCAACCCGCAAGCGGAAACACCAGTCTGGATGCAGGAAAAACTGCGCCGCAGTGGCCTGCGCAGCCTCGGACCCGTGGTGGATGTCACCAACTACGTGATGCTGGAACTGGGTCAGCCGATGCATGCCTTTGACCTGGATAAGCTTAACAATGGTATCAATGTCAGACTGTCTCAGGCTGGCGATAAACTGACCTTGCTGGATGGCCAGGAAATTGATATCCAGCCAGAGACATTGCTGATTGCTGATGACAACGGCCCACTGGCGCTGGCTGGAATTATGGGCGGCGAACAATCGGGTGTGACCGGAACAACGCAGAATCTGTTCCTGGAAGCAGCATTTTTTAGCCCCGATGCCATAGCTGGTAAAGCTCGCGCTTACGGTCTGCATACTGACTCGTCGCATCGTTTTGAGCGTGGTGTTGATCCGGCACTGGCCCAACAGGCCATTCAACGGGCGACAGCCTTGCTGCTGAAGATTGTCGGCGGTGAAGCAGGTCCGGTGACTGAAGTCGTGAGTGACAAGGACTTACCGGCAACCGCATCAATCCATTTACGTGAAGATCGGATTAAGCGGGTATTGGGGATCGCCCTTGAAACCGCTGAAGTCAGTGAACAACTGAGTCGTCTGGGTCTGGCTTTAACCCGTGTTGACGACGGCTGGCAAGTGATGGTGCCGAGTTTCCGTTTTGATCTGGCTATTGAAGTCGATCTGATAGAAGAATTGGGTCGCCTTTATGGTTATGACAGACTGCCGGAAACCCGCCCTCAGGGGACGGTACTGACCAGTAATATTACTGAACGCCTGACCCAGCTTGAACGTCTGCAGCATCTGCTGGTTGACCGCGGTTATTTTGAAGCCGTGACTTATAGTTTTGTGGAACCCAAACTGCAGTCCCTGCTGGCAGAAGACGATTTAGCACCGATTAAGCTGGCCAACCCAATTTCAGCAGATTTGTCCGTAATGCGGACCTCCCTGTGGCCTGGACTGATGCAGGCACTGGTTTATAATGCCAATCGCCAGCATGAACGGGTACGTCTGTTTGAGGTGGGACGCGTATTCAAGGGGGATCTCGACCATATCGAACAGGAGCGTCGGATTGGCGGCCTGAGCTATGGCAATCAAGATCCGGAACAGTGGTCTGAAAAAGCCCGCCAAGTCGACTTTTTCGATGCCAAGGCCGATGTCGAAGCATTACTGGACATCACCGGTGGTGAGATTCGCTTCCAGGCAGAAACGCATCCAGCGCTGCATCCTGGCCAGACGGCCAGAATATACAAGAATGGCGAGGCCATTGGCTGGCTTGGTGCCCTGCACCCAAAACTGCAGAAGCCGCTCGATGTGAATGGCCGTGTTTATCTGTTCGAATTGAGCCTACCCGCGGTATTGCTGGCCCAAATCCCTGAATTTACTGCCTTATCCAAATATCCGGCAATACGCCGGGATCTAGCCCTGGTAGTTGACGAGGCCGTTACTGTGGGTCAAATAGAAAATTGCCTGAGCGCAATTGATTCTGATATTCTTAAGTCATTTCAACTATTTGACGTCTATACTGGAGATGGAGTCGAGCTCGGTAAGAAGAGTCTCGCCATGGCTTTCCACCTCCAGCACGGTGAACGTACGCTCAAAGATGATGAAGTTGATGCACTGATACAAACTGTGACTGAGCGTCTGGAACAGTCAGTCGGTGCAACGATAAGATCCTGATTAGACATTATTAAAAGAAGAATTTAGAGGTATACATGGCACTGACTAAGGCCGATATGACGGAACAACTCTACGATGAGCTGGGTTTTAACAAACGAGAAGCTAAAGAGCTGGTTGAAATGTTTTTCGAAGAGATTCGTACCGCACTGGAAAAAGGTGAGCAGGTTAAATTATCCGGTTTCGGTAACTTTGAGCTCAGAGACAAGAGTGAACGGCCTGGTCGTAACCCAAAAACTGGTGAAGAAATCCCCATCTCAGCGCGTCGTGTGGTGACTTTCAGACCCGGCCAAAAACTGAAAGCGAGGGTGGACAGTTATGCTGGAAGCGAGTAACAACAACGAATTACCGCCCATTCCGAGTAAGCGCTATTTCACCATCGGTGAGGTCAGTGAACTCTGCGGTGTGAAACCGCACGTATTGCGCTACTGGGAACAGGAATTTACCCAACTCAAACCGGTTAAGCGCCGTGGTAATCGCCGTTATTATCAACGTCATGATGTGATTTTGATTCGTGAAATTCGCGCTTTGCTCTATGAGCAGGGCTTCACCATCGGTGGTGCCCGTCAGCAGCTGACGCCATCGGGTGAAGTGAAAACGGTCACCACCAACAAGCAGGATCAGAAAGACCTGGTAAAAGAGTTGCTTAGAGAACTGGAAGATTTACGCACGCTTCTGAATTAATCCGCAGCGCAACTGACAGATCTCAAAAAAGCCACATCAGATTCTGATGTGGCTTTTTTATGTGTTGCTATTCCAGACCATGATATGACTGCGATAAGTCCGTATGCCGTGGCTTTAATGAGCATAAGCCATGCGAAATTCTTTGCATGAATGCTGCAATCAGATTAATATCATTAAGAGTGTGCGCAACATAAAAGTGGTTTCTTAATGAGCTTCGCTCGGCGAATTAGCAAAACATCAGTATTTCTATTGAGTCTGATTTCCCCGCTCCTCTCGGCTGCAGAGAATCCTAATTTTTTAATTACGGATCAGTTCGGACAAGCTCTCGCTGATGTAGTGATAGAACCCGTCACTAATGAAAGCATCACAGCAGAAAATGTTGAGCCGGCTGTTATGGATCAAGTCAACAAACGCTTTCAACCGGAACAATTAGTCATTCAGACTGACAGGCGCGTCGATTTCCCCAATAGTGACAATATCCGTCACCATGTTTATTCGTTTTCAAAAGCTAAAACTTTCGAGTTGAAGCTATACGCAGATAAGCCCGAGAGTCCGGTCTCATTCCCGAAACACGGTGTCGTGGTGCTTGGCTGTAATATTCACGACACGATGATCGCCTACATCTTTGTTTCACGCTCTGAATCGACCGCAGTGACCGATAAAACGGGTCAGGCCAGTCTCAGCACCTCTGACAGTGATGAGTTCAACATCTGGCATAAGCATCAAGCGATTGGACCTGAACAATTAACCACCGTCAGCCTCGGGGATTTACCACAGAATGAACAGGGACTGTATGTTCTGCAGATAGATATCAAGGAGCCAGAATCTTCAAATAGCTTCGAGGATACCTTCAGTGGAGTATCTCAGACGAATCAAACTTCGAAATAAGATATTCCTTTTATGTGCGGCATTGGTGTTTCTGACCATGATATTGCTTCAGGGCAGCACCTGGTGGACCAGTAGCAAATTCAATCAATTAAAGCTTCAGCAAGAAGTCGCCAAAGCCAAGGTCGTCATGAGTCAGTACCTTGATGCTCAGGCGGATTTGCTCGTCACCGCAGCAAAAATTTTGACATCCGACTTCGGCTTCATTCGTGCTGTAGCCACCTCAGATGAGGCAACTATCAGGAGTGCGCTGGAGAACCACGGTCAACGAATTGGCGCCGATGTGATGGTCTTGACCGATATGTCCGGCAGGGTCATTTCATCCAGCAGCGAACATCTTTCGTTCAAAGAGCAATTGAGCTCCGAGGCTTCTCAAAAGCTCATTGATAATCCTGCTCAGCCTCTACTGGTGACGCTGGGAGATCACATTTATCAACTCATTCTCCTACCCGTCAAAGCACCACATGTTATTGCTTATTCAATCGTAGGCTTTGAAATAGATGCTGCAGTCTTAAATGAGCTTAAGAGGCTGACCGGATTGGAAATAAGTTTTTTTAAAGGTGATAGCCATTTGCTCAGCACAACAGTCAGGATGTCGAGTTTTGATTATTTTCGTCAGCAACTGGAAAATCAAGACTATGGCAATCTGATTTTTGCACGTCCTGCTTTTTTTACTGAAGAATTTGCGCTTGATTCAGCTTCAAGTCCACCAGTTTCAGTGATGTTGGTCAGTAGCTTAGCGCCACTTTACAGACAACACGACAGCACATTATTAAACAACACGGTTCTTGCCGTTGTTATATCCGTGTTTGCATCGTTACTCAGTGTCATTTTTGCCAAAAGCCTCACGGTACCGCTAAGTCGACTGTCTGCACTGGCAATTGAGTATGCCCGTGGACGTTATACGCAAAAAATTACTATCAGTGGAGGGCAAGAGATGGAATCTCTGGAAAAGGCTTTCCAGCAGATGGGTCAACAGATAAAACAACGTGAAGATGAAATACGCTTTCAGGCTAATCACGACAGTCTGACAAAGCTGCCCAACTTGCATCATGTAAAAACACTGTTAGGTACCGAGTTAGAGTCTGGGGCTGAGTATGTCTTTCTGGCAATAAGTATTCACAATTTCAGACAAATTAATGACCGGTTGGGGCCTGAAACCGCTGATGCCTGTCTCATCGCGCTGGCTGACCGCCTTAAGACAATGGATCTGAATATCCTATTTTCTGGCCGTCTGGAAGGTGCTGAGTTCTTCTCGGTCATAAAGTTGGATGGGACTCAGACACCGATAGATTTGGCCGATAAGTATCTCAGTGAATTAGAAAACACCTTTAAAGTCGCCGATCTCAGCATCAATCTAAATTTGAATGCGGGTGTCAGCCTTTACAGTCATAGTGGTACATATGCGAACACGATTCTGCGTAGAACCGCCATCGCATTGGACGCTGCGCGTAAAGAGAAACAGCGCATTCACTGCTATGAAGAGGGTGAGGATGAAGTTCATCTGCAGCGACTCGCAATGATTGAAGCCTTACGCAAAGTGATTATGTCTGATGGTGCGGGCCAGTTGTTTATGATGTACCAGCCCAAAATTTATTTGAATGGTGAACGTCAGTTCAAAAATGAAGCTTTGATCCGTTGGCGTCGCGAGAATGATCGTTTCGTCTCTCCAGAAGTATTTGTCAATCTGGCAGAGGAGGCTTCACTCATTATTGACCTGACGCACTGGGTTGTGAAGTCGGTATTGCATCAACTCAGAGATTGGCAGCAACAGGGCGTGTGTGTCGGTGCCGCGATCAACGTGTCAGCTCAGGATTTGGCACATCCAGATTTCGAGTCATTTATTCAGGGTTGTTGTGAGGAATATAGCGTTTCACCGAATTCTGTCACCCTGGAGATCACTGAACGTGACATTATGCATGACGAAGCCTCGGTCATCATGTCATTACGCAGTCTCAAAAAGTCTGGTTTCAGTATTGCCATTGATGACTACGGTATCGGTCAGTCCTCTCTGTCAAAACTCAAAGGCTTGCCGGTCGATGAAATCAAACTCGATAAAAGCTTTATCATGCAACTCAATCAGTCCCCTAAAGACCAGTTGATAGTGCGCTCAACAATCGAAATGGCACATGGCCTAGGCTTTGAGGTGGTGGCAGAGGGCGTTGAGAATCAAGAAACACTTCAATTGCTCGCAGAGTTTAACTGTGACCAGGTCCAAGGTTACTTTATCTCCAAACCAATCCCGGCAGAAGCCGTGTCAGACTGGCAAAAGAATTATGTGGAAAACAACCTTTTTAACAATCTCTCTCCTCGCGTCGGGACTGGTCAACGCCGCTGATGGCAAGTTGATCGCAACCCCGGGTGTCTCTCAGATTGAAGGCGCTGCGGGGGGCGGATTAGTACCCTGGGCACAACTCGCCGGTTATGCCAGTCGGGATGAAATCGCAGTCAATGCTTTTGCCAGTCGCGGCACGGTGGATGACTACAGTCTTGATGTTTATGGGGCGCAACTCAATCTTTATGACCGGCTTGAGTTTTCGCTGGCAGAGCAGGAGTTTCATGTTGAGTCGTTGAATCTCAACATCCGTCAACGCGTACTCGGAGCGAAAATGCGCTTGTACGGTGACATTGTTTATAGCCGCTTACCACAAGTCAGTATGGGCATTCAGTACAAGAAACTGCATGACCCGCTGGTCGCTAATTTACTGGGGGCAGAAGATGACTCGGGTACTGATTATTATCTGGCGGCCTCAAAACTGCACTTAGGTGCGATTGGCGGCTTGAACTGGCTTTGGAATGTGACAGGCCGATATACTGAGGCCAACCAAATCGGTTTGCTCGGCTTTGGTGCTGAGGGAGAGGGCTATGAATGGCAGTTAGAGGCTTCCACGGCGTTATTACTGGGTCGGCATATTGCCGTTGGGGTTGAGTACCGCAATAAACCTGACAACCTGGGACTGCAGGAAGATGACTGGAAGAGCGCTTTTGTAGCCTGGGTGCCGAATAAAACTGTCAGCCTTACCGCCGGCTACATCGATCTCGGTGAGATTGCCGGAATTAAGGATCAGGACGGGCTTTATCTTTCCATCATGGGTAATTTCTGATGATTGATTTGAGAGCGCTGATTATCGCTGGCAGTCTGAGTCTCGTCGCTTGTGCTGGAACTCCCCACACCACACTCTATGACCAACTTGGAGGAGAGCCTGGCATTGATAGAATCGTTAAGAATCTGATCCAGAACATCGGACATGATGAACAGGTGTTTCACTATTTTGCCGAGGCCAACGTCAAGCGTTTCAGAGAACATCTGGCCTGGCATTTATGCGATATCAGCGATGGTCCCTGCACCTATTCCGGCGATACCATGAAGCAGATTCATGATGGTATGGAGATCAACGAGCGGGATTTTAACCATCTTGTTGATCTATTGATTGAGGCAATGTACGAGGCAGATGTACCTCATCCGGTTCAGAATCAGCTACTGGCAAGGCTGGCACCACTGAGAAAGGATATTATCTACCGTTAATCCAGCGTGCTTACATTGATCTCATCATAGCGGCAGTTTTTAATCACAACCCTGTTGCGGCCTTGAGCCTTGGCTTCGTACAAACTTTGATCGGCCCACTCAAGTAAGCTTCGAGGAGTCAGTTGCCCTCTGTAACTGGCAAAATCCACAAAGCAGGCGCCGATACTGATCGTGATAGATATGGCTTTGCCTTTGTAGAAAAAGTCGCTATCTGCAATCACGTTTTTCAGACGCCGCAACTGTTGCTCGGTACCATCCGCCGTCAAACTGGTGACCACAATAAACTCCTCACCGCCGAAGCGTCCCAATACATCATATTGTCTTAAACAGCGCTTAAGCCGTTGGGCGACATCTATCAGTACCTGGTCACCCGCTGCATGTCCCAGTGAATCATTGATCTGTTTAAAGTGATCAATATCCAGCAGGGCGATCATGAAGGGCTTTTCTGTGCGCTGGGCCTGAATTAACTGATTGTAGTAATGCTCATTTGCCGTGATCCGGTTTGACAGGCCGGTCATCGGATCATGACTGGCGCGATAGAGCAGTTTTTTGTGCAGACTTTCCATGGGCATGAACATTCTGCGAGATACCGTCAGGCTGAGGACCGTGATGATGAGGACAAGCATTGAGGTCATGAGCAGCAGGCTGCGACTGAAGCTATCAAACTGCTGATGGAAGCCGGATAGATCAGCGGTAATCACCATTGAAATATCGTCTGCCGGCAGCGATGCTATATCCAGCTGACTATGAATAGAATCTTGCCCTTGCCAGACCGAGGGCAAATCAACTTGCTGAGTGTCCGGCTCTATAATTTGCTGCAGTTGACTGTCGGAACCGAGACTATAGCCGTGTGACTGCGTATGAATGAGAAGATCAAGACCGGTAATGGTTTTGATGTGTGCCAGTCTAGCTTTATCCAGAGCCGAACCTGCGATCGCATATCCCACAGTGTGGGGTGCTTCAATTGCTGACAGATAGAGCCAGTAAAAGCCCTGTCCCAGGGCAATAAGCCTGGGACTTTCCGGCGTGTCCTGCATGAGCTGATACAGGGCTGTGATATCTTCATTAGTTAATCCGGTGCCGTAAGCAGCCAGCCCCTGACCGTGTCTGTCAGCAATCATCAGCAGATCCAGATTGACCCGCTGGGCGTGATTGTCGAGCATACTGGCAATCGTGTCGGGATCACCATCAGCGACCGTCCGGCGGAAACCGAAGTCGGTAATGACGCCCTTCACCGCGGTGGTGTGCAGGGTTTCCTCAGATTGCAGATAGGCATTGAGAAAATAATCGGCCCGTTCGATCTGCTGGCTGGCAACCTGGTGACTGTACTGCTGACCCAGCCACCAGGCTGTCATTAAAATACTCAAAGCGGTGATGACAATAATGCCAATACACAGCCAGTAAATGAGCCGGATGAATGATGCCACTCTAGTGAATTAACAGTATCTTTTGCACAACCTGATGCTAATACGGTCGACCCCGCATGGCAACAAAAATCGTGGCAACCTGACTAGATAACAAACAGGTCGACAAATTCATTCACTGGCATCGCGGAAAGCTTGGCCTCATCCATACAAACATCGAGAATCAATTTTTGCTGACGTTCTGGGAAGCGTCTCGCCAGGTTGGTTTTATACTTCCGGACCAATTCCGGAATGCCTTCAGCACGGCGGCGACGATGACCAATAGGATATTCCACCGCGATTTGTTCTGAGTGCGAACCATCCTTGAAGAATACCTGTACCGCGTTGGCAATCGAGCGTTTTTCAGGGTCGAGATAATCTTTGGTATATTCGGGGTTCTCAATACAGACCATCTTGTCGCGCAGGGCATCAATACGCGGATCAGCGGCGACCGCATCTTCATAATCTGCCGCTGTGAGGCTGCCTTTCAGTAGTCCTACTGCCGTCATATACTGCAGGCAGTGATCCCGATCAGCCGGGTTATTCAGCGGACCCTGCTTGTCGATGATACGGATCGCTGATTCATGGGTGGTCAGCACAATCTTGTCGATTTGCTCGATTTTTTTCAGCGTGTCGATTTTATCGGCGACTTCGGGGTGCAACTGGAAGGCACACTCGACCGCGGTCTGGGCATGGAATTCGGCGGGGAAGGAGATTTTGAACAAAACATTCTCCATGACATAACTGCCGTAGGGGCGCTGGAATTTAAATGGCTGACCTTTAAAAAAGACATCATAAAAGCCCCAGGTTTTGGCGGTCAGTGCTGTGGGATAACCCATTTCGCCTTTCATGGACATCAAGGCAAGGCGTACGGCACGACTGGTCGCATCACCCGCCGCCCAGGATTTGCGTGAACCGGTATTGGGACTGTGGCGGTAGGTACGCAGACTCTGACCATCCACCCAGGCATTGGAAACGGCATTGATAATATCGTCCTTGCTGCCACCCAGCAGGCCGGTGACGACGGCGGTGGAGGCAATTTTCACCAGCACCACATGATCGAGGCCAACCCGGTTGAAGCTGTTTTCCAGTGCCAGTACACCCTGGATTTCATGGGCTTTGATCATCGCAATCAACACATCACGCATGGTGATTAAGGGCTGTTCATCACTGCGGTTACGTGACAGAAAGTCAGCGATAGCCAGAATGCCGCCCAGATTATCTGACGGGTGACCCCATTCGGCTGCCAGCCAGGTGTCGTTAAAATCCAGCCAACGCACCATGGCGCCGATATTGAAGGCAGCCTGAACCGGATCCAGTTGAAACTGGGTGCCCGGCACTTTACTGCCATTTGGCACAATCGTGCCCGGCACGATCGGACCCAGTAATTTGGTGCAGGCAGGATATGAGAGGGCCTCAAAGCCGCAGCCCAGTGTATCCATCAGGCAATATCGAGCGGTATCCAGGGCTTCCTTACTGGTGACCAGATAGTCACTGACGTAGTCGGCGATTTCAACCAGGACCTTGTCAGGAGCCGGGCGAACATTGGAAAAAGCAGCGGTCATAAAAATTTCCTCAGTCTAAAACGGGCTCAGCCGCGTTCGCTAATGGGGGTAAAGGGCCGGTCGGCCGGGCCGGTATATTCGGCGTTAGGTCGGATGATCTTGTTATCAATCCGTTGTTCGATAATATGAGCAGCCCAGCCGGTGACCCTTGAAATCACGAAGATCGGGGTAAAAAAGGCGGTGGGGATGCCCATCATGTGATAGCTGGAGGCACTGTACCAGTCCAGATTAGGGAACATGTTTTTCTCCCGCCACATGACCTGTTCAATACGTTCGGAGATATTGAACAGATTCATATTGTCCCCGTCCTCACAAAGCCGGCGGGAGACTTCTTTGATGGCAACATTGCGCGGATCGGAAATGGTATAAACCGGGTGGCCGAAGCCAATAATGATTTCCTTATTGGCCATGCGCCGCATGATGTCGGTTTCCGCCTCATCCGGACTGGCATATCGCTGAATGATTTCCATCGCGGCCTCATTGGCACCACCATGCTTGGGTCCGCTCAGAGCGCCGATAGCCCCGGTGATAGAAGAATAAAAATCTGCCAGCGTGCCAGCAATCACCCTGGCGGTGAAGGTCGACGCATTAAATTCATGTTCCGCATAGAGCACCAGAGATTCATTCATCGCAGCAATGTGCAGATCAGACGGTGCGTTGCCATGCAATAAGTGCAGGAAGTGGGCGGCAATCGAATCATCATCTGTGTCGAGATCAATCCGCTTGCCATGCAAACTGAAATGATGCCAGTAAAGCAGGGCCGAGCCGAGGCAGGCAATCAGACGATCAGCGATGTTGCGTGCGCCTTCTGCACTGTGATCGGCGGCTTCCGGTTCTAGCGTACCTAGCATCGAGGTCGCTGTGCGCATCACATCCATCGGGTGAGCGGTCGGTGGCAATTGTTCCAGCACGACTTTCAGCGCATCCGGGATATTTCTCAGCTTTTTCAGTTTAGCGTGATAGGCATCAAGCTCAGCCTGATTGGGTAACTGACCATGAATCAGCAGAAAAGCGATTTCTTCAAAACTGGCCTTGGCCGCCAAATCCAGAATGTCATAACCACGATAATGCAGATCATTACCACTATGGCCGACGGTACAAACGGCCGTGGTACCGGCTGATACGCCTGCCAGGGCAACGCCTTTTTTCTTTTTCTGAACTTGAGTCATGGTCTTCTCCCGGCAGCCCGGCTGCCTGTTAAATCATGGGTTGCATTTATTTATCATTGTTAAAAAGTTCATCCAGCTTCTGTTCGAAAGCGTGGTAGTCGAGATAGTCGTAGAGTTCACTGCGGGTTTGCATCAAATCGACGACATGCTGCTGCGTACCGTGCTCACGAACGGATTGATATACCTTGAGCGCGGCGGCATTCATCGCCCGGAAGGCGGACAGGGGGTAAAGCACAATACTGACGTCATGGCTGGCCAGTTCATCGACAGTGAATAAAGGCGTACTGCCGAATTCCGTGATATTGGCCAGTACCGGCACCTTCACTGCCTGTGCGAACTGTTGATACATGCCCAGCTCGGTCATGGCTTCAGGAAAAATCATATCGGCGCCGGCCTCAACACAGGCGCAGGCACGATCGATCGCAGACTGCAGTCCTTCCACGGCCAGGGCATCGGTGCGGGCCATAATCACGAAATCATCATCGGTTCTGGCATCGACCGCGGCTTTGATGCGGTCGACCATTTCCTGCTGGCTGACGATCGCCTTGTTAGGCCGATGACCACAGCGTTTATTCTGTACCTGATCTTCAATATGCACGGCGCCTGCGCCGGCACGAATCATGGTTTTTACCGTACGGGCGATATTAAAAGCACCGCCAAAGCCGGTATCGATATCAACCAGCACCGGTTTGTCGGTGACATTGGTGATGCGCTCGACGTCTGTCGCCACGTCATCCATGGTGGATATCCCCAGATCCGGCAGGCCCAGCGATCCGGCCGCGACACCACCGCCGGAGACATAGAGGGCTCGGTAACCCACTTTGTCTGCCATGCGTGCGTGGTAGGCATTAATCGCACCGATAACCTGTAAGGGATGTTCTTCGGCGACCGCCTGTCTGAAACGGGCACCAGCTGAAATGTTTGTCATGATCCGTCCTTATTAGAAAAAGGCCTTATCCGCCTCAGCAGGCAGTTCAACACCGGTTTGTTTGGCACGCTGCAGTAATTCCCAGAAGTAGCGATAGGTCGCGCGGTCATGCAGTTCACCTTCATACTGAATCGGCCCCCAGTCAGCCTGTTGTGCGCTGAGCAGGATATAGGCGGCGGCCAGTACTTCGCTGTAATCGGGTTTCATGGCATCGACTATCGCTTTAATCTGGGTTGGATAAATACTCCACATCCTCAGAAAGCCGAATTCATGACGGGCACGCGAGGCATCTGAGTGAGTCACTTCTTCGTTTTTCAGGTCCAGCGTCACGTTATGGGCGGGCACGACCCCATTGGCGAGCGCAGCGGCAACCACTTCCGCCTTGGCTCTGGCGATCAGGCGGTGATCAAACTGGCCGGGACTGCGCATGGCGGTGGCGGAAATAGCGCCGTGGTGGGCGCTGACAAAATCCATCAGACCGAAATCCAGTACCTGAATCCAGTCCAGGGCGGCGATCTGATGTACATCTCTCAAAGCACCGTGGGTTTCGATCAAGACATGAACCGGAATTTCGCGTTCGATGCCATGCTGACGAGCGACTTTCTGGATGAAGCCAATCATTTCTCCAACCTGGTTGACCGAGGTCGCTTTAGGAATGGTGATGTAGCTCAGGACCTTTCCGGCACCCGGTACCAGAATCTCGATATCCTGCTGCCAGCAGGGGTGGGTATAGTCATGGATGCGGGCGCCGGCCATTTTATGTTTATTGAGGTCCGAGTTGAGCACGCGCACGATCATCTCGGCATGCGCTTTTTCAGTACCCGCGGCGGCACCGTCCTCACAGTCACAGGTGATATCAAATACCGGCCCGATACTGTCCTGCAGGCCCAAGGCCTTGGTGATCAGTTTTTCACTGCCGGCAAAATGCTCACAGCTGGGAATAATCGGGAACGCGCGTTCGCCTTCAAACAGGGCTTCGCTGGGATGAGTCAGTTTAGTCATATTCATAGCCTGCTTCTTCCTTATGCCTTACGCGGCATTAATACGGTGTAGTCGAGATCAAGCACGACATTGGGGTGATACTGACGTTTACCATCAATATCGATGTGGGTAGATTGGAGACTGTCAGCGGTCTGGTTCTTCAGGCCGACCATTCTCAGCCGAAGTGCCCCCAGATCAGAGCGACCGGGCAGGGACCACTTTTCCAGCACTTCAGTCCAGGTATAAAAAGTATCGCCGCCGAAACTGGGGTTGGCATGGGTCCCAGCGTTAATTGCGGCGATAAACAGGGCATTCTCCAAGCCGTCATAGCTGAGCGCTCGGCAAACCGAAATCACATGGCCGCCATACATCAGCCGTTTGCCAAAGGCACTTTGCTGCATCATCAAATCATCAAAGTGCAGTCGGGCATTATTCTGGTACAGCTTGGTAGCGAGGGTATGGTCGCTGTCATCAACGGTCATCCCGGCCGGATGGTTGAGTCGTTCGCCGGTTTCAAAATCTTCCCAGAAACGACTGGAACCGGTGACACTGGATTCAAAGTCTTTGGCATCAAGCTCAGCTGGAATGATTAAGTCCTCCGCAGCGACGACCTGAGCCAGTTCCGGTACCACGGTGTCCGGCACCGGGGAGTCCAGATTCTTTTTATGCACCATGACCCAGCGGACCCAGGACAGCACAGCTTTATGATTCTGGTTAAAACTGGTGGAGCGGACAAAGACAATACCGTTCTTGCCGCTGGAGTTCTGTTTGAGACCAATGACTTCGGTTTCTGTCGTCAGCGTGTCGCCGGCATAAACCGGATGTTGAAACTGGACTTCGGCATAGCCAAGATTGGCAACGGCATTGACCGAAATATCCGGTACGCTTTTGCCAAAAGCAATATGGAAGGTCAAGAGATCATCAATGGTTTTATCGGCAAAGCCCAGTGAGTGGGCGACCGGCTGCGCGCAGTGGGCGATATGGCGGGAACCGGTCAAAGCGATATAGAGCGCCGCATCACCCTCGGTGATGGTGCGGGGCGTGGCATGCACAATCGTCTCACCCAGCTTGAAGTCCTCGAAAAAACGACTCTGGTTGAATTGTGGCTTAGTCATTATCAAGCTCCAGCTCTGTGATCATGTCACTGAGCAGCAGGAAGCGCTTGGCCGCGGTGACATGGTGGTGTTCAACCAGCTTGCCGTTGACCAGCACCGTGCCGCGGCCGGCTTTATTCGCTTGGCTCAGGGCTTCGATAATTTCCTTGGCCATTTCGACTTCGGCAGGTTTAGGGGTATAGGCATCGTTGGCGTAAGGCAACTGAAAAGGATGGACTAAAGATTTGCCGTCAAAGCCCATGTCACGTCCGATACGACAGGCATATTCAAAGGCCTGCATATCTTTCAGATCACTGTGAATACCATCAATAACAGCACGGCCATACGCACGTGCTGCCAGGACAACCCATGACAGACTGGTGCGAATGGCGGTGCGTTCCAGCGTGGGTCTGGCATGCAGATCGGAAATCAGATCCGAGGTAGCCAGCACCATACAAGCGATACGATCTGAAGCCCGGGCGATTTCTTCAGCATGCAAAACGGCCAGTGGGCTCTCGATCATGACCATAATCGGCGTCTCGGTATTACCGGCTTCTTCCATGGCACTGATCGCGGCCATAACATCATCCTGGCTTTCTATACTGGAAAACAGGATGGCATCAGCGCCCAGGTTGGCGACGGCGTTGACATCCTCATAGCCCCACTCAGAGTCGAGATCATTGACCCGAACCACGACTTCCCGGTTGCCGTAGCCGCCTTTTTTCAGTTCCTTCACCACATTGGCGCGGGATTCTTCCTTGGCAGAAAGCAGAATAGGGGCACCCAGATCCAGAATAATGGAATCAACCTGCAAACTGCGGGCTTTCTCCAGATAGTGCGGGTTGCAACCCGGCACATACAGCATGGAACGTCTTGGGCGGTAATAGTCAGTCATAACAATCTCACCTTGATATCAGCATCTGCTGATGCGTGAAATGATTCTATCCCCGTTTTTTTAAGAGTGTCAATATTTATCTTATGTCTTATATAAGATATAAAACACTAGACAAGTTTAAATAACTGTTATAGATTGACAATCACAGTGATGACGGCTGATTAGAGAAATCATTGATCAGGGCATGAATCTGATCAGTATCAGTAAAAAAGTCAGAATATGACTGTAAAGGCGGCACGAATTACTTGTGTCTTATATAAGAGTGGTTTGGTAGGCTATGAGATATGTTCGATAACCAAACAGGAATGATAATGAGCAAATCAGCGAGTGCGCCGGTTTTCAAACCACTCTATGAGCAGATCAAGGTATTTCTGACTCAGAGCCTGATTGCAGGGGAGTGGAAGCCCGGTGAGAGCATCCCCAGTGAAATTGAGCTGGCGGCCCGTTTCAATGTCAGCCAGGGCACGGTGCGAAAAGCGATTGATGCGCTGGCGATGGAAAATATCCTGATCCGCCGTCAGGGCAAGGGCACCTTTGTCGCCACCCATAAAGAAGAGCAGAGCAAACTGCGTTTTCTGCGCCTGACTGCAGCCGATGGTCACAAGCAGCCACTGAATAACGAACTGCTGTCATGCAAACGTCTCAAGGCCACGGCTGAGATTTCGCAACTGACCGGTCTCAAAAAAGGGACTGCCGTCATTGAAATTCAGCGTCTGCTGACTTTTTCCGGTGAACCTAAAATCCTTGATTACATCATCGTTCAGGCCAAGTTTTTTCGTGGCCTTAACAGTGGTCGTATTAACGACCATAACGGTTCTTTGTACAGCATGTACGAGACGGTTTACGGCATTCCGATGGTGCGCGCAGAAGAAAAACTGACCGCGGTCGCTGCCAGCGCCGAAGATTGCAAATTACTCAAGGTAGAACCCGGCTTTCCACTGCTCAAAGTGGAGCGGGTGGCCTACACCTACGGCGACAAGCCGATGGAGTGGCGTGTTGGTCTCTGCGTCACTGATGAACATCATTATATGAACGAACTGGAGTAAAACCGATGACAGACAACCAGCCCAGCTACAAACAGCGCGCGCTTGATTATCATGAGTTTCCACGGCCCGGCAAACTCAGCGTGGAATCGAGCAAAGCCTGCGCCACCGGGGCCGAGTTGTCATTAGCGTATACGCCGGGCGTGGCGGAACCGGTGCGTGAAATTCATCGTGACCCTGAAACTGCTTATCGCTATACCAACAAAGGCAACCTTGTTGCCGTCATCACTGACGGTACAGCCGTGCTGGGCCTGGGCAATGTCGGGCCGCTTGCCAGTAAACCGGTGATGGAAGGTAAAGCGGTTTTATTTAAACGCTTTGCCGATATTGATGTGTTTGATATTGAGGTTGATGCGCCCTCGGTTGAGAGCTTTATCGAGACCGTAGTCAATATCGCGCCGACCTTTGGTGGGATCAATCTTGAAGATATTGCCGCACCGCACTGTTTCCGTATTGAACGGGAATTACGGCAGCGGCTCAACATTCCGGTATTTCATGACGATCAACATGGCACCGCGGTTGTAATCTGCGCTGCGCTGATTAACGCGCTGGCTTTGCAGGAAAAAACGCTGGCCAAAGCCAAAATCGTTTTTCTCGGTGCCGGTGCGGCCGGTATGGCGACTGCCAGACTGCTCAAAGCCATGGGCGCCAGCGACATCACACTGGTGAATAAATCCGGTGTTTTATTCAAAGGCGTCAGCGGCGTCAGTGAGGAAGTCAGTGACTTGCTGAGAGACACAGCAGACAGAACCCTGGCTGATGCGATGACAGGCGCTGATGTCTTTATCGGTGTCTCGGCGGCCAATGCCTTGCCGCCCGAACTGCTTAAAACCATGGCTGCAAAGCCGGTGGTATTCGCCCTGGCCAACCCCGATCCTGAAATCCTGCCTGACCTGGCTAAAGCGGCCAGAGAGGATCTGGTGATGGCAACCGGCCGTTCTGATTTTCCTAATCAGGTGAATAACGCGCTGTGCTTTCCCTATCTGTTTCGCGGTGCGCTTGATGCCAAGGCGCCGCAGGTCAGTGAGGAGATGCAGATTGCCGCCGCGAATGCACTAGCGGAACTAGCCAGAGAGCCGGTGCCGGATTCGGTATTGAAAGCCTACGATCTGGACGAACTGACATTCGGCCCCGATTACATTATTCCCAAACCATTTGATCCGCGACTGTTAAAGCGCGTGTCTGAAGCGGTGTGTGAAGCCAGTTTGCAGGAGCAGGCAATGCTGGCGCAAAAAACAGGCTCATAGCCTGCACAGATAACAGGGGGAAGCTGATGGAATATCCCAATAAACAATATGCCGAACCGTTTGCAGATGTCGATTTCTGCCGGGTTTTCAACAACACGGTGCTCGGTGATTACTGGCCCGGTATTCAGCTTTACTACCCACCGGTGAAATATGCCCCGTCACTGGGTATCTATGAGGATCTGGAGCAGGCGTCGCAGCGGATTAAAAAACACGCTTATGAAACCCGGGCCCATACCTTGATCTTCGACCTGGAAGACGGCTGCCGGCAGAAAGAGATGAGCCGGACTCTACTGCGTCAGGAATTGCCGGGGCTTCGCCAGCACAATAAAGACGTGACCATCGCAGTGCGGGTGAATCCTTTCCGGACCTATGAGTATGAGCAGGACATGGATCTGGTTCGCGATATGGGAGACTGCATTGATGTAGTGATGCTGGCCAAGGCGGGGGAAGCGTATGGCGCGCCGGAAGTTCGGGACTTGTCCAATCTGCTGGTCAGTATCAATAACAAGATCACCATTCAGCCAATAATAGAGCATCCCAAATCGCTCAAAATCGCGCCGGATTTAATGCAATACAGCACCGTCAAGCATGTGGTGTTTGGTATCCATGACTTTTCCAAGGCGATGGGTATTCATATCACACCGGAAAACTGGACCGAAGAGCTGAAGCATTTTCTGTATCAGATCATGTTTGAAGCCCGGATTGCCGGTAAGGGCGTTATCGGTGGGGTGGAAACCCTGATTGGTTCTTCCAGCATGCCGGAAAAATTTGTCGAGCCGCATGATGTCCGGCGCTGGCTTGATTTACATGGCGAAGAAGAATCCCGAATCGTTTATAAGCATGCCTGTGAGGAAACCGCGATGGGCCTGACCGGCAAGCAGGTCATTCATCCCGGCCATATTCATCTTTGCAAAGTCGCCTACACACCATCACCGACAGACATCAATCAGAAAATCGCCATACTCAGGGCGGCGATTGAAGCGGACGCCCTGTTGGGCGGTGCTATCAAGTTCGAGGGAGAAATGCTGGACCCGCCGATGTTCGGTAAAGCCCTGCAAACCCTGTTACGGGCCAATGCCCTTAAAGCCCTGAAACCGGAAGATCGACAGTTTGCCATCGAAGTGTTGCAGCTGATGCCGGCCCAGGTGATTCGTGAGAACTGGCCATACGGAGCGATATTATGAGAAATCTGCCTGCTTTCCCACACTGGCACTGGCAAGTGCCGACACATTTCAATATTGGTGTGGCCTGTACTGACAGGCACCTTGCCAGCACACTGGGCAGAACCACTGCGATGATCGTCGAGGATGATGAGCTCGGCACCGATCAAATCAGCTATGCCCAGCTATCACGTCGAACCAACCAGTTTGCTCAGTTGTTGCGGCACGAAGGGAGCAAACCCGGTGAAAGAGTCCTGATTCGCTTGCCTAATTGTCTGAATTATCCCACTGCATTTCTGGGGGCGATGAAGCTCGGTGCGGTGTCGGTACCGACTTCAACACTGCTGACAGTGGAAGAAGTGATTTATCTCGCCAAGGATTCAGGTGCCAGGGTGCTGGTTACCGATAAAGCATTCTGGGGTGAACTGAAAAAAGACATCGCTCAGTGCCCAGAGATTGACCTGGTGCTGTTATCCGGTCGCGGCGACTGCGAAGAGGTAGAAGGCGTCAAAGTACTGGACCTGGATACGTCCGTCGCGGCAATCAATAAATGGTTGCCACCTAAAGAGACCCGAGCCGATGATCCGGCTTATCTTGTCTATACGTCCGGTACCACCGGTTATCCCAAAGGTGTCTTGCATGCTCACCGGGCGATGATTGGCCGTACACCGGCGTCGAGTTACTGGTTTGATTTTGCCGATAACCAGCAGGATAGAATTCTGCATTCCGGTAAGTTCAATTGGACTTATGTATTGGGCTCCGGCCTGATGGATCCGCTTTATCTTGGCAAAACGGTGATTGTGCATGAAGGCAAGAATGATCCGACACTCTGGCCAAGACTGATTGCCAAGCACGAAGCGACGATTTTTATCGGTGTGCCCACGATTTACCGGCAGGTCTTACAGAAAACTGATTTCAACAGGGACGATGTGCCAAGCCTCAGACACTGCATGAGCGCCGGTGAGCATTTGTCCGATGAAGTGCTGACGCAATGGAAGCAGCGCTTTGGCATTGATATCTATGAAGCCGTCGGCATGTCGGAGTTTTCCTACTATCTATGTGAGACTAAATCACGTCCTATAAGACCAGGATCTGCCGGCTTCCCCCAACCGGGTCATGATATCCGGCTGCTCGATCCAGAAACGCTTAAACCGGTAGCGGTGGGTGAAGAGGGCATGATCTGTGTGCCAGACTCGGACCCGGGTCTGTTTCTGGAGTACTGGAATCTGCCGGAAGAAACTGCCAAGCTGCGCCATGATGGCTGGTTCTTTACCGGCGATTACGCCCGCCTGGATAAAGACGGTTATGTCTGGTTCCTCGGACGCAAAGACGACATTATCAAGAGCTTTGGCTACCGCGTGTCGCCTTATGAAATAGAGCGGGTCTATAAATCGCATCCGGCAGTCAGTGATTGTGCAGCAGTGGGCGAGGAAATCGCTAAGGATAAAGTGCTGGTGGTAGCTTATGTCATTTTGCATGACGGCGAGTCAGTCACTGCCGATGAACTGCATGCCTTTGGTCAACAACATCTGGCTGCCTACAAGGCACCGAAAAAGCTCTATATCGCCCGGGATTTTCCCCGTACAAAAAACGGTAAGATTCTGCGTCGTGAGGTGAGTCCGCAGATAGCGGTGGAACAGTCTCAGAGTTAAATTTTTGTTGATCAATCGATGCTTTTCAGCACATGATTAGCGCATGAAAGACAACGAAAAGCATCAATCTGAGCACGGTCGGAAAGTTTTTTTCGTCTCTGACAGGACAGGACTCACCGCTGAATCCTACGGAAAATGCCTGCTGGCACAGTTTCCGGAATTGGAATTCGAAACCATCACGCTCGCCTTTGTCGATACCGTTGAAAAAGCGGAAATCGCGCGCGATCAGATAAATGAAGCCAGTAAAGAGGCAGATTTGAAACCGGTGGTTTTCAGTACGCTGGTGCAGGACCAACAGCAATACATTATCGAAAGTGCAGACGCGTGTGTCATCAGCCTGTTCCACAGCTTTATAGGCTCCCTTGAAGGTTATTTTGGTGTAGAATCTTCGCAAAAAGCTGGGGTCTCGAGGATCAAACTGAGCGATACGACTTACCAGCGCAGACTCGATGCGATTGATTTTTCGCTGATGCATGACGATGGTGTTCGCCCTGATCAGTATCAGGAAGCGGATGTCATTCTGGCCGGTGTATCCCGTTGTGGTAAAACGCCGACTAGTTTGTATCTTGCGATGAACTTTTCGCTTAAAGTGGCAAACTATCCTCTGACGCCGGAGGATTTAAATTCGGAGGAGTTGCCGCAGTGTCTGCATGACAATGCCCACAAGCTGGTCGGACTGACGATTAAGCCTGTGCCTCTGAGTCGCATTAGACGTCAGCGCAGACCAGACAGTAACTACTCGTCACTGGAAATCTGTCAGGCAGAACTGGAAAAAGCTCAGGCTATGTTCGACCAGGTCGGCATACCGGTTTTCGAGACCACAAATACTTCTATCGAAGAAATCTCCAGTCGCGTCGTTCGTGCCTTAGGGCTCGGACGGGAGCGGGTGCGTGAATCAGTTTTAAAATTTAATAAATTAAAGAAAGCAAGGTAGTTATTACTATGACCGAATACGTTGTCCCATTGGAACAGCTGTGCATGGAGGATGTAGGCAGAGTCGGTGGCAAGAACGCCTCTTTGGGTGAAATGCTGCAAAACCTGGCACCACTGGGTGTGGCTGTTCCTAGTGGCTTTGCGACAACTGCTGATGCCTACAGAGAGTTTCTTGCTCATGATGGCCTGCAGGATCAAATCAACGATCTGCTTCGTGATCTGGATGTCGATGATGTCACTGCTTTGCAAAAAACCGGTCGTCAAATTCGTGACTGGATTATGACTATCCCTTATCCGGCTGCGATGGAAAAGGCGATTGATGAAGCCTATGCCGCGCTGGAAAAAGAATACGGCGCTGAAACCAGTTACGCGGTTCGTTCTTCTGCCACCGCAGAAGATTTACCGGATGCTTCTTTTGCCGGTCAGCAGGAAACATTCCTCAACGTTTCCGGCCTCGACAATATCAAAAAACAAATCCGTGAAGTCTTTGCGTCTCTGTTTAATGATCGCGCCATTGCTTATCGTGATCACCAGGGTTTTGATCACAGCGAAGTGGCTTTGTCGGCCGGTGTTCAGAAAATGGTCCGTTCTGATATCGCCAGTGCCGGTGTGGCCTTCTCACTGGATACCGAAAGTGGTTTCCGTGATGTCGTGTTTGTTACCGGCAGCTACGGTCTGGGCGAAATGGTGGTGCAGGGCGCCGTCAATCCTGATGAGTTTTACGTTCACAAAGAAACTCTGGCTGCAGGCAGACCTGCTGTATTGCGCCGTACTGTGGGCCAGAAAGCCATTAAGATGGTTTACTCAGGTGATAAAGCCTCTCCGGTTAAAACCATTGATGTCGAAGGCAATGACCGCCTGCACTTCTGTCTGTCTGACAAAGAAGTGGAAGAGCTGTCGAAAATGGTTGTCACTATCGAAAAACACTACAAACGTCCGATGGACGTGGAGTGGGCCAAAGACGGTAACGACGGTCGTATTTATATTGTTCAGGCGCGTCCAGAAACTGTTCAGAGCCGCAGCAAGAACATCCGTGAGTCCTACTTGCTGAAAGAAAAAGGTGAAGTACTCTCTGTCGGTCGTGCGATTGGCAGCAAGATTGGTCAGGGTAAAGTGCGTTTGCTTAACAGCCTGGATCAAATGGACAAGTTTGAAGCCGGCGACGTCCTGCTGACTGATATGACTGACCCGGACTGGGAGCCGATCATGAAGCGGGCTTCAGCGATTGTCACCAACCGTGGCGGTCGTACCTGTCACGCGGCGATTATCGCACGTGAACTGGGTATTCCGGCTGTCGTTGGCTGTGGTGATGCCACAGAAAAAGTCACAGAGGGCAGCCAGGTAACCGTTTCCTGTGCCGAAGGTGACGAAGGTAATATTTACAGCGGTCTGCTGGAATTCGAGCATCGTGTTGAAGAACTCGACAACATGCCTGAATTGCCAGTTAAGATCATGATGAACGTCGGTAACCCGGATCGAGCCTTCAGCTTTGCCCAGTTACCGCATAAAGGCGTGGGTCTGGCGCGTCTGGAATTCATCATCAACAACATGATCGGTATTCACCCGAAAGCGCTGATGAACGCTGATGAGATGGAAGGTGAGGTTAAAGAAGCGATTATTGAACGCACCACAGCCTATGGTGATCCGGTAGAGTTCTACATCAGCCGTATCGCCGAAGGTGTTTCCACCATTGCGTCTGCTTTCTATCCGGAAACCGTGATTGTGCGGATGTCAGATTTCAAATCGAACGAATACGCCAACCTGATCGGCGGGCCACTGTTCGAGCCACACGAAGAAAACCCAATGATTGGCTTCCGTGGTGCTTCACGTTACAGCTCTGAAGACTTTGCTGAGTGCTTCAAGCTCGAAGCTGAAGCCATGAAGCGTGTTCGTGATGAGATGGGCCTGACGAATGTCGAACTGATGATTCCGTTTGTACGCACCACCAAGGAAGCACAATCTGTCATCGATATTCTCAAAGAAAACGGTCTGGAACGTGGTAAAAATGGCCTGCGCCTGATTATGATGTGTGAGCTGCCATCAAACGCGGTACTGGCTGAAGATTTCCTTGAGTATTTCGACGGCTTCTCCATCGGTTCAAACGATATGACTCAGCTGACTTTGGGGCTGGACCGTGACTCGGCGCTGGTAGCCGAATCTTTTGATGAGCGTAACCCAGCTGTCCTCAAGATGCTGGATATGGCCATTAAAGCCTGTCGTGATGCTGGTAAATATGTCGGTATCTGCGGCCAAGGCCCGTCCGATCATCCCGATTTGGCAGAATGGCTGCTGGAACGTGGTATCAGCAGTATTTCGCTGAACCCCGATACCGTCGTCAGCACTTGGCAAAGACTGGCTGAAATCAGTCAGAAAAAATAAGCGATATTTGGCAAAGCCCGGTCTACCCAATCAGGCCGGGTTTTGCTAATATACACGCCGTCGTTAACCAAGTCCTTTCGGGCATTCTCAAACGTTAACACTTACAGTCGGGGCATGGCGCAGCCTGGTAGCGCACTTGCATGGGGTGCAAGGGGTCGTAGGTTCAAATCCTACTGTCCCGACCAAATTTTCCAAATTAAAAAAGCCTGTAAAGCCGCATTTTTAAAGGTTTTACAGGCTTTTTTGTTTCCATATCCAGGTGGTTGCATTCAGCCAAAAATGGCGGTTTTTGGCGGTTTTGCCGCCACTTTACCGCCACACTTAAATCAAAGTGATGATAATCAGATAGACTCAAGTAAATTTGAATTAAGGTTTTATTGCCTTATAAAAAACTATTTAAACTGACGTCTTTGTTTTTGATGATATGTTGTTAGAGTTAGGTCTATAAGTTCCCATCACAAGGAAGGGGGGAAATAAGCTGTGGATGATTTCTTAAGTATTCTGCAATACCTCGTGCCCTGGACTCTCGCTAGAAACTGGCAGTCATGACAGCTAATTATCGTCATATAGCACGTGAACACCTCAAACATGCTAAGAAAGAGCTTTCCCTTGATGAAGATTTACGTCTTCGTCATGCTGCTCTTGAACTAAGAATGGCAATGGAAGCTTTGACATATGATCGAGCGCTTGCCTTCAAAGATGAATTTCCACCAAGCGAATACGAGACTTGGCAGCCACGTAAAATCATGAAGGTTCTTCTCGAAATTGACGCTCATGCAGATCAAGATAGTTCTTTGTCTTATGGGTTGGAAAAAGAATACGGAGTCCCAGCAAACCAAATGAAGTCATT
>CAYMEE010000004.1:61118-108226 GCA_964389455.1 uncultured Methylophaga sp. | reverse complement strand
GAAAGGTAGTCAGAAACCGTTTTCTTCAATGGTGTTTTCTGAAGTTGCCGGCACGCTTCCGGCAGAATATCTCTGACAAAATCATCGCCAAGAGTAAGCAGAAAAAGCAGCACAAAACCGCGATGATTATGGATGTGAATGAATCAGAGGTCTCGCGGGTAATTGAGACCCATCAGATCGATATTCTGATTCACGGCCACACGCACAGGCCGGCGATTCATGAACTGGCGATTTCAAAAGACAAGCCGTGCTATCGCGTGGTGTTGGGAGACTGGGATAACCATATCAGTTATCTGATAGCCGATGACCAGCAGTTGTCGCTGCATGATCACCGGCTGGATTCAGGCAGTCAGACCTTAAGATTGTCCTGAAGTCTGCTCAAGAATTTCTTTCAGGCGTTCTGCTGGCACATAGCCCGGCAGCATCTGTCCGTTTTCCATAAATAACGCCGGCGTGCCCTGCACCCCTAGTTTCTGACCGGTTTCAAACTCGGCTTTAACCGGGTTATCACAGGTTTTGGCTTCCAGTTCTTCCCCGGCTTTAGCGCGGGTCATCGCATCGCGGCGATCCTCATGACACCAGACCGTCACCGCATCGTCATAAGACTCAGAACCAATGCCACCACGCGGATAGGCCATGTAACGAATACGAATACCCAGGTCCTGGTACTGCTCGATTTCAGAATGCATTTTGCGGCAGTAGACACAATCTATATCCGTGAAAACGGTCAGCGTATGTGCTGTTTTCTCCGGCTCAAAGATGATCATGTCTTTTTCATCGAGGCCATCAATAATGTCTTTGCGCATGCTGACCCGGCGTTGTTCTGTGAGATTGGTTCTGGATTCCAGAGACACCAGTTCCCCCTGTAAGACATAACGACCATCGGCTGAGAAGTAGAGAATTTCGCCATTGATAACGCCTTCGTAGAGTTGGGTGTTATCCACTTTCTTAAGACCATCAATAGTCACCCCGGGCAGGGTTTGTTCCAGTTGCTGCTTCAGCTTGTCTGCTTCTTCGGCAAGGCTGATACCAGAAAATAGCAGGGGAATAATCAAGAATAGATGTTTCAGCATTAATGTTTCCTAGTCTCTGAAATTATTGAATTGCAGCGGCATTTCGATGCTTTCTTCGGCTTTAAGCATGGCGATAATCTGTTGCAGCTCATCGCGCTTTTTGCCGGTAACGCGAACACTCTCGCCCTGCACCGCAGCCTGTACTTTGATTTTGCTGTCTTTAATCAGTTTGACAATTTTACGAGATACGTCCTTATCGAGTCCTTCACGTACGATGACATCCTGCTTGCGTAATTTGCCATGGCCGACAGCATCTTTGACTTCCAGACAACCCAGTTCTATCCCGCGCTTGACCAGCTTGAGGCGCAAAATATCGAGCAACTGTTCAAGCTGAAAATCACTGTCAGCAAAGAGTGTGAGCACTTTATCCGACTGGTCAACTCTGGCCTCGGTTCCGCGGAAATCAAAGCGATTTTTTAGTTCACGGTTAGCCTGATCAACGGCGTTGGTCAGTTCGTGTTTATCGACTTCAGATACGATATCAAAGGAAGGCATGCCCTGCTCCAGCTAATAAATGTAATCGGCAAGTTTAACACTGCGATCGGCTCGAGTCAGTTCGCTCAGCCGCGTGGATGATGCTGTCCATGCAACTGTTTCAGGCGCTCTTTGGCCACATGGGTATATATCTGCGTGGTGGAGAGATCAGAATGCCCCAGTAATAGCTGTACCACGCGCAGATCGGCGCCGTGATTCAGTAGGTGCGTTGCAAAGGCATGACGCAAAGTATGCGGCGATAAATGCTTATCAATATGCGCCTGCTGGGCATAGCGTTTGATGATGTACCAGAAAGCCTGACGGGTCATCGCCTTGCCACGGCGGGTCGGGAATAAATCATCAGTCACCTGGCCATTGAGCAGACCCGGTCTCGACTCAATCAGATAATCCTTTAGCCAGTCGAGGGCCACTTCGCCTACCGGCACCAGGCGCTCCTTGTTGCCTTTACCGATACAACGAATCAAGCCCTGCCGTCCGTTAAACTGCTCCTGTTTGAGGCTCACCAGTTCTGACACCCGCAGACCAGTGGCATACAGTAATTCCAGCATGGTTCTGTCACGCAGCCCCAGCACATCTGTAACATCGGGCTGTGCCAGCAAATCTTCCACCTCCTGTTCGGTCAGGCTGTCCGGTAAAGGCTTGCCCAGGCGGGGCGATTCAAGTTGCGCTGTGGGGTCGCTGTCACGCAAATCTTCTCGCAGCAGATATCGATAAAAGCGTCTCAGCGTCGAGAGCAGCCGCGCCTCACTTCGAACCTTACGCCCTTCACGCATACGCTGGCTCTGATAACGTTGAATATCCTGCTGGGTGGCTGCGGCCAGATCGACATCAAACTGTGACAGCCAGCCAGCAAAAGCCAGCAGATCACGCCGGTAGGCTTCAATCGTATTCTGGCTGAGGCCCGCTTCCAGCCACAGGCTGTCCAGAAAACGTTCCAGGTAACGGCTGGACTGAGTGGATTCTTGTGTCGTCATGTCCGCATTAGATTATCAGCAGGCAATAAAAAAGGGCAGTGGAAAACCACTGCCCTTTTCGGCAATCCGGGTTCAAGTGAACCGCTGGATTACAACTTTTCTTTAATACGTGCTGCTTTACCAGTCAGGTCACGCAGGTAGTACAGTTTAGAACGACGTACATCACCACGACGTTTGACTTCGATGCTGGCAATCGTTGGGCTGTGAGTCTGGAATACACGCTCAACGCCAACACCGCTGGAGATTTTGCGAACGGTAAAGGCAGAGTGCAGACCACGGTTACGCTTGGCAATCACGATACCTTCGAACGCCTGTTCACGCTCACGGTCGCCTTCTTTGATTTTGACTTTAACAACAACAGTATCGCCCGCTGAAAACTCAGGGACATCCTGCTTCATTTGTTCAGCGTTCAGCTGTTCGATAATGTTACTCATTGTTTAACTCCCAACTAATCCTGCCCGCTCTCGGCAATAAATTCTTCTAATAGCGCCTGCTGCTCATCGGTCAATGTTTTTTCTGCCAACAAGTCAGGTCGTCGCAACCATGTTCGTCCCAAGGACTGTTTGAGGCGCCATTTGCGAATCGCTTCATGGTCGCCGCCCAGCAATACCTCGGGTACTGTCTGGTCAAATAACTTTTCCGGTCTGGTGTAATGCGGGCAGTCCAGTAAACCTGCTACAAAAGAATCCTGCTCTGCAGAGTTCTCATCACCCAATACACCCGGTAATAATCTGGCCACACCATCAATCAACACCATGGCTGCCAGCTCACCACCACTAAGGACATAGTCACCAATCGACCATTCCTCATCAATCTGCTTTTCAATCAGGCGTTCATCAATACCTTCATAACGCCCGGCAACCAGAATCATATTGTCTCTGTTTGCCAACTGTTTCAGCGCCTGCTGATCCAGTTTCTTGCCCTGTGGCGACAGATAAATCACTTTGGCATCGTCACCCAGTTCCTGCCTGGCTGCCGTGATGGCTTCACTGAGCGGGGCCACTTTCATGACCATGCCCGGACCACCGCCGTATGGTCTGTCATCCACGGTTCGATGTCGGTCATGAGTATAGTCACGCGGATTCCAGTAACTTAGCTGCAGAATCCCCTGCGTGACTGCCCGACCTGTCACCCCATATTCGGTGACGGCATCAAACATTGGCGGGAACAGGGATATCACACCCAGGCGCATCAGCCTTGCTCCCTAAAAATCTTTGTCCCAGTCCACCCGGATAAGCCTGTTATCCAAATCAACCAGTTTGACGACTTCATCCATGACAAATGGAATCAATCGCTCTTTGCCTTTTGCCTTCACCACCAGCACATCATTGGCGCCGGTTTCCAGCAGATGGTCCACCTGCCCCAGAAGTTCGCCTTCAAGGTTTTCGACATTCAGGCCAATCAAATCAGCCCAGTAGAATTCATCCTCTTCGGTTGGTTCCAGCTGGTCTTTCTTAATCGCCAGTTCAGCACCGATTAAAGGCTGAACCTGATCGCGGTCGGTCACATTGGCAATCCCCATGACCAGACCTTTACCCTGCAGATGTCCACCGGACACCTTGATTTCAATCCACTCTCCCTGCCGAGACATGAAAAGTGGCGAATACTCCAGGATGTTGGCGCGAGGTTCGGTAAAAGAATAGACCTTGACCCAACCTTTGACACCAAAGGCGCCGGATATTTTACCTACCGGGATGAACTCCTCGGACGTCGCCATACCCGCACCTCAGCTTAATTAAGCGGCAGCTTTTTGTGCTTCTTCAATCAGCTTGGCAACGCGCTCAGATGTTTGTGCACCCTGGCTAATCCAATGAGCAGCGCGGTCCAGATCAACGCGCAGTTTTTCTTCCTGACCACGTGCGATCGGGTTGAAGAAACCAATGCGTTCGATGTAACGACCATCACGCGCATTGCGTGAGTCAGTGACGACGATACCGTAGAAAGGACGCTTCTTGGCGCCGCTGCGAGTCAATCTAATTGTTACCATATTCTTTATGCCCGTTGAAAAACTGGATCGGAAAACCGTCGTATTTTACGCAAGTCTCCCTGGTTTGCAAAGTCTTAGTTTACTATTTGTAGCAGGCGCTGCGCGGCAGACCTAAAACGGCAGGCCACCACCGCCCATTCCGCCCATCGGGAATTTGCCGCCCATGCCTCGCATGAGCTTGGCCATGCCACCCTTGGAGCCCATTTTCTTCATCATTTTCTGCATCTGCGTGAACTGCTTGAGCAGACGGTTGACGTCCTGAATCTGGGTGCCACTACCGGCGGCGATACGTTTTTTACGCGAACCTTTAATAATGTCCGGGCGGCGACGTTCTTTCGGCGTCATCGAGTTAATGATGGCTTCCAGCTTGCCCAGTTCCTTGTCATTGACTTGGCTCTTGGCCGCATCCGGGATATTCGCCATGCCCGGCAGCTTGTCGAGCATGGAACCAATACCGCCCATCTTGCTCATCTGCTGAAGTTGTTCGCGGAAATCATCAAGGTCGAAGCCCTTGCCTTTCTTCAGTTTCTTGGCAAGCTTCTCGGCGGAATCGACGTCCATTTTGCGCTGGGCATCTTCCACCAGCGACAACACGTCGCCCATGCCCAAGATACGAGATACTACACGGTCAGGGTGGAAGGGTTCCAGTGCTGCTGTCTTTTCACCGACACCCATAAACTTAATAGGTTTACCTGTGATATGGCGGATAGACAGGGCGGCACCGCCACGTGCATCACCATCAGCCTTGGTCAGAATCACCCCGGTGAGTGGCAGGGCATCATTGAAGGCCTTGGCGGTATTGGCGGCATCCTGACCAGTCATGCTGTCGACCGTAAACAGCGTTTCAACCGGGTTGATGGCCGCATGGATCTGCTTGATCTCGGTCATCATGTCATCATCAATGTGCAGACGACCTGCGGTATCGATAATCACGACATCGACGTAATCACGCTTGGCCTGCTCAATCGCATTTTTGGCGATATCAACCGGGTTTTGATCCGATTGACTGGGGAAAAACCTGGCATCCACCTCGCCGGCCAGCGTCTGCAACTGATCAATCGCCGCCGGACGATAGATGTCGGTACTGGCGACCATCACCGATTTGCGATCGCGTTCTTTCAGCCAGCGCGCCAGCTTGGCCACACTCGTGGTTTTACCAGCGCCCTGCAGACCCGCCATCAGAATCACTGCAGGCGGTTGCGTATTAAGGTTGAGACCCGGGTTGGCTTCCCCCATCACCGCGACCAGTTCGTCATTGACGACTTTGACCAGGGCCTGCCCCGGCGTCAGGCTGCGCAGAACATCCTGCCCCATTGCGCGCTCTTTAACGCGATTGATGAACTCACGCACGACCGGTAGCGCGACATCGGCCTCAAGCAAGGCCATGCGCACTTCACGCAGCGTATCTTTTACATTGTCTTCAGTGATACGGCCCTGGCCGCGGAGTGACTTGAGCGTACTCCCCAGCCTTTCACTTAAACTGTCAAACATAGATCACCTTGGATGGCTGGCGGATGTCGCCAGTGTTTAATGCTTCAAAACCATAGTATAACTGATATATTGTTTCCGACAGGATGACATCGTTTATCATTTAGAAATTGAGATAACAAAATCCTCCAAGGATCGAATGAAATATGGCCATTGCCAATGCTCTCGCTTTCCTGCTCTATCTGAGCAGTAGTGCAATTCTTATTCGGCGCTTCGTACAGAAGAGCCAATCAGCGGTAAAACCCGGTATTCCTGTTGGTATTCTGATCATCATGGCGCTGCTGTTCCACGCGGTTGATATCTTTTTTACCATGCGCGCGGCCGGCGGCTGGGATCTGGGTCTGTTTTCGACCTTCTCGGTGGCAACCTGGCTGATGGCTTTGATTGCGTTGGTGGTCGGCAGCCGCATGCCCGACTCACATCCCGGTATTGTGGTTTACCCTCTGGTTGCACTTAGCCTGATGTTGCGGGTGGAACTCCCTTCCCCGGAGCCGCCGTCTTTATCTGACCCGGCACTTGAATGGCATGTTCTGCTGTCCCTGGCAGCCTATAGTCTGTTTATGCTGGCCGCGATTCAGGCGATTGTGCTCGCAGTTCAGGAAAAACAACTACGACGCCACCATGTTGCCGGCATCATTCGCAAACTGCCCCCGCTACAGACCATGGAAAAAGGCTTGTTTCAGCTCATCATCACCGGTTTTGCCTTACTGACAATCGGCCTCATTACCGGCTTCATGTTTGTTGATGATTTACTGGCCCAGCACCTGGTGCACAAAACTGTTTTGTCGGTTGTTGCCTGGTGTGTGTTTGCTGCATTGCTCTGGGGTCGATTACGTCACGGCTGGCGTGGCAAAACCGCGGTAAAATGGACTCTGAGCGGTTTTGGCTTTTTACTGCTGGCTTACATGGGCAGCAAGTTTGTACTCGAATATCTGGTGAACTGACACACTCATGCTTGAAGAGACGTCCTTACTGGTTCTGTTTTTAATATTGTTTGGCTTGCTGTTTTTATCAGCTTTTTTCTCCAGCTCCGAAACCGCGCTGATGTCGCTGAACCGATATCGGCTAAAGCATTTGGAACAGGAGGGGCATCGAGGCGCATTGATTGCAGGGCAATTGTTGAGCCGTCCTGATCGGCTGATCGGTCTCATATTACTTGGCAATAACTTCGTCAACATCCTTGCTTCAGCGATTGCCACCGTTATTGGTATCAAACTCCTAGGCGAAAATGGGATCGTTGTAGCGACTTTCGCATTGACGTTGGTTGTCTTGCTCTTTGCTGAAGTCACACCCAAGACACTGGCCGCGCTGCACCCGGAAAGAGTCGCTTTTCCTGCCAGCTTCCTGCTGAAACCGCTGCTGTTTATTCTCTACCCGCTGGTCTGGTTCACCAATGGCATCACCAACCGCATGGTGCGCCTGTTTGGGGTGTCGCCGGAAGATGCAGCCACCACTGCCATCAACGTCGAAGAATTGCGTGTGGCGTTGATTGAAGCCGGCAGTATGATTCCCAAACGCCACAAAGACATGCTCATGAGTATCCTCGATTTGGAGAAAGTCACGGTCAATGATGTCATGGTGCCGCGTAATGAGATCGAGGGACTCGATATCAACGCGCCGTTTGCAGATATCATCAAACAGCTGTCGCATTGCGGTTACACCCGCCTGCCGGTTTACGAAGACACGATGGATAACATCGTCGGGATCCTTCACCTTCGCAAAGCCCTGCATCTTCTGACACAGGACAACCTGACGCCGGAAACATTACGGGCCATCATCAAAGATGCCTACTTTGTACCCGAAGGAACTCCGCTCAATACCCAGCTGATCAACTTCCAGCGTAACCGCCGCCGCACCGGCCTGGTGGTGGATGAGTACGGTGATTTACTGGGTCTGATCACACTGGAAGATATCTTTCGTGAGATCGTCGGTGAGTTCACCGCCGACACCATCGATGAAGATAAAGAAATCCATCCGCAGGAAGACGGCAGCTACCTGATCAATGGCTCTGCCACCATTCGTGATATCAATCGCAGTAATAACTGGGAATTGCCGACTGACGGACCTAAAACTATCAATGGTCTGGTTCTGGAACACCTTGAAAGCATCCCTGATCCTGGAGTCAGCATCCGCTGGGGTGACTATGTGATTGAGGTAGTGCAAACTGCAGACAATGCCATAAAGACGCTGCGGATACGTCGAATAGAAGAAGAGATTGAGGAGGATGCCTGACCTTGTCGACTCTGCGTCTCAAGCTGATCGGACTTAATGGCATCGACCGAAATTCTTTGCGTTCGATGCTGAGACTCTCTGCTGATCTGTTGACCAGTGAATGGATTCTGGTCGAAGAAGGCCATGCAGATCTGGAGATCTATTCCTTTGACACGGACAGCGGCCAGAAGGCCTGGCAAAACAGAACCGGTGGCCTGACCGCCCTGCTGACCAATACAGGTAATGTCACAGAGCCCGTTGATGTTGTGCTGAGAAAACCGCTGCGCAAATCGAATTTCTCTGAAGCATTGAACCTGATGGAAGAGAAAATTCGGCTGCAGCAGGCAGCCGAGGCCAGCCCTGCTGAAAAAACAAATAGCGTTAAGCAGAAAAGCGACTGGGCCGGTAAATTACTGAGCAGTCTGAAACTGCGCAAAAAACCGGCGCCTCATCTGCCAGCATTTGAATTTCAAGAGCCTGAACCGGCAGCCCAGAACCAAACCGATACCATCAAAGACCCCAACCTGCTGGAAGCCTGGGTAAATCAACTGCCTAAAGATGCCAATCAGCGTGCATCCACACTACTCAAAAACATCACCCCGCTTTGCAGTATCAAATTAAAACCCATGCTGATGCTGCAATTGCTGGAAATCTACCGAATAGCGATTCAGGATTTATTGTTTACCCGGGATATCTCGGCAGTAAAAAGAGATCTGTATGCCACAACAGAAAATTTACGTGCTATTCGCAGCGTCAGTGATTTGATTGCCAAGCTTAGTATCGGTTACCAGCAACTGGCCCGTCAGCCCTATGAACAGGGTGCGACTCCGGCCAATAACAGCCTGCTGCTTTTCTGCCTCAATCGGGCTGCCGAACAGCAGGCCCTGCTCATCCTGCATGCCTTTCAGTATTACCGTAAAGCACCTGCAGGTGCCTGGCATTGGTTACACCAACAATATCTGTATCAAGAGCAGGCTGGCACGTTACAACAAGCAGTGACCTTGAAAGAAAAGTATCAGACTCACAGCTTCCATGAGTTTTACTTGCAAATCACGCTGACAGCATTAGCCGATCCATACAGCCTAGCCCGTTTTGATGTGTTCAGACTGTTCCGGCTGATGACTGAGTTCACCGACAAAGTCGAAACTGGCATGCTCAGTGATAAGCTAATCAACACCACCAGTAACTTCATGCTGACTGGTCATTTCTGCATTGACGCCGATAGTGACCAAATGCCGCAAGCGATGGTGAAAATGCCGACCAGCGTTCGCCAGCGTGACACCACCCGCCTGTTGAATACGCAACCTGCACTGTTACATGTTGAGAATTTGTTTAAGGATGCCAAATCACGGCCCCATGCTTCGCTGGATGCCGAGCTCAGGTTGCTGAAAAAAATCATTCCCCAGCTCAATACCACGCACGAGCGTCGTTATCACCGACTGGACTCAGCAAAGCACCGAAGTGTGAAGCTGGTTCATGGTGTCAACGCAATACACCAGAGTCTGCTTGGCGATATGACCAACGTCCTGGAATGGCATCTTGCCAATCAGAGCAGCGGTGGCATGATGGCAAAACGCGCCACTGAAGGCTGCTACCCATTAAATATTGGTGATTTTGTCGGTATTTTCGAACAGGACCTTGCTGTCAAACTGGCCACTGTGAGATGGCTATATACAGACATGGATTCAGATACAGTCGTTGGCCTCGAACTTATTGAAGGCAAACCTGTCCCGGTATTCTGTACCCCTGATGGTGAAGCGGAGCAGCACCCCGCCCTGATTATGCCGAATGACAAGCCACAGGAACCGGCCGCCATGATCACAGAAAAAGGGCTTTATTCGCCAAAACGACGGATTCGGGTGAAAGACCATGGTGAACCTTATGTCATTGTGGCGAGTGGTATGATTGATAGCACGCTGGATTACGAACTGTTTAACTTCACCGTCAAGCAAGGTTCATAAAACCGCCATCATGCCCTATCATGATGGGGTATTGCAGGATTTCTCTTCATAAACGGAACATTGACTATGCGCATTGCCCTAAAACTGCTGTTCGCCATTATTTTGATCATCGTGGCCGGTCTGGTCGCATTGCCATTTGTAATAGACCCCAATGACTATAAAGACGAAATTTCCACCCAGGTAGAGAAAGTCACCGGACGTAATCTGACCCTGCAGGGTGATATCGAATTATCCGTCTTCCCCTGGATTGCCCTGGAACTGGGTCCCCTCTCTCTAAGTAATGCACAGGGCTTTAAAGCTGATTCTTTTGCCAAAGTGGAACAGGCAGAAATCCGAATCAAACTAATGCCGCTGCTGAAGAAACAGTTGGAAATGGACACCGTGGTACTGGATGGTCTGGTTTTGAACCTAGAAACCAACAAGGAAGGTCAGACCAATTGGGATGACTTAACCCAAACCGAGGAAGTGGTTGAGGAGAAAGCCCAGCCCAGCCAGGAAAAAGGCGGGCCGGCACTGGCCGCTGTGAGCATTGCCGGTGTCAAACTGAGCAACGCCAACATCCTCTGGTCTGATGCCTCACAAGGCGTCAATTACCAGCTACGTAACCTGAACCTGACTACCGATCCGTTGGTGCCGGGTGAACCGACTTCACTGGATATGGCATTTGACCTGATCAGTGCCAAACCCGAAGTGAAAGCCCATGTGACACTGAACTCTGAAGTGATGGTCGACATGGAAAAACAGCAATACGCGCTGACTGATCTGAGTTTTACCACCATCGCTCAGGGCAAGGCGCTGCCATTCTCACAAGCTGATCTCGCGCTTGAAGGGGATATCAACGCCGACATGGCTCAGCAGCTGGTCACCATCAGCGATATGGTTCTCACAGCTAAAGCCAACAATGACAAACAAACCATTGATGCCAAGTTGACCGGCAAGGTCAACAGTAATCTTGCCAGTCAGGAAACCACCATAGACGGACTTAATCTGAAAGCCGATATTAAAGATCCGGCATTGCCAGGCGAGCAGGCACAGCTCGAACTGAGCAGTAATGTCAGTGCTAACCTTGAACAACAGACCATCACTTTGTCTGCTTTACGTCTCAAATTGCAGGAATTGCTGATGCAAGCCGACATCAAAGCCAACAATATCATGGGTGACAATCCTGGCTTTGTCGGCAATATTCATGTCCAGCCTTTTAATCTGCGCAAGCTGGCCAAGGATATGAACATCGAACTGCCGGCCATGGCTGATAAAAGCACACTGGAAAATATTGAGCTTCGTGCAGAACTGGAAGGCTCAACAACCAGGGTCAATGCCAAAGACCTCAACCTGACACTCGACCAGAGCAAGCTCAGCGGCCAGTTCGCCGTCAATAACTTCAGTAATCCCGGCTTTAATTTTAATCTGAAGCTGGATCAGATTGACCTGGACCGTTATCTGCCGCCAGTCAAAGAAGGTGAAGCCAAACCGGCAGCGTCTCCTGCTGGCCAAGCGGCTGGCGGACCCAGCCAGCTTCCGCTGGAAACACTGCGTCAAATCAATGCCAAAGGCAAAATTGATATCGGCAAAATGACGGCCAGCGGCCTGACCAGTCAAAACATTCATGTCACGATTAATGCTGAAGACGGCCTGGTAAAGCTGACACCGATGCGCGCTGACCTGTATCAGGGTCAATATAACGGTAATGTCAGCCTGGATGCGCGCGGTGACAAGCTTAAACTGGCTATCGACGAGAGTGTTAAAGGGGTACAGGCTGAGCCCCTGCTGAAAGACATGACCGGTGAAGCTAAAATCACGGGTACAGCGAGTGCGAATGCCAAACTGAGCGGAACAGGCGCTACCGTGGAAGAAATTAAACAGACACTCAGTGGCAGCGGTGGCTTTTCGTTTGACGATGGTGCCCTGAAAGGCATCAATATCGCTGATGCCATTCGTAAAGCCAAAGCCGCACTATCGGGACAAAAGCCGGCTGAATCCGATGCGCCGGTTCAGACTGACTTCTCGACCCTGAGCGGGACTTTCACGGCCAATAACGGCGTGATTGATAACCAGGACCTGGCACTGAAATCCCCCCTGTTACGTATCAATGGTGCCGGTCAGGCCAGCCTGCCCAAGGAAACCATTGATTACAGCCTGAAGGTCGCCGTGGTTGGCACCATTGCCGGTCAGGGTGGTAAAGAACTGGCAGAGCTCAAAGGCCTCACTATCCCCGTTAAAATCACCGGCACTTTCAATAATCCCAAACCCAGCGTCGATCTTGCCGGTATGGTCAAAGACAAAGCCAAGGAAGAGCTAAAGACCAAGGCCGAAGAAAAGCTGAAGGAAAAACTGGGGGATGATCTCGGTGGTTTGCTTGGGGGTGCGCTGGGAACGAAATCAGAAACTGAAGAATCCGGCAGCGAGTCTGAGACTGAGCAAACCGAGAGTAGTGGTGAAGAAACCACTAGCGAAGAAGCGCCGGCTGAAGAAGAAAAAGCACCCGAAAAACAACTGGAAGATGCCGTTAAGGATAAATTGAAAAACTTCTTCTAATGCACAATCATCTACACCGCCCGCGGCTGAGGATCGGTCGCGGGCTTTTTTCTGTCTGACTATGTCCTCGACTTTCGACTTTTCACAAGCTTTGCTTGACTGGTATGACCGACACGGTCGCAAGGATCTTCCCTGGCAGCAGGATCCAACGCCCTATCATGTCTGGCTATCGGAGATCATGCTGCAGCAGACCCAGGTCAGCACCGTGATTGATTACTATCACTGCTTTACCGGTCGTTTTCCCGATATTGGCACACTGGCAGCAGCCCCACAGGATGAGGTGCTGGCTTATTGGTCAGGGCTTGGATATTACGCCCGCGCGCGCAATCTGCACAAAACGGCCAAGCTTGTAGTTGAAAACTATGATGCGAGGATGCCTTCCAGCCTGGAGGCTCTGACTGCTTTGCCCGGGATAGGCCGCTCGACTGCTGGTGCGATAATGAGCCTGGCTTTTCATCAGCGCTTTCCAATTCTTGATGGTAACGTCAAACGCGTACTGGCTCGGTTTTTTGCCGTGGATGGCTGGCCTGGCATCAAGCAGGTAGAAAACCAGCTCTGGCGCTATGCGGAAGAGCTGCTGCCAGATCAGCGAATTGCCAACTATATTCAGGCACAAATGGATCTGGGCGCCACCTTGTGCACTCGTAGCAAGCCTGATTGTCCCAATTGTCCATTGCGGGCTGCTTGCCGGGCCTATGCCCTGGGCCAGCCTGAAGCCTATCCAGGAAAAAAACCCAGGAAAGCCGTTCCCACCCGCCAGACAAAATGGCTTGTCATGCAAAACGAACTCGGTGAGGTGCTGCTGGAGCAACGGCCCCAACAAGGCATCTGGGGCGGCTTATGGAGCTTCCCGGAAAAGAATACGGATGAAGACATCAGCAGCTATTGCTGCCAGCAATGGTCTTTAGAGGTCCAATCCAGCGCCGCTCTTACGCCTCTCCAGCATGTCTTCACACACTTTCGGCTGAATATAGAGCCTACTTTGTTACGCTGCCGGGTCATCGGGGTTGCCGACAAAGACAGTGGCAACTGGTATAGAATAGAGGACACTTTCAAACTGGGCCTGCCGGCACCAGTAAAATCATTTTTACAATCATTGAATAACTAGAGGATAGCTATGACTCGCACTGTTCACTGCGTCAAACTGGATAAAGAGGCGGAAGGTCTCGACTTCCCCCCTTACCCGGGTGAAATGGGTAAAAAACTGTATGAGTCGGTTTCCAAGGAAGCCTGGCAGATGTGGTTAAGTCAACAAACCATGCTTATCAACGAATACCGTCTGTCACTGGCAGATCCGAAATCTCAGGCCTTTCTCAAAACCGAAATGGAAAAGTTCTTCTTTGGTGAGGGTTCAGCGCCGCCGGCGGAGTTTGTTCCTGAATAAGCAATGCGAATTCCGCATATTAAGAACTTTTGATAGTCAAAACCTATAATAATTCTAAATCTGCGTTATTTTTGCTTTTATTGTTTTTTTAAAGGTAACAGATTGATTTAGTGATATTTTATTTGACTCTGCCTGTTCATCCGTATTTAATAATCGCTAACTCTTCACAAAAAAAAATGCAATTATTTACTGAAAATGGTGACTTCTTTGCAATTTTTGTGATTACAATGCAATAAGCTTCACTTGAAGCAATTGTTCCGTCAGCACTGGAAAGCGCTGGCTTAGTTCTAAAGATTGAGGTTGATATGGCAGATCAAGTAAATGGAAAAGTAAAGTGGTTCAATGATGCTAAAGGGTTCGGCTTTATTGAACAAGTGGATGGCCCGGATGTCTTCGTTCATCATACTGCGATTCAGGCAGAGGGCTTTAGAACATTGAAAGAGGGTCAAGATGTCACTATGCAAGTGACTCAGGGACAGAAAGGACCACAAGCGGAAAACGTTGTCCCCGGATAATGTACTGCATATAAGAATTCAAAAGCCGGTCAGCATGGGTTGACCGGCTTTTTTTATGCCTAGATTTTAATGAGCCCGAATGAGAGTTTTTAGCTTCCGTAATCTTCGAATACTTATCCTGTTGGCCCTGCTGTTTTTTGCCCTGATTTATACCCAAGAACAAAAACGTGCCACCACCGCCTGGTATCAGCCCGTTAATGTCATTATTTTCCCGATAAACGGCGATCAGCACCCGGCGACTTCTTCTTATATCAATGACCTTTCTGCAGATAACTTTGAAGATATTGACGCGTTCTTTGTCCAAATCAGTGATAATTACAACCTGGCTATCGAGCAGCCAATCATCACTCAGCTGGGGCAGGAAGTCGAAGCCTTACCACCCTCACCGCCAAAGAGTCCGGGCATGCTGAGTGCAGTCTGGTGGAGTCTGAAACTTCGTTACTGGGCCTATCAGCACACGCCGGATGATGTCTCCAATCAGAACCGAATCCGGCTTTATGTCATCTACCATCAGGCTGATAAGCAACGTCGCCTTGCTCATTCACTGGGCTTACAGAAAGGCCTTGTGGGCGTCATTCACGCCTTTGCAAGCCCCCAGCAGAATCAACAAAACTCTCTGGTAATGGCGCATGAGATTCTGCACACGCTGGGTGCGACTGATAAATATGGGCCGGACAACCAGCCACATTATCCCGACGGTTATGCAGAACCGGATAAAACGCCATTGTATCCTCAACGTTATGCCGAGATCATGGCGGGTCGAATAGCCATTAATGTCAATGAGGCCCGAATGCCTGACAGTCTAAAAGCAGCCCAAGTGGGTGCCTTGACGGCACGGGAAATCAACTGGTTGCAGCCCTGAGCATAGGAGCTCAGTGCAAGAGGAAATTGGATTACATAAAGATTCGAATCTGTCCTGATTCTGTCATCGGTTTTATTCATCATCTCAGGCAGCATTTGACTTGACTGCCACACTGCATCGGCGACAATGAACTTAATTAATAACAGCAATGCTGCTGTTATAGGCAAAAGGAAACCGTTATGAAAGCCAGAGCATTCGTGACTTTATTGCTTATGAGTCCGCTATTGACGATCAACATTGCCAGTGCCGACTGGAATAGTATGCTCAATGATCTGAAACAGGCTGGCAAAACGCTGTTACCTGGTGAACCAAACGCCACCACAACACTCGACAGCAACACCATGGTGTCGGGCCTGAAAGAAGCGCTCAGTATTGGCAGCAGGCGGGCCATTGAGACTGTTAGCCAGACTGATGGTTATCTGGGAAATCCAAAGATTCGAATCCCCCTCCCCCCTCAGGTTGAGAAAGTTGACAGTCTGATGCGTCAAGTCGGAATGACTGATCTGGCTGATGACTTTCAAACCAGTATGAACCGTGCCGCAGAAGAAGCCGCACCGGCGGCCACATCGATCATGGTTGATGCCATTAAGAATATGACGATTGAGGATGCCAAGAATATTCTCAATGGTCCCGATAATGCCGCTACTCAATATTTTCGGGAGCAAACCAGCGGCCGCTTAACAGAACTGTTCCGACCCAGCATCAGGAACTCGCTGGACCAGGTTGGCTCCACCCGTTATTACAACCAACTCAGTGACAGAGTGTCGAGCGTGCCGGTCGTTGGCCAGGAGTTGAATGTGAATCTGCCTGATTACGTGACCCAGAAAGCACTCGATGGCCTGTTCACGATGTTGGCGCTGGAAGAGAAAAAAATCCGTGAAAACCCGGCAGCCCGGACAACTGAATTGCTGAAAACCGTGTTTGGCAAATAGCATTCCGGCGTTTGCTACTCATACGGTGCCGAATGTAATAACATAATGACCGCATAATTTGTAAAGGAAAAACCATGGCTTTATCGCACAACCTCAACCTGGCCAGTCAGGGAACCTCTCTCAAGGCATTGTTCAGCGGCTATTTGATCGTTGTTGCCGTCGGTTATCTGATGGCAGTCGTTCAGATTCAGCTGACTCACGGTCTTGCCGACGGTGAATATGGACTTTCAATCGACGACATCGTCTACAGTTATTACGGAAACCGCACAAACTCAATGCTGGAAAACAAGCTGCATGGTTCTATGAAACCGATGGCCACCGATGAGGAACGTGATGCGATTATTAACTGGATCCATCAGGGTGCGACCGAGGAAGCTTACGAAGATCAGGGAATTCAGGACATCTTTGAGTCTAAATGTATCGTCTGTCACAACGCTGATGGTGGTGGTATTCCTGATTACAGCGATTTCCAGAACATCAAAGACCGTGCGCTGGTTGATACCGGTGTGACGATTTCTGCACTGGCACGGGTATCACACATTCACCTGTTCGGTATTGCCTTCATCTTCATGTTCGTCGGTTTGATCTTCAGTCTGGCGGCCGGGGTACCGAAACCACTCAAGGTTATCGCTATCTCCACCCCCTACGTCTTCCTGCTTGTAGATATCGCCTCGTGGTGGTTGACCAAACAGAACCCGAACTTTGCCTGGCTGGTGATTATCGCCGGTGGCTCGATGGCACTGTCGTTTGCCTTTATGTGGATAGTGTCCATGTATGAGATGTGGATTTTGCCACGTCGCGGCACCGACACCCGCGACGCCCTGCTGGATCAATGATTCCCGATGCAGTCACAGTAAAAAAGCCCCGTTCCATCGGGGCTTTTTTTTGGCCGTCTCAGGCACAACTTTATTGATTCAAGTCATAAAGGTGTTCATTCCTGAAAATAAATCATTACCGGAATGGATTTTTTCTGACTCATGCCGTAAAACAAATTGAGAGACTATCGATAAGGAGATGTTGGTGGACAGTCTTTGGCTACTTTTATCGGCATTTTTAGTTTTCACCATGCAGGCCGGTTTCCTCTGCCTGGAAAGCGGTCTGGTCAGAAGCAAAAACAGTATCAATGTTGCAGCCAAGAATATCACTGACTTCACGCTGGCAAGCGCCATATTCTGGCTCGTCGGCTTCGGCCTGATGTTCGGCCAGTCCACCGGCGGATGGTGGGGAACCAGTGATTTCATGTTCGGTGCTGACAGTCCAGCCAATATGATTACCTTTTTCATTTTTCAGATGATGTTCTGCGGCACTGCGGCAACGCTGGTTTCCGGCGCTGTTGCTGAACGTACCAGTTACATCGGCTATGTGATCATGACTATCGTCATAGCCCTCTTTATTTATCCTGTCGTGGGTCACTGGACCTGGTCGGGTATCATCGCGGGTGAACCTACAGGGTGGCTGGAAAAGCTGGGCTTCATCGATTTCGCGGGCTCTACCGTTGTGCATTCCGTGGGCGGCTGGGTGGCCCTTGCCGCCATCATCATCATCGGGCCCAGGATTGGCCGCTATGACCTTAGCGAGCGTCGCATACCCGGCAGTAATCTGCCACTGGCAGTGCTTGGGGGCTTATTAATCTGGTTTGGCTGGTTCGGTTTCAATGGCGGCAGTACCCTGGCATGGGATGACAGTGTGCCCGGGATTATCCTCAATACCCTACTCGCCGCAGTCTGGGGTGGCATTGCTACCACAATGCTGAAATACCTCTATGACGGCTATATTGATGTTCTGATGATCGTCAATGGTGCACTGGGCGGCCTGGTCTCAATCACAGCCAATTGTCATGTTGTTACTCCCGGAGAAGCGATGCTGATCGGCATTATCGGTGGCGCGATCGTATTTTATGGCGACCGCTTGCTTGAGAAAGGCAGGATCGATGATGCGCTCGGCGTTGTTCCGGTCCACCTTTTCGCTGGAATCTGGGGAACACTGGCCGTGGCGCTGTTTGGCAGCACTGAAAAAATCGGCACAGGTCTGAGCATGACAGAGCAACTTCTGGTGCAAACCTTTGGCGTTATCAGCATCGGCTTATACAGTTTTCTGGTTGCTTACCTGCTACTTCGCCTCATCAATCGTTTCTACGCGCTGCGGGTTGATCCTCAATCCGAACTGATTGGACTGAATGTCGCTGAACATCGTGTCAGTACTGAGGTATTCGACCTGTTGGCAGCGATGCAGCATCAACAGCAGCAATCAGACTTTTCCTCACGCGTGCCGGAGGAACCCTTTACCGAGGTGGGACAGATCGCCCAGCAATACAACCGGGTCATTGATAAGGTCAACCTGGAAATCGAGCAAAGAGATCAGGCTTTCACCGCTTTCAAACAAAGTGAATTTCGTAAAGGCGCCATCTTACAGGCGGCAATGGACTGTATTGTCACGATCAATGCACGTGGCAATATCATTGAATTCAACCCGGCTGCCGAGCAGTGTTTTGGTCTTTCACGTAAATCAGTACTGAATAAAAACTTTTTCCACCTTTTCATTACTGATGGCTCACGCACTGCGGCCTTGAACAGCCTGGCACAAGGCTTTGTCTCCAGCGACGGGCTTGTATTGAAAAGACAGAACATTGCGGAATTGTCTCGCAGTGATGGCGAAGAATTCCCTGCCGAGATTGTTGTGACGCAAACTACTGATAACACGCAGCCTCAGGTTGAATATACGCTGCATATTCGGGATATCACAAAACAAATCAAATTACAGAACCGGCTCAAACAACTGGCCTACAATGACCCGCTCACCGGCCTTTTCAATCGAACCTATTTCCTCAGTAACCTCAAGCAAAGAATTGAACACCACCATGAATTACCCGGCGCCGTGGCGCTCATGTTTCTCGATTTGGACCAGTTCAAGAAGATCAATGACAATCTGGGTCACAAAGCTGGCGACGAATTGCTCTGTGAGGTCGCAAGACGTTTATCTTCTGTGACACGGGAGACAGATCTGGTTGGCCGCTGGGGTGGCGATGAATTCGTCATTGTGATGTCAGGCGAGGTCAGCCAGCAGGATGCAGAGAGCAAAGCCACTCAGATACTGCAAACAATGCAACTACCTGTGCAACTGGGTGGTGAGACTCTCATGGTCAGGACCAGTATCGGCATTGCTATCACTTATGATGGAGAAACACTGCCTGAGCAATTGATGCAACAGGCTGATATTGCCATGTACCGGGCAAAACAGGCAGGCAGGAACACTTTCCGTGTCTACCATGAACAAATGAATGACAAGAACAAACAACAGTTCGAGCTGGAAAATGCCCTCCCAGAAGCCATCAAACTGAATCAGCTGCTTTTACACTATCAACCCAAAATTTCTGTCGAAACCAATGAGGTGGTCGGTTTTGAAGCACTGATTCGCTGGCAGCATCCAGAGTATGGTTTGATTATGCCCGGTGAGTTCATCCCGCTGATTGATGGCTCTAATCTCATTATAGAACTGGATGAATGGGTGCTGAAAACGGTTATCAAACAGATCGCTCTGTGGCGGGAAATGGGCTTACCCCAGTTACCCGTGGCAGTGAATGTCTCTGGTCAACATCTGCACTCGGAAACCCTGCCGGGCCTGGTCAAAGACCTGCTACTGCAACATCAGTTGAATCCCGAACTGCTTGAGCTGGAGATCACAGAAGGGGTGCTCGCCGGCAATACCGATCAGAGTATCGCTGCAATGAAAGCCATCAAGAAAACCGGGGTTAGACTCTCTATCGATGATTTTGGCACGGGTTATTCCTCACTGAGTTACCTGAAGAAATTCCCGGTGGATGTACTCAAAATCGATCAAGCCTTTATCCGTGAATGCCAGCTTAACCATGAAGATGCCGCCATATGTAAAACCATCATCACGCTTGGCAAGAGCCTCGGATTAATGATCGTCGCTGAAGGGGTCGAAACCGAAGACCAACTGGACTTTCTTAAGTACAACCAGTGTGATATTTACCAGGGTTATTATTTCAGCCGCCCCATACCGGTTGAAAACATCCCCCCGCTGATGGAGCAAAGATTGCCTGCCTAATCACTGATTCTGTTTGTCTTCCAAGGCTTCCCAGCGTTCAAAGGCTGATTCCAGTTCCGCCTCCAGTGCCGCTACCTGCTGCTGCACCTGAGTGATTTTTTCAGCATCCTGCTGGTAAAAAGCAGGGTCCGACATCTGATCATTAAAAGCCTGCTGCCGGGTTTCCAGTTCCTCAATCTTTGCCGGTAGCGCTTTCAGATCCAGCTGTTCCTGATAAGTCAGTTTGGATTTCTTTTTCTGAGCAGGTTTAGCCTCTGCCGTTTGCGCTTTCGCCGCTTTAGGCTCGGCTTGTTTCTGTGTTTGCTGCCACTGCCGCTGCCAGTCTTCATAGCCGCCGACATATTCACGCAGGCCGCCATCAGGATCAAACACAATGCTGCTGGTCACAACATTATTCAGAAAAGCCCGGTCATGACTGACAAGCAGCAAGGTGCCGCTGTAGTTCAGCAACAAATCTTCCAGCAATTCCAGGGTTTCGGCATCCAGATCATTCGTAGGTTCGTCCATGACCAGCAAATTGGCCGGCTGGGTGAACAGCTTAGCCAACAGCAGTCGGTTACGCTCACCTCCAGATAAAGCCTTAACCGGGGTTCTGGCCCGTTCCGGTGTAAACAGAAAATCCTGCAGATAACCGATGATATGTTTACGGCTGCCGTTAATATCAACGTGGTCACTGCCCTGCCCCACATTCTGGACCACGCTCTCTTCCTCATTCAGCTGACTACGCAGCTGATCAAAAAAAGCGATTTCCAGGTTGGTACCCAGTTTGACCTCACCGCTCTCCGGCTCCTGACGTTTCAGCATTATGGAGAGCAAGGTACTTTTACCACAGCCATTAGGACCAATGATTCCGATGCGGTCGCCACGCTGGATGACGGTGCTGAAATTGTCAAACAGCATCTTGCCGTCGTAGCTTTGACCGATATTCTCAGCCTCAATCACCAGTTTGCCACTGCGTTCTGCTTCCTGTAACTGCATGCTGACACTGCCTTGACGCTCGCGTCGCTGGCTACGCTCCTTACGCATTTTTTCCAGTGCTCTGACCCGACCTTCATTGCGGGTGCGACGGGCTTTGATGCCCTGACGGATCCAGACTTCTTCCTGTGCCAGTTTCTTATCGAACTGGGCATTCTGCTCGGCTTCTGCCGCCAGCATCTCTTCGCGTTTCTTCAGATAGTTGTGATAATCACCGGGAAAGCTGGCCAGCTGACCGCGATCCAGTTGTACTATCCGGTTTGCCAGCGCCTGCAGGAAGGTTCGATCATGGGTAATAAACAGTAAGGTGCCACCGTAGCTTTTCAGGAACCCTTCCAGCCAGGTAATGGATTCAATATCCAGGTGGTTGGTCGGTTCATCCAGCAGCAGAATATCGGGTTGTTTCACCAGTGCCTGAGCCAGCAGCACACGCCGTTTCTTACCACCTGACAGGCTGTCAAAGTCAGCATCGGCATCCAGTGACAAGCGTGAAATCACAGTTTCAACCCGCTGCTCCACCGACCAGCCGTCGGCGGCTTCCAGCTTGTGTTGGGCCTTTTCCAGTTTATTGAGCAAGGCTTCACTGCTGTCAGTCTGTAATTCATGCAGAAGCTGATGATATTCCACCAGCATGGGAGAAATCTCGCCCAAGCCGGCCGCCACGACGTCAAACACGCTGCCGTGGGTGCCAATCGGCACTTCCTGTTCCAGCCGGGCAATTTTAATTGACTGACCGCCGATGATTTCACCGCTGTCAGCTTTTATTTCACCGGCAATCAGTTTCATCAGTGTCGATTTGCCGGCGCCATTGCGACCGACCAGACAGACCCGCTCACCTCGGTCCAGCTGAAAGTCGACCTTATCCAGCAGATTGGGACCGCCATAACTGACGGTGACTTGTTTTAATGACAGTAATGCCACAATTATTCCTCGTCGGCTTCAGCCGATTCCAGTTGTTCGCTGGCTTCAAGCCAGTCACTTTCTGTTTGTTCCAAAGCGGCTTTCAGATCCGCCTGTTGCTGCAGCAGAGTTTTTAATTTGTCCTTACCAGCTTCAGTGTAAAGGGCGTTATCCGCCAGTTGCGTTTCCACCTCGCTCAGAGACTGGGACAATTTTTCCAGCGCTTTTTCGGCGGCTTTCACCTTGTTACGAATCGGCTGTAATTTCTGCCGACGCGCTGCAGCCACTTGTCGATCCTGCTTTTTATTAGCGGTATTAGTCTCAGCCGCCGGCTTTTTCTCCTGCCGGTCCTGATCCAGCAGCCACTGACGATAATTATCCAGGTCACCGTCGAAAGCTTGCGCTTTGCCTTCGGCCACCAACCATAAATCATCGGTCACAGTTCTGAGCAGATGCCGGTCATGCGAGACCACTACCAGCGCCCCCTCAAACTCCTGCAGGGCCACAGTCAATGCCAGTCGCATCTCCAGATCCAGATGGTTGGTGGGCTCATCCAGCAGCAACAATGCCGGTTTCTGATAGACCAGAATCGCCAGCACCAGCCGCGCTTTTTCACCACCTGAAAAGGGTGCGACTTTTTCCAATGCCTTATCGCCGTGAAAGCCAAAACCCCCCAGAAAATCACGCAGTTCCTGTTCGCTTGCTTTAGCATCAAGTCGCATTAAATGCCGTAATGGACTGTCTTCTGGTCGTAACTGCTCCAGTTGATGCTGGGCAAAATAACCGATACGGATATCCTTGGCTTCACGGCGTTTTCCTGCCAGCGGCTCAAGCACGCCGGCAATCAGCTTGATTAATGTCGATTTACCGGCGCCATTGGGTCCCACTAGGCCTACCCTGTCACCCGGGGCCAGACTGAGCTCAATATTCTCTAGCAAGGGTTTCTCACTGTACCCGACAGCGGCCTTGTCCAGACTCAGCAACGGCGTCGCCAGCCGGGTCGGCGGCAGAAAACTGAAATGGAAGGGCGAATCGACATGGGCCGGTGCAATTAATTCCATGCGTTCCAGCGCTTTGATCCGGCTCTGCGCCTGCCGGGCCTTGGTGGCCTTGGCCTTGAAGCGGGTGACAAAACTGCGCATATGCGCGATTTCACGTTGCTGCTTCTGATGGGCTGCCTGCTGGTTAGCCAGATGCTCGGCACGAGCCAGTTCAAAGTCGGAATAATTACCGGTGTAAAGTTTGATGCGCTGTTGTTCGATATGCGCGACATGGGTCACTACCCGGTCCAGGAAATCGCGATCATGCGAAATCACCAGCAAAGTGCCGGGATAGGATCGGAGCCAGTCTTCAAGCCAGTAAACGGCTTCAAGATCAAGGTGGTTAGTGGGCTCATCCAGCAGCAACAAATCCGATCGGCACATCAAAGCCTGCGCCAGATTCAAGCGCATGCGCCAGCCACCGGAAAAGGCGGTTACCGGCCAGCTTTCCTGGCCGTTTTTAAAACCCAAACCATGCATCAGTTTGCCGGCGCGGCTCTCTGCTGAATAAGCATCAATAGTCAGTAGCTTGTCATGCAGTTCGCTCTGGCGGCGACCGTCCCCCGCGGCTTCGGCTTCAGCCAGTTGCTGCCGCAGCCGGGTCAGTTCGCTATCGCCTTCCAGCACATAGTCAATGGCCGAAGTATCGACAGCGGGTGTTTCCTGGGCCACATGCGCGGTGACCCAGCTATCCGGCATCGAGACTTCGCCGGCATCGGCATGTAACTCATCACGGAGCAAGGCAAACAGGCTGGATTTACCGGTCCCATTGGCACCGGTCAGACCAATACGCTGACCTGGATGAATAATAAGATTGGCCGATTCGAACAGCAGTTTGCTGCCACGGCGCAGAGAAACCTGGCTGAACTTAATCATAGTCAGCCTCGACAGCAGTATCAGTGAAAACTGGCAGAGACAGATATCCGATGAAATTTATCATGGCGCGCATTGTACCAAGCGCGGCTGTGTTGGATCAGGATTTTAAAGGCTAGGGCTCAGCCGGCAATTGCCAATCGATGGGCCTCTGACCATGAGCTTCCAGATACTGATTGGCCTGACTGAAATGACGGCAGCCGAAAAAACCACGATGGGCTGACAGCGGTGACGGGTGTGGCGCAGTCAGTACCAGGTGTTTACTGCTATCAATGACACTGCCCTTACGCTGGGCATAGCTGCCCCAGAGCATAAAGACGACATGCTGTCGTTGCTGGTTAATGACTTCGATGACTTTATCAGTAAAAGCTTCCCAGCCTTTGCCCTGGTGAGAATTCGCTTTGGAGTCTTCCACTGTCAGCACCGCATTAAGCAGTAATACGCCCTGTCTGGCCCAGCTTTCCAGGTAACCATGGCTGACAGCTGGGATGCCCAGATCACTTTCCATTTCTTTATAGATGTTGACCAGTGAAGGCGGAATCTTAATACCGGGCTGCACTGAGAAACACAGGCCATGTGCCTGCCCTGGTTGGTGATAGGGGTCCTGTCCCAAAATCACGACTTTGACTTCATCCAGCGGCGTGGTTTCCAGTGCATGAAACCAGTTGGATGAGTGCGGGTAGATGACTTTCTGTTTATCTTTCTCTGTGCGTAAAAACTGTTTCAGATCCTGCATATAGCCCGCGTCGAATTCCGTTTTCAAGGGCTGTTGCCAACTGGGTGCATTTTCCAGAACCATCATTTATCCTCATGTTCTATCCGCACATGATGATACCCAATTGCACCTGATTCTGCCTCCCTCAACGTAAGCAGAGAAAAAGCACAGCGTCACCAAATTTGCGGGATAGGAGAGGATGGCGACACCGTGCTTGAAATCAGCGCCTGGTTATCAGGACTGTTGATGTTTTTTCTTGAACGCTTCCAGTTTGGCATCGAGTTGTTGCTGCTGCTCATCAGTCAGCAGCTGGTAGACTTCATGATGGAAACGGGCCCGTTCCATCGTTGCCTGTTTTTTCATTGCCATCGACTCATCAACCAGTGTCTCCAGTTCGGCTTCATTGAGATTGTCGGCACGGGTCAGCTCATAAATGGCTTTTTTGTTGTCCCAATAGGCTTGCTTGTTAGCCTTGCGGTCTGCATGTCGTTGTTCCATCATCGCTTTAAGCTGGGCTTTCTGGGTCTCGTTGAGTTCGATATCACGCAAATAAAACGGTACATCACCGGCTTTTTTGTGTTTCATGTGATGCTTATGGCCATCACATTGCTTGGGCTCGTGATCACCGGCATAGGCAACCGAAATCATCGGCATCAGGCATAAAGCCATCATCAGTTTCTTCATGATTCATCTCCTTTGAGAATTAATATTCAGCCTGTCTGGCTGTGCAAAACACGCTGCCAGTATCACGTAGATGTCAGTAAAGAAACGTTAGTAAGAGGTAAAAATAAGTAAAGAACAGGCCTGCAGACTGGTTGCTGTTCCTTTGAGTCGCTATGATTGGTTCATCAGAACAAGAGGTTAATCTGTGGCTTCTGTACTTATTATAGATGACGATGTGGAACTGGCAGAACTGTTTCAAGATTATCTGCAGCAGGAACAGTTCAAAGTAGAAACCCGCTTCAATGGCCGTGAAGGGCTTGAAGCCGCTTTATCCGGCCGTTTTGAGCTTGTTATTCTGGATATGATGCTGCCGGATATTAAAGGTACTGACATCCTGCGGCAAATCCGTGAGCAGAGTCTGATTCCGGTACTGATGTTCACCGCCAAAGGCGATGATATTGACCGCATTATCGGCCTTGAGTCCGGTGCCGATGATTATGTTCCCAAACCCTGCACCCCAAGAGAACTGGTCGCCCGCATTCGTGCCATTTTACGCCGCGCGGAATACTCAAACCGGCAGGAGCAGGAACAGCACCAAATCAACATCGGCCCGCTGACAATACTGTCTGAAAGCCGTCAGGCTTTCTGGTTTGATGCGCCACTGGATTTGACCAGCACCGAGTTCAATCTGCTGGAAGTGCTGGCACGCGAGGCCGGTCACGTCGTGAGCAAGCAGGACTTGTCACAGCAGGCGCTGGGCAGGCCACTGGCCCGTTTTGACCGCAGCATTGATGTGCATATGAGCAGTATCCGACAAAAGCTGGGCCAGCATGCTGATGGCCACCACCTAATCCAGACCATCCGCGGTCAGGGCTATCAACTGATTAAGGAATAGCGATGGGCCGTTTGTTCTGGAAATTCTTTTTCTCATTCTGGCTGACTCTGCTGGCTGCGGCGATCAGCGCCGGCAGTTTTGTCTGGCTCAAGCATGCCACTGATGATGATCCCCTGTCTCGTGATGAGCGTTTGATTGATTTTCGCGGCTTTCCCTATGTTCAGGTCGCGGCTGATATCGGCCGCACGCAGGGGTTGGAGGCCCTGTCTGTTTTTCTGAATCAAAGCCAGAAAACCCAGTTGATGAATCTGATGGCGGTGAATACCGATAATCAGGACTTGCTGGGCCGTCAGGTTGATGTATCAGCACTGTCCCAGGCACGACAACTGCTCGCCAAAGGCAAAGGTCGGATTGTTGAACAGATAAAAATCAATAATCAGAACTGGTTGCTCTACGCCCCTCTCACAGAACCGGAAAAAGCGCCGGGACCTTTGTTCAAAAAAAGTTGGGTTCTCAAACATCTGCCTCTGTTGCTGATTATCAGCTCGGCCCTGCTAGCAAGTCTGTTTTTCAGTGCGGTCCTGGCCTGGTACTTCACCCGCCCCATCAGCAAACTGAAACAGGCTTTCCAGTCTGTTGCAGACGGCAAACTCGATACCCGGGTAGGCTCGAAAATGAAAAACCGGCGTGATGAACTGGCAGAACTGGGGCAGAATTTTGATTTTATGACATCTCAAATCAGTCGCCTGGTTAACGGTCAGCGCCAGTTAATGCACGATGTCTCCCATGAACTTCGCTCCCCGCTCGCCCGCATGCAGGCCGCTATCGGCATAGCACAGCAGCAACCCGATAAAGTCGTCACTACGCTGAGTCGACTGGAAAAAGAGGCGGAGAGGATGAGCGATCTGGTCGGTGAACTGTTGCTACTGTCACGATTAGAAACCGGTGTCACTCATAACCAACCAGCTGAGATTGATATCAACCTTTTGCTTGATGAGATTGTTGCCGATGCCCGCTTTGAAGCGGAGGCCAAATCGGTACACATTCTCTATCAGCATGACGGCCAGGTCAGTCTGCAGGGGCAACAGGAACTCTTGCACCGTGCCATTGAAAATGTCTTGCGCAATGCCATTAAATTCAGTGAAGCGGGCGACCATATCATTCTGCGAGCGCTCCTTGATGCGGGTGCCAAGCGCTTCAACATCATTATCGAAGATGAAGGTCCGGGTGTCAGTGAGGCGGATTTGGATAAACTGTTTCGTCCATTTTTCCGTGGTGAACCACAACGCCGCGACGGTACAGGCCTGGGTTTAACCATTGCCCAGCGTGCTGTGGCTTCTCACGGGGGCCAGATTGAAGCTGAGAATCGAGCTGAAGGTGGACTGCGAGTCCGGATTAGTCTGCCTGTGTGAGGAATGAAAACCACAACAAAACAGAAATTTAAAAAAATAACTTGCAAAGCTAAATACAAATCATTATTATTTATAACCGATGGAGCGAGATGCCTTGCCAAGCTCGTGCATTGACACTCCCTCTCTCTTAAATCTGAAAACCGAGTTTTGCCGGCCTCCTCCAGGCCGGCATTTTTTTCAGAAAACCTCCCAGTGCTGAATTTTTGTACAAGTTTGCTTACAATGGCGCCCAGTCGAAGCTGAACTGTTGAAAAAAACATGCCTGCCAAACTCGAAAAAACCGACTCTCAATGGCGAGAGCAGCTTACTGAAGAACAGTATTTTGTCACCCGCAAAGCGGGCACCGAGCCTCCCTTTTCCGGCGCTTATGTCGACAAGCAGGATGACGGCACCTACCGCTGCATCTGTTGTCATCAGCCTCTCTTCAATTCCACCACCAAATTTGATTCCGGTTGCGGCTGGCCCAGCTTTTACGCACAAGTCGATGTCGATGCTGTCAGCCATCATGCGGACTACAGCAATGGCATGGACCGCACAGAAGTGCGCTGTCAGCATTGTGATGCCCATCTCGGCCATGTGTTTGATGATGGACCGGCGCCGACCGGGCTTCGTTACTGCATCAACTCGGTGGCTCTCGACTTTGACGCTGATTAAATATCCCGCAGCAGACCTCTGCGATGACAGATGACTCCCGATCTAACGGCTGGTTCGTCTACATCATAGAAGCTGACAACGGTAAGCTTTACACCGGCATCACCACCGATCTCAACAGACGTTTTGCGCAGCATCAGACGCAAAACGGGGGGGCCCGCTTTTTTCATACCAGCCCGGCCCGAAAATTGGTTTACCAGGAAAATCACCCCGATCGCAGCAGCGCTTCCAAACGCGAAGCCGCTATAAAAAAACTCAGCAGACAAGCCAAACTGGCCCTTATTCGCGGCCACTAAGTCTGTGTATAATGGCGGGTTTTTCACGTCGCCCGTCGACTTTTCTAACGACAGGATTTCTCTCTTGCTAAGCACAGCTAACCTCACCATGCAATTTGGGGCCAAGCCCCTGTTCGAAAACGTCTCGGTCAAATTCGGAGACGGCAACCGCTACGGCCTTATCGGCGCCAATGGCTGCGGTAAGTCCACCTTCATGAAAATTCTGGCTGGCGACCAGGAGCCGACCTCCGGTAATGTCAGCTGGGATCCGAATGAATCCTTCGCTGTATTGAAACAGGATCAGTTCGCTTATGAGGATCAGCGGGTCATCGACGTGGTGATCATGGGCGATAAGGCGCTGTGGGAAGTGCATCATGAGCGCGATCGTATCTACAGCCTGCCGGAGATGAGTGAAGAAGACGGTATCAAGGTCGCCGAACTCGAAGGCCAGTACGCCGAACTCGATGGCTACACTGCCGAGGCCCGTGCCGGCGAATTGCTCCTGGGTGTAGGGATTCCGGTGGAACAGCACTATGGCCCAATGAGTGAAATCGCACCGGGCTGGAAGCTGCGGATCCTGCTGGCCCAGGTGCTGTTTGCCGACCCGGATATTCTGCTGCTCGACGAACCGACTAACCATCTGGATATCAACACCATCCGCTGGCTGGAAGATATTCTCAATCAGCGTAACAGCACCATGGTCATCATTTCGCATGACCGCCACTTTCTGAACAGTGTCTGTACCCACATGGCGGATATGGATTATGGCGAACTGCGTGTCTATCCTGGCAACTATGATGATTACATGATTGCTTCCACCCAGGCACGCGAACGCCTGCAGGCGGATAATGCCAAGAAAAAAGCGCAGATTAAGGAATTACAGGAATTTGTTTCGCGCTTTTCAGCTAATGCTTCCAAGGCCAAACAGGCAACCTCACGTCAGAAACAGATTGAAAAAATCCAGCTTGATGACATCAAACCATCGAGTCGCGTCAATCCTTATATTCGTTTTACTCAGGACAAAAAACTGTTCCGTAACGCGCTGGAAGTCAGCAAAGTCAGTCAATTCTACGACGGTGATAAACCGCTGTTTGATAATTTCAGCTTTATCACCGAAGTCGGCGAACGTATTGCGATTATCGGTCCCAACGGGATAGGTAAGTCAACGCTGGTCAAAACCCTGGTCGGTGATATGCCACCGCAAAGCGGTGAAGTGAAATGGTCGGAAAACGCCAATATCGGTTACTACGCTCAGGATCACGATCATCTCTTTAAAAACGACATGACCCTGTATGACTGGATGGCACAGTGGTCCGGTCCGGAAGACGATGAACAGGTTATCCGCGGTACGCTGGGGCGCCTGCTATTCTCAGGTCACATGATCGAGAAAAAAGTGAATGTCTTATCCGGTGGCGAAAAAGGTCGCATGCTGCTGGGTAAACTCATCCTGCAACGTCCCAATATTCTGGTTATGGACGAACCCACCAACCACATGGACATGGAATCCATCGAATCGCTGAATATGGCCTTGGAACAATTCGATGGCACCTTGTTCTTCGTCAGTCATGACCGTGAATTTGTGTCCTCACTGGCCACACGTATCTTTGATATGGAAGCCGAGGGCATTACTGATTTCCACGGTAGCTACGACGAATACCTTCAGAGTCTGGGGATCAACTAAAAAGACTGGGAACAGAATGCCAAGATAAGGTCTCAACTTTTGTCTTTTTTTCATGCTAGTGTAGTGACATTCAACCCAAATGAGGGAACATCAATGAAACAACTCACACTGCATCTGGCGAAAAAATGGACCATTTTAATGACCTGTCTGGGCATGATGTTTTTTGCCAGTCCGGCCCTGACTCTGGCAGCTTCCGCCACTGAAATTGATATTGGTGTCAGCGAGACGCTGAAAAAATTTAAAAGCGAAGTGCCCGGTGGTGCTGAGTTTCTGGGGCGGGCAGCCGGTGTGCTGGTGTTTCCCAAAATCATCAAAGCCGGTTTTGGTATTGGCGGTGAGTATGGTGAAGGCGCTCTACTGATTAACGGTGAAACCCAGTCCTATTACAGCACCGCAGCTGCTTCCATCGGCCTGCAGCTGGGCGCCCAGAGCAAATCCCTGGTTATCGTATTTCTGGAACAGGATTCCCTGGAGTACTTCCGCAATAGCAAAGGCTGGAAAGCGGGGGTTGATGGCTCGGTCGCTGTGGTTGAATGGGGTGCCGGCGAGGATATCAATACCATTGATATCGAAGATCCCATCGTCGGCTTTATGTTCAGTAACAAGGGCCTGATGTTCAACCTGACCCTGGAAGGCTCCAAATTCACCCGGATTAATAAATAAATGTCAGATCTGCATCCGGATTATCCGCCCAAAACCTGCGAAATCGACCGGCTGGTGAGCCATCAGCGGCTGGTCGACGCAGCATTGGCAGGCCGCAAAACCCAGCAACGCCGCAATGGTGTGTATGGTTATCCCGGTGAGACCTTCTTTCTCGGTCCAGAAAAGTTTGTGATTACCGGACTGGAAAGACAGTCTCTGGGTGAAATGACTGAAGCTGATGCCAAAGCGGAAGGCTTTCCCGATCTGGGTGCCTACCAGCAACTGATCATCAGTATGCATGCCGGTATGGACTGGAATGAGGCCCACCAGGTCTGGGTACATCGCTTTGAGAAATTGAGCGATTAATCCAGCGCCTCGGCGTTCATCGCTTCACAGCGGGATAAATCAAAACGACCCTCAATAGAAATTTTCGACTGCAAATCCCTCAGCGCTGTGCGTAATCCCTCTTCCACCACCGGGTGATAAATCGGCATCGCCAGTATTTCGGTCACGGTCATTTTCTGCTGAATAGCGAGTGCCAGTAGATGTGCCAGATGGCCGGCATCAGGGGCGGCCATTTCGGCCCCGAGCAGCCTGCCCGTCTGTCTGTCTGCAAAGACTTTTAGGTAACCGCTATTGCTCTGAGCGGCTCTGGCCCGGCCCTGCTTTGAGAAATCCACCGCGCCTGACACATAATCCTGTTTATCCAGCTCTGCAGCGGGCTGACCGACGACCGCCACTTCCGGTTCGCAGAACACCACACTGAGGGGGATACGACGGCAATACGAGGATACCGAGTCAGCCACCGCATTGTGGCCGGCAATACGACCATCATCCGCGGCTTCATGCAAAAGCATGGTATCGGCCCGCACATCACCAGCAATAAAAACCGGCAGGTCTTCGAGCTGCAAAGTATGCGGATCGACATGGGGCAGCCCGTGCTCGTCGAGCTCAATATCGAGGTTTTCAAGGCCGATATTATCGAGGTTGGGTTTGCGTCCAATCGCGACAATGACCTGTTCAAATTCCTCACTGAAATCGCCGGCTTTGATTTTAACGCCATTCGCCGACTGATTTAGCTGTGCCTCTTCACCCAGCTTGAGACTGAACTCTCTCTGAAGGCTATCCAGTAAAGCACGGTTAACGGCTTCGTCGCTAAGCCCTGCCAACAACTTGTCAGTCCCAAAGCCTGTGATTTCAATACCGAGTCGACTCAGTGCCTGCGCCATTTCGAGACCGATAGCCCCGAGCCCTATCACTGCCATTCGCTTGGCAAAAGCGTTTTGATCAAAGAGATTATCAGTGGTCAGAATATGTTCACTTAAAGTCTGCCAGTTATCAGGCACCAACGGTCTTGAACCAGTGGCAATAATAATCTTTTTGCAGTCGATGATTTTGCCACCGGCTTCTACCCGGTTCGGGCCCAGCAGGCGGGCTTTTTGTTTCAGCAGTTGTTGATTGAAACGCTCAGTAGCTTCCAGCGTACTGTCAACAAAGAAGTCCCTGAGCTTTTGAACCCGCTGCATCACTGCAGGCATATCCACTTCAAGCTTATCAGCATGCTGAATGCCAAACTCAGCCAAACTCAGCCTGCGATGATAAGCCTTAGCGGCCTCAATCAGCAGCTTGGATGGCATGCAGCCGACCCGGGCACAGGTCGTGCCCAATGGGCCCGGATCTACAAGCAGAAAATCCTCAGTCTGCTTGCTGACCTCCCTGGCCGCTGCCAGACCCGCCGTGCCCGCACCGATGATGACGACGTCGGTACACATCAGTTAACGGCCTGTGGGCTCAGCTTTCGATACGGAAACCGACCTTGATGGTGACCTGCCAGAACTGCACATCACCGTTCTGAATCGAGCCACGGGTTTCGACCACCTCAAACCAGTCCATGTGTTTGACCGTTTCGCCCGCTTTTCTGACAGCGCTTCGGATCGCTTGATCGGTGCTGTCAGGGGAGCTGCCGGTAAGTTCAATGATTTTATAGATGTGATCAGTCATTGTTACTCTCCTTATTTTTGCGCAGGTAAATAAACCAGTAGACCAGGCCGACGAAGAAACCGCCCCCCAGCATGTTGCCTATAGTTACAGGCAGCAGGTTATGCCATAAAAATCCTGTGATGGTGAGATTATCGATATTGGCCGGCATCAGCGTCTGCAGCATTTGGGGATCCTGACTGGCGAGCAGGCCAGCGGGAATAAAATACATATTAGCAACCGAATGCTCGAAGCCCATCGCTACAAAGGCCGTGATGGGGAACAGGATTGCCAGCACCTTATCCACCACCGTTCTGCCCGCATAGCATAACCATAAGGCCAGACAAACCAGCACATTACATAAGATGCCGCGAAACAACGCCTCCGACCAGCTTAGATTCACTTTGCTGTTGGCAATGGCAATCGCCTTGGCGCCGACGGCCCCATCTGCCAGTTGCCAATGACCGCTGAAATAAATCATCAGCAGCATGCCCATGGCACCGACAAAGTTACCGAGGTAGACAATCATCCAATTTTTCAACAGTTGCCCCAGTGTCACCTTGCCGTCAACAAAAGCCATGACAATCAGGTTATTACCGGTGAACAGTTCGGCACCGGCAACCACAACCAGGATCAAACCAAGGCAAAACACCAGGCCGCCCATCAACCGTAACAGGCCACCGGCGATGCTGCCAGGGTCATAGCTCACCAGAGTGAAAAATGCCGCGCCCAGGGCGATAAAGGCACCGGCCAGAATCGCCAAGGCAAACACTTGCAGTGAATCACCAGTGGCCTTCGTGACACCAAGTTGTTGCACACGGGCTGCAATCTGCTGCGGCGTATAGGCATCCACTGAAAACTGATCCATCGGAGTCTCCTTAACCTCATTCAAGTTCATCATAAAGCCTGTGCTGCGCCGCTTGCCAGTGCGTCAATAAACAAATGTTTTTTCTGTATTTTATTCAGTCAGCATCGTATAATGACGGGTTTTACATCCCGCTTATCAGTTTTGCGTTCAAAACTGACCATCACAGGTTAATCCATGTCCACAGAACATCGTGAAACGATGCCCTCATTTAGTGAGTTAGGTATTGCCCCGGCTATTCTCAAAGCAATTCAAGAAGCTGGTTATGAGACCCCTTCCCCGATTCAGGCGCAGAGTATTCCGCCATTACTGGAAGGCCGGGATCTGCTTGGGCAGGCCCAGACCGGTACCGGTAAAACGGCCGCCTTCTCACTGCCGCTGCTGAGCCGTCTTGACGCCAAACAGCAAGCGCCGCAACTGCTGGTACTGACACCAACCCGTGAACTTGCTATTCAGGTCGCAGAAGCCATTCAGGGCTATGGCCGCCATATCAAAAACTTCCATGTTTTGCCGATTTACGGTGGCCAGAGCATGGGCCTGCAACTGCGTGCGCTGCAGCGAAATCCACAGGTAATTGTCGGCACGCCTGGCCGTATTCTGGACCACATCCGCCGCGGTAAACTACAGCTCGATGCGCTGCGTTCTCTGGTACTGGATGAAGCCGATGAGATGTTACGCATGGGCTTTATTGATGATGTTGAAACCATCCTGCAGGAAACCCCGCAGGAACGTCAGGTCGCGTTGTTCTCAGCCACCATGCCCAAACCGATTCACCGGGTGGCCCAACGTTATCTGCAAAATCCGGTTGAGGTGCATATCAAGTCCAAAACCTCGACCGTTGATACCATCAACCAGCGCTACTGGCAGGTCACCGGACTGCATAAGCTGGATGCCCTCACACGGATCCTGGAAGTCGAAGATTTCGACGGCATGATTATCTTCGTGCGCACCAAGAATGCGACTGTGGATCTGGCGGAAAAACTGGAGGCACGGGGCTACGCTGCAGCGGCGATCAATGGTGACATGAATCAGGCGCTGCGCGAAAAGACCATCGAGAAAATGAAAGCCGGCCAGATCGATATCCTGGTCGCCACCGATGTCGCGGCGCGCGGTCTTGATATTGAACGCATGAGTCATGTGGTCAACTATGATATTCCCTACGATACCGAGTCCTACGTACACCGTATCGGTCGCACCGGCCGTGCCGGCCGTAAAGGCGAAGCGATCCTGTTCGTTGCTCCCAGAGAAAAGCGCATGCTGGGTGCCATCGAGAGAGCCACCAAGCAGACCATTGCCCGCATGCAACTGCCAAGCAGTGAAGATATCGCTGATCGTCGTGTGATGGCTTTTAAACAGCTCTTAACCGAAACTATCGAATCACAGGATCTGGGCTTTTTTGAAACCCTGATTGCCCAGTATCAGGAAGAGCATAATGCTGACCCGCTGGAACTGGCTGGCGCCCTCGCCTTCCTGGTTCAGAAGCAACGACCGCTGAATCCGGTGTCGCACACCAGCGAACGCAAAGCGCCCCGTGACAAGGTTGACAATGGCGAGCGACCACGTCGCGGTGATAAGCCCGTACGTGAACCGAGAGAACGCACACGCCACCAGACCGAAACCGGCATGATTACCTACCGGGTGGAAGTCGGCAGCGAACATAAGGTCGAACCTAAACACCTGGTGGGTGCGATTGCCAATGAGGCAGGTCTCGATAGCCAGTTCATCGGCCGCATTTCGATTATGGACGATCACAGCTTTATCGATCTGCCGGAAGGTATGCCTAAAGACATCTTCCAGCACTTGCGTAAGATCTGGGTCAATCAGCATCAGCTGCAAATCAGTCTGGCTGAAAACGACGGTGAGAAACGTCCTGCTTCGCCCGGTTCACGCAAAATGCCGAAGAAAAACGGCCCGCGCAAAGCGGCCAAGGGCGGCAAAGCGCCTCAGGGTCGTCAGAAGCGCCGATAAGTCATTTTAAAGCAGGCCGGAGAGTACAATACTCTCCGGCTTCCTTCCTGCAAACCGGCATGCCACAATAAGCCGCATGCTGAATATCATCTGGATCGCCTTTTTTCTGATCGCCTTTGCCGTGGCGCTGTTCAAGCTTATTGTGCTTGGCGATCAGATGGTGTTCTCCCAGTTGATGGAGGCCATGTTTGAACTGGCCAAAACCGCCTTTGAAATTTCCCTTGGGCTCACCGGTATTCTTGCACTCTGGCTGGGTATTATGAAAATCGGTGAGCGCAGCGGCTTTGTAGATTTGCTTACTCGCGGCCTGACGCCGCTATTCCAGAGGCTGATGCCGGACATCCCCAAAAATCATCCAGCCCTTGGTTCGATGGTCATGAATATCTCTGCCAATGCGCTGGGCCTCGATAATGCTGCGACGCCATTGGGCATTAAAGCCATGAAAGAGCTGCAGGAGTTGAATCCGTTCAAAGATACCGCCAGCAATGCCCAGATTTTGTTTCTGGTGATTAACACCTCTGCCGTGACGCTGTTTCCGGTCACTATCTTCACTTATCGAGCCCAGATGGGCGCCGCCAACCCGACTGATGTGTTTATTCCCATCCTCCTGGCGACTTACATGTCGACTTTGGTGGGGCTTTTGACCGTTGCCTGGGTACAGAAAATCAACCTGCTCGACCGCGTGGTGCTGGCCTACCTCGGTGGATTTACCCTGCTGGTTGTCGGATTGCTTGGCTACTTTGCCAGCCTGTCCCAGGAAGCGATGCTGAGTCAGTCGGCGCTAATCAGTAACGTGATTCTGTTTTCCCTTGTGGTGGTCTTTATCAGTGCCGCCGCGCTGAAAAAAGTGAATGCCTACGAAGCTTTTATAGACGGTGCCAAGGAAGGCTTTGAAACGGCGGTCAGAATTATTCCTTATCTGGTTGCCATGCTGGTCGCGATCGGCGTGTTCCGCGCCAGTGGCGCACTCGAGCTTATCTTCGACGGCCTGCGTAGCCTGGTCCTGAGCATGGGCTTGGATGACCGGTTTATCGATGCCATGCCGACGGCATTAATGAAACCATTCAGCGGCAGTGGCGCCCGTGCAATGATGGTCGATACCATGCAGGCGTATGGAGCCGACTCTTTTGCTGGCCGCTTGTCTTCCATCGTACAGGGCAGCACCGAGACCACTTTTTATGTGCTGGCCGTCTATTTCGGCGCCGTCGGTATCAGAAACATCCGTCACGCCGTCGGCTGTGGTCTCGCCGCCGACTTTGCCGGTATCATCGCGGCGATTAGTGTCGCGTACTGGTTCTTCGGCTAAAAAATCACCACAAATCAGTAAAATGTGCTATTTTTAGCGCCCGTTCAAACTTGCATCCAATGTCATGTTGCCCGTGTTCTCACGGCGCTGCGTCAGGGCAGATAAAAACGGTGTCCGGCCTGACTACGCCGGCAGGTTTGTATGGAGATCCCATGATTGAAAGCGCTCATCCAGCCTCTAGAATCCACCTATGATCTGATTGCAGATGCACTGGCAGACAAAGGCTACTGCATTTTGCCGCAACTACTGTCGCCAGAGCTCAATATGGCTCTGCATCGTCGCGTCGCGAGACTGGACGATGACGATTTCCAACGTGCCGGTATCGGCCGGGATCTCGACTTTCAGTTAAACAACAGCGTTCGCCAGGATCAGACCCGCTGGCTGGCTGCAGATCACCCGACCGATCGCGCTTATATCGACCAGATGGCTGATTTCAGGCTGGCTATCAACCGCCGTCTGTTTATGGGGCTGTTTGATTATGAATCGCATTATGCGCACTACCCGCCCGGTGCTTTTTATAAAAAACATCTGGATGCTTTCAAAGGGCAATCCAATCGTGTGCTCACAACTGTGCTGTATCTCAATCCTGAGTGGCAGGCTGTGGATGGCGGCCAGTTGCTGATTTATGCGCCGGATTCTGAAACAGTGATTGAATCGGTAAATCCCAACTTCGGTACTTTTGTGATTTTCCTGAGTGAGCAATTCCCTCATGAAGTAGTCAAATCCCTGCGTGACCGTTACAGTATTGCAGGTTGGTTTCGATTACAGGATCCGCTGCAAGCCCCGGCGATATGAGTACTGATTTTAATATTCATCAGCTCGGTCATCCGCTCCTCAGGCAGAGAGCCGAGCCAGTTAAAAGCATTGAAGATCCGGCATTTCAGCAACAGCTCGATGCGCTGCTGGCTTTTGTTATCGACAAAGGCGGCATGGGCATTGCGGCGCCGCAGGTTGGCATCAGCCAGCGTTTTTTTATTCTGTCCTCTCATCCCAATACACGTTATCCGTACGCACCGGATGTGCCGCCGTTTGCCGTGATTAACCCGGTGATCCTGGCACATTCAGATGCCACCAGTAAGGATTGGGAAGGCTGTCTGAGCCTGCCAGGCATCCGTGGTCTGGTACCACGCTATGAGTGGATTGACGTGAGTTACCAGACCTATGATGGCGGGACGGTGGAAACCCGCTACGAAGGGTTTATGGCGCGGGTATTCCAGCATGAACTGGATCATATCAATGGCCATGTCTTTATCGACCGGGTTGAATCTACTCACGAACTGATGATGGAACAGGAATGGCAACAACAGATCGCCAGTCAGCGTAGCCAGCGAACTTAAAATGGGTCAGAAATTTGAAACACTGTCTGAACGACTGATTGAATTTATCAGGGAACAACACCTGTTTTTTGTCGGCACGGCGACCGAAGACAGTCGCGTTAATATCTCGCCCAAAGGTATGGATTCATTGCGGGTGATGAATAGCCGACGGATAATCTGGCTCAATGTGACCGGCAGCGGCAATGAAACTGCGGCTCATGTGCAATCACATCCCCGGATGACACTGATGTTTGCTGCATTTAACGGCAAGCCGATGATCCTCAGAGTCTACGGAAACGCACAGGTCATCCATCACAAAGACCCGGAATGGTCTGGTCTTTATTCGCTGTTTGACCCCTTGCCCGGCGCTCGTCAGATTTTCGACCTTGATATCGATTTAGTTCAGACTTCCTGTGGCATGGCCGTGCCGCTGTTTGACTATGCTGGTGATCGTGAACAACTGAATCTCTGGGCTGAAAAACAGGGTGACGTCGGTATTCGGGAGTACTGGCGTCAGAAAAACCAGCAGAGTATTGACGGACTCAACACCGATATCATCAAAAAAAGTATCGACTGATCAGCCAAACATCAGACCAACGAACTCGCTCAGCTTATTGGAACGATCCGGGTTGCGTAAGGCCTGCATCACCGGTTCGCGCATGCCCGGCACAAATACCAAATCGGCCAGTAACTGGCTGAAGCCCTCATAACCTGCTTCATTGTGCGCCAGTTGTTCGACATAAAGCTGACACAGTGAGGGCTGCTGTAATGACTGCCAGCAGCGTCCGCCCAGCACGGCCAGCACCTCAATATGCTGACTGCAGGCATGTTGAAGCACATGCTTGACCATCTGATCGACCAGGCCTCTGGCCGGGCTATTGGAGGCAGCGCGCAGACAGGCACATATCAGGCTGATATCGGGCTGCTTTTTCTCCAGTTGCACATCGACACGTTGCGCCAGCACTTCCACAATACCGGCAGCAGGCTCAGCATTTTCCAGGAAAGTACTGAGCACGTTAAACGGCTCAAAGGGAATCTGTGGCAGCGTCTCTATCAGTCCCAGCGTTTCCTCGTTGTCATCCAGTCTGACAGCGACATCGGCAACACCCTGCATGCCCAGTTGATTCCAGCTGTCCAGTGACTTTTTGCCGGTGAAATAAGCATATGCATCGGCATAATAGGATGAAGGTTTCAGTGCCAGGCTTCTGGTTGCCTGAGCATTGAAAGCCGACATTTTGTCTTCTCGCGGGGTAAACGTGTAGGGACTGTCTTTGAGTGCACCTTCGATCTGTTTGCCATCGGCTGCAGCCAACATGCACTCGCCGACCCGCTCCAGCAGCATCACCAGGAACTCATCGCGAGCCGATTGCAGTAACAGCCCCTGCTCATCCAGCGGGAACTTTAAAAACCAGACATAGTGTTTGTCTGCCGCATCCGGATGCCAGAAGATGACACCGAACAGCGCGCTCCGCTGAAACGGCAGTGGATAGGGTTTTTGAGCCCACTCGAAACTGACAAACTGATCCGGGCTGAGTTTGATAACCCGGCGTCCCATATCAAAGACACGATATTTGGCACCACTATGATGCAGAAATTCACTCAGGGTGGTTATCTTGTTATCAGCCATGTTGGGATCAAGTGCGGTATTCAGCGTTGATTTTGACGTAGTCGTAGGAAAAGTCGCAGGTCCAGACCATATCTTCTGCCTGACCGCGGCCCAGCAGGACGGTGATAGCAATCTCGGCTTCATCCATCACTGACTGACCTTTCTCTTCTGTGTAATCACTGGCAGGCTGGCCCTTGTCCACGATACAAACATCGCCAATATGGATGGTGACATTGCTGACATCGAGATTGTCGATGCCGCTGCGGCCGACTGCAGCCAGAATGCGGCCCCAGTTGGGATCTGAGGCAAACAGGGCGGTTTTAACCAGCGGTGAATGGGCAATCGCATAAGCCGCCATCCGGCATTCTTCCTGGCTATCCCCCTGCTTCACGGCAATCGAAATAAACTTGGTCGCACCTTCACCATCACGCACAATCGCCTGCGCCAGGTAACGGCAGATTTCAGTCAGAGCGGTAAGTAAACGCTCACCCTCTTCACTGGTGATACTGTCAATCGTTTTGTTATCAGCCTGACCAGTCGCCACCAGAACGCAGGCATCATTGGTCGAGGTATCGCCATCAACGGTGATGCGGTTAAATGACTGATTCATCGCCTTGTGCAGCATGGTGGTCAGCACGGCATGGCTCACCGCCGCATCGGTGGTTATGTAGGCCAGCATGGTTGCCATATCCGGACGGATCATGCCCGAACCTTTAGACATGCCTGTTATGGTGATGGTCTTTCCGGCCAGTTCCAGTTGCATTGATCTGGCTTTAGCGACCGTGTCCGTGGTCATGATAGCCTGGGCAGCCTGCAACCAGTTGTCCTCAGCCAGCTTGTCTCTGGCCTCAGCCAGCACCCCGGTGATTTTGTCGACCGGCAACGGCTGACCAATCACGCCGGTGGAAAAGGGCAACACAGCGCTGGCATCAACACCAGTAAGATCTGCGACCGCCTGACAGCATTGTTTTGCCGCCAGCATACCGCTTTCACCGGTACCGGCATTGGCATTACCGGAGTTGACCAGCAGATAACGGCTGGCAGCCTGTTTCTGGTTCTGTCTTGCCAGGATCACCGGTGCCGCACAGAAGGCATTACGGGTATAAACAGCCGCAGTTTCGCTGCCTTCTGCCAGTTCAATCAACACGACATCCTGACGGCCTGGCTTTTTAATGCCGGCACTGACTGTGGCAAGTTTCACCCCGGCGACCGGCAGCAGTTTGTCTGCTGTCGGTGCAGTCAGATTGACGGCCATTAATTAATGGCTCCGTGGCAATGCTTGAATTTTTTACCGCTGCCACAGGGACAGGGATCATTCCGACCGACTTTACTACCGTCACGGGTATAAGGCTGAGCAGCCTGTGGCGCCGCTTCTTCAGCTTCCTGCTCGCCGACTTTCTGCGCATCGTCGTGCTGATACTGGACATCACCGCTTTGACGGCGCTGCTGGTCTACCGCATCGACATCTTCCGGTGCGCGCACCTGAACCCGGGAGATAATCCGAATCACTTCATGCTTGATGTTATCAAGCATGGTGGTGAACAGACTAAAGGATTCACGTTTATATTCCTGCTTGGGATCTTTCTGGGCATAACCGCGCAGATTGATACCAGTACGCAGATAATCCATCTGTGCCAGATGCTCTTTCCACTGGCTGTCGAGCGTCTGCAGCATCACCGCTTTCTCAAAGTGACGCATCAGTTCTTCACCGACCGTTTCTTCTTTGGCCTTGTAGGCTTTCTCGGCTTCTTCCAGAATGCGCTCGCGCAGGCTTTCCTCGTGCAGGCTGTCGTCATTTTCCAGCCAGTCACTGATATCAAGCTCCAGCCCATATTCATCACGCAGCGCCTGCTCCAGCCCGGCGACATCCCATTGCTCATCAATACTGTTGGGCGGGATATAAATGCTGATTGTGTCATTAATGACGGTGTCACGCATTGAGGCGATGGTTTCGGACACATCTTCCGCTGCCATCAGTTCATTACGCTGTTCGTAGACAACTTTACGCTGATCATTGGCGACATCGTCGAACTCAAGCAGTTGCTTACGTATATCGAAGTTATGACCTTCGACTTTGCGCTGTGCGTTCTCGATAGCCCGTGTCACCCAGGGATGTTCGATGGCTTCGCCCTCTTCCATGCCCAGTTTCTGCATCAGACTGGCCATGCGGTCAGAGGCGAAAATTCGCATCAGATTATCTTCCAGCGACAGATAGAAACGCGTGGACCCCGGATCGCCCTGACGGCCGGAACGACCGCGCAGCTGATTATCAATACGGCGTGATTCGTGCCGCTCAGTACCGATGATATGCAGACCACCGGCACCAAGCACCTGCTCGTGACGGTTCATCCACTCAGTACGAATTTTTTCTTTAGTCTCTTCGCTGGCGTCTTCCGCTAGCTCTTCCAACTCTGCTTCCAGGCTACCGCCCAGCACGATATCGGTACCCCGACCTGCCATATTGGTGGCGATAGTGACGGCACCCGGACAACCGGCATTAGCAATGATCTGAGCTTCTTTTTCGTGGAATTTGGCATTCAGAACTTCATGTTTGATTTTGGCTTTTTTCAGCAAGCCGGACAACAGTTCTGAGCTTTCAATAGAGGCGGTACCGACCAGCACCGGCTGACCACGCTTCTGACAATCCTGAATGTCTTCCAGGATCGCCTGGAATTTTTCCTGCCCCGTAAGGTAAATGCGATCCGCTTCGTCTTTACGCTGCATTTCCTTGTGGGTGGGAATCACTACCACTTCCAGCCCATAAATCGAGTTCAACTCGAAAGCTTCAGTATCAGCGGTACCAGTCATACCTGACAGCTTGTTATAGAGGCGGAAATAATTCTGGAAGGTGATTGAAGCCAGAGTCTGGTTTTCGTTCTGGATCTTCACCCCTTCCTTGGCCTCGACGGCCTGGTGTAAGCCCTCAGACCAGCGTCGGCCCGGCATGCTCCGGCCGGTAAACTCATCGACGATGACAATCTGGTTGTCCTGCACCATGTAATCCACATCACGCTGGAACAGCACATGCGCCCGCAGAGCGGCAGTCACGTGATGCATCAGGCCAATATTGGCGGCATCATAGAGGCTCGCGTTCTCGTCGAGCAGACCCGCTTCGGTCAGCAGTTTCTCAATTTTTTCGTGGCCGGCTTCAGTGAAGTGAACCTGCTTGTTCTTTTCGTCTAAGGTGTAATCACCGGGTTTCGTGACTTCCTCACCTTCGCCTTCCTGTCTGTCGAGATACGGGATCAGGGTATTGATCTGCTGATAGAGTTCAGAGCTGTCTTCAGCCGGACCGGAAATAATCAGTGGTGTCCGGGCCTCGTCAATCAGAATCGAGTCGACCTCATCGATCACGGCAAAATTAAGACCGCGCTGGACTTTTTCCTCAATCCGGAATGCCATGTTGTCGCGCAGGTAATCAAAGCCGAATTCGTTGTTGGTACCGTAGGTAATATCGCAGGCATAGGCTTCGCGTCGCTGTTCGCTACCCAGCCCGGAAACAATAACACCGGTAGACAGGCCAAGAAAGCCATACAACTTGCTCATCCAGCCGGCGTCACGGCGAGCCAGATAATCATTGACAGTAATGACGTGAACGCCCTCACCGGGTAACGCATTCAGGTACACCGCCAGCGTCGCCACCAGCGTTTTACCCTCACCGGTTTTCATTTCGGCGATCCGGCCATCGTTGAGTACCATACCGCCGATCATCTGCACATCGAAATGGCGCATACCCAGCACACGTTTACTGGCTTCACGTACCACGGCGAAAGCTTCCGGCAAAATATCTTCAAGGCTCTTGCCGTCATCAAGTTGCTGACGGAATTCGGCGGTTTTGGCCTTTAGCGCCGCATCATCGAGTTTTTCGATATCGGCTTCCATCGCAGCTATGTCATCAACGACTTTGCGGAGCTTTTTCAGTACCCGCTCGTTGCGACTGCCAAATATCTTGCTGAAAAACTTGCTTACCATGATTTCGCCTTGTTTGTTTTGTTACGGCGCGAACACCGGAAATTGATCTCAAATCGCGTGATTATAGCGCGGACCCGAGGGCGGATTGAAGCCTCTCCAATCCAGATGGAGTTGTACCCCCCAATATACAAGAGGAGCAGCGTTATTTGATGAAGTTATAAGGATTGACGTGCTGGCCGTCACGCAGCACTTCGAAGTGCACATGCGGGCCGGTGGATCGCCCGGTAGAGCCCATCAGGGCCAAGGTTTCACCTTTAGTGACGCGATCGCCTTTTTTCACCTTAATGGTTTTGTTGTGGGCGTAACGGGTGACATAACCATTACCGTGATCCACTTCGACCAGACCACCATAACCGCCACGCTCACCGATCCAGGACACGATGCCATCAGCCACGGCAAGCACATCACTGCCGCTTCTGCCGGCAATGTCGAGACCTTCATGGAAGGTTTTTTTACCGTTAAAAGGGTCGATGCGATAGCCATAAAATGAAGACACCCAGCCATCCTCGACTGGTTTGCCAGTGGGGATACTGGCAGCGATGGTATCTTCAGTCAGCAGATATTGCTCCAGTGCTGCGAGTGCTTCTTCCTGTGTCTGAAGCTCGTCAGAAAGCTGCTGAATACCACGATCCAGGGCTTCACTGCTGAGTGGCATGCCATCCTGATCGATCCCACCAAGAGAGGGATGTTCATCCAAGGAGAAAGCTGCGCTATCAAAGCCGGCAATTTCAGCCAGTCTCTCACTAAACATACGTAAGCGAATGGTTTCAGCCTGCAGGCCGCCAAGTTGACGGGCGTAGAAATCAGTAACAGGGACATCCTGAGCGCTGGTCTGCTTATCAACGTCAGCGGAGGTGAAACTACTGGAAGAACTGAGGGAGGTAGTGGGAGCCGGTTTAAATTGAGCGGGTTTGGCGTTGTTGTGCAACCAGTTTGCGAAACTGTAGCTGCTGATACTGACCAGGCTCACCAGGACGGCTGCCAGCACCAGCAGCTTCGATCGCGTTAAATGCCAGTGCTTATGTGTCTTACTGTTTGAGGATATAATGATAACCTGCATTTTTATCCTTACTCAGTCGTAATTAATCATGTCTCAAAAACCCGAGCGTTTAGAGCAAGTCTATAAACAAAACAGCCACTTCAAATGGTTGGCTGCGCGCGCTCGACAACTGGACAAGCTTAACATCATTTTGCAGAAAAGCTTGCCTTTACAATTCGTCAATCACTGCCGGCTGGCGAACATCAGTGCCGACAAAGTGATTGTGCACACTGACAAAGCTGCCTTTGCCAGTCTGCTGCGGTTTCAGGCCCCACAGGTCTGCAAGGCGCTGTCCGCTCATTTACCCGAGCCGGTCAATCGACTCGAAGTCAAAGTCAGGCCGCTGAATACAATCAGCCGTCCGGACCAGGAAAATAATATTCACCTATCTACAAAAACAGCGGCACTTATTGAAAGCACCGCTGCGGAAATAGAGGACGGCCCCTTGAAAACCGCCCTGAACAAACTGGCAAAGCGTCAGAAAGACTGAGCTTAGCTGGTTAGTGAAGCTGCTGGACGACTGAAAAGAATGGGGGCGTCTTTGTCGTCTTCGAAGCTCACCAACTCCCAGGCATCTTCCTGGGCCAGCAGTTTGCGTAGCAGTTTGTTATTGACTTCATGGCCGGATTTGTAACCGCTGAAGGCACCAATCAGGCTGTGGCCCAGCAGATACAAGTCACCAATCGCATCCAGCACTTTATGGCGGACGAATTCGTCTTCGTAACGCAGGCCATCCTCATTGAGGACCCGGTAATCATCGACGACAATCGCATTGTCCATGCTGCCGCCCAGCGCCAGGTTATTCTCACGCAGCTTTTCAATATCTTTCATAAAGCCGAAAGTACGAGCACGACTGACTTCACGGACAAAAGATGTGGAGGAGAAGTCAACATCAACCTGTTGTGGTCGTCCGGTAAAGGCAGGGTGCTCGAAATCGATGGTGAACGAGACCTTGAAACCGTCAAAAGGTTCAAACTTGGCCCATTTGTCACCGTCTTCAAGAACCACCGGCTTTTTGATACGGATAAACTGCTTGGCAACGTTCTGCTCTTCAATACCGGCTGACTGCACCAGGAACACAAACGGTCCTGCGCTGCCATCCATGATCGGTACTTCTGGCGCATTAAGATCGATATAGGCATTATCAATTCCCAGGCCGGCAAAGGCTGACAGCAAATGTTCAACCGTCGAGACACGCTGGCCGTGCTCGATCAAGGTTGTAGACAGTGCGGTTTCACCGACATTTTCAGCCTTGGCCTGAATTTCCACCACCGGGTCGAGGTCGACTCTGCGGAAAATTATGCCTGTATTAGGGGCAGCCGGACGCAGGGTGAGATAGACCATCTCGCCGCTATGTAGACCGACACCGGTGGCACGAATCACATTCTTCAATGTTCGTTGCTTGATCACGGTGCATTACCCCCTTATACAATTACAGATCAAATGATATTACCATAAGCAGAACTTCACCAGCTAACTTTACAGTTTTTTACACTCAGTCAGCCTGTCGACGCAGGAATGCCGGAATATCCAGGTAATCCATGTTGACATCGCCGTTAGCCACCTGTTTCTGCTGGCTGTCTTTCTCTTTACGGATAACCGTCGGTTCGTCGTAATCGATTTCCACTGATTTCTTAACGATTTCAATCTGTGGTGACTCGGCTTCCGGTGCTTTGGCAACGGCCACTCTCTCACCGCCCAGACCGGTGGCAACGACTGTGACACGCAATTCATCTGTCATATCCGGATCGATAACCGTACCGACCACGACAGTAGCGTCATCAGAAGCAAATTCTTTAACGGTATTACCCACTTCTTCAAATTCGCCGATGCTCATATCGAGACCTGCGGTGATGTTGACCAGTACGCCACGGGCACCCGCCAGATCGACATCTTCCAGCAGTGGACTGGA
>CAYMEE010000004.1:51913-61018 GCA_964389455.1 uncultured Methylophaga sp. | reverse complement strand
TGACCAGTACGCCACGGGCACCCGCCAGATCGACATCTTCCAGCAGTGGACTGGAAACAGCCAGTTTAGCTGCTTCACGGGCACGGCTTTCACCGGAAGCATGACCGGTTCCCATCATGGCCATACCCATCTCTGACATCACGGTACGAACGTCAGCAAAGTCGACGTTGATCATGCCTTCGCGGGTAATCAGCTCGGCAATCCCCTGAACAGCACCCAGCAGCACATCGTTAGCTGCTTTAAAGGCATTGAGCAGGGTCATGTCTTTGCCCAGGACTTTCAGCAGCTTTTCATTCGGGATTGTGATCAGTGAATCTACATGCTGGCCCAGCTCTTCAATACCGGCCTGGGCAGTTTTCATGCGTTTAACGCCTTCAAACGGGAATGGTTTGGTGACTACCGCTACAGTCAGAATGCCCATTTCTTTGGCGACCTGAGCTACCACTGGAGCTGCTCCAGTACCGGTACCACCACCCATGCCGGCAGTAATGAACACCATATCGGCACCATCAATCACGTCCATGATGCGCTCACGATCTTCCAATGCAGCCTGACGGCCGACATCCGGGTTGGCACCCGCGCCCAAACCTTTCGTGATATCAGTACCCAGTTGCAGCTGGGTAGTTGCAGAGCTTTTACGCAATGCCTGGGCATCGGTATTGGCACTGATGAAGTCTACGCCCTCAATCTGGTTAACCACCATGTGTTCCAAGGCGTTACCGCCACCACCGCCGACACCGATTACTTTGATGACGGCGTTTTCTGTATATGTATCAATCAATTCAAAAGTCATAGTTTTCTCCCCCTAAAAATTGTTCAATTCGACACACTGAATGACTCAGCCTAAAAATTCCCCTGGAACCAGCTTTTCATTCTTGAGAGCATGCCTTTAAACCCATCACTTACTCTGATTTCACCATGCCCTGGGGCATGTTCCTCGTTGCCAAATAACAGCAACCCGACACCCGTGGCATGGATTGGATTACGTACCACATCAACCAGTCCCCCGACGTGTTGTGGTACGCCCAGACGCACAGGCAGATGGAAGACTTCTTCAGCCAGCTCAATGACGCCTTCCATTTTGGAACTACCACCTGTCAGCACAATGCCGGCAGCCAGCATTTCCTCAAATCCACTGCGACGCAGTTCAGCCTGAACCAGCATCAGCAGCTCTTCATAACGTGGTTCCACGACCTCAGCCAGGGTCTGTCTGGCCAGCTGCCGTGGTGGCCGGTCACCGACACTGGGCACTTCGATGGTTTCATCTTCACGTGCCAGCTGAGTCAGTGCACAGGCATATTTAATCTTGATTTCCTCGGCGTATTGGGTCGGTGTTCGTAAAGCGACAGCGATGTCATTGGTGACTTGGTCACCGGCAATCGGAATCACCGCGGTGTGACGAATCGCACCATCTACAAACACCGCGATATCAGTGGTACCGCCGCCGATGTCGATAATGCAGACACCCAGCTCTTTTTCGTCCTGATCCAGTACCGAATAACTGGAGGCCATCTGCTCCAGAATGATGCCGTCGACCGCGAGGCCACAGCGTTCGATACACTTGGTGATGTTCTGTGCTGCGCTGACCGCACCGGTAATCAGGTGTACCTTGGCTTCAAGCCGCACACCGGACATGCCAATGGGTTCACGAATGCCTTCCTGGTTATCGATAATGAATTCCTGCGGCAATACATGCAGCAGTTGCTGATCGCCCGGGAAGTGCACCGCGCGGGCAGCATCCAGTACCCGATCCAGATCGCCCTGGGTGACCTCTTTATCGCGAATCGCTACCGTGCCATGTGAGTTCAGACTGCGGATATGACTACCTGCGATACCGGCATAGACTGAATGAATCTGACAGCCGGCCATCAGCTCGGCTTCTTCAATCGCACGCTGAATCGATTGCACGGTGGATTCAATATTGACCACCACGCCCTTTTTCATGCCCCGTGCCGGATGCGAACCGATACCGATGATCTCCAGCTGGTTTTCATTGGGGCCGGCATCCAAGATCGGGGCCGCCACAATCGCCACCACCTTCGAGGTGCCGATATCCAGTCCGACGATGAGTTCTCTCTCGCTACGTTTCGACATTACACAGTCCCATTAAAATCAGGTTGCTGACCGTCTTTCCAGACCACCGCCAGCCCATTGGTATAACGCATATCAATTTCTTTTATTTCTTCCCTGAAGCTGTTCAGACCGCTACGGTATACATCGATAAACCGTTGCAGTCGGGCATCACCCTCTGCCCGGCCAAGCTTCAGATGCAGGCCGTCTTTAAAATCCACTTGCCAGGCACGGCGCTTATCCATACTGATGGCAGTGACTCTCAGCCCCAGCACTTTGAGCTGTTGCTGAATATCCACCAGTCTTCTTGCCATCAGTTCACTGGTGCCATCCGGGCCATTCATCTGAATCAAGCCTGAAGGAATGGTACTCAGGGCCGGCTTGAACACACCGCCCAGACTGTTCACCAGACCATCCTCATTCCAGCGGGCCACCGCTTTGTGTTCCTCAACCACCAGGTGCAGCGTATCCGGCCATACCCGCCTTACCTGGATCTGCTTAATCCAGGGCAAAGCTTCACCGGCATTGCGGATACTGGCGACATCGACATCCAGGAAGCTGCCACGCACAAACGGCGACACCGCCTGCACCAGTTCATCGCGGTCAACATGGCGGATTTCGCCTTCTACAGTCACATGTTTGACCGGCAGCGTATTGGCTTCATGCAGATAGGCGCCCCCACCGACAATGACCATCACCACAACCAAAGCCAGTGCCTGCTTCAAAGACTGTTTCCAGTCTCTGGGCTGACTGTCTTTGGCCTCAGGGATGCTGGCGCCACGTTTTTGCTTGTTTACCGCCATCAAAGTGACTTCCCGAAACTGGTTTCCAGAATTCGCCACACCAAATCATCAAACTCGATACCGGCCTGCTTCGCTGCCATCGGTACCAGACTGTGATCGGTCATGCCTGGCACACTGTTGGCTTCCAGCAGGTAAAACTCGCCTTTACCGTCACGCATAAAATCAACTCGGCCCCAGCCTGACATGCCCAAACCGTCAAAAGCTTTTAATGCCAGATGCTGCATTTGCTGTTCGCTGTCTGAATCCAGTCCACAGGGGCACAGGTATTCAGTCGAATTTGATTGGTACTTGGCCTCGAAGTCATAAAATTCGCGTGGCGTTCTAAGACGGATAGCCGGTAAAGGCTCACCATCCAGAATCGCCACGGTATATTCCTCACCCTGGATCCACTGCTCGGCAATGACGTCGGCGTCATATTTCAAAGCCAGCTCTATCGCGTCTTTGAGCTCTGCGACGGTTTTGACCTTGCTCATACCAATGCTGGAACCTTCATTCACCGGCTTGATAATCAGTGGCAGACCCAGCTGAGTGACGATCATCTCGGCATCACTGTCACTGGTAACACGGACAAAATCAGCGGTTGGCAGCCCCTGCTGGATCCAGTTGTTTTTGCTGATGCGTTTGTTCATAGACAGCACCGATGCCGCGACACTGCTGCCGGTGTATGGCAGGTTCACGGCCTGCAGGAAGCCCTGAATCTCGCCATCTTCGCCACCACGTCCATGCAGCACGATAAAGGCACGGTCAAACTGACCGCTACCCAGCTTATGGCAGATATCAAAGCTGACATCGATACCATAAGCATCGATGCCTTTACCCTGCAGTCCTGCGAGCACAGCCTGACCACTAATCAGAGAAATCTCGCGCTCGGCGCTGCGCCCTCCCATCAGCACGGCGACGCGCCCGAATTCTGCGGCATTATCGATACGGCGGCTCATGCGCTGGCCTCCCCGATGATATGAACTTCCGGTGTCAGCCGTACGCCCTGCAACTGTTCTACTCTGTCCTGAACCAGATAAATCAGGTTTTCAATATCCGCTGCCGTGGCAGTGCCATCATTAACAATAAAGTTGGCATGTTTGCTCGACACACTGGCGCCACCCACCGTCAATCCTTTGAGCTCACTGCTTTCAATCAGACGACCGGCAAAATCTCCTTCTGGATTACGGAATACGGAACCGGCGCAGGGCTGATTGGTGGGCTGACTGGCATTACGTTTTTTCAACAGGTCGCGAATCAGATCGGTTTCAGTGCTGGCATCACCCTGCTCAAACTGCATGGTGGCACCAACAAACCATTCTCCTTCAGGCAGTGCTACATGGCGATAACGCACATCAAAATCAGCCAATGGACGCTGACGCAGCTCGCCATGTTTATCTATGGTGGTCACACTGCTGACAAAGTCCCAGGTTTCTCCGCCATGGGCACCTGCATTCATTGCCAGCGCACCGCCCAGGGTGCCCGGAATACCGGCCAGCCAAGCTCCACCTTTTAGACCGGCCTTGGCCACCTGTTTGGCGAGTTTGCTGCAATAGAGACCGACTTCGGCCTCCACGGTATTGCCTTCTATATCGATATTCTGCAAGGCACCGGCAGTGACAATCACGGTGCCGTTAAAGCCACCATCACGCACCAGCAGATTACTGCCGAGCCCCAGCCAGAGTACTGGTTCATCGGCTGGCAATTGCTGCAGAAAGACTGCCAGATCAATCGCATCCGCCGGGCGATACAGCTGTTTCGCCTCGCCGCCCACACGCCATGAGGTATAGCGCGCCAAGGGTTCATGCTGTTTGAGTTCACCTCTTAAAGTATGCTGCAAGGCCATCATTCAGCGCCTCCGCTCAATACTTCAGGCAGGGCCTGTGCCATTCGGCCGATATCGCCAGCCCCCAGCGTCAGCAGCACATCACCGTCCTGCAACAGGCTTGGCAGCACCGTGAACAATGCCGCTTTGTCTTCAGCAAACACCGGCTCAACCTGTCCACGCAGGCGAATTGCCCGGCACAGACTGCGCGCGTCAGCACCGGCGATTTTGGCTTCTCCTGCGGGGTAAACTTCAAGTACCACCAGCACATCAACTGATGACAGCACTTGCGCAAAGTCCTCGAACAAATCACGGGTACGGGTGTAACGATGAGGCTGAAAGACCACTACCAAACGGTTATCTGGCCACCCGGCTCGGGTGGCCGCCAAGGTGGCTGCGATTTCGGTGGGGTGGTGACCATAGTCATCAATCAAGGTCGCTTCACCACCATCGGCTTTAACCGGTCCCAGCAGGTTGAAGCGGCGGCCGATGCCGTCAAATTTCAGCAAGGCGCGCTGGCAGGCTTCAATTCTGACCTGCAGATTACGGGCAACCGCCATTGCTGCGGTTGCATTGAGCGCGTTGTGCAGACCAGGCATATTCAGTGTGATCGGGAAGCGTTCACCGCTGTGTTTTTCAATGACCGTGAAAAAGCTTTGTCCCTGATGCTGAGTCAGATCAACCAGCTGATAATCCGCTTCTTCATCCTGCCCATAGGTAATGAACGGCCGGGTGACTTCGGTCAGTAAATCCTTAATCACCGGGTCATCCAGACACATGACCGCCAGTCCGTAAAACGGCAGGTGGTGCAGAAACTCGACAAAAGTCGCTTTGAGTTTGTCGAAGCTACCCTCATAGGTCGCCATATGATCCTGGTCGATATTGGTGACGACTGCGATCATCGGCTGTAAATAGAGGAATGAAGCATCGCTCTCATCGGCCTCGGCGACCAGATAACGGCCGGTACCGAGCCGGGCATTACTGCCGGCGCTGTTGAGTCGACCACCAATAACAAAGGTCGGGTCCAGTTCACCTTCGCTGAGCAGGCAGGCAATCAGACTGGTTGTGGTGGTTTTGCCGTGAGTCCCGGCAACGGCTATGCCATAGCTGAAACGCATCAGCTCGGCCAGCATTTCTGCACGCGGCACCACCGGAATACGCTGCTCACGCGCGGCCTGTAACTCCACATTATCTTCGGTCACGGCGGTAGTGACGACCACCACATCGGCACCTTTCAGATAATCAGGATCATGACCTATCATAATGGTGGCACCAAGGGTACGCAGGTGCTTAATCAGGCTATTTTCAGCCAGATCACTGCCCGTCACCTGATAACCGAGATTGAGCAACACTTCGGCAATACCGCCCATACCCACACCACCGATACCGATGAAGTGAATATGCTTGACCCGGCTTTGCATGGCTGAGGTTAATCTATCCATGGGCATACTCCTGACACAGATCTGCAATCCGTGTCGCACTACCGATTTTCGCGACTTGTCTCGCCGCATTGGCCATGGTTAACAATCCTTCTCTGTCTTGATCAAACTGACGCAGACTGACTGACAGTGAATCTGCTTTGAGCTTATCGTCGGCAATCCGAATTGCCGCGCCGGCATCGACCAGCAGCGCGGCATTATGCGTTTGATGGTCATCCACCGCATAGGGATACGGCACCAGAATCGAGGCCACACCGGCTGCCGCTACTTCAGCTACGGTCAAGGCACCTGCCCGGCAGATAACCAGATCCGCCCAGCTGTAAGCTGCTGCCATATCAGCAATGAAATCAGTAATTTCAGCTTCCACACCCGCCTGGCTGTAGGCAGTTCGACAGGCTTCAATATGTTTTTTGCCACATTGATGGCGCACTTCAGGCCGCTCAGTGGCATCCATCAGTTGCAGCGCTGCCGGTACCACTTCATTCAGCGTGCGTGCTCCCAGACTGCCGCCTAGAACCAGCAGTTTGAGCCGACTCTTGTCAGCGCTTTGACGCAGATGTGGCATCGGCAGATCTTCAATTTGTTGCCGCACCGGGTTCCCCACCCACTCTGCCTCGACTTTGTCATCAAAACTGTTTGGAAAACCGGTAAGTACCTGTTTTGCGATTTTTGCCAGCAAACGGTTGGTCAGGCCCGGAATCGCATTCTGTTCATGAATCAGCAATGGTTTTTTAAGCAGCCAGGCCGCCACACCACCAGGTCCGGAGGCAAAACCACCCAGCCCAATCACCACATCCGGGTTAAACACTCGCATCAGTCGCAATGCCTGCCAGACCGCCTTGATGACGCGAAACGGCGCCATCAGCCAGCCGAGGGTGCCATTACCACGTAGTCCGGCCACCCTGATAAACGTCAGTGGGTAGCCTGCCTGTGGCACCAGCTCAGACTCAATGCCTCTCTGCGTACCAATCCAGCTCACTTCAACCTGACGCTGTTTCAGTTCATCAGCGACTGCCAGTGCAGGGAACACATGACCGCCAGTGCCGCCTGCCATGATCATGACTTTGGTCGTTTCAGCCATCATCGTCTGATCCTTGCCGAGGCTTTCTCGGGCAGACGTGTTTCCATATCAACACGAAGCAGCAATGCAATCGCTACACAAACAATCACCAGACTACTGCCGCCATAACTCATTAAGGGCAGTGTCAGACCTTTGGTTGGCAATGCGCCCATATTGACGCCGATATTGACGCAGGCCTGCATGCCCAGCCAGATACCAATACCGTAGGCCACCTGTGCGCCAAACACCTGACCGGCCTGTTCCGCCGCACGACCGATCGCCAAAGCACGCCAGATAAAGATGAAAAACAGCACAATTACTGCCAGCGCGCCGACCAGCCCCAGCTCTTCAGCGAGAATGGAATACAGAAAGTCGGTATGGGCTTCCGGCAGGTAGAACAGTTTCTGCATACTGCTGCCCAGCCCTACACCCAGCCAGTCACCACGCCCGAAGGCAATCAACGCCTGGGTCAACTGAAAACCAGCGCCGAACGGATCGGCCCAGGGATCCATAAAGCTTTGCAAACGTTCCAGCCGGTAGGGCGCAACCCAGATCAGCAACGTAAACAAGCCCGCCATCACGGCAATCAGCGCGCCGAAAACATCCAGCCTGGCACCGCCCAGGAACAACATGGCCAGCACTGTAGACATGATGACCACCATTGAGCCCATATCCGGCTGCAACAGCAGTAATAACGCCGCGACACCCAGCAACATCAACGGTGCCAGGACTTTAAGAAAAGAGGTGTGAAGCTGGCCATGATGACGCTGCAGGTAATCGGCAATGTAGAGGATGGCAAAAAGCTTAATAACCTCGGCTACCTGCAGATTCACCGGTCCCAATGGCAGCCAGCGGCTTGCGCCGTTGACCTCTCGGCCAATGCCGGGAATCAGCACCAGAACCAGCATAAACACACCAAACATTAATAGTTGTGGTGCAAATCGTTGCCAGACAGCGAGTCTGACCGACACCACTGCCCAGGCCATGCCCAGACCGGCGACGGCGAATACCAGCTGTCGGATAAAATAAAACAGTGGCTGACCGGTCATACTGTCTGCAATCGTAATCGATGCCGAACAGACCATAATCAGACCGATAAACATCAGGGCCGCGGTGGCAAACAGCAGACTACGATCAAATTGCAGTTGAGTCTCGCTCATGCCGCCAGCCCCCTTACTGCCTGTTCAAACTTATCGCCGCGCTCGGCATAACCGCTGAACATGTCGAAACTGGCACAGGCCGGAGACAGCAAAACACTGTCGCCAGCTTGTGCCGCTTGGCGCGCCTTGCTGACGGCGTCTTTGATATCGCTGGCCATCAAGGTACCTACCCCGGCAGGCACAATCGCCGCAATCTTGTCAGCATCCTCTCCTATCAGCACTACAGCACGAACAGCCTGTTTCAGGGTGTCAGTCAGCTCGGCAAAGTTTTGATCCTTTCCCACACCGCCGGCGATCAGCACGATGGGCCCACTGTCTGCCAGCCCCTCTATCGCCGCGATGCAGGCACCGATATTGGTGGCCTTGGAATCATTAAACCAGCGAACCCCATCCAGCTGTCTGACCAGGCGGCAGCGATGCGGTAAACCTTTGAACTCCAGCAATGCGGCCAACATGGCTTGCATGGGCAGCGCCATAGCAGAGCCCAAAGCCAGAGCGGCCAAGGCATTGGCAAGGTTATGAGTACCTGCGATTTTCATCTGCTCAATGTCGAGCAAGGGTTCATTGCCCTCGGCAAGCCAGATTTGTCCGTCCTGATGCAGCAGGCCGAAATCCACGCCTTGCGTTTTATGCAAACTGAAACCAATTTGGATTCGGCTGTCATCGGCCATTGAACTGACGATGGGATCGTCACGGTTGATGACCATCACCCCGTCACCGTTAAAGATTTTCTGTTTGGCGCGCTGGTAGTCTTCCACCGAGTCGTAGC
>CAYMEE010000004.1:22023-51813 GCA_964389455.1 uncultured Methylophaga sp. | reverse complement strand
TCACCGTTAAAGATTTTCTGTTTGGCGCGCTGGTAGTCTTCCACCGAGTCGTAGCGGTCCAGGTGGTCAGGACTCACATTCAGAATCACCGCGGCAAAGGCATTCAGCGAGCACACGGTTTCCAGTTGGAAGCTGGACAATTCCAGAATGTAAAAGTCGGGCGTGTTGTCACCGAGCAGATCCAGTGCTGGTATGCCCAGATTGCCACCGGTACGCGTATCTTTCCCCGCCAGTTGCGCCATCAATGCAAGCAATGTCGTGACAGTGCTTTTACCGTTCGAGCCGGTTATGGCGACCACCGGGGCATCGACATAACGGGCAAACAATTCGATATCACCGATCATTTCAATGCCGGCTTCACGTGCCGCTCGAATTTCAGGCAGGCGTGGGTCGACGCCGGGACTCAGGATGATCAAATCAGCTTTTAATAACCAGTCCAGGTCGAGACTACCGGTTTTGATCAACACCTGCGGATAATCCTGCTGCAGTGTGGTGAGCGCTGGCGGCTGCTCACGGGTGTCCATGACTGCAACACTGAGCGCACGATCAGCCAGAAAACGTGCACACGACAGTCCGGTCTGCCCCAGACCAACAATCAGGCAGTTTTTATGTGAAAGTTTATTCATGCCTTGTGTCATCGTATTTTCAGCGTTGCCAGACCAATCAGTACCAGGAAGACCGTCACAATCCAGAAGCGCACGATAATGCGTGGTTCCGGCCAGCCTTTAAGTTCATAGTGGTGATGAATCGGTGCCATCAAAAACACACGCTTACCGCGAAGTTTGTAGGAGGCGACCTGAATCATTACCGACAGCGTTTCAATCACAAACACACCGCCCATAATCAGCAGCACCAGTTCTTGACGCACCAGCACGGCAACCGTACCCAATGCCGCGCCCAGGGCCAGCGCGCCGACATCACCCATAAACACTTGGGCGGGATAGGTGTTGAACCACAAAAAGCCCAGCCCCGCGCCGACCAGCGTCGCGCAGAATACGGTGAGCTCGCCGGCACTCGGGATAAATGGAATCTGCAGATACTGGGCAAACTCGGAATGGCCGCCAACATAACTGAACAGTCCCAGCGCGGCCGCCACCATGACGGTGGGCATTATGGCAAGGCCATCCAGACCATCAGTCAGGTTGACTGCATTGCTGCTGCCGACAATCACCAGATAGGCCAGCAACATGTACCAGCCACCCAGTGGAATCACGACTTCCTTGAAAAACGGCACGATCAGCGTAGTTTCCTCAGGGACTGTCGCGGTGATAAATAAAAATACCGCCGCACCGGCGCCAAATAACGACTGCCAGAAATATTTATAACGACTCAGCAGACCGCGAGGGTCCTGCCTCACCAGCTTGATGTAATCATCAACAAAGCCAATCACACCAAAAGCCAGGGTCACGATCAGCACCACCCAGACATAGCGATTACTGAGATCCGCCCATAGCAGGGTGCTGACAGCAATCGCCACCAGAATCAGCGATCCCCCCATGGTGGGTGTGCCGCTCTTGCTGAAATGTGACTCAGGTCCATCACGTCTGACTACCTGACCGATTTGTTTAAAGCTCAGATGGCGAATCATGGTCGGGCCAATTACCAAAGCAATGCCGAGTGCCGTCATCGTGCCCAGAATTGCCCGCAGCGTCAGATACTGGAAAACATTGAACCCGCTGTAATATTGGGTCAGGTATTCACTTAACAGCAGCAGCATCAGCCTCTCCTTGTTGCGCCAACTGATCGGCCAGCCTGTCCAGTTGCATAAAACGTGATCCTTTGATCAAACAAGTCACATCCCTGCTCAACTCCTGCTGCAAGCTTTGCTGCAAAGTCTCGATATCCTCAAAATGTTGTGCACCGCAGCCAAACAGTTGACCGGCCATGCGACTGTTATTGCCGACAGTGAATAGGCGGCTTACACCGGCATCACGCGCCTGCTTGCCCATTTCAGCATGAATTTTGTCGCTGTCCTGACCCAGTTCACCGAAGTCTCCCAGCACCAGCCAGTGCTCACCGCTAAAGCCGGCCAGAGTTTTCAGCGCCTGTAAGTAAGAACCGGGGTTCGCATTGTAGGTGTCATCAATCAGGCGCGAATCATTCAGCCCTGTGCGAAGCTGCAGGCGGTGCGGCACAGCGCGCATGCTGGCAAGGCCTCGCACCATCGCATCAACGGGGACTTCCAGCGCGCGGCTGAGCGCAATCGCAGCCAATGCATTATTGACGTTATGCAGGCCGGGTAATGGCAAATCAAAATGATGACTGACACCATCCATCTCGACCAGAAAGTGACTGGCCGACGGATCCAGCTGAATATAATCGGCACGGATATCAGCCTCACTCTCGAGGCCAAATGTCAGCGTTTTCCTGTCTGCAATCATCGGTGCCCAGACATCGGCATAGGGCATATCGGCATTGACTACCGCAGTACCATCCGCAGCCAGGCCGGCATAAATGGCCCCTTTTTCTATTGCGACACCCGCTTCGGTACCAAAGCCTTCCAGATGTGCCGGCGCAATATTGTTGATAACCGCGACATCCGGCTCGGCAATTTTGACCAACTGGGCAATTTCACCCGGGTGGTTGGTGCCCATCTCAATCACGGCGAACTTGTCCTCACGATCCAGACGGCACAGGGTCAATGGCACGCCGAGTTCATTGTTTAAATTACCCTGCGTGGACAACACCGGCCCCATCTGACGCAAAATTGCATTGACCATTTCTTTGACGCTGGTTTTGCCGTTACTGCCGGTAATTGCCACCACCCGAGTGCGGTTCTGCTGCAGCCAGGCACGTCCAATTTTGGCAAAGGCCTGACGAACATCTTTAACCAGCAACTGTGGTAAAGGATCGTCACGATAATCTGATACCAGGGCTGCCGCGGCACCGGCTTCCCGTGCCTGCGTCAGAAAATCATGGCCGTCGACGCGTTCCCCCTTGAGTGCGACAAACAGGTTGCCCTTTTTGACCTTGCGGGTATCAATCACAGCGCCGTCGACCTTTACCTCACCCGCACTGACTTCACAGCCCAGCAGTCGAGCCAGTTGTTCCAATGTCATCGACAGGGCCATCAATGACCTCCCATGACGTTGTAAACACCGTTACGTAAATCACTCAGCACATCAGTGACAATCAAGGTATCGCTGAATGGGTATTTGATATGTTCAATCTCCTGATAGGCTTCATGGCCCTTACCGGCCACCAGCACGATATCGCTGGGCGTCGCATGCGACAGGGCATAAACAATGGCCGCCTTGCGATCCAGTTCAACGCGGATATTCTCCGGCTGTGTGCAGCCGGCCAGAATGTCTTCAATAATTGACTGATGGTTTTCTGTACGGGGGTTATCGTCAGTAATCACGACGCGGTCGGCCTCTGCTTCAGCTATCTGCCCCATCAGCGGACGTTTACCTTTGTCCCGATCACCGCCACAGCCAAATACACACCAGAGCTGACCGTCATGTGGCAGGTGACTGCGCAGTGTTTTGAGTGCCTGCTCCAGTGCATCCGGTGTGTGGGCATAATCGATAACCACGCAAGGTTGTCCTTCAAGACCATGCGCTTCCATCCGACCGGACACGGCGTGGCAATGTCGAAGCGCTTCACGGGCTTGATTGTCATCAAAGCCAATCAGTTTCATCACACCCAGCGTAGCGAGCAGGTTATCGACGTTAAAACGCCCCATAACCGGCAGTTGGATGGGCTGTTTGTCTTCATTAATGCTCAAATCAAAAGCCACACCATCACGGCGGCATTCAATCAGGCTGGCATTGATGTCAGCTTCACCGCTGCTGCTATAGGTCAGTAATTCAATGTCATCACGAAGCGCCCGTTTAACCTGCAGCCCGAAATCATCGTCAATATTGAGCACCACCTGACTCACCGATGTCATTTCAAACAGCTTCTGCTTGGCTGCAGCATACTGTTCCATCGTTTCGTGATAGTCCAGATGATCCCGGCTCAGGTTAGTCAGGACCGCCAGGTTCACATCGACGCTGTTCAGCCTGCCCTGCACGAGCGCATGAGACGAGGCTTCCAGCGCCACGTAACGGCAGCCTTCCAGTTCGAACCCGGCCAGCAGGCGCTGCATTGAAACCGGATCCGGTGTGGTCATTCCGGTGAGTTCCAGATCGCTGATGCGCCCCGCGCCCATCGTGCCGATAACGCCACAGGGTTCACCACTGGCTTCCAGTGCCTGTGCGACAAACTGGCTGACCGAGGTTTTGCCATTGGTGCCGGTCACCGCAATGACCGTCATATGTTCTGAAGGATGTTCATAAAAACGCGCTGCGATAAAGCCGGCCTGTTTAGCCAGGTCTCTAACCGGGTAGGCTGTGACCACGGCTTCATCCAGCATGACCTGCTCAGCATCAGTCAGTGGCTGACTGGCGTCAATCAGTATGGCGAAGCTACCTTTATCCAGTGCCTGATGCAGGTGTTTCTCTCGCTCGGCAGGCAGTTTTGCCAGTGCCAGGAACAAACAACCGGCGGTGACTCGCCGGCTGTCCATGCTGATATCACTCAGCATGCATTCCTGCAGTTCGACATCGTCGGCTACCCAATCCTGCAGCAGCCAGGTCAGAGATTGCTTTTTCACGATTGATGTCATCATTTGTGGGCCACCTGCATTTGCGTCATCGGTAATGCATCCGGTGCGATGTTGAGCAGTCGCATGGCGCCGGTCATGACTTCAGCAAAGACCGGAGCAGCTACTGCACCGCCGTAGTATTCCTCACCACGGGGTTCGTCCACCATGACGACCATCGCCAGGCGCGGGGCACTGGCGGGAATAATCCCTGCAAATACGGATTGATAACGTTTCTCAGCGTAGCCGCCGCTGATTGATTTTTTTGCGGTACCGGTTTTACCGGCGACCCGGTAGTTGGCAACGGCTGCACGGGTTGCCGTACCACCTGGCTCAACCACTTTTTCCATCATCGCCAGTACCTGATGCATCAGATCGGCGGCAAACACGCGACGCCCTTTCGGGGCCTCACCATTTTTGACAAAAGTCACCGGCTTTAATATGCCGCCGCTGCCCAGAACGCTATAAGCTCTGGCCAGTTGCAGTGCTGAGGTTGACAAGCCATAACCGAAAGCCATGGTGGCGCGGTCCAGTGTGCGCCAGGACTGTGGATCCGGCATCGTGCCCATGACTTCACCCGGGAAGTAGGCACCGGTGGCTTCACCCAGGCCGAAACGGGCAAAATCCTGCCACAGCACCTGTGGATCCAGTTCCAAGGCAATCTTGGTCGCGCCGATATTGCTCGACTTCTGAATCAGGGTAGGCAAATCAATCTCACCGTAATCACGGAAATCACGAATCGGATGACCGCTGACCCGGAACACACCCGGATGGGTATTGATAATTGAGCCCAGGTCGAATTTGCCGGACTTGATGCCACTCGCCACGGTAAATGGTTTAACGGTAGAGCCCGGTTCAAACAAGTCGGTGACCGCACGGTTTCGGTAATGACTGGGCTCCAGACCTTCACGGTTATTCGGATTGAAAGAAGGCTGATTGACCATCGCCAGCACTTCGCCGCTCTGAATATCCAGTACCACCGCTGTACCAGCCTTGGCTTTGTGTTGATCAACCGCGTTTTTCAGTGCCTGGAATGCCAGATGCTGCAAGCGCAGGTCGATACTGAGCTGAATGTTTTCACCCGCCTTGGCCGGACGAATCAATTCACCGCCCTCAACGAAGTTGCCTCTACTGTCACGCACCATGCGTTTCAGACCGGAGCGCCCGGTCAATACGGCATCGTAAGTGAGCTCCAGACCTTCCTGACCAATATCATCAATATTCGTGAAGCCAAGCATATGCGCTGTGACTTCCCCCGCCGGATAGTAGCGTTTGTATTCGCGCTGCAGATACACGCCATGAATGGCCAGCGCTTTAACACTCTGAGCCAGTTCCGGTGTGACCCGGCGCTTGAGATAAATAAACTCACGTGACTGATTACCATTGATCTTGTCACGAATGGTACTGGTCGACAGATTCAATTTGTCAGCGAGCTGGGCGAGCTTAGGATGATCAGCTGGCACATCCTGCGGGTTGAGCCAGATTGAGTGCACCGGCGTGCTGATAGCGAGAGGCTCTGCATTCCTGTCCAGGATCATGCCCCGGTGTGCGACTACAGGCACCTGACGTAAATGACGGGCATCGCCCTGGTTACGCAGGAATTCCGGATTCAGGATTTGAATATCAGCCAGACGCCAGCACAAGCCCAGAGCGAACAGGATGAACATCACCCTGACCAGGTTCAGGCGCCAAAGCCCGACTTGCTGATGACTGACGCGTGCCGCACTCATCGTTTGATCACCACGGTCATATCGGCACTGGGCACGATCATGTCGAGACGGGTTCTGGCCTGTTGCTCAACGCGACTTGGACTGCCCCAGGTGCTTTGTTCAAGCAGCAGACGACCCCACTCCTCATTCAGCAGATCACGCTGTTTTTCCAGTTTCTGCAACTGGATAAATTCATTGCGATTGAGATGTTTGGAATAGATCACACCCACGGCAGTCATGATCACCAGCGTGACCATCACCAGCATCGGTATATCGATATGGACCTGTTCCAAATACTGCTTCAGCTTCATGCCAGCTTCTCCGCCACACGCAATACTGCACTGCGTGCTCTGGGGTTGGCAGCCAGTTCAGCTTCACCAGCTTTGATTGCCTTGCCGATAATTTTCAGGCGAGGGTTGAGTTGATCGACAGTGACCGGAAAGTGTGAGGGCAAATCATCACCACGGGCTTTATCGCGGAAAAAGCGTTTAACAATGCGATCTTCCAGAGAGTGGAAACTGATCACTACCAGACGGCCGCCAACAGCCAGCACATCCAGTGCCTGTTCCAGCGCCTGACGCAGTTCTTCCAACTCATCATTAATGTAGATACGTATTGCCTGAAAAGTACGGGTAGCCGGATGTTTATTTTTTTCCCGTGACGGGCTGGCCTTGTCCACCAGCTCGGCCAGTTGCTTGGTCGTGGTAATGGGGTTGTCATCACGACTCTCGACAATGGCTCGGGCAATGCGTTTGCTGTAACGCTCTTCACCCAGTGTTTTAAGCACATAGGCGATATCATTCATCTCGGCGGTGGCCAGCCATTCAGCGGCACTGATTCCCGCCTCGGGGTTCATCCGCATATCCAGCGGACCGTCTTTGTAAAAGCTGAAACCACGCTCGGCATCATCGAGTTGAGGTGAAGACACGCCGATATCCATCAGAATACCGTCAATCTGGTTTTGCCATAAACGGGCATGCACCGCGACGGCAAGCTCAGAAAAGGCGCAGTGTTCAATCGCGAAACGGGGATCGTCAGCGGCCAGCTTTTTGCCGCTGGCAATAGCTTGCGGATCACGGTCCAGTCCCAGCAGGCGTCCGTTTTCAGAGAGTTGAGCCAGAATCGCGCGGCTATGGCCACCGCGGCCGAAAGTGGCATCGAGGTATTTACCGTCGGCTTTCACAGACAGGGCGTCGAGGGTCTCGTCCAGCAAGACTGGCAGATGTTCCGAGTGAATCTCAGTCATAATTCCGCCCTATATCGACAGGCTTTCTAATTCAGCCGTTAGATTCTCGTCAAACTTCTCTTCCAGACAGTCATCCATGAGTTCATTCCAAGTTTGCTCATTCCAGAGTTCAAACTTGTTGCCTTGCCCGGTCATCACCATGCTCTTATCAAGCCCCGCGAATTCACGCAGTTTGGCCGGCAGCAAAATACGACCGTTACCATCCATTTCACATTCAGTGGCATTACCGAGCAGCATTCTTTTTAAACGACGGACTTGTGGATTCAAACTGGGGAGCGCAGTGAGTTTTTGTTCGACTAATTCCCATTCAGGAAGTGGATATAACTGCAGACAGTGATCTGAGTGATCAATGGTGACAATCAGACGGCCTTCACAACAGACGTCAAGATGCTTGCGGAACTTGGCTGGTATCGCCATCCGCCCTTTGGCATCCAGATTGAATGTTGCCACGCCTCGAAACACTTGCCGCCCTCAAAAAAATTGATCCACTTAGATCCACTTTTCCCCACTTGTCGACACTATAGGATTGCAAATGCATGAAGTCAAGCATCTGAATCAACAAAATCCTCTTTTTATGACAAGGACTTAGCGGCATTTGGCAAAAGTGGGAGAAAAGCCCGTGAAGGTCATATCAAGGACATGTTCTTTATCAAAACTGTGGCTATGGAACTTAAAGTAAATTCTAGAAGTGCAGGCGGTGTTGTAAAACGTCAACGTGATTTTTCATCAGGCTGACATTCAGACAATGGATAAAGTCTCTAGAAGCATTCACTACCAGTTAATAAAAACAACTGGCGATTATACCCGCGCGCCCAGTGAGATTGTGATTTTTGAAAGTCGCCAGGGCGGGCTGGTCACTCTACTGAACGCCCTGCTTGCCTTGTGATTGGCCTTAATTTCAAATCGGACTGGTAAATTCCGATAAAAGGCATATACTTGATTTCCAAGAGCAAAATATTTTTGCAGCGTGAATGCCAATGATGGCTTCACCCTCGATGCAAGGAGAGTGCTATGTGCCGACGTCTGCATCTTTTCTGTCTCGCTCTTGTTATGCCCCCCGCGCCGCTCCTGGCGCTGGAATTCAACATGCCCTCTGGTGTGACCGACACCAGTCAGTCCGTATTCAACCTTCACATGACGATTTTTTATATCTGCCTGGCAATAGCCGTGGTGGTCTTCGGCGTCATGATGTGGTCGATATATCATCATCGAAAGTCCCGCGGCCATGAGGCGGCCCAATTCCATGGCAACATTCTGGTTGAAGTCATCTGGACCACGATTCCTTTCCTGATTCTGGTGGCCATCGCCATCCCCTCCACCATCACCCTGGGTGATCTTTATGATGCCAGTGAATCGGATATCGATATTCAGGTCACGGGCCATCAGTGGAAGTGGCATTACAAATACATCGGTGAAGATGTCGATTTTTTCAGCGTGCTGGCGACGCCTCGTGAAGAAATCGAAAACCGCAAAAAGAAAAACCCCAACTATCTGCTGGAAGTGGATAACCCCGTTGTCGTGCCTGTCCACAAGAAAGTCCGCTTTCTGTTTACTTCCAATGATGTGATTCATGCCTGGTGGGTACCGGATCTTGCGATCAAAAAAGACGCGATTCCGGGCTTTATCAACGAGTCCTGGACCCGCATCAAGGAACCCGGCGTATATCGGGGACAATGCGCTGAACTCTGCGGCAAACACCATGCCTTTATGCCGATTGAAGTGATGGCCGTCTCTGAGTCGGAATATGAAACCTGGCTGGCTGAGCAGCAAGCCGCGCAGAAAGCAGCCATGGCCGCGGCTGACAAAGACTGGAGCATGGACGAGTTAATCAGCAGTGGTGCCACCGTGTATGAGAAAAACTGCGCTGCCTGTCACCAGGCCGATGGCTCGGGTATGCCACCGACCTTCCCGGCACTGGACGGTAGCAGCATCGTTCAGGGTGAAAAACTCGACCATATGAAGATCGTGACTAATGGCCGGGTAGAGAAAGGCATGCCGGCTTTCGGCAAACAGCTCACCGCCGTGGATATTGCCGCAGTTATCACCTTTGAGCGTAACAGCTGGGGGAACAAGACCGGTGATATGGTCACTCCCGCCGAAATACAGGACCTGATGGATAAACAGTGAGGTCGTTATGAGCGCACACGCAGAGACGTTGCATCACGGACCAGCCAAGGGCTTCAGCCGCTGGATACTGACTACCAACCACAAAGATATCGGCACACTGTATCTGGTATTCAGCCTGATCATGCTGTTTATCGGCGGCACCATGGCCTTTGTGATTCGAGCTGAATTATTCCAGCCGGGTCTGCAACTGGTCATGCCGGAATTTTTCAACCAGATGACGACCATGCATGGCCTCATCATGATATTCGGCGCAGTGATGCCGGCCTTTGTCGGTCTCGCCAACTGGCAAGTGCCGCTGATGATAGGCGCCCCCGATATGGCCCTGCCCCGCCTTAACAACTTCAGCTTCTGGATATTACCGTTTGCCTTTGCCATGTTGCTTTCGACATTATTGATGCCCGGCGGTGCGCCAGACTTTGGCTGGACTTTCTATGCGCCTTTATCGACCACTTATGCGCCGCCCAGTGTAACTTTCTTTGTGTTTGCCGTGCATATGATGGGGATTTCTTCGATTCTCGGCGCCATTAACGTCATCGTAACCATTTTCAATATGCGGGCACCGGGCATGAAAATGATGGATCTGCCCCTGTTCGTCTGGAGCTGGCTGATCACCGCTTTTCTATTGATTGCCGTCATGCCGGTGCTGGCAGCGGTAGTGACCATGGTTTTGATGGATGTGCATTTCGGCACCAGTTTCTTCAGTGCGGCCGGCGGTGGCGATCCGGTGCTGTTCCAGCATGTGTTCTGGTTCTTCGCTCACCCTGAGGTTTACATTATGGTGTTGCCGGCATTCGGCGTGATTTCAGAAATCATACCGACGTTTTCTCGTAAACCCCTGTTCGGATACCGCGCCATGGTCTTTGCCACGGCTTCGATAGCCTTCCTGTCGTTCATCGTCTGGGCCCATCATATGTTCACCGTAGGCATGCCACTCACCGGTGAGTTGTTCTTCATGTACACCACGATGCTGATCGCGGTGCCGACCGGGGTGAAGGTATTTAACTGGATCAGTACCATGTTCAAAGGTGCCATGACCTTTGAAACCCCGATGCTGTTTGCCATCGCCTTTATTGTTTTATTCACCATTGGTGGGCTGTCAGGCCTGATGCTTGCCATTGCACCAGCCGACTTTCAGTATCACGACACGTACTTTGTCGTCGCTCATTTTCACTATGTGTTGGTACCCGGTTCAGTGTTTGGCATCATCGCTGCCGTCTATTATTGGCTGCCCAAGTGGAGCGGCAAAATGTATGACGAGAAACTGGGGCAATGGCATTTCTGGCTGTCATTTATCGGTGTCAATCTGACATTCTTCCCGATGCATTTTGTTGGTCTGGCTGGTATGCCAAGACGAATTCCGGATTATGCCCTGCAATTTGCCGACTTTAATATGCTGACCAGTCTGGGGGCTTTCCTGTTTGGCACGACCCAGCTGCTGTTTGTTTATATCCTGATTAAAACAGTGCGTAGTGGTAAGGCGGCCGATCAGCTTCCCTGGGAAGGTGCCCGTGGACTGGAGTGGAGCGTGCCGACACCGGCCCCCTATCATACCTTTACCACCCCGCCGGATCTGGAGCGAAAATGAAACACTGGCTCAAACCTTCAAGCCCGAGCGGTCTGACGCTGATCGTGGTGTTGATGTTCGGCTTCGGCTTTGCCCTGGTACCGCTTTATGATGTGTTCTGTGAAGTCACTGGCCTGAACGGTAAAACCAAGGGCGCCTACCAGGGAGAACTGAATGCCCAGGCAGCCAATTCTGAGCGGACCATCACGGTCCAGTTTATTGCCAATCGCAATGACAATTTACCCTGGGGCTTCAGCCCGGAACAGGAAGAAATCAAACTGACTGTAGGTCAACGCAATCAAACCCATTTTTCAGTCAATAACAGCTATGACCGGGCGGTAGTTGCACAGGCTATTCCCAGTGTATCGCCGCCTCAGGCAGCAGATTACCTGAACAAAATCGAATGTTTCTGTTTCCAGCGTCAGCCACTGGCGGCCGGCGAAGCCAAACAATTTCCTTTGGTGTTTTTTATTGATCCTGCGCTACCGGAAGAGATCAACAAGCTGACCTTATCCTACACCTTGTTTGATATCAGCGAGCGCGACGCGAGCGGCGTCGACTAGCGCTGTCATTTAGGGAGGAACTCATTATGGCCCAACATTCCGCCTACTATGTTCCACCACAAAGTCACTGGCCGATTATCGGTGCTGTCGGACTGTTTCTGACCCTCGGCGGTGCCGCCGCTCTGATCTATTCGCTGCAGCAGGAGAGCGACAGCCTGCTGGCGCAGATCATGCTCAACTCAGGCGCTTTGATCCTGGCAGGCATGATGATTGGCTGGTTTGCAGCGGTGATTGCAGAATCACACCAGGGCCTTTATTCACCGCAAATGGACCGCTCGTTTCGTTACGGCATGTCCTGGTTTATTTTCTCCGAGGTCATGTTCTTTTTTGCCTTCTTCGGTGTGTTGTTTTACATCCGGGTGTTTGCCGTGCCCTGGCTGGATGGTGAGGGTGATAAAGGGCTGGCCAGCATGCTCTGGCCGCAGTTTGAAGCATCATGGCCACTGATGCAGGCCCCCAACCCCGAACAGTTCCCGCCTATTCGGGAAGTCATCAACCCCTGGCATATTCCGCTGCTCAACACCGTATTACTGATTGGCTCAAGCTTTACCCTGCTCGCGGCTCACAAAGCCCTGAAACGGGAAGACAGACCCAAGCTGAAAGGCTGGCTCAGCCTGACTATTGTGTTGGGCCTGACTTTCCTCGGTTTGCAAATCTATGAATATATCCATGCCTATACCGAACTGGATCTGACCCTGAAGTCCGGTATCTACGGCGCCACGTTTTTCATGCTGACCGGCTTTCACGGTGCCCACGTCACCATCGGCAGCATTATTTTATTGGTGTTGCTGTTCAGAGTATTTCAGGGCCACTTTAGCCCGGATAAGCACTTCGGCTTCGAGGCCGGCGCCTGGTACTGGCACTTTGTCGATGTGGTCTGGATTTTTCTATTCACCACTGTGTATTTGCTATAGGAAGCCAAATTTAAGGAGATTTTGTGACGGCACAACGACTGCTTCAGGCCAGGTTCCAGGGCGTCTTCACATTGCGTCCGGCTTATCTGCTATTTGCTGCGTTCGCAATCAGCCTGTGTCTGTTTCTCTCCCATTGGCAGTGGCAAAGAGGCCAGGCCGCTGAAGCACGCTACCAAGTCTACCTGCAGCAACAAAATCAGCCACCCGCATTACTTTCCCAGGATTTGTCTGAATTTCAGCGGGTCAAGGCCAGCGGTACTTTCGAAAGCCTGTTTCTTTTGGACAACCAGATACACCAGGGACAGGTTGGCTGGCATGTGCTCGGCCTGCTGAGAAGTCTGCAGGGTCCCATACTGGTCAACCTGGGCTGGACAGCTAAAACACAAGCGAAACCCTCGCTGACTGAATTTACTGATATCAACAGGATCACAGGTAGAATCAAAACACCGGAGCCCGGCATGATGCTGGCAGAGTCGAGGGAAGATCCTGCCTGGCCCGCGGTTTTGCAACAAATCGAGATTCCACTGCTTAGTCAGCATCTGAATATCAAGCTTCTGCCCTTTGTTATCTATGCCGATACGGCACCGGCCGGGCTGGTTGCTGTTGACGCTGCTCCCGAAAACAAATATCCGATGCACGCAGGGTATGCGGTGCAATGGCTACTTATCGGGCTTGCCTGCGGCATCATCACAGCGATTGCCAGTCGCCGGAGGGAAACATGACACAAAAGACATGGCTATTCAGAATCATCTGGCTGATCGCCTTATTGCCACTGCTATTTGCCTGGGGACTGGCATTGATGGGCAATAAGCTGTCACTGGACACCAAAAATAATGGCGAACTAATGCCGGCGGGCATGACTGTACCCGAGCAGCTCTCTGACCAACTGGATGGCAAGTGGGGTCTGCTGATGCTCAGTCAGCAATGCAATAACGGTTGTGCCGAGCAGTTACATCGCTTACAGCAAATACATACGGCAATGGGATCTGACCTGAAACGGGTTCAGCCTCTGTGGCTGTCAAGCGAGCTGGGCAAGGACCGCCCCGGCGATGTCAACTACGAACAAGTCCGCTCACTCACAGCGCCGGCATTGATTGACTGGTTTAATCAACGCCAGCTTGACTGGCAGGATCACAGCTTCTGGCTGGTTGATCCGGCAGGAAATCTGGTAATGCGTTTTGCACCCGGTTTGAATGGCCAAAAAATTCTGGCCGATATCGACTGGTTGCTCAAGGCTTCGCATATCGGATAGGGCTATGTCACTCAAGTCTCTCGCCAACCTCGCTTTTGCCCTCGCCTTCATCGTGGTTACCCTCGGTGCCCTGACCCGGTTGTTGGATGCCGGGCTCGGCTGCCCCGATTGGCCGGGCTGCTATGGTCAGCTGCTGCCGCCGGCAGAGCATGAGAGGCATCTTTTCAGCGGCCTTGATACCGGCAAGGCCTGGATGGAAATGATTCATCGTTACGCAGCAGGCTTACTGGGTCTGACTATCCTGCTCATCATGATCAGGCTGGAAAAAAGCCGGGAAGTCAGCCAGCAAAGTCGCTGGCTGAGCCGCGGCCTGCTTGCACTGGTGATTGCCCAGGCCCTGTTTGGCATGTGGACAGTAACCATGAAACTGCAACCCCAGATTGTCACCATTCACCTGCTGGGTGGCATGCTACTTCTCGCACTGCTGTGGCGTCTGCGTAGAGCGTTTTACCCTTTGAACAGGGTGACTGTTCCAACTGCCCTGAAAAACATTGCATCCACAGTGATCATACTCACTTTTGTTCAGATCAGTCTGGGTGGCTGGACCAGCAGTCAGTATGCCGGTCTTGCCTGCACCGACTTTCCTACCTGCCAGGGTCAATGGCTGCCGGCAGCGCCCTTGAGCGAGGCCTTTAATCTCACCGAGTTTATCGATCAAAATCACGAAGGCGGATTGCTGTCAGCTGAAGCAAGACAGAGCATTCAACTGGTACATCGTTTGTTTGCAATGATATTGACCCTGAGTCTCATCAGTTTATGCATGGCTTCATGGCGCTATGCGATGCTCAGAAAGCAGCTCTGTCTACTCCTATTGCTGACTACATTGCAGATTGCGTTGGGCATTGCTAACGCTCTGCTAATGTTACCGCTGAGCTTGGCTCTCGCACACAACAGCGGTGCTGCCTTACTGATGCTGTGTCTGGTTGATCTGCATCAGCGATTGAAACCCGCTGATAGCGGGATTGCCCACCGCCAAACTTCTGTCTCACAAACTACGGGGTGACGCCATGCAAAACTCTATTGTCACAACGCCTGCTTTACACCGTGCCAATTGGAAGGATTATCTGGCACTGTGCAAACCCAAAGTCGTACTGCTGATGCTGCTCACTGCCCTGGTCGGCGCATTGCTGGCACCAGGGTGGCCAGACCCGGGCGTTTTGACGGTAGCCGTTATCGGTATTGCTTGTTGTGCAGCCAGTGGGGCTGCCATTAATAACCTGATTGATCACAAGCTGGATGCCACCATGGCCCGAACCCGTCAGCGGCCGGTAGTCACCGGTCATCTCACGCCTCTTCAGGCACTCACATTTGCCTTGCTTTTGGCGGCAACGGGGCTTTTACTGCTGTGGTTTCTGGTCAACCCGGTCACCATGTGGCTGACACTGTTTGCTTTAATTGGTTACGCGGTCATTTACACACTGTTTCTGAAACGGGCAACACCGCAGAATATCACCATCGGCGGGCTCGCCGGTGCCATGCCCCCCCTACTCGGCTGGACGGCCGTGACCGGACAGATTGATCCCAATGCTCTTTTGCTGGTGCTGATCATCTTTGTCTGGACACCCCCTCACTTCTGGGCCCTGGCACTCCATAAAAAAGACGAATATGCCGGTGCCAAAGTACCCATGCTGCCGGTCACGCATGGTGATGCTTTTACCCGCACTCAAATTCTTTTATATAGCCTCTTACTGTTTGCCTGCACCCTGCTGCCGTTTGTCACCGGGATGAGCAGCTGGCTTTATCTGACCGGTGTCCTGCTGTTGAACCTTTATCAATTCAGAGGCGTGAAACAGTTATACGATGAGCGGGATCCGCTGGCTGCCTGGCATCTGTTCAAGTATTCAATTCAGTATTTGATGTGGCTGTTCCTGTTGTTGCTGGTCGACAGCATGATATTCGGCTAAGCGCTTGAAGAACCGTCGAAAAAGGCATAGAGTGAAATTGAAGCGGTCCTTGATGTTAATGCTCAGTTAACGACCACAAGGAGGTCTGCTATGTACCATCATCACCGTAAGCACTTCTGGGGGCTTTTCTCTGTTCCACGCGTCGAGTGGAAATCGATCAGCGACGAAAATCTTGATATTACGCAATTCGGTATCTTGCGCATGGTCACGCTGGCAGCAGTACCAGCTGTGGCATTTTTAATAGGCATTAATCAGGTTGGATGGAGTCTGGCCGGCAATGATTTCAATAAGGTTGTGCTGGCCGATGCCCTGCCGATGGCAGTGGCATTTTATGTACTGATTATCGCCTTTACTTCAATGATGGCCTATTTCACTTTTGCCATGGAAAGAGCTTTTGGTGAAGAAGCCAGTTTTGGACGTTGCCTGTTGTTCACCACCTATACCGCGACACCGATGTATATGTCGGGTCTGATTGGTTTTGTACCGATCGTCTGGCTTGCGATGCTGGTGCTGCTATTGGCTGTCTGCTACAGCCTCTACCTGTTGTATCTGGGCATACCCATTTACATGAATATCGATGAAGGCAAAGGCTATGTGGTCTCTACATCTATTATTTCAGCAGGCCTTTGCATGCTGGTCGTGTTCAATGTGCTGACCGTAATCATATGGAGCACCATTGTCGCTTGAGTGTGTGGCTCATCTTATCCTTAGATAATGTCAGCGCCTGTTTGTAATTTCAGGCGCTGACTAACACATTGCGCCTTTGTGAAAACCCCGTCTGATGATCCAAATCAAATAAGGCTGTATCTTAGTTTGCTAGCATGAAATTGAGATAGTTGCCAACAAAGGCTCTAATGAATGGATGTACATAAACAACATGCATCTAACAACAAAGAATTCATCGAATATTTAGAAAAGTATAAGCTGCTCAGCGGTTCAATACCCTCTTCTCTCTTCATCAGTACCTGTCTAGCGTTGATTATGACAACCGTGCTTCTCGGTCAGCTTCAATACCAAATGCTGATGAGTTGGTTGGTTGTGCTGATTACTATCCATATCTTCCGTTTGATAGTTTTTTATCAATTTAAGCGCTCCCCAGATTTTGATCACAGACGAATACAACTGTATCTGCGTTTTTTCAGATTCGGGGCATTAATGTCTGCACTGGTTTGGGGCTGGGCTGGCTTTTTCTTCTCCCAAGACGTCGGATTTGATTACCAGCTTTTTATTACTTTTACATTAGGCGGACTCGTCGCCGGTGCAACCACGTCGCTTGCTAGCGACAAGATCTCCGTTGTCGGGTTTATTTTTGCAGCACTTTTCCCAAACATTTATCACTATTTCCTTTCTGGTGATGAACTGCCAATAGCGATGGGCTTAATGCTGATACTTTTTGCCGGCTTTATGCTCAACACCGGTCGGTTGCAGGGTGCCAACCTGCATGAAAACCTCAAGCTCAGAATTCGGGCGAGGCAAGATGCCAGCCAATTTCGTGAGGTACTTGATTTCAGCCCGGTCGCGGTGAGCATTTTCAGCCTGGATGACGAACAGTTGTTATACATTAACCGGCGTTATCTGGAGTTATTCAGCCGCAGCTTCAAACCCTTCGATATCAAGAATGAGGCCGATTTTTCCATCGAAAAATCACAGATAGAGTTGATCAGAACCCGGCTGCTTCGAAAACAGACCGTTTCCAACATGCTGCTCAAAGTGACTTCCCAAAGTACAGAGCAAGTGAAGTGGTGTATTGGCTCTTTCCTGCCATTGAATTACCTCGACACCCCATCGATTCTGACCTGGTTTTATGACATCAGCGACCGAATCGAAATGGAACAACAGATTCGGCATCTTGCCTACCATGATTCTCTGACCAATTTACCTAACCGTTATCTATTTGAGGATCGCCTGAGCCACGCACTGAAATACGCGAAACGCAATCAAAGACAGCTAGGTGTTTTGTTTATTGATCTTGATGGCTTCAAGGTAGTCAACGATACCCATGGCCATGATATTGGGGATATGCTGCTCAGAGCGGTTTCTGACAGGATAGCCTCCCTACTACGCGTATCAGATACCCTGTCCAGGGTCGGTGGTGATGAGTTTATCGTGTTACTGCCAGAAATTGCCGATAGCGATGACGGTTTGCATGTGGCGGGAAAATTACTCACCGCACTGGCCGAGCCCTATAACATTACTGAGCCGCCACTTCGTATTTCAGCCAGCATCGGTCTTGCCTTGTATCCTGAGCATGGTGAAGATGATCAGACCTTGTTGAAAAAGGCTGATATAGCGATGTACGAGGCCAAGAAAAACGGTAAAAATGCTGTGCGTGTATACCAGACGGAAGAATGAAAAGGTTGAGACGACCATAAGCCGGGTTCTGTCGCGGACAATCATTCATCTGGGACTGATGTCACCATCAGCCTCAAGCAACCTACCCAAGAACAGTGCGGGTCGCACATGATGTTCCTCTATTTGGTCTTGCTCCAGGTGGGGTTTACCCTGCCACTTCTGTTACCAGAAGCGCGGTGCGCTCTTACCGCACCCTTTCACCCTTACCGGTTTGCCTAGACAAACCGGCGGTATACTCTCTGTTGCACTGGCCGTAGGCTCACGCCTCCCAGGTGTTACCTGGCACCTTACCCTATGGAGCCCGGACTTTCCTCACCTGCCAAAGCAGGCGCGATTGTCTGGTCGTCTCAACTGCGCTATTTTACCTCAGCGCTTTTATTTCTGCTGTAGTTTCAATGCCAGCTGGTATGCCTCGTTCTTGCTGCAGCCGGTAATACCGGCCGCGATCGCCGCCGCTTTTTTTACCGGTAACTCGAGCAACAGTAAGCTTAGCACCCGTTGCATTTCCTGCTCATCAGCGGTTGCGGCATCGGATGCGCCCTCAATCAGAAGCACACATTCCCCGCGTTGCTGATTGGCATCATTAGCGACCCACTCAAGCAACTCACCAAGTGACCGGGTCTCAATCGTTTCATGGATTTTAGTCAGTTCACGTGCCAGACAGCCGCGACGTTCTGGCCCAAAAATCTCAGCGCAATCTTTCAGCGTATCGAGCAGACGGCGGGGACTCTCATAAAAAATCAGCGTGCGCTGTTCATTTTCGAGCAGGGATAACTGCTGTCGACGGGCACCGACCTTAGCAGGCAGAAAGCCCTCGAAACTGAAGCGGTCGGATGCCACGCCTGAAGCGGATAAGGCCGAAATCAGTGCACAGCTGCCGGGCACCGGTACCACCTGAACACCCTGAGATTTCACCAGTGACACCAGTCGGTAACCCGGGTCACTGATCAGCGGTGTGCCGGCATCACTGATCAGCGCTATGGATTCGCCAGCCAGAAGACGCTGTAACAACAACTCACTTCGTTGCTGCTCATTATGTTCATGCAATGACTGCAGCGGCGTGGTGATGGCAAAATGCTGTAACAGCGGTTTACTGTGACGGGTATCTTCGGCCGCTATCAGATCCACCGCTTTCAGTGTATCAATGGCGCGCAGAGAAAAGTCATTCAGATTGCCAATCGGTGTGGCCACCACGAACAATTGTCCGGCTTGTGAAGCAGTCACAATTTTTCCTTAATTCAATGTGTAATTGTGGTCGTAATATACGCGAACAGGTAAGATGATGCTTCCATGATAACAACACAGACACCTGATATGCCCTTCACTCGCTTGTTGCTGTTACCGATCATTATTCTCCTGTTCCTGACCGCCTGTCAGCCTGTTCAAGGTCCTCTTGGCAAAGCTCAGCCCACTCAGATAAAAACAGTGCCGGCAGAATCTGAAGGTCAGTATCAGCAAGCGGCTGAAGAATATATGCAGCTGGCAGCCGGTCATGAAGGCGAACGCCAGTCACTCTACTACCTGCGTGCAGGCGAGCTGTTCTGGCAGACCGGACAGGTTGAGCAAGCCAGTTCGGCAATTCAGCAGGTCAACAAACCACTGCTTAGTGAGGACAAGCGCTTCAGTGCCTCAGTCCTCGGCGCAGAAATTGCGCTCTACAATAGTCAGGGTGAGGCCGCTGTGGCAGCACTGGCTGATATTGATAGCAGCAGCCTCAGTGCTGATGACAGAGTCAAACTGCTGCAACTTCGTTCTGATGCCTATACCCTGACCAGTAACTGGCTGGAAAAAGCGAATAGTCATCTTCAGCTGGAAAAACTGCTGAGCGATGAAGCAGCGATAGAACAAAACCGTGAAACCCTGTGGCAGGCGCTGATGCAGATGAAGCCGCAGGCCCTGGATTTATATAACCCGGGCTATCCACCGGCGGATGACAGCGGCTGGTTTGCCCTTGCTTATGCGATTAAAGCCTATCAGGACAACCCGGAAACACTCGAAGTCGCACTGGAAGACTGGCGCCGCAGCTATCCCAATCACCCCGCAGATCCCAGTCTGTACAAAGACAGTATCAAAACCACTGCTGCCCGGCTGCCAGAGCAGATTACTGATATTGCGGTGATGCTGCCTTCCAGTGGCCCTTTCGTGGAAGCCGCTAAAGCCATCAAACAGGGCATTATCGCCGCCCACTATGCCAGCGGTGCTAATAGCAGACTGCATTTTCTCGATGTCGAAACCGATCCCTACTCCGGACGCAGCAATGTTGGTCAGCTGTATCAGGAAGCCATCTCCCGCGGTGCAGGTGTAGTGATTGGTCCATTGCAGAAAGCCTCTGTTGAGGCATTAGCAAAGCAAGCTGAATTACCGGTGCCGGTACTGGCACTCAACCGTATCGATGACAGTCTTCAGCGTCCCAATCTGTTCCAGTTCGGTCTGGCACCGGAAGATGACGCGATGGCCGTAGCAGATTTTGCCCGTCGCAAGGGCTATCAGCATGCGGTGATTTTGGCTCCTCAAGGAGACTGGGGCGACCGCGTCGCCAATGCCTTCAGCCAAAGCTGGCGGGATCAGGGTGGCAGCATTATCTCGGTGGCCAGCTACAACGAATCACAGAATGATTTCCGCGACACTTTGATCCCGTTGATGGGACTGGATGTGAGTGAACAACGTTACCGAGCCCTGAAAAGTGTATTGGGTCGCTCAATGGAGTTTGAGCCTCGTCGTCGTCAGGATATTGATTTCCTGTTTCTGGTCGCAAGACCGCTCAAAGCCCGGCAACTGGTACCACAGCTGAAATTCCATCGCAGCGGTGACCTGCCTCTGATAGCCACTTCACATGTATACAGCGGTCAGCCTGATCCACAGCAGGATATCGATTTAAATGATCTCGTTATCACGGATATTCCCTGGATGTTTGCCACTGATACTAATCAGGATGAGGCTTTTCAGGCCATTCAATCTCAAACTGGCGGTAAGCCCGGTGGTTTGTTGAGACTCTATGCAATGGGTGTGGATGCTTACCGCTTGATTCCTGAACTCAATCAGTTAAGTCGTGAACCAGAACAGGTTTATCAGGGTGCAACCGGCAATTTGTCGGTTAACGAAACAGGCCAGGTCGAACGTGAAATGCGCTGGGGGCAGTTCAAACAAGGCAGCTTACAGCGCCTGCAGTGATATGTTATTTGCCAGGGATAAGGGCACAAAAGTAGAAACCGCAGTTTGCCGCTATCTGCAGCAGCAGGGACTGAAACTGCTGACTCGCAACTATCACAGCCGTGGCGGTGAGATTGACCTCATCATGCAGCATGGTAGTGTGCTGGTGTTTATAGAAGTACGTTTTCGTCGAAGTGATGCTTTTGGCACAGCGGTAGAAACGGTGAACCGAAACAAACAGTCGAGGCTGATTCACACTGCCGAGCTTTTTTTGCAACAATACCGGGGCCAGCATGACAGCTGCCGTTTTGATGTTGTTGGCGTCAGCCCCGCTGGAAGCACTTACAGGATGCAATGGATACAAAACGCCTTTGAACAAGGTTGAGATAAACAGGTCTATTTAGGGCCGAACAACAACACATTTCTTTTAGTGAGGATTGCTCAGTATGAATAAGTTAAGACACCTTGCCTGGCTGGCTGTCCCTGTCCTGTTAATTCAGGGTTGTGCGCCTGCCGTAGTCGGTGGTGCCGCCACTGGCGCTGCCGTGGCCTACGATCGCCGCACTACTGGTACAGTGATAGATGACCAGGGTATTGAGTTTAAAGCGGCCTATGCTTTGTTCAATAACAAGGAAATTTACGATCAGAGTCATATCAACGTCACCAGCTTCAATGGTGTTGTTTTGCTCACCGGTGAAACCCCGAGCGAATCACTCAAGCAAAAAGCCACCGCAGAAGTGAAGCAGATCCCCAAGGTTAAACGGATTCATAATGAACTGGCTATCGCCGCGCCCAGCGCCCTGCCGTCACGCAGCACCGATACCTGGATCACCTCCAAGATCAAAGCCAAGATGGCCACTGATGAGCGCATTGATCCTTTCCATATCAAGGTCGTGACAGAAAGAGGTATTGTTTATCTGCTGGGTCTGGTCAGTCGTGCCGAAGCCCAACAGGCGGTGAACCTGGTCACCAACACTGCTGGCGTACAGCGGGTGGTTAAAATCTTTGAATACACTGATTAAGCTTCAGTGCACTGAAATAAAAAAGGCTCCTTTGGGAGCCTTTTTTATATTTATTAGAATGGTCTCACGACAGCCAGAATAATGATGGCAATCAACAGCAATACTGGAAACTCATTAAACCAGCGGTAAAAGCGATGACTCCGCTGATTATTATCAGATGCAAACTGCTTGAGCATCCGCCCACAAACACCATGATAGGCAAACAGTAGTATTACCAGCGTCAACTTCGCATGCAGCCAGCCCATGGAGGCAATCTGCTCCAGTGAGTAAAAACTCAACAGCCACAGACCGAACACCAGGGTCAGAATCGCGCTCGGCGTCATGATACCGCGGTAGAGTTTACGCTCCATGACTTTAAAACGGGCGTTGCCGGCTTCATCGTCACAAAGCGCGTGATAGACAAACAACCTTGGCAAGTAAAACAGGGCTGAAAACCAGGTAACGATAAAGATCAGGTGGAATGCTTTGACCCACAGCATGACTTACTCCTGTGATGAAAACAGTGATAGTATCAAATCAGGCTTACGTGGAGTGGATAAGATGACCGAAAACGCAGCACAGGATAGACGTCGTTTCAGCCGCATTCCATTTGACGCTGTCGCCCATATCAACACCGAAGACGGTGATGAGTTTCTGAATTGCACCGTGCTGGATGTTTCACTCAAAGGCCTGCTGATTATCAAACCCGGCCAGTGGCAGGCCAGACTCGGACAGGCCTGTGTTGTCGACTTGTTGTTACAGCAGGGCGAGGTGGTGATTGAGATGCATGCTACCGTCGCTCATATTGATGACGACTCTATCGGTTTTGACTCACGCGAAATTGATCTGGACAGCATCACCCATTTGAAACGGCTGATGGAGCTCAATCTGGGTGATGAAGGCCTGCTGCATCGCGAACTGTCTGCACTGATAGATAAGCACTAACCGTTAGCGTCTCTCAGCGCGCTGATAACTTCCGACAGATGCCGGACTGGTGTCACTTTAATCTCTTTCATGGCTTTTCGCGGCGCATTGGCAGTGGGCACAATGGCATGACTAAAGCCATGCTTGCCGGCATCACGAATCCGCTCTTCGCCAGCCTGAACCGGACGGATTTCCCCCGTCAGACCGACTTCGCCAAACAGTACCCAGTCACGCGGTAAGGCGCGGTTTCTCAGGCTGGAAATAATCGCCGCCAGTACCGCCAGATCGGCACCGGTTTCGCTCAGTTTGACGCCGCCCACCACATTGATGAACACATCCTGATCATGACAGGTAATACCGCCATGGCGATGCAGAATCGCCAGCAGCATGGCCAGACGATTCTGCTCCAGACCGACCGTCACCCGACGCGGATTCCCCAGTGGACTGCTATCGACCAGCGCCTGCACTTCAACCAGCATCGGCCGACTGCCCTCCCGGATCACAGTCACGATACTGCCCGGCACCGACTCCTCACCACGGGATAGAAATATCGCCGAAGGATTACTGACTTCTTTCAGGCCGAGTTCGGTCATACCAAACACGCCCAGTTCATTCACCGCACCGAAGCGGTTCTTCACAGCACGCAGGATACGAAAGCGGGTTGAGGTATCACCTTCAAAATACAATACCGTATCAACCATATGTTCCAGTACCCGCGGTCCGGCCAAAGCCCCCTGTTTGGTGACATGCCCCACCAGAATCATCGTGGTGCCGCTCGATTTGGCATAACGGACCAGTTGCGCCGCGCTCTCACGGACCTGGGCAACAGTACCCGGTGCCGATTGCAGTTGCTCGGTAAACACGGTCTGAATTGAATCAATCACCATCACCTGCGGTTTGCGTTGCTCTGCTGTCGCGACCATTTGCTCCGCATGGGTTTCAGCCAGCAGCTCCAGTGGTGCCTGTTCCAGTTGCAGCCTTTCTGCCCGCAGCCGAATTTGCTGCAAGGATTCCTCACCGCTGATATAGAGCGGCTTGATGCCGCTGCTGTCTGCCATGGTGGCCATTGCCTGTAACAGCAAGGTCGATTTACCGATCCCCGGATCACCGCCAATCAGAACGACAGAGCCCGTCACCAGGCCGCCACCTAAAACCCGATCCAGTTCCGGCAAACCGGTAGTCCACCGCACCGCCTGTTCGGACTTCACTTCAGACAGCGCCTGCACCTGCTTTTTCTGTTCACCGGCATAGCCTGTGTGACGTTGAATCGTGGCTTGCGTGCTCGCCGTCGCCCCCGCCTGAAGCTCTTCCGTCAAACTGTTCCAGGCACCGCAATCGTTACAGCGGCCGGCCCATTGTGGTGTCTGTGCGCCACATTCCTTACAGACATAGATGCGTTTTGCTTTAGCCATCTGACAGTGCCCTCTGTACACGTCGGCAGATCACCGTGACCAGTTCATAGGGAATCGTTCCGGCCAGCTGTGCCAGATGCTCAACCGGCAAATCCGGTCCTCCCCACAGAGTGACCTCATCACCGACTTCAGCCTGCTCAAACTCATTCAGGTTGAGACAAATGGTATCCATTGATACACGCCCGACAACCGCTGCTCTCTTGCCGCGAATTAACACTTCGGATTTATTGGAGAGATGCCGACTATAACCATCACCATAACCAATACTGGCAATACCTATGCGGGTTGGCACCTCTGCAGTCCAGTCACCGCCATAACCGACCTCTTCGCCGGCATCGATATCGTAAACTGCAATAAGCTGCGTTTTCAGTTGCATCACCTGTTTGAGGCCTAATTCCGTACCGGTCTTATTATCAAACGGTGAAATGCCGTATAACATCAGCCCCGGCCTGACCCAGTCGAGATGAGACTCAGGGTAAGACATGACCGCTGCTGAATTTGCCAAACAGACTGCTAGCCCGGTTTCATCGCGCAATGCCTGCATCGGGCTGAGCTGTTGCAGGTTTCGGCGATCACCCACCAGGTCGGAATTGGCAAAGTGACTCATCAGACCGATTTCATCTGTCAGATTTGTAGAGGCCTTTAATATTTCCAGCGCGGCTGGCGCCTGTTCGGGTGTGATACCAAGCCGGTGCATGCCACTGTCTATCATCAGCCAGTTAAATTGCAAAGGCTGAGGCAGCTTGATTGTCTGCAACAGCTGAACCTGGCTATGCAAATGAATCACCGGGGAGAGTTGATAATTGGCTGCTGCGATGAAGTCGGCTTCTGTGTTGACACCTTCAAGCAGGACGACAGGCTTCTCAATGCCCTGCTGACGTAGATGAATACCTTCACTGAGGCGGGCAACAGCAAAGGCATCGCTGCCTGCCAGCGCTTCAGCCACGGCGTTAACGCCATGACCATAGGCATCGGCCTTAATTACGCTCATCACGGCACTGTGAGGGGCAAACTCACGCACCCGGGCAAGATTATGACGTAAGGCAGCCAAATTGATGGAAGCGACGGGAAACGCCAATATTATTCTCCGTCGTAGCCCATTTGGTCGTCGTAATAACTCGGCGCGAAGTTTTCAAAGCGGGTGTATTTGCCCTGGAAGGTCAGGGCAACGGTACCAATCGGACCATTACGCTGCTTACCGATAATAATTTCAGCTTTACCCTTGTCCGGTGAGTCTTCGTTATACACTTCATCACGATAGATAAATACGATAAGGTCGGCATCCTGCTCGATCGCGCCGGACTCACGCAGATCCGACATCACCGGCCGTTTGTTGGGCCGTTGCTCCAGACTGCGATTCAGCTGCGACAAGGCAATCACAGGGACTTCTAATTCTTTACCCAAAGCTTTAAGGGATCGGGATATTTCAGAAATCTCGGTTGCGCGGTTTTCAGTCGACTTGCCGGCATTACCCTGCATCAGCTGCAGGTAGTCAATCACGATCAGGCTCAGACCATGCTCGCGTTTGAGACGGCGGGCACGGGCGCGTAATTCTGTCGGCGACAGTGCCGGTGTGTCATCAATAAACAGCGGCGCCTCATTCAACAAGGCAATCGCTGATGTCAGACGCGGCCAGTCATCATCATTAAGCTTACCGGTACGCAAACGATGCTGATCAATTCGGCCCAGCGAAGACAGCATACGCATTGCCAGTGCATCGGCGGGCATCTCCATACTGAACACAGCGACCGGTTTTTTACTGTGGATCGCCCCATTCTCGGCGATGTTCATGGCAAAGGTGGTTTTACCCATCGAGGGGCGGCCAGCGACGATAATCAGATCAGCTGGCTGCAGGCCTGAGGTCTGCTCATCAAAATCAAGAAAGCCGGTTGGCAGGCCGGTAATTGAGCTGTCCTGCTCGAACAGGGTGTCGATACGATCCACCACCTTGCTCAGCACGTCTTTGACCTGAATAAAACCGCCGCCACGCTTGGCGCCTTTCTCGGCGATTTCAAATACATAACGCTCGGCGATATCGAGCATTTCTTCCTTGGTCATGCCTTCCGGTTTGAAGGCCATGTTGGAAATGTTATTGCCGACTTTAATCAGTTGCCGCAATATCGCCCGTTCCCTGACGATTTCAGCATAGGCTGCAATATTTGCCGCACTGGGTGTATTACGTGCCAGCATGCCCAGATAGGCAAGCTCACCCACCTGATCCAATTCATCGCGTTTGTCATGCCATTCCGCCAGCGTGATGACATCAACTGGCTGTGACTGCTCCATCAACTGGGCAATCGCACGGAATATAAGCTGGTGATCGTGACGATAGAAATCCTGCTCGACGAGGACATCAGCAACCTGTTCCCAGGCGCCGTTATCAAGCATCAAACCGCCCAGTACTGACTGTTCGGCTTCTACAGAGTGAGGCGGGACTTTCAGGGCCTCTGTGGCGGTATCCTTGAACGATTCTGGATAGCTGATTTCTTCCACAGTGCCACCTAAACCCAATTAAGAAAGAGACAAAATACAACTCAGAGTTGAGTTGAGAAGTTTAGCAGAAAAAAGGACCGGGAAAACCCGGTCCTATGCTTTCAGCTTCAAACTTAACCGAATAGCTCAGACCAAGCTGAGCCATTCAGCTATCAGCATTAAGCGTCTTCTTGAGCTTTAGCAATCGCTTCTGCTTCATCGCGAGCCGCATCACGTGCTTTTCTCGCTTCTTCCGCTTCGGCACGTGCTTGCAGTTCGGCTTCTGAAGTCACATCGACTTTGACAGTAACCAGAACGTCTGCGTGCAGCTGAACATCAATGTTGTATTCACCTGTGTGACGCAGCGGACCTGTTGGCAGGCGCACTTCGTTACGGTCTACTTCGGCACCGGCAGCGTTCAGCGCATCAGCGATATCAGCAGCAGTGATGGAACCGAACAGTTTACCTTCCACACCAGCGTTTGCCATGATGTTCAGGTCACCGGCAGCAACCAGTTTCGCTTTACGGTTTTCAGCTTCGGCCAGTACTTTGGCTGCAGCCGCTTCCAGTTCGGCACGGCGTGCTTCGAACTTTTCTCTGTTTTGCTTGGTGGCAGGCAGTGCTTTACCGGTTGGCACCAGGAAGTTACGGCCATAGCCTGATTTAACAGTGACTTCGTCACCCAGGCTACCAAGCTTTTGAACTTTTTCTAGCAAAATTACTTGCATCGTTCTACCCTCATTCGCAGTCAACAGACTGCTTATTCAAAACTCCGCATTACTCGACTTGTGAGCGTTTGCGGAAATTAAACCACTGATCTAAAACACCTAACGTTGCCAGCATCATTACCATTTGCGGCAGCATCAACACTAACAGCACATACATTGTTACCAGCCAGGCTTTGCTTTTCTGTCTGAGCTTCACAATCGCATGCACGATCGCCAGGCCCTGAATACCAAAAGCCACCAGCATCACCGGCAAACAGTCTGCCAGCAGCGTCAGCGTGTCGCTGAGCGGTGTCAATGTCAGCCCCATCAATAGTGCGGTCACAATCGCAGCGGGGCGACCCAGCTGCAATTCTCTGAACTCAGTGCCAAAAGCGCCCGCTTCAAACAGTTGTGACTGCCAGGCGCGGCCTATGAGCAGACCGATAACCGCATTGAAGCTGACACCGGCAGCAATCAAGCCGGTCATCATTGCAGCCAGGTTGTCGGTCATTTGAGCCGTTTCTTCCTGGCTTAACTGCCAGCCGGGCTGCTCACTGAGCGATGCCATAAAGGGTTCGATCATGCCTCGCCACCAGCCGGTGAGATCCGGTACCAGTGAATGCAGCAGCAGGATTGTCACTATACCCAGACCGCTTGACGCCAGCAGCGCTGTCGCCAGAGAGCGGGAATAGCCCAGTGCCAGGGTTGCCAGAAATACCGGCAGCCAGCTGGTCAGCAGTATTAAGCCCGCCACCCAGAGCTGTCCCAGTAAGAACCAGGCCAGTAACATAAACACCACCAGGGTGGCTGTCACGACCTTGGCGCCTTCGCCGGGGCCCATCCGCAGGGTTGTCAGCGCAATGACTCCGCTCGCCAGATAATTCAGCGGCGGCAGCATCATGGCTATTGCGGACAGCAGCGCGGCAGCAACGCCCGCTTGCCATCTGCCCTGCATGGCAAAATCTGCAATTCCTCGCAGCATGATAATGAACTAACGTTAATCAGGTATTTGAATCAACTGTATTACTTGTGCATGTCGCAATAAGGCAACAATGCCAGGAAACGCGCACGCTTCACACAAGTGGACAGCTGACGTTGGTAACGCGCTTTGGTACCTGTGATACGGCTGGGTACGATTTTTCCTGTTTCAGTGATGTAGTTTTTCAGCAAATTTACATCTTTGTAGTCGATTTGCTTAATACCTTCAGCGGTAAAGCGACAAAATTTTCTACGTCTAAAAAAACGAGCCATTGTGATTCTCCTAAATAGTCAAAGCAGCCTTAGGCTGATTTCTTCTCTTCTTCTTTTTGCATCATGGGTGACGGTTCGGTAACCGCTTCGTCCATGTTGACAACAAGATGACGGATAACAGCATCGTTGAAACGGAATGCAGTGGTGACTTCGTTGAGTTGTTCAACGTCGCATTCGACATTCATCAGAACGTAGTGTGCTTTGTGCACTTTATTGATGGGGTAAGCCAGTTGGCGACGACCCCAGTCTTCCTGACGGTGGATTTGACCGCCCTGGCTGGTCAGCGTTTGTGTATAACGCTCGATCATGCCCGGGACTTGCTCGCTCTGATCAGGGTGGACCAGAAACACGATTTCGTAATGTCTCATTAGAGCTCCTCACGGTTTAAACAGCTTTATGGTCGAACCATAAAGCAAGGAGTTTTGCTTTAAGATATAAATGCTTAAGGCAATCTGATATTTTACTTGATTTTTTCTATCGCTCACAAGTGGCGTTGACGATAGGCTTCGAACAGGCAGACGCCGGCAGCGACCGAAACATTGAGACTTTCAGCTTCACCCCGCATCGGAATATAGATGACTTCGTCGCAGTTATCACGAGTGAGACGGCGGATCCCTTTGCCTTCTGCGCCAAGCACTACTGCGACGGGGCCTTTCA
>CAYMEE010000004.1:0-21923 GCA_964389455.1 uncultured Methylophaga sp. | reverse complement strand
TCATCCAGACTTTCCAGCGGTTTACAGCGTGCAGCACAGCCCTGATGCTGGACTTCAGGTGCAATCTTATCAAGAGTTTCCCGTTCAGCTTTGTGCACCACAATGCCCTGCTCCCTGGCCGCAGTCAGCAAGGCTTCAACCCTCTGATCCTGACGATCAGCGGCGAGCCAGATTTCCTTGATTCTGCTGACCGGGACATCCAGAGCGGCCTGCACAGCGTGCAGGCCATAAATGATGTCCGGATCGATAGGGGTGTGTGATGCCGTTTTGACGGGTTTACGGCGCTTGGTAGGCTTCAGATTCCTGCCCTTCTACAATCGGTTTAACAAACAGTTCAACACGGCGGTTGAGCTGACGGCCGGCTTCGGTCTCATTCGTTGCGCGTGGTTCAAGCTCACCACGGCCTGTCGCATACAAACGGCCGCGTTCAACGCCATTTGATGCCAGGTAATCGGCAACAGACTGAGCTCGACGCTCGGAAAGCTGCTGATTGTAGCTTTCTGAGCCGACGCTGTCAGTATGACCCACAACATGGATCACTGTTTTGGGGTAGCGTTGTAAAACATCGGCTACTTTATTCAAGGTCGGGGTGAATGCCGATTTCAGTGAAGCACTGTCGAAATCGAAAGAGACTTCACTGGCGATGTCGATTTTCAGCGTTTCATTTTCCAGTTGCTGAATTTTAAGCTCATTTCTGGCCTGTTCATCGGCCAGCGCCTGTTCAAATTCACGCTGTTGGTTATCCATGTAACGGCCTACACCGGCACCTGCCAGGGCGCCTACAGCCGCCCCCGCTACGACACCACCAGTGCCATCATCTACAGCATAGCCCAGCAAAGCACCGGCAGCAGCACCGACGGCAGCACCGGTTTTGGTTCTTTTGTTGGGATCATCTGCAGCACAACCACTCAGCGCAGTTGCAATCAAGGTCGCCAATACAATTTTTTTCATTTTGAATCCTCCATGGTTTACAAGCATTCTAGACCCTAGTCATGTAGCTGACTATACTGGGTTTGCTAAACAATTTATGAGATGCAAATAGATGAATGCCGAATTCATACCCGTTAATATTGCTATTCTGACAGTATCCGATAGTCGTAACTTTGACAACGATACCTCGGGTAAAGTGCTTGAAGATAAAGCCACTGCCGACGGCCACCATGTGGTTGAACGGAAAATCGTCCCGGACGATATCTACGAAATAAGGTCTGTTGTTTCTCAGTGGATAGCCAATCCAGATGTTAATGCTATCGTAACAACCGGTGGCACCGGACTGACCGGACGCGACGGCACACCGGAAGCTGTGAGCGTGCTATTTGATAAGGAAATTGAGGGCTTTGGTGAATTGTTTCGCTATCTTTCCTATCAGGTCATTAAAACTTCCACCGTCCAATCACGGGCAATTGCCGGTGTAGCCAATGCCACCTTTATCTTTTGTTTGCCGGGCTCATCAGGCGCCTGTCGTACCGGCTGGGATGAGATTCTGCATGATCAACTGGATAAACGACACAAACCCTGTAACTTCGTTGAGTTGATGCCCCGCTTACTGGAAAAATGATGCAGATTATTTTGTTTACCACCCAAGGCTGTCATCTCTGTGAGCAGGCTCATGAGTTATTGCTTGATATCGCAGACAAACAACCTCTGGAAATCAACCTGCGGGAAATAGGCGATGATGATGATCTCGTTGCCCGCTATGGCATACGTATTCCCGTGGTGCAATTTCCAGATGAAACTGAGCTGGACTGGCCTTTCAGCCAGGCGGACGTTGAGGCCATAATTTCCCGGTAAATCAATAGATAACCGGGCTTCACAGGAACTTCACCTGCAACGGATAACTCTTACCCATGTAAGCGTGTTCGGAGTTCAGGTATGCCCATCAAAACCCTTCAGTTACTGCTGTTTATCTTCACGGCAGTACTGCTCAATTCGGCCAAAGCCAACCAGTTCCCACCGATACCAGGCAAACGCTATGATGTGGGTGGCTACAGCATACACATGCTTTGCCGCGGCCAGGGCGAACCCACTGTCATTATAGACGCCGGTCTGGGAGATGACTCCACTGACTGGTTCGAGATTCAGAACCGCACGGCAGTTGAAACCCGTGTCTGTGTCTTCGACAGACCCGGCTACGGCTGGAGCGATGCCGGTCCGCAACCTCGCAACAGCCTGCGCATTTCACACGAAATAGAAAAGCTCACTCAGAAAGCCAATATTCCTGGTCCCTATGTTTTGGTTGGCCATTCTTTCGGCGGTTATAACATTCGGGTTTTTGCTGCACAGAACCCGGGTAAGATCGCTGGTATGGTCCTTGTTGATGCTTCACATGAGGAGCAATACGAAATTCTCGACATCAAACTACCCAAGCATTTTGATAGAAAGGGAAATATCCTGGTGTTGCCCAAGTTTGAAGACTCCGAATCGGTTCTAAATAAACACCGTGTACTTAGAGAGCGCGCCTTCCATGCGGCAAGGGCTGAAATATCCTCCCTTTATGAGAGTGCCAAACAGGTCAAGCAATATGGCGAACTGCCCAAAATTCCGCTCATTGTGATTAGCCGTGGTCGTTCCGAGTGGATGGGGAGTGAAGATGCTGAATCACGTGAAAAGGTCTGGATGAGTCTGCAGCATGATCTGTGGAAACTGTCGCCTATCAGCCAGCAGATATTTGCCAAACATAGCGGCCATGATATTCACCTTGATGAACCCGGCGTCGTCGTCTCTGCCATCAACGATGTGGTGGCAATGAGCCGGGTTATGAATTGATACTTAAACTGGCTATACTGTGTCCCTTTTGCAGAGCGCAGTAAATGACCATTCAGTACGTCGACAACAGCCAGAGCCTGACAGACTTATGCCAGCAGCTTGCAGGCAGTCAATGGCTTGCCGTTGATACCGAGTTCCACCGTGAGAAGACTTACTACCCAGAGCTGTGCCTGATTCAGATTGCCAATGACGATGTCATCGCCTGTGTTGATCCCCTGGCTGTGGAGGATCTCACTCCCCTGCTGGACCTGTTTTATCGCGAAGACATGACCCTGGTATTTCATGCCGCGCGCCAGGATCTGGAATTATTTTTCCTGCTACGTGACAGTCTTCCAGCGCATGTCTTTGATACCCAGCTCGCGGCTACTGTTCTCGGTTATGGTGAGCAGATCGGCTACGGTAATCTGGTGAAACAATGCCTGAATGTGGAACTGGATAAGGCCCATGCCCGTACCGACTGGCGACAAAGACCTTTGTCCGCGGAACAGCTGGAATATGCGGCAGATGATGTGCGATATCTTCGCTCACTCTACCATCAGCTCAATGACAAGCTGACTGAGACCGGTCGCAGCACCTGGCTGAAAGAGGACTTTGCCGCTTTATCTGCCGTAAAAACTTATCAGGAAGATCCCAACAAGAGCTGGCTTCGCATCAAAGGGGCTGGTCGTCTCAAACCCTCTCAGCTCGCGGTATTACAACAACTCGGTGCCTGGCGCGAACAACGCGCCATCAAACACAACCTGCCCAGAAGATGGGTGTTGAAAGATGATGTGATGCTGGATTTAGCCCGCTTTGCGCCTGCATCGAGCGATGCCATGAAGAAGATCCGGGGCATGGAGCAAAGAGATATTGATCGTCACGGTAAAGCCATTCTGGAAGCAATTGGAAAAGGTAAAGCTGTACCGAAATCTGAATGGCCGGTGATTAAACGCCCAACCCCATTAAGTAATCAGCAGGATGCCGTCGTTGATGCCCTGATGGCCTTACTGCGTCAGCGCTGTGATGAACAGAATATTACGCCGGCCGCTGTAGCCAGTCGCAAAGATGTCGAAGCGCTGGTCAGAGGTGAAGAGTCATCACTTCAACAGGGCTGGCGCCTGGAAATCGTCGGTCAGCAGCTGGAAGACTTTTTAAACGGCAAGCTCAGCCTGAGCGGCTCAACTGAACAACTCGAAATTCAACAAAGGTAAGATTATGTCAGCATTGATCTGTGGCTCTTTCGCCTATGACAGCATTATGGTTTTCCCGGACCAGTTTAAAAACCATATCCTGCCGGATAAGGTGCATATGCTGAACGTCGCTTTTTTAGTGCCTGAATTACGTAAAGAGTTCGGTGGCTGTGCCGGTAATATTGCCTACAACCTCAAGTTGCTTGGTGATGAACCGGTTCCCATGGGCACTGTCGGTACAGACTTTGGCCCCTACGCAGACTGGATGGACCAGCAAGGCATCAGCCGCAAACATGTTCATGTGAAAGACGGTCATTACACCGCCCAGGCTTTCATCACCACCGATATGGATGACAACCAGATCACGGCTTTTCATCCCGGTGCCATGAACCTGGCTCATGAAACGCACATCTCTGAAGCTGACAATATCAAACTGGCGATCGTCGCCCCGGATGGTCGTGATGGGATGGTACAGCACGCCCAGCAGCTCAAAGATGCCGGCATTCCATTTATCTTCGATCCAGGTCAGGGCCTGCCAATGTTCAATGGTGATGAACTCATGCAGTTTGCCGAACAGGCCACTTATATCGCGCTGAATGATTACGAAGCCCAGTTATTCATGGACCGTACCGGCCTGCCGGAAGAAGAAATCGCCCGTCATGTCGACGCGTTGATTATCACCCGTGGTGCACAGGGCTCTCATATCTTCACCGAAGGTAAAAAGATTGAAATTCCCTGCCAACAAGCTGAGGCCGTCGTTGATCCGACAGGCTGTGGCGATGCCTACCGTGCGGGACTTCTACACGGCATCATGCACGGTAAGGACTGGGAAGAAACAGGCAGAACCGCCGCCATGATGGGCGCGATTAAAATCGCCCATCATGGGACTCAAAATCATAGCCTGCCTTAGGGTGCTGAAAAATCTCCACTACCCCATTTACATGGGGTGCCGTCTGAAGCTGTGTCTAGGTTGTATGTCTCGGTGATATCAATAGCTAGATCACAGGTTAGATAATTAGTTGGCACCGCAGGATCTGCACTAGTTGGTGTTGGACTAGAACTATTACTGGCATATAAAGTAATGTTGGTGCCATTAACAGGCACGCCACCGAGTTCGGTAGGCACGACACAGGCATAATCTAAATCAGCGGCATCACGATCAAAATAACATGCACCAATCTCATTGATATAGAGGTTGGGGTTTTCTCCAATGTAAGTCGATCTCAGAGTAATAGCAGGCATCGTTGCTGAGAATGTATTTTCTTCAGCAACGGGGTTTGTATCAGTCGATCCCAAAACTCTCACCACGTTTTTAGGGGCAACAACGAATGGTTTAGCTTCTGTTATTGAGATTGCAACAACTTCATGGCAGTTCTTGTAAGCGTTGGGACTAAACTCTCTGTTGACCAGAAGAAAGTTGTGATTTCTATAGGAAGTATTGATACCCTCCGAGCGCTCATTACCATTAGTCATCATTCTACGTGTGACATACGAGCGAGTAGTCGATGGGAATAAATAATCCTCGTGATTCTGGGTGTTCCCCCCCCCATTATCATCGTGACGGCCATTCAGTATGTTCGGTCTATTAACGCCGTCATTCCACTCTGGTGTGTCTTCAAGAAAACAAACCTGATCCCCATTGTTTGTACCGTCGATATTGATCAATCCAAGATTACCGAACTCGCCACCAGGCCCCACGCCTTTGTCGATAACTTGCGTCGCGGTGACCCCACCTTGGCACTTGTTATTTGCAGGCACATCAGCATCATATGAATCCGTACAGTTACCTGCATACACACATTCATATGGTTTGATGTAAACGGTTTTACCATTGACTGTGTCAGTGCTTACAGGACCTTCATAACAGGCGGTTACCTCACTGGACGACCAGACAGGGCTGGTTAGTGAAAGTGTATTAGAAGCATTCTCGGCGGAATAAATCACACCAGAAGTAGATAAGCTGACACCACCGAAATGGTTTTGGATATATCGGCACCCGCCAGTCGAGGTAGATTCACAGACGTAAACCGCAAGATTACCATCCCCAAATGGCGTATTGTAATACCTTGAATCATCAGCGATAGCTGTGAGGGTGTAAGGGATAGATGGATCATCTGTGCTGTTAACCGTAAATGTCTGAGCAAGTTTTGAGGATCTGGACTCATCTGCAGCAACGGTACCGGTAGCAGGCAATGGTGTTTCCGTTGGGGATATCACATCATTAGGATCAACTGTCTCAGAAGCTGCCTGTACATCCTCCGATGCACTTTGCCGAGGACTGGGCACCGCTACTGTATTACTGGAGTCGTTAGTCGCAAAGGCACTTTTTTGCACATCCTGCAGGGCAATTTCTGACATCAGTGTCACGCTATCTGGTGTGCCCGTGGCATCAGTCCATCCAATATCAACGATCGCATTGATAATCAGGTTTGTATCTGGATCCTCAATATCAATGTCTACTGTAAACTGGGCGTTAGTACCCACAACATTGAATGGATTGAGGTTTATGGGTGAGCCTGCATCATCCAAGCCTTCAAAAGCATCTTTATCGGATGCTTCATAACGGATGGTCTCAATCTGTTGTTGAGCAATGCCAATGGCTTCTGCCCTGGCCTTATTATTACCGCTGGCGCTGAGTAGACTACCTTCAAACTTGGCAAGTCCCAAGAGCCCTAACGACACAACCACAAGTGCAATTAACACTTCCAGTAGACCAATACCAATTTGTTTCTTATGAATCGCGTTCATTTTAAGTTCCTCCCACAACGGGCTGGAATATTACTCTTACCAATCACGCCATGAGCCCTCAATAACAGAGGTAAGTCCAGGAGTGGGCTGGCCATCTCCATCAAACATATTTTGCCAATAGACAAGATTGAGAGTACCGGAACCACTGTAACTAGTCGTTGCAGGGCCCGATCCTTCATTTTCAACAATTAAAGAACCGACGATTGAAGGAGTACCACTGATCGTCACTTGATCGGTGACAAATATCACGCCATAAATAGTCGCTCCCCCGTTCATTGTGAAATTACCATCAACAATCACAATAGCCGGCGAGTCTACCGAGCCAATGGTTGTACCGGCCCCCATGGATTGATCACCTGTAAAATAGAGTAGGCCTGTTTCACCATTGGCCGAATCAATCTGTCCTGCACCGTAAGACTGATCACCAGCAAGCTCCTCCAGCGAAGAGCGTTGGTCGGAAGCAAAAAAATTACCAAAAAATCCGGCACCTAAATCTAATGAAGGGTCTCCAGAGATAATATCAGCACCATTCCCCAGGTTACGGTTTGATATCAATGTCGTGTTGTTTGTTGGGTCAGTGTCCAGTTTTTGGGCTTCCGTCAAATTACTCGTTGTTGCAATGTAGGTGCCAAATGAAGCCCCGGTGATATAAACTTCGTCAGCAGACCAAATGTTGGTATTTGTGTAGCGATTAATTACATTCGCATTGCCTGTGGTATCAATACGCGTTCTTGAAACCAGAGGAATTTCAGGACCATCGCCATTCAACACCGATATCGGGCCTACGCATTGGCCCATCGTACGACTTGCCAAGCCATCATCACTTAAGCCTGTAGCTTGTACTAGTCCATTTTGCCAGGAAGATGTACCACCGCACCTGAAGGCATCGGTTGTGAATGTAACTTGTGCCGTTGTTGTTTGCGTTCCACCATCCTGAAGGGTGAGCGGTGTTGTGACAACGCTGTCTACCACGTCATCACTGCCTGCCACTGCTGGGCTAACAGTCTCGTCTAACTGATCAAAACCACCTGTATCAAAATACCTGATGGCAAAATCAAGACCGTAGTTAGCCGCAGATACAGCCTGCGCTGTACGATATGTATTCGCCTCAACTTTGATGTCATCCAGTACCACTTTCGCTGTAAAAAGCGTCACTAATGTGATGGCCACAAGCAAAATAATTGAAACGACTAATGTAGCGGCGCCATGTTGTTTGAACTTGTTTGACTTGTTCATAATCGCACTCACTCTATGGCTCTATCCGATTGTTTCGTATTTTCACGATATCGGACATGTTTGCCGTGATCGTCGAATCGGATTCAGACTGACCTGATAAGGAAATATTTACACTTCTTGCTGTAACCGTATTACCCGCCGCGTTTGTCGCCTGGTATTCTGTAGTTAAAGTAAACTGCAAATTTGTGATAGTGATTTCATCAGGGTCTGTAAGATTAACCCATGTCCCATCGTTACAGGCAGCAGCCTGCGATGTTGTACCAAGCGTTTTTATTTGTATCGCACCATTACTTAACCTGAACCCAAAATATTCGCCTGCGTCTGGTGCATTGCTATCGGCAATGTTGTAGGCCGCATCTGGCCAAGCATTGGCATCATATGTGTAAGTGATACAATTTCCACTGACAGGTGTGCCTGCCACGGGGGTTTGGAGAGCTGCAGCGCCGACATCTCTAACCTCTACGTCATTAAAAGGATTCAGCGTCAAATCTGCACCAGTAATCGCCCCGCCCCAGTAGCCAGCTCTTCTTATATCATTTGACATAATCAGCATTGCCACACTCATGTCTTGATTCAACCTTGTGATTTTCATGGTATTGGAGCTACCACGAATTGTGGTTATGTAGATGGTCAAAACAGCTGCAACGACAAGGAAGCCTATCAGTATTGCAATCATCAATTCGATAAGCGTGAAGCCTTTTTGGCGGAAAAATAATTTTTGATCATTCATTTAACATTGCCCAAAACCAGCGATTGCTCTGGCACCTACCGGGTAACAAACGTCAATAACCCTGTTGTCAGTAACCCTAACTTGTAGGTCATAGTTATCAGTGGAAAAAGTCAACGCGGCATTTTGGTCAACGCTGCCACGTCTGGAGTTGAAAGTAACGTCATCAGCACTAAAGGCGATGTTGCTTAAAGTGACACCAGAGGAGGTGGGAGTGTAGGATTTCGTCGTTGCATCACAACGTGTGAGGTTTATCTGCCATGCAGCCCCCCCCACAAAGGAAAGTGTAGTATCGTCGCCACAACTCTGTTTAATGGCCTCGGAACGAGCATATTGGAATTCAGCTTTAACTGATTCTGCAACACCCTTGATACGATTCCGTTCCAGAGCATCCATAAATGATGGAACTGCGATTACTGCAAGTATTGCAATTACAGCTATCACAATCATCAATTCGATTACGGTAAATCCAGTCGCTCTATTCACCAGCATCGTGCGTCCCTATGTCCTTTGAGCATTATAGACTCATGAAAAGTATTTCTGAAACGTCTATAGTGACAAGAATAGCACTTTGTGCAAGTGTATACACAGTAACTGATGATCGATCCGATTATTCCGTATATTGTTGATTCAAAATGTAGCTGAGGGTTTCTAATGCAAAATTACAATAAAGGATTCACCATCATTGAATTAATGATTGTCGTTGTGGTTGTAGGTGTTCTGGCAGCTATTGCCATTCCAGCTTATTCAGATTATGTGACCAGATCTAAACGTGCGGATGCAAAAAGTGCACTGCTGGCATTTCAACTAGAGCAGGAAAAATTTAGAGCCAACAACCCAACATACGCCACTGCGGCAAGTTTAGGACTGCCTTCTGATTCACCTGATGGACACTACACAATTTCTCTGTCTGGTGCAGGTGGGCTTGCAACAACTTACAGCTTGATAGCCACACCCGATGCATCAGATCCTGAATGTGGCATCTTGATTATTGATGAAAGTAATAACCGGGGGGCTACCGGAAGTGCTGCTGATCCTGTGGCTACCTGCTGGCTACGCTGATCTAATTGCAAATAATCAGGTCACCACCAGCATCCAGGCCTGAATCGGGCAAACGAACACGAGCGAGTTTACTCACAACAACGGTTCTGGCAATGCTGTGGTTTCCATTCTGAGGGCAAATGGTGAAGGTGCCATTCTGAGCTAGCATCAAGCCTCTGGGCGTCAGCCGAATGTAATTTTCTGAACCAAAAGCTGACCATTTCACATTGACACTATTTTCTATATTTCCTGAAATAATAACTTCATCAACAACATCTAAAACGCCATCTTCATTCTTGTCTGCAAACATTAGCCAGCCATCAGACCATGTCCCACCACAAATTTCACTATCGTTGCTTTTGCATATGGTGACAACATGGCTGCGCTTAATTGCTTCAGTTCGAGCTAAGTAAATCAAGGAGTGGAAGGCATTAGCTTGGGCTTTGATTTCAAGCTTGAGCTTTGAGTCTTTATACAACGGGATGCCGATGGTGATGAGCACAAACATCACAGCAATTACAAATAGGAACTCAAGGAGTGTGAATCCATTCCTGTTCATCTTTGAAATCCTTTTCAAATACAAACAAGTTTTCGAGCCTGCCAGAATTTGGCAATTTCAGAAAGAAGTTAATTTAAGAAGTGAGAGCCAATTAACAAAAAGACTGCTGCATAGAGCCCTGCGATTACATCATCGAGCATCACCCCCAGCCCACCATGAAGCTTTTTATCTGCCAGACTCACCGGCCAGGGTTTAAGAATATCGAAGAAGCGAAACAATACAAAGCCCAATAGCATCCATTGCCAGCCTGTCGGGGCGAATGTCATCGCTACCAGGTAACCGACAATCTCATCCCAGACGATGCCAGAGGCATCATCCTGTTTCAGCCAGTCAGATGCTTTCTGGCATAGCCAGATCCCTGCAATAAACATCCCCATAATCAGTGCAAGATAGGCAGTCAGGGACCAGTTTTGTATCAACCAGTAAATCGGTAATGCGACTAAAGTGCCGATAGTGCCCGGTGCCTTGGGAGCCAGGCCTGCGCCAAAGCCGTAGGCGACAAAACAGGCTGGGCGTTTGATTAAACTTTTAAAGTTCACCTCAGGACTCGAAGTGGTCATAGCCTTTCCTTGCATTAATATTCATTTCATTCCCACTTTCATCCTCGAGTATCAGCTCACTACCCGCTGTGATTTCGCCTATGCAGTGAATATCCAACCCTAATTTTTCCAGTGATTCGACGTTAGACTTGGGTACGGTAAAGCAGAGTTCGTAATCATCGCCGGACCCTAGCGCCAGCGTTAAGGCCAGCTCGGTCGACAGTTTTTTCAGACTGACTGAGAGCGGCAGTTGAGTGGCATTAATCACTGCGCCTTTCTGACTGCGTTCAAGAATATGTCCCAAATCAGCTAAGAGACCATCAGAAATATCGATAGCTGAACTGGCGAATTCAAGGATTTCTTGTCCAATTTGATAACGAGGTGTCGGGTATTCCAGGCGCTGCTGAAGATATTGCCAGTCAGATTGGTCTAATAATTCAGGCGACCAGTTTTCCAGGCGTTTTTTCAATGCAGCGCCAGCATCGCCCAAGGTGCCACTGACATAAATACGGTCACCAATTTTGGCACCGTCACGGCGTAAAGCACGGTCTTGAGGAACCAAACCATGCACTTGAATCGAGACAGTCAGCGGTCCTCGGGTCGTATCGCCACCCACCAGTTGGATGTTAGCCGGCAAGGCCGCAAGAGCGAGGCCCTCGGTAAAGGCATTAAGCCAGTCAGAATTATGTTCAGGCAGTGTCAGGGCCAGAGTAAACCAAGCTGGCTCAGCCCCCATAGCCGCTAAATCGCTCAGATTTACCGCCAAAGATTTATAGCCCAGGGCTCTGGGGGCAACATCGTCAAAAAAATGCACGCCTTCCACCAGCGTATCAATCGACACAGCTAATTCTTTACCGGGCGGAGATTGCAGCAAGGCACAATCATCACCTATACCGAGGCTAACATCCTGCCGGGATGGCGTTAGCTTGGAAAAATAATCTTCAATCAGGGAAAATTCGGACAGAGGCAAACCGGACTCTCTTTGAATAGAAACCAACGGTGGCAATTGAACTGCCACCGCCGTTCGCTGTATTCTCTCAGATCAACTCAGAAGCACTCAGCGTTTTGCCCGCGCTTCTTTTGCAGCCTGATGTTCATGTGGTCTGAGGCGGGCACCCATTTTGTCGAGCACACCATTCACGTATTTGTGGCCCTGTTCGCCACCAAAAGACTTGGCCAGTTCTACCGCCTCATTCAGCACCACGCGGTAGGGGATTTCCGGCAGATGCATAAACTCAAACGTCGCCAGTCTCAGCACTGAAATTTCGACCGGGTCAACAGCATTCAGATCACGATCGACCGCTTGTGACAATTCAGCATCGATTTGCTCCTGATATTTGATTGCCCCTTCAATGAGCTTGCTGAAATATTTTCTGTCGATTTTATCGGCGTATTCTGCGGTGACAAAATCCAGTGCGTCTTTCTGTGGCGCTTCATTGTTGACCAGCGCCTGATACAAGGCCTGAACAGCTGCTCGACGAGCTTTGGTGCGGGGTAATCCGGCTGCCATTTAGTTGCCAGCCTCGATTTGACGCAGCACATTAACCATTTCGATCACACCCATCGCAGCTTCGGCACCTTTATTACCCGCTTTGGTACCGGCGCGTTCAATGGCTTGCTCAATAGTGTCTACAGTCAGCACACCAAAGGAAACCGGCATATCCAGTTGCAAAGCCAACTGGCCCAGACCTTTAGAGCATTCACCAGCCACATACTCAAAGTGCGGCGTACCGCCACGAATGACCGCCCCCAAGGCGATAATCGCATCGTATTTTCCGGTGCGTCCCATACGCTGAACGGCAAGCGGAATCTCTACCGCACCAGGCACACGGGCCAGTTCAATATCGCTCTCGCTGGCCCCATGCCGGACCAGGCAGTCAATCGCACCTTCGATCAGGTTGTTGACCACGAAATCATTAAAACGACCGGCGACGATACCGACGCGGAGGCCCTTGGCTGAAAAATCACCCGAAAATGTCGTGACATTGCTCATTTCTAAAGATCCAACGCTATAAGATTAAAAGTATTGTACTCATTTTGTATTTGCCCTGCCCGCTGCATTGTCTCAGAACCAGCGTCGGCTTTTCGAGCTGTTCTTATTGCGGGCATGGGGTAAACCATCAGGATCGGCTTTGACCGTAATCCATTCATAGGGCTTCTGGTCGATTCTGACCGCGGTCAGGGTCTCGCCCCAGACAGCCCCGCTATCCAGTGAAAACACGTTACCATACTGCCCGGTGCCGAGCGTAGACCAGTGACCGAAGACAATCCTGTCCTGCTCACTGGCTCTGCCAGGCATTTCAAACCAGGGCTTTTGATGCAGCGGCTTGTCTTCTGGCGCGCCTTTGTACTTCAACGCCAGCCTGCCATCTTCGTGACAATAGCGCAGCCGGGTAAAACAATTGGTGATAAACCGCAGCCTGTCCCAACCCTTCAAATCCGGTGACCAGCGTTTGGGATTGTTGCCGTACATATGGGCAAAGAATGCCTGCCAGTTATCCGATTTCAGTACTGATTCCACCTCAGCATTTCGTTCACAGGCTTCCGAGATCGACCATTCAGGCGGCAAGCCAGCATGTACCATACTGAAACTCAGAGCTTCATTGTGATAAAACAGTGGCTGCTGACGCAGCCACTGCATAATCTCATCACTGTCACTGGCCTTCAGTACCGGCTCAATCGTGTCCATATGGTGCTGGTATTCCACCACACCGGCGGCATTTGCCAACAGGTGTAAGTCGTGGTTACCCAGCACGCTGATACAGCTGTTCCCCAGACTTTTCACAAAGCGGAGCACTTCCAGTGATTTGGGGCCACGGTTGACCAGATCGCCAGCCAGCCAGATTTGATCAGATGCTGGATCAAACTGTATTTGATCCAGCATCTTGTTCAACTCGTCATAACAGCCCTGGACATCACCAATCGCAAAGACAGCCATGAGAACAACGAATTAGCGGCGGCGGTAAAGCGGCTCGGGACGAAGCACGGTGGCCTGATAACTCTCAGTGAAGTCATCGAAAGCCGACAAGGCATTGGTCAGGCGATTGGGGTTAGCCAGTTCAAAGCTGTTAATGCCGCACTGCGACATGTAGAACAACTGATCCTGCAGTACATCACCCTGTGCCCGGATTTCGCCTTTAAAGCCATAACGCTCACGCAGCAATTTCGCATAGGAATAGCAGCGGCCGTCAGTGAAGACCGGGAACAGCAACACAATCAGAGAAAACCGCGCCAAATCGGGCACGATTTCTTCCAGAGGGTCATCTCCATTCAGGCGAAGACCAAGGCCACCTTCATGATGTTCCAATGACTCATGCTGCTCCTGCCAGCGTGCCAGCGAGACAGTGATATTGCCTGCAACCAGTTCTGCTTCATCATCGAGATGCAGCCAGTTATCTTCGACAATTTCACGATCTTTAATTATCTGCATAAACACGCTCCTTGAATGGATCCACACCGACGCGGCGAACCGTCGCCAGGAATGATTCATCTTCATGACGCAAATCGACGTAAGCATCAATCAGGTGAGAAACCGTATCAACGACTTCTTCTTTGGGAATCGCTTTACCAAGACGTTCACCGATAGCGGCATCCGCTTCTGAACTACCGCCCAGCGTGAACTGATACCATTCCTCGCCTTTCTTATCGACACCCAGAATGCCGATATGACCGACGCTCTGGTGCGCGCAGCCATTCATACAACCGGAGAACTTAATCTTGATATCGCCCAGGTCATAGAGGTGATCCAGGTCATCAAAGCGTTCCGCGATTTGCTTGGATAAAGGAATCGAGGTCGCGTTAGCCAGACCACAGTAATCCAGGCCCGGACAACAGATAATATCGGTCAGCGTGTTGATGTTCGGTGTGGCCAGACCTTCAGCCTGTAATTGCTGCCACAGTTCATACAGATCGGCTTGTTTAACGTCAGCCAATACCAGGTTCTGTGTATGGGTAGAACGGATTTCACCGAAACTATATTTATCAGCCAGGTCTGCAACAATGTCCAGTTGCTCGGAAGTAATGTCTCCCGGCGCCTGACCATGTTTTTTCAATGACACGTACACCGCTTTGTAGCCAGGCACTCTATGCTCGAAAGTGTTCTGCTTGAGCCAGCGAGCGAAGGCTTTATCTTCTTCGAGCTTGGCTTCAAAAGTGGTATCGGCAGCGGCATTGCTGTCGTAATCTGGTTCCGTGAAGAAGGCTTTCACCCGATCAATTTCTTTCTGGTCCAGACGCAGTTGATCACGGATTTGCACCCATTCTGCTTCAACCAGTTCGCGGATGTGATTAATGCCATGCTCGCGAACGGTAATCTTGATGCGGGCTTTGAATTTATTATCACGGCGTCCCAGGCGGTTATAAACACGCAGGATCGCTTCCAGATAAGACAGCAGATCTTCTTTTTCCAGGAACGGACGAATCTGCTCACCGATAATCGGGGTACGGCCCAGACCGCCACCCACCAGGACTTCGAAGCCGATTTCACCATCATGGTTTTTAACCAGATGCAGGCCAATGTCATGGAGTTTGGTCGCCGCACGGTCAGTTTCAGAGCCAATGATGGCAATTTTGAATTTACGCGGCAGATAAGCAAATTCCGGATGGAAGGTTGACCACTGACGAATGATTTCAGCCCATGGACGTGGATCTTCGATTTCCTCGGCATTGATGCCGGCGAACTGATCGGTCGTCGTGTTACGGATATCATTACCACTGGTTTGAATCGCATGCATCTGCACGGTGGCCAGTTCAGCCAGGATATCAGGCACATCTTCCAGTTTCGGCCAGTTCAGCTGAAAATTGGTACGGGTGGTGAAGTGAACAAAACCCTTGTCGTAACGACGGGCAATGTCAGCCACTTTACGGACCTGTTTGGAAGACATTAAACCGTAAGGCACAGCGATACGCAGCATCGGTGCGTGGATCTGGATATACAGGCCGTTGGCCAGTCGCAGTGGACGAAATTGATCTTCAGTCAGTTCACCTGCCAGGTAGCGGCGGGTTTGATCGCGGAATTGGGCAACCCGCTGATCCACCATCATCTGATCATACTTATCGTATTGATACATCTAAGCTCTCTAAAACGCTAAATAACCGGACCCGATATTATAAACGGGCAGGTATATAACGGGAAATTATAAATAACTATATTGATATTCACGATTTATCTAAACACCGCATGGTTACGGGCTTTGAAAGGATTTTTCCGGTCTCAATCAGACAACCATCAATCTGACCAAACTGAACGCAATGCGATTGTCATCACAGAAACTTCGCGTATTTGCCAAAGCACCACACTAGGCTATCCTGCTGATAGCTAATAATCTGCTACTGACTAGTCCAAGAGAAATTGATTCATGTTTAACAACAAACGTCAGACCCATAGATTCTGGTTGCTGGTCGCTTTTATTATCCTCCTATATGGTGCCAGCCATTACCAGCCGGGACAGGTCACTGAAGTCGCGTCGCCACAGATTGAAGTTGTCTCGCTTTATGAGCAGGAAAAAAGCGATGTTCAGATTGAAGTCAGTGGGCAGGTCATTCGCATTCTTGAAGACGATAATGACGGCAGTCGCCACCAGCGCTTTATCATTGAAATGGCTGATGGCCACACACTGCTGGTAGCACATAATATCGATTTGGCACCCAGAGTTGATGATCTTGAGGTCGGGGATGAAGTGACTGTTTATGGTGAGTATGAATGGAACCGGAAAGGCGGTGTGGTGCACTGGACCCATCATGATCCGGATAACCGCCACCCACACGGCTGGATTCGACATCAGGGTCAGCTTTATCAGTAATATGAATTCCGCTAAGCCACTGAGCTACAGTTTTCCACCGATTGTCGGCAGCAATCCCAAGGTCCTGATACTGGGGTCGATGCCCGGTGTAGCCTCACTTGAGGCGCAGCAATACTACGCTCATCCACGTAACGCATTCTGGCCGATAATGGCTGCGCTGTTTGACATCAATCTGGACTGGTCATATCAGACACGTTGCCAGTATCTGGCAGATAAAGGCGTCGCTGTCTGGGATGTATTAAAAGCCTGTCATCGTCCGGGCAGTCTCGATCAGCATATCGATCCGGTCAGTATGGAAGCCAATGACTTTGAGCTGTTTTTTAGTCTCTACCCGACTATTGAGGCGATATTTTTTAATGGTGGCAAGTCAGAAGATGTCTTTCAGCGCCATGTATTGCCGAATTTGCCACAGTCCCCAGCCCTGACCAGGTTGCCTTCCACCAGCCCTGCCCATGCTTCGCTGAACTTCAAGCAGAAGCTGGAAGCCTGGCAGATCATCAAAGCCTATTGCTGAGTTTGTTGTTCAATGGCGCGACGTTGGAGTTCAGCCGCATCCAGCAACTGCTGTTCGGCCTCATGGGCTTTATCCATTGTTCTTAATCGATCATCCCACACCGTTTTTTCCGGCACGTCCCGGTCACAACCGGCAATAAACAACACGGATGCCATCAAAAGAATCGTTTTCGGCATAGCCCACCTCATAAAAAAGGCAGAGGAAAACCCTCTGCCTTAGTTTATGCCTAATACGGCTTTCTGTAATCAGGCAGCTTCCAGAGCAGCTCGGACCCGGGCAGCATAATCAGGATCTGCCTGTTCAAACTGCGCCAGCATTCGCGCTTGGATCGATGCATTGGCCTGACCCAATCCGCCTGCAATATTCGCAGCTAGCTGATGTTTCTGGTCCTCGCTCATCAGACGATAGAGATTACCAGCCTGCGTAAAATGATCATCCTCACCAGTATCATAGCGATCAATCCAAGCATCGGCTTCTACCGGCATTGGTGGTTCAGCAATACAGGCATCCGGTACCGGATTACCCGCATTAATACCGTCATTAGGATAATAATTGGTGCCGCTGTTCTGATGATGATTGCCCCCCGCTGTACATAAACCGGCCATAGCACCATCACGCTGGTAGTGATTGACCGGACATTTTGCCGCATTGACTGGCAATTGATTGAAGTTAACGCCAATCCGGTAACGATGCGCATCCTGATACGCCAACAAACGCCCCTGCAGCATTTTGTCCGGTGATGCGCCGATTCCCGGCACCAGATTACTCGGCGCAAACGCAGCCTGTTCGGTTTCGGCAAAATAATTCTGAACGTTGCGGTTGAGTTCCAGTTGACCCACCTCCATCAAGGGGAAATCACTGTGCGGCCAGATCTTAGTCAAATCAAACGGATTAATTTCATAATCACGTGCCTGCTGCTCGGTCATAATCTGTACTTTCGCAGTCCAGCTCGGATAATCACCGCGCTCAATCGCTTCGACCAGATCCTGCTGCGCACCATGCGGTGGCATTGCCGCGGCTTCTTCATTAGTCAGGTTCTTAATGCCCTGATTGCTCTTGAAGTGCCATTTGAACCAGAAGCGTTCGCCATTGGCATTCCAGAAACTAAAGGTATGCGAGCTGAACCCATGCATATGCCGGTATGAGGCCGGAATACCACGGTCCGACATTAAAATCGTCATCTGATGCAGAGACTGCGGATGGCTGGCCCAGAACTCAAACGCCATACGCGGATCGGGCACATTGGTTTGTGGATTTTTCTTTTGCGAATGAATGAAGTCCGGAAACTTGATCGGGTCACGCAGGAAAAATACCGGGGTGTTATTGCCCACCATGTCGTAGTTGCCTTCCCGGGTGTAGAACTTGACCGCAAAACCACGCGGATCACGCGCATAGTCATGCGAATCCTGGCCACCACCCACGGTAGAGAAACGTAAAAACACTTCAGTCGTGTCTCCCTCCTGCTGCAGGAAGTCAGCGATAGTAAAGTCCTTCAGACTTCTGGAGACGGTAAATGTACCGTAAGCTCCGGTACCACGTGCATGGACCACACGTTCCGGAATTCGCTCACGGTTAAAGTGAGCCAGTTTTTCAAAAGTGTAGTGGTTGTCATAGGTCAAAGGTCCTCTTGGTCCAACACTAATACTGTTGTTGTCATCCGCGACGGGTGCGCCGGCGGATGTGGTCAATCTTGTTTTACTCATCAGGTTCTCCTTGCTAAAAAGCGGGCAATCAAGTTGCGCACGATTTAGATTTTAGAAAAACCGATTAATAAAGTGAAATTGATTAATTTTGTAACAATGATTGGTAAAACAGATTAATGTCGATGAAGACAGGTTGGTTTGAGAGCTAGAAAGAAAACTGCCAGCCCCATTGCAGGGCTGGCAATCAGTTTGACCTATTTGAGCAGTTGGCTCAGATCTTTGGCATCCCAGTGTGGGAAATGCTTACGAATCAATGCATTCAATTCCAGCTCGAACGCCGAAAATTCACCGGCAGGGACAGTCTGATGATTGCCTGAGACAGCATCGGTAATCATTCCAGCACCAATGGTGACATTGGTCAGTCTATCAATAATGATAAATGAACCGGTAATGCGGTTACGTTTGTAGGTATCAAACACGACCGGCTTATTCAGTGAGAACTCACACAAACCGATTTCATTGAGCTTGAGCTCCGTGGCACTGCTTTGCTGCAGGGTGTTCACATCAACCTGATGATCAATCGCTGTCAGTGAACCGGTGCTTTCGTTCACACCCACTTTGATGCTGTATTGCTTGCCGGCAGTCAGTGGCTGTTCAGTCATCCATACCACCATCGCCTTGAACTGACTGGAGACATGTGGCTGGTGATGATTGCTGTGCACAATCATATCGCCGCGGCTGACATCAATTTCATTTTCCAGAGTGACGGTAATGGCTTCACCCGGTACGGCATGATCAAGATCGCCATCATAAGTGACCAGCGCCTTGATTTTGCTTTCTTTACCGGACGGCAATATGGTCACCGCATCCCCCGGCTTCAAAATACCGGAAGCCAGTGTGCCGCAGTAACCGCGGAAGTTCAGATCAGGACGATTGACATACTGCACCGGGAAGCGGGCATCTTCGAAATTAGGGTCGTCAGCGATATCCACATTCTCCAGAATGTCCATCAAGGTCTCGCCTTCGTACCAGGACATATTCTCGCTCTTGTTGACGACGTTATCGCCCACCAGCGCCGACAGGGGTACGAAGTGAATATCTTCGATTTCCAGTTCACGGGCAAATTCGGCGTAATCCTTGCGGATGTTATCAAAGACTTCCTGGCTATAATCCATCAGGTCCATCTTATTGATGGCGACCACGATGTGTTTGATGCCCAGCAGTGAAGCAATGAAGCTGTGACGACGAGTCTGAGTCTGTACGCCGTGACGGGCATCAATCAGGATAACGGCCAGTTGGCAGGTCGACGCACCGGTTGCCATATTTCGGGTGTACTGCTCATGGCCCGGGGTATCGGCAATAATGAATTTACGCTTGGTAGTCGAAAAGTAGCGGTAAGCGACATCGATGGTAATGCCCTGCTCACGTTCCGCCTGCAGACCATCCACCAGCAGCGCCAGATCGACCTGATCACCGGTAGTACCGGACTTGGCACTGTCACGGGTCACGGCTTCCAGCTGATCTTCATAGATCATTTTGGAGTCATGCAACAGACGGCCAATCAGGGTGCTTTTACCGTCATCCACATTACCGCAGGTCAGAAAACGCAGCAGTTCTTTGTTTTCATGCTGCTTCAGGTACGCCTCAATATCTGTCGCGATTAGGCTATCTGTTTGGTATGAGCTTTCAGTAGACACTAGAAATAACCCTCTTGTTTTTTCTTCTCCATTGAACCGGCCTGGTCGTGGTCAATGGCACGGCCCTGACGTTCTGAAGTGGTGGTTAACAACATTTCCTGAATGATTTCCGGCAGGGTATCGGCGTCGGATTTGACCGCACCGGTCAATGGATAACAGCCCAGCGTTCTGAAGCGGACTTTTTCCATTCTGATTTCTTCACCTTCAGGGATACGCATACGATCGTCATCGACCATAATGGTCAGACCGTTGTAGTTCACAACCGGGCGCTCTGCCGCGTAATACAGGGGCACAATCGGAATTTGTTCCAGGTAAATGTATTGCCAGATATCCAGCTCGGTCCAGTTTGACAGCGGGAACACGCGGATGCTCTCGCCCTTGTTGACCTTGCTGTTATAGATATTCCACAGTTCCGGACGCTGTGCTTTCGGGTCCCAACGGTGATTTTTATCACGGAAGGAATAAACCCGTTCCTTGGCGCGCGATTTTTCCTCGTCGCGACGGGCACCGCCGAAGGCCGCATCAAAGCCGTATTTGCTTAACGCTTCCTTGAGCGCATCGGTTTTCATAATGTCGGTATAGCGCGGATGATCAAACGGGTTGATACCCGCCTCTTTACCCTCCTGGTTGGTATGAACGATGAGTTCCAGACCATGCTCTTTGGCCATGTTGTCACGGAACTTGATCATCTCCTTGAACTTCCAGGTGGTATCGATATGCATCAGCGGAAACGGCAGCTTACCGGGGGCAAACGCTTTCATGGCCAGATGCAGCATCACGGCGGAGTCTTTACCGATGGAATACAGCATCACCGGGTTTTCGAATTCAGCGGCCACTTCACGAATGATGTGGATGCTCTCCGCCTCCAGTTGTTTAAGATGGGTTAATTGTTTTTCAGTCATTATCGTTCTCTGTTATTTCGATTTGACGTGTAAGCCACATTCTTTGGTTTCAGGGTTTTCCCACCACCAGCGGCCAGCGCGAATATCTTCACCGGCAGTAATCGCACGGGTGCAGGGCGCGCAGCCGATGCTGGCATAACCTTCATCATGCAGTTTGTTATAAGGCACTTCGAAGGCACGGATATAAGCCCATACGTTGCCGTTTGACCAGTCAGTCAATGGGCTGAATTTCTGCAGGCCATGATCATCATCCCACTCGGACACCGGCAGTTCGGCACGAGTCACCGATTGGGAACGGCGCATCCCGGTGAGCCAGGCTTTTTTAGCTGTCAGGGCCCGGTTGAGTGGTTGTACTTTACGGATACCACAGCATTGTTTGCGCATCTCGACGCTGTCATAAAAGGCATTAGGACCGTTACTGGTCACAAATGCTTCAATCTGAGCTGTGTCCGGGTAAAAGACCTGCACATCTTTGATGTAATGCGTCTTAACTTCCTGCATTAATTCGTAGGTTTCTTTAGGCAGACGGCCGGTGTCCAGCGTGAAGACTTCAATGCCCGGGGCATGCTTGCAGATCAAAT
>CAYMEE010000003.1:0-109921 GCA_964389455.1 uncultured Methylophaga sp. | reverse complement strand
ACAATTCAAGATTCTCGTCATGATGACGTTCGAGGGTCATTTCGAACCAGAAGCGTGCACCTTTACCTTCCTCACTCTCAACACCGATTTGACCGCCCATCAGGTCGACCAGTTGTTTGCAAATTGCCAGCCCCAGGCCAGTACCGCCCTCTTTCCGGGTCAGTGAGGTATCGAGCTGTTGAAAACGCTCAAAAAGTTGGGCTTGATGTTGTTCTGATATGCCTGGGCCTGAATCTCTGACATTAAGCTGAAAATGCAATCGGTTGTCTGCCAGTTCCTGCACTTGCAGATCAATGGTGATCTGGCCATGCTGGGTGAACTTGACCGCGTTGGATAACAAGTTACTGATAATCTGACGTAAGCGCAGTCCGTCAGACCAAACAAGATACGCTGGCAAATAATGATTCGGGCACAACAGCGTGATTTGTTTAGCTTCTGCGCGTGAGGCAAAGGCTTTTGCAGACTCATTAACCACACCCAGTAACGCTACCGGCTCCCTGATGATATTGAGTTTGCCTGACTCGATTTTGGACAAATCCAGGATGTCATTTATCAAACCCAGCAGGGTGTCTGCACTTCTCTTGGACACATCCACAAGATTTTTTTGTGAGGTATTGAGGTCTGTGTCTGCTAACAGGTTCAGTGTCCCCACTACCCCGTTCAGGGGAGTGCGAATTTCGTGACTCATATTGGCCAGGAATTCACCTCTGGCGCGGTTGGCCTGCTCAGCTTTGTCCCGCTCCTGTTTAAGTAACGACTCATGAGCTTTTTGTTCAGTGATATCCTGGAACGTGCCAAACATCAGAACCGGTTTGCCGTTGTCATCCCATGAAAATACTTTGCCTCGGCCAAGTACCCAGACCCAGTGTCCATCACGGTGACGCAAGCGGGATTCACAAGCATATAACTCGCTGTCACCGTCGAAGTGACGTTTAAGTTCTCTGCTGTTCGTTTTTTCATCATCCGGATGGATACGTTGCTGCCATGAACTAATAGAGACCGGCTCCAGCTCTGCCAGCGTATAGCCGATGATGTTCGCCCAGCGCTCATTGAAATGGGTCTCACCAGTTTGAATATTCCATTCCCATGTGCCCACATTGGTGCCTTCAAGGACATTCTGCAGACGCCAGTTCTTTTCATTCAGGCTGAGTTCGGCCTGTCTTTGTTGGGTAACATCACGATTGAATCCGACAAGACGTATCGCTTCTCCCGCCTCGTCACGCTCGACCATGATGCTGGCCTCGATAAATCGTATCTCACCATCTGTCAGGATAATTCTAAAAGCCACTTCAAAGCGGCTGCTGAACTTCATGGCGTGATTAATGACCTTTTTGAGCTTTTCAAGGTCGCTGGGGTGAACGCGTTTTTGCCAATCATCAGGTTGGCCAGTAAATGAGGCGGCGTCATAGTCATAAAGTGACAGCATCCGGGCATCCCAAAAGAGTTTGTTTTCAGGGATATTCCACACACTCAGGCCCATCTCGGCCGCTTCTGCCGCCAGCTTCATTCTTTTCTGACTCAATTCACGGTCAGACTGGGCTTTCTCGGCAGAATATTTTGCCTGATTCCGCCCTCTTACCAGATAGGAAATCAAATAAAAAAGAAAGATATCAAGGCCGATACCTGCCAGCATAATTAATTCAGGCTGGATAAGCTCTCTCAGAGGAATGAAGTCTTTTTTGCTGAAAACAAAAAGTGTCCACGGCTGACCTGCGATGTTCAGTCTGATCGTGCTATTGAGCCTGTTTGCCTGTTCGTCATTACTCAGCTCTGACCAGTTCTCTTCAGCGCTGGCGTACAGGAACGCTTCAGAATCCACTTCTGTCGCATCATACAGCTCAAAATTGAGACCCGATTGTGATTGCCCCAGAATACCCTGCATAAGGTCCCCCATCCTGAACGCGGCGTAAACATAGGATGTGAGCGCTTCCCGCCTTTGCCGGACAGTCTCCAGAGGCGCATTTTTTTTGTACACGGGGTAATACATCAGGAAGCCGTACTGAATGTTTTCATCCGTTTCCTGAACCAGGGTGACTCTCCCCGAGGCTGAGGGCTGTCCGGTATCTCTTGCCCGTTCCATCGCGGCTCGCCGGCTTACCTCAGAAAACATGTCGTAGCCAAAAGCGCGCTGATTTCGCCAATCAAAAGGTTCTATGTAGGTGATCGCGCTATAAAGCGACCGCTCGGGTGATAAGGGACTGAGCTGAAAGTCTGGAAAGCCCTCGCCTTTGATCTTCTCAACATATGCCTCAACTTCCCCCGGCTTGAGCATGACGCTGTAACCCAATGCCTGGATACCCGGGTAGTATTTTTGAAGATATATGGTGTTGGTGAAATCAGACCAATCTGTTCTGGTGACCTCATTGCTTGAATCGAAAAGCGCGCGCCCGCTGCGCAAGACAAATTCATACTCTTTCATTCGGCGGTTGATGGCTGAAGAAACATCTTCCGCTGAAAATTCAAAACGCTCCCGGGCTGATTTCTTTACAGCCTTATCAGAAATATGCCATGCCCAAGCCGTCACCATGAGTGATAAAAGCAACACCATCCAGGCTGCAGGTGGGTGAAGTTCTGAAAATCTTTTTAATCGCTTTGTCACTTTTATTTACTCAATTACAGTCAGACAAGCTTCGATGAGCTAGGGATGGAAGGTGTTGTTTAAAACCGTTATTAAGCGCTGGTAACTGTCGGACAGTTGCTTTATCAACTCATCAAGATTCGCCTGTTCACCGGCTTTTGCGGCCTGCTCAATTTGCTGCGCGTATCCTGACATCTCTTCTGCTGCCATATTGGCAGAAGCCCCTTTGATTTTGTGAGCCAACTTGGCCACAGCGTCACTATTTCCCTCTCTGGCTGCATTCTCCAGCTCTGCGAGTTGCTGTGGCATATCAGCCATGAAGTTGTCTGCGACCTGTTTCATCAGTGACTCATCATCCATCAGACGATGGCTGAACAGGGGGTGATCAAACACTTCCGCATCATTTTTGATATCAGTCACCTCTGCATCAACAAGCGACACTGAACTGTTTGATTCATCAGCAAGGTCCGTCTCGATGTTCAGCCATTTACACATTGCCTGATAGAGCGATTCAGACTCTACTGGCTTGGCCAGGTAATCCGACATACCGGCATTCAGGCATTTCTCTCTGTCGCCGCGCATCGCGTGTGCAGTAAGAGCAATAATCGGTATCTCGTTATCAAACTCGCCTGACTGATCCGCCCTGATCTGACGACTGCAGTCATAGCCATCCATGACCGGCATCTGACAATCCATGAAAATCAGGTCATAGCGACGCTTTTTCATCAGCTCGAGTGCAATTTCACCGTTTTCAGCCACGTCTACTGTAGGACCAAACATTTCGATTAAGCCCTTGGCCACAACCACATTGATATAGTTATCTTCAACCAGCAATATTCTGGCGTCGATAATCTCATGTGACGTTTCGCTTTGTGCTTGTTGTTCTATGAGGCTTTGGGTCGAACCTGAGACAAACCCAAGTAAGGCGTTAAACAACTCAGACTGGACCATGGGTTTACTCAGGACCAAACACTGTTCCTGTTGCACTTTTTTATTTGAACGACTTAACTCGCCATGATCTGCAATCAATAAAAACTCACAGCGAGACCTATTGAGTTGAACAAACCGTTCACCATCCGGCGACACAAAGTCTTCAATATCCATTAAGACAATGATTCTCTGGCTTTCCGTGCTGGTTTGGTTCAGCATCTTCGCCAAGTCATCGAAGCTCTCAGTGAGTTGATATTTGATGTGCCAGTTGCTCATCACATCATCAAAGTAACGTTGATAGCAGGGTGTTTGGCTGAGAATCAATAGCCGCAAGCCAGCCAAAAGACCCGTGTCTGAATGGGAGACTCGCTCACGCCGGCTGCTTTCCAGTTTCAGCTCGAACCAGAAAGTCGATCCCAGCCCGGGCGTGCTGTTAACACCAATTTGCCCTCCCATCATCTCGACCAGGTGACTGCAAATGGATAAACCCAGTCCGTTGCCACCGCGCTGACGGGTTGAACTGGCATCGACCTGACTAAAGCGTCGAAACAACTTTCTCTGTTCTGCTTCGCTGATACCGATGCCAGTGTCTGAAACACTGAATCTGATGGTTTTCACATTGGCAGATACAGATAAGGTGACAACGTCCAGCGTAACGCTACCGTTGTCAGTGAATTTGATGGCATTGCCAATCAGGTTGTTAAGTATTTGCTTCAATCTGAGCCGGTCCACTCGCACTATCATTGATGGCATGTAGTGAGCGGGGCATAAAAGATCCAGTCCTTTTTCATCTGCTCGGCTGGCCATGGCCCGAGCCACCTCGGTCAACAAATCGTTCAGATCGACATTGCGTTCATGCAGCTCCAGTTTCCCGGACTCAATCCTGGATAAATCAAGTATGTCGTTGAGCAGTCCAAGCAGGGTCTCAGCGCTTTTTTTGCTTATCGTCACAAGACTCGACTGACGACTGTTGAGCTCAGTCTCGGTGAGCAGGTTGAGCGTGCCGATCACACCATTCAGCGGTGTTCTCAATTCATGGCTCATGTTGGCAAGGAATTCGCTCTTGGCGACATTGGCTTGTTCTGCCTCCTCTTTCGCCTGAACCAGTTCTGTAGCGGCTTGTTTGGAAGCCGTCATGTCTTCATAAGTACCCAGTACCCCGATGATTTCATCCTTGTCATTCCTGAGTGGGACTTTGTTCGTGTTGAGCCAGACTTCATTGCCTTTTGCGTCAACGATAAATTCTTCAATCTTGAGCAGCGGCTCACCTGTTGTGATTACAGAGGCGTCATCTTCGATGAATTTATCGGCTAAGTCCCCTTTCCAGGGCATATCAAAATCTGTTTTGCCGGTTAGTTCTTCCGTGCTGTTCATACCGGCATCTTGTAAAAACAGTCTGTTGCCACCGATAAAGGCAGATTGACGATCTTTCCAGAAAACCCGGACAGGAATCGCATCAAGGATGGTAGATAACATTTTGTTTGACTCGGACAACAGGCTCCGGCTTTTTTGCAGTTCCGCCTCAGCTTCACGTCGTGAGCTGTTTTCCTCACTCAACTGCTTGTTAAGACTGATGAGTTCCTTCAAGTCAGGTAATGCCACCATGTCCGATAAGCGGGGTATCAAATAGATTGCCGTCGCGACTGAGACTAATGCGGTCAACGCTTTGAGAACGCCTTCAAGGTAATACAGGGGGAACCAGAGGGTGACGATCCCCATCAAGTGGGTCAGACCACAGGCCGTGATAAAACCGGCAAACAAGTAATAAACGGGTTTAAATGTGATGTCATCTTTCTTTCGGACAAAGTAGATGATTCCGGTAGGTATCGAAAAGTAGGCAAGTGCGATAAAGACATCTGACAAAACATGCAGGACTAAAAGCGTCACATCCCATGAAATACAAACGCCATGTGGCATAAAGTCGTGAATGTGCTCCATATTTTGCTACCCTCAATGCATATATTTGTATCGGTCGACGATACCTGAACTTCAGAAAATCTAGCACACAACCAGTCAGCTTTGGTAAAGTGCCATAATGACACGGTTCGCTACACATGGATGAGTTAACTAACATCTGCTGAGTAAAGAGGCTAATTTGAAGTTATTAATCGCAGATGACGACTCTACCAGTCGTTACATCCTGGAATCAGCGGCAACGAAATGGGGCTTTGAACCCATCGTTGTTGAAGATGGGCTCAAAACGCTTGAAGTCATGTCCACACCAGAAGCACCCAGCCTGATTCTATTGGACTGGGAAATGCCGGGACTGGATGGTCTGAGCATCGCCAGACACCTGACAGCCAGCAGTGCTGATCAACCGCCTTATGTCATCTTGCTGACGGCTCGAGATAACAATAGTGATATCGTATCCGGGCTCGCGGCCGGCGCTAGCGACTACATCACAAAACCTTTTGAGATTGATATTCTCAAAGCCAGGCTGGAGCTGGCCCGACGTAACCTTGAGCTGCAAAATAAACTGAACAAAGCCATGGCGAGACTTGAAACACTGGCCAATATTGATGAGCTCACTTCGCTCCCTAATAGACGTGCAGCCTTGACAGCCATCGCCTCTCAAATAAACCGTAGCAAAAGAGAACAACATCAGCTTTGCATCGGCATTTGTGATATCGACTTTTTCAAAGAAGTTAATGATGGACACGGCCATGCCGCTGGGGATAGCGTTCTGAAACAAATTGCAGATCTTCTGCTGGATGGCTTCAGAGATTACGATGTCATCGGACGCTATGGCGGTGAAGAGTTCATATTTGCTGTTTCAGCTAATATGACAGCTGCAGATATGTTGCTGGAACGAATCCGCGCTTCAATCAATCAGGCGACTTTCATGCTGTCTGGACAACCTCACACCATTACCATGAGTTTCGGTGCGGTCATGGTCAGCAACGATGGGAAAACTCTCGATGACTGGATTCTACATGCTGATGAAGCATTGTATCGGTCGAAAGCCTCAGGCAGGAATCAGGTGAGTTTTTATGAAACAGATCACTCTCAGGACCTTGATTCCCCGATTTCAGCATACTACTGAGCTCTGTGAGGTAAAAAGCTGATTACTGCGGTTGCTACTCTATCTAAAATTGAACTTGAGTAAATTGATAACAGTAGGAGGTGAGAACCATGTGGACTAAGCCAGACTACAACGACATGCGTTTTGGTTTTGAGGTTACGATGTATATCAATAACCGTTAATCAAAACTGATTAATTAACTGGGAAACCCCGCTACGGCGGGGTTTTTCATGCCCGAAAATATTTTTGACAGCGGCTGACAAACCCGATAAATTGAGATTAGCTTGAAAGTTGATCTGAATATTTATTTTTCATTTCGATGCATTACCTTAAGTAGCTCGGCCTGTTTATTAATAAGTACTTCTGCACACCTTCCAGCTATACCCGCCTGCCAAGGCATGTTTTTATTAGTAAATAGGATTATCTATGTCTACATCTACCGGTACTGTGAAGTGGTTTAACGAAACTAAAGGTTACGGCTTCATTGAACAAGAAAGCGGCCCTGATGTTTTTGCACACTTCAGCCAAATCAAAGGTGACGGTTTCAGAACCCTGAAAGAAGGTCAACGCGTTGAATTCACCGTTAGCCAAGGCGCCAAAGGCCCACAAGCTGAGAACATCACTGCCCTGTAATTTTTTACAGTCAGTCACAAAAAAGCCCCGTTGAACGGGGCTTTTTTTTAGGCTGAGCCCGCTTCGATTTCAATCACTTTACGGGCGAAGCTCTGGTATTCCTGCCACATTTCTCTGGCCATCGTGTCTGGGAACAGGTGACACTCCCCTTTTTTCAAGGCCTCGATAATACCTTCTGCCACCAGGCTAGGTGGTTCGGCTATATCGCTCAAACCAGCATTATTGGCCATATCTGTGGCGATGGGTCCCGGATGAACACTGAGTACCACCGCTCCCTGCTCTGCCATTTCATGGCGCAAGGCCTGAGTGATGGAATAGGCAGCCGCCTTGGAGGCTGCATAAGTGGCAAAAGCAGGAAATGAACGCAGAGAAGCAATTGAATTTAATTGCACAAAGGCACCACCGCCATTGGCTTTGAGCACCGGAGCGAATGCCTGCGCCATTCGGAGCAAACCCGTGACGTTAATATCCATTTGTTGTTCCAGTGCGTCAATAGACTCCGGTTGCAGGGGGCTGGCATTTTTAAGTATGCCGGCATTGTTAACCACAATATCGACATCCTGAGCGTTCGCCGCAGCTGAGACAATCGTGCTCGGCTGGCTAAGATCGATATGGATCGCCGTCACCCTGTCTGCATATTTTTGTTCCAGATCGACTACCGAGTCTAAATCACGCACACCCAGATAGACTTTACGAACACCGCGCTCGAGAAAAGTCTCAACGATGGTTCTGCCGATGCCGCGATTGGCACCGGTGACCAGCGCGACTTTATAGTTAATATCAAATGGAGAATTCATGACATGTCCTTTGCTGTCCGTGGTGGGGATGTGATGGTGACTCATCGAAGTCAATAAAGTTCGGTCAGCCTTTTATTGCCATCAGTCGCCGAGTGACCTACATTATTCTTGAAACGATTGTCACCAAATAATAACGAAGCAGAATAATGGATAACTACAAAGCACTTCTGGACCAGTTTCTGACGACGACGATGCACTGGCTGAGCAGCCCCAAGTTCTATTCCCAGATAGGGTTGATTCTGCTGGCTCTGCTAATCGCCTTCCCGCTGGCAAAATTCCTTAAATCTCGCTCACCACTATTGAGACAGGCACCGAGCGATGGCGCCATGCTCAACCTGAGACAGGGGATCTACCGGCTTAGGGACCTGGTTTTGCCATTGATGATGATTCTGGCCTTATCTATCGCCGCCGATATCGGTCAGGCGCTGATATCCCAGAGCTGGTTAATCAGAATCAGCCTCAGTGTGGCTGTCATCTTCATGCTTTACTCAATTATCAACCGCTTTGTCGAAAAACAACTGTTCCGCAAACTCGCTATATGGATAATCCTGCCAATAGCTGTTCTGCATATTTTAGGCTGGCTGGATGAAGTGGTCGAATATCTTGAGACCATTTCCCTGCAAATAGGCAATTTCAAGATTTCCGCCTATGGTGTAGCCCGGGTATTAATTTTCGGCTCCGTGCTGTTCTGGCTGGGTCGCCTTTCGAATCATGCCGGCCAGCAAATCATTCGTAACCAGGAAGATCTGGATCTGGGCACACGCGAAGTTTTTGCCAAGCTATTCCAGGTGACGTTGTTTGTGGTGGTATTTTTAATGCTGCTGCAAATCATGGGCATTAACCTCACCGCCCTTGCCGTTTTTGGCGGTGCTGTCGGCGTCGGCCTGGGTTTTGGCCTGCAGTCGATTGCCTCCAACTTCATTTCCGGCATTATTCTGTTACTGGACCGTTCTTTATCTGTGGGCGACTACGTGGAAATGGAAGATGGCCGTGCCGGCACAATCCGCGAATTGAAAATGCGTTCCACCACACTGGAAACCTTCGATGGTAAGGACATCATGGTGCCGAATGAACAGTTCATCACGACCAGCTTCACCAACTGGACCCACAAAAACCAGAAGCAGCGTTATTCTCTAACCTTCCAGGTGGCGTACAAAACAGATTTACATAAACTCTTTGATTTGGTGCGTGAAGTCGTTGCCAGTCATCCTCAGGTTATCAGCGGTGCGGATATTCCTATTGAAGAAAGGCCGGATGCTGAAATTCAGGGATTTGCCGACTCCGGTATCGATATTCTGGTCGAGTTCTGGATGGAGGGTATTGATGATGGCCGTAACCGGGTAGGCGGTGATTTACTGCTGATGATTTGGGATACCTTGCAACAACATGGAATTGAGATTCCATTCCCGCAACGCGAAATCAAGATTCTCGGTCAGCCTGCGCAGTAGTCACCGGATTGGTAGAACAAAGCCCGTTAAACGGGCTTTGTCTTGCACGCAACATTTCATGCTAAGATAAAATCAAGCGTTACAGACCTTCACTTCTTATTCACGATGGCTGATATCCAATAGCCTGAGGTCAGTGACAAATCTGCGAGGTGAGTATGAAGTTCTCCCCCCTTATCGCACCATCCATCGTCTTGATGATAGTTGCCATCAATCAAACATTTGCCGGATCGACTTCGGAAAATCAGGCAACCGTGCAAATGAATGCCGAAAAGGAGCGCATAACTCAAGTCAGCAAGACTTGTTATCAGGGCTGGCAGAATCTTGACTGGACCATCGGTGAAAATGGGATGGCTGCAGCTAATCACCCGGCTTTCAGTGCAGGCATCAAACGTATCTGTCAGGCCCGGGCCGAGTTATTCTTCGAAGGCTATGAGATCACCCCTTTTATCGAGCCAGAATCTCAGCCCCAGGTATTTCCGATTGTGTTTCAGTCCAGCATTGACGAGATCAAACAGCACCTGCGTCAAAATCTTCCCAAACTACGTTTGATCTAAGTAGCTTGTATTGAAGACGAACGTCAACGGAAAACGCTTCAGCAATCTTTAATTTACTGTATTGCTTTCAACTCCAACTTTAGGGATACAAGCTGTATTTCAACCCTAGTCTTGCCTGACTACTATTAATCCGCTTCCTTTATGCATAATATAGTGTTCGTTTTGTTGAATATTATTTGTGTTGCGCGCAACTATGTTGCGTGATATAAGTTTTCTCACGAGGATGAATGCATGTCGCAATTTGATAACTTAAAACTAGACAAACAATTGTGTTTCGCTCTTTACAGCGCGACCAATAACATCACACGTCTGTATCGTAGCTTGCTGGATGAATATGACCTTACCTACCCGCAATATTTAGTGCTGTTGGTGTTATGGGAGAAGGATGGTGTCGCCATCAAGGAAGTTATGAAACGACTGAACCTTGACTCAGGCACCTTGTCCCCCATCATCAAACGGCTTCAGAGTGCAGGAATGGTCGATAAGGTTCGTGCCGATAAAGACGAAAGGATTGTGCGTTTGTTATTGACTGACAAAGCAAAAAAACTTGAGCCAATGATTGCCAAAGTGCAGGAAAAAGTGGCGTGTCAGACTGAGTTGTCCTCGACTGAATTTTTCGAACTTCTCGACAGACTGAATCAACTCGCCGGCAATTTAAGAAATATAGAAGCGAAACAGTCTGCCGCGTCGTAGCGTGGCATAACGATCTAATGCCACGTTTTTTAACTGTGATATTTAGGAGAGAGAAATATGACAACACGTGGCATCCAACCAGGTTCAATCTGGTTATCCATCAGCAAAACGCTGGTCCTCGCTGCCATGGCAATCGCCATTGCCATGGCTTTTATTTTTGCCAACCATGCTCAGGCTGAAGAGAAGAAAAGTCTCTATGAACGACTGGGTGGCACCTACAACATTGCGCTTACAGTCGATCACCTGGTCGATTTGATTTATGACAATCAGGGCTTGAATGCCAACCCGATTTTGGCAGCCATTCATGAGCAGAAGCACACCAAAGCGGGCTTTAAAGTGATGTTGACCAACTGGGTTGTTGAAGAAACCGGCGGTCCGGCGATATACATGCCAGATCCCTTCGGTCGCGGCAAATCTATGAAAGAGAGTCATCCTCACCTGAATATTTCAAACCGTGAGTTCGACATCATCAAAACACTTTGCCTGGCAACTTTCTATCATTTCAATGTCGGAAATCAGGAGATCAATGAATTGATGGATGCGCTTGAGAGCTATCGCCTGCAGATCGTAACCCGTGAAGACGAAGCACCATTCAAGTCCCGTCTGGTCAAAGAGATGGATGGTATGGAATACAAACAATAAGCAACTGTTCGGCCCCGCCACACAGGCGGGGCCTTTTTTAAATAAAACGCAAAGTGCCGATTATTCGCAGCACCAGCCAGACAAAAAGCAACGGCAGTAACACCATAATCAGCACAAATTCGGCAAGCAGATACACCGCAGCCTCCACACCCTGCTCTGCCCGGCTTTTCACTTGATCGAGCCGGGCCTGTATATCAATCCTGTCACGTAAATTGCTGAACCAGCCCCCTGACTCCTGCTGGTAACCATCGTTCAACTCATCCACACTGTTCTGGGTTGATTGCAAGACCGAAACCGCTTGCTGCCGTTCTGTCTGCAACCACTGCTGAGTCTGATGTGATACCAGCGCAAGCATCGGTACAGTCAATCTCAAAATGGTTAGAATCACCAGTGTTTTCAACACTAATTGCCCTGAGTTCGCACCAGAGGGCTTGAGTATAACGAGTAACAAGGCCAGAACAGCCAGTAGCGCGAGCAGAACCTGAACCCATATATGATCCGATAGCATCAGGATGATCTGCTGCACACCAATTGAGGCTGAGGCAATCAATAAAACAGAAGACACCTGTTCGATTAGATCATTAAGCGGGTCGAGAATTTCTCCCGGTGTCAGCGTCAATCCCACGCCCATCGGTTCAATTGACATCTCGGTGCCCTGAGCCACTGAAATAACCGCGTTAAGGCCCCGTGCCAGCGCATAAACGGTCAGCGTCACTTTAAGCATTTGCGTCAGTTGATCGGCAAATGCCTGCTCCAGTGGCAGACAGGCAACAATCAAACAAACGAGAGCAATACCGATAGCTGATTTCTGTCCTCTAGACATAAGGCCTCCCGACCGTGAATGGTGCTAAGGAAAATCCTGAGTAACAACGCGCCAATGTCTGATTGTGCTTCTTGTCGCGATCTCTAAAATAGCAAACAACTACTTGAAGTTCTCAAGTAATCACTAGATGAGGAGATTTATCATGTGGACTAAACCAGAATACTCAGATATGCGTTTCGGCTTCGAAGTCACTATGTACATTTGCAACCGCTAATACATAGCTACGACGCAAGAAAAAGCCCCTTTCAGGGGCTTTTTTTATGCCTGAAGTTTTTACTCAGCGAGCTTGATACAGTTTCTGCCGGCGCCTTTGGCAAGATAAAGTGCTTTGTCAGCCCGCTCAATCAGGGTGGTCATCGTCTCCCCTTCGCCCAGCTCAGACAGCCCAGCACTGACGGTGACTGTGAGTCTGGTGTCATCAAAATGGAATGTCCAGGCCGAAATAGCGAGGCGAATCGCTTCGATTCTCTGCATCGCATGGGCCTCATCGCAATCGCTGAACATCACCAGAAACTCTTCGCCGCCCCAACGGCACAACACATCTTCCTTACGAATATGCAGCTTGATAATCCGAGCCACAGCTTCAAGCACTTCATCCCCATGCTGGTGGCCATGGTTATCATTCACCTGCTTGAAATGATCAATATCCATCAGGGCCAGAGAAATGGGCTGATGATTACGACGGGATTTCGCCAGCGCCTGATCAAACAGGCTGTCAAACACCTGCCGGCTGGCAGCACCGGTCAGTTTATCCCGTGTCGCCATGGTTTCCAGTCGCCCCTGATAACCGCGTAAAGCGAGGTGGGCAATAAACAGCACCACGATACTGATGGCAAGTGACACCAGAATGTTGATCCACAGCGCGGCTTCGACTTTTTCCGAGGCCGGGTCATTGACCTGTTCTACAATCAGAAACCAATTAAACTCCGGCACCAGACGGCTGTTGAGATAAATGACATTACCGTTTTTGGCTTCGAATGACACTGAAGCACTGGGTGTTGTCAGAATACGGGTAAACAGTTTATCCAGGCCTTCCTTATTCTGAATATGCAGTTCTTGGCTGTACTGGCTGCTCTGCAGCATCACATCGCCCTGGCGATTCACGAAGTAAATTTCGCGACCATAACGCCGCTGATAATTTTCAATCAGCTGAACCACACTCTCCATAGACAGGCCGACACCAATCAGGCCTATAAACTCTCCGTGTTTGTTTTCCACCCGATAATTAACAAAGATACTCAGGCGAGTTCGATCAGCGGTGTCGTGATCAATATTGATCTCATAATCCTGATTCATTTCACGGGCACGGAAATACCATTCATCGGCAGGTTCATCCTCTGAAACCTTTTTGATAATGCCGTCAGGATGATAGTAAAGGCGGCTTTTTTCGGAGACAAAAAAAGCGGTGATAGTTTCGTATTTATCCTGGATTTGAGCCAGATAACGCTGCATACGCTCGGGGTCCTGCTCACCATTTGCCACCCAGTCTATGGCAAAGGTGTCATTCGCCATCAACGAGGAAATGAGCACCGGTTGTAACAGGTCGCGCTGAATTTCGGAATAGATGTTGTCACTGGTCAGTGGCAGCATCTCCTGCTGCAAACGTTCTGCAATGGAATCACGCGCCACAAAATAGCCGATCAGGCTCGTTGCCAGGAAGCCCAGCAGGACAATCACACTGATAATGACGCTGTAGAGACGTTTGCGGCTTTGCATGAGACTGAATCGCCTGAAAAAACCTGACATGATAGGCAAGCCGCGAGCTAAATACCAGTTTCAGTAAATGTTAAGTTGCTGTCAGCTGTAGTAACTTCCGCTAGGACTGCCTGCCCTTTGAGGCGGTGATGAATTATAGCCAGCCTTTATTGAGTCAGCGCTCATCCTCATCAGGTAAATGATAGTGCCTATCTTCAGACTCTTCACCACCAATTCGTTTGAAATAAAATACGCCGAAAGCAAAGCTGACCAGCAGAAGCAGATAGAAGATATCGAGATCGTCGTCTTTGAACAGACTAACAAGTGCCCAGGCCGGCGCAATGTAGAACACGATGCTAAATATGGCAGCAATCGCTTTACCAAACTCTTTATAGGCACCACGATAAGCATAACGACTGAACAGACCAGTCAGAAAACCACCGAACAGGGCCAGAATGAGATAGAGAATCATGCCGATCATGCTGACATTTGACATAGTAGCACCTTGAGTTTTATTGAACGCTACTGCTTAGAGGACAGATGAGCTTCGAGGTTCAGCAAACTGAATGCCCGCTTCGGTAATAATGCGGTGCATTGGTACATCCCACTGTTGCGGATGAATTGTTGCAAACCGCCCCAACTCCATCCCAACACCGATAGTCTCGAATGGCTCAGGCATGTCCGCCAGTGTTCTATCGTAATAACCGCCACCATACCCCAGGCGGTAATTGGCTTTATCAAAGCCCACCAAGGGAACCAGAAAACGAGCTGGACTCAGCCATTCAGGCTCTGCAGGCACCGGGATATTCCAGGTGCCACTCACCATCGGCATATCCGGTTGCCAGCGTGCAAATTCCAGTTTTCGGGTTTCATTATTAATCACCGGCACTGTTAAAACCCAGCCAGAATGAATTAAGGATGCCGCCAATGGCCGGCAGTCGAGCTCTTTTTTGATAGGCCAATACATTCCCAGGACGCCGGGATCACACTCGTCCAGATACGCTGAAATATAAGCCAGGCAGGCTTGTGCTATCTGTTGATGTTGCTCTGCAGATAAGGCTGCCCTCTCAGCGAGCAAGCGCTGACGCTGATTTTGACGCCAGGTTTTCATCTTGATTTTCTTTCCATCGATTTTTCCACTTGACGCGTAAATAAGGCGTAAATAATATACAAATTAAATATGCATATGAAATACTTGTTTAAGGAAGCCAAATAATGAGCCCAGAAACTATTGCCACCATCAAAGCCACTGTACCTGTTCTGCAAGCCCATGGTGAACAGCTCACCCGGCTTTTTTATCAACGCATGTTCGAGAATAACCCCGAGGTTAAACCTTTTTTCAATCAGGCTCATCAGCAAGCTGGCAGCCAGCAAAAAGCGCTGGCCGGGGCTATCTGTGCATATGCAGAAAATATTGATAATCCAACGGCTTTAGCTGCCGCAGTGGAATTGATTGCTCAGAAACATGCCTCCCTCGGTATCAAACCCGAACACTATCCGATTGTCGGTCAGAATCTACTCGCGGCTATCAAGGAATTGCTTGGCGATGCCGCCACTGATGACATTATTAATGCCTGGGCTGAGGCCTATCAGGTACTGGCGGATATCTTTATTCAGCGAGAAGCTGAAATTTATCAGAGTCACGAGCAACAGCATGGCTGGCAGGGCTTTAAACCGTTTAAAGTAGTCAAACGGGAAGATAACAGCCAGATCATCAGTTCTTTTTATCTGCAACCCGCTGACAACCAGCCTTTGAACCCGCATCTGGCAGGTCAATATATTACCGTCCGAGTCCCGGCGACTGATGAGCATGAGCCGATGCGTAATTACAGCCTGTCTAATAAACCGGGTGATGATTATTACCGTATCAGCGTCAAACGGGAAACGGCCGTTGAGAGTGAAACACCTCATGGCCTGGTCTCAAACTTTCTGCATGATCAGGTTGCAGCCGGTGACACTATCTGGGTGGGTCCTCCCTGTGGCGAATTCACCGTTCGCACCCCCAGCGGTAAATCCATGGTAATGATTGCCGGCGGTGTCGGTATCACACCCTTACTGTCGATGCTGCATGCCAGCCTCGATAAAAACGATACAACTCAAGTCACCTTGATTCAGGCGACGGTTAATGGCGATGCGCTGGCCTTTTCAGAAGAAATTGCTGAACTTAAAGATAACAATACCAATTTTGACTGGCATGTCCGCTACAGCGAACCGACTGATAATGACCGATATCTGGGTCGTTTCCACAGTGAGGGCTTGATCGACGAAGATCTACTGGACTCGGTGGATAAATCAGCCGACTTCTATCTCTGCGGTCCGGCCGGCATGATGCAGCACTGCCATCGCTTATTAACCCAGGCAGGTGTTCCGTCTGAGCAGATTCACCTGGAGGCATTTGGACCGGCGTTACAACTGGCGAGTGAGTAATTCGTAAGGTAGCTCAGGGATGAGCTACTCAGGCGACATTCAGGCTTTGTTGCAATCTTGACTTGTTCTTGACCACATCCTGCAGGCTGTAGCCATCGAGTACTTCCAGAAAAGCTTTTTGTGCTTTGCGCAGTGCGCCATACAAAATGCAAACGTTATCTATGGGGCAGGCACACTGGTCACCAAAACACTCCAGTAGCTCAAGATTTTCAGTCTTGCGAATCAGCTTACCGATATTGATCTCCGCCGGCTGCAAGGCCAGTTTCAGACCACCGCCACGGCCGCGTTGGCTAAGAACAATTTTTTCCTGCACCAGCTTTTGTGCGACTTTCGCTAAGTGATTAGTGGAAATCCCGTAGCGCTCGGCTGCGTCTTTGACCGTGGCAGGTTTATCGCCAGGATGGATTGCCAAATAAATCAGCAGACGCATCGCGTAATCCGAGTGTGTTGTGAGCTGCATTAACGTACTCCTTCAAACTACGGTATAGTCTATCCCAATTATAATGGGTATAATGGATACCGTTTTATATATTTATGCTGTTTTTGATTTTAGTCAAACCCTTAAGATCGCAAGCAATTTTCCAGCCATACGGAAAATCAAGGCTAAGACAGCATTAAATCAATAAAATTCTTTTATTCACAGTTAAGGCCGGAGAGTGACTCCTCTTCTTCGGTTTGCTTTGAGCCTGCCGGACGCAGGCTCTTTTTTTCTGTCTATCCTTCCTGTTAAACACAACCGCACAACGCACAAATTCAGAGCAAGCCGCGCTAATCTGGGGCTTCACGACAAATTCACAGTTTCACACCAACACTGATTCAAAAACAGGAGTCAGTGATGCATCAATTTCTCAAAATCGGTTTGCTTGTATCGGTTTGTCTCAGTCTATTCGGATGCCAAAGTATGTCGAAACCACCCCTGGACACAGTCGACTATGTTGATATCGAGCGGTTTATGGGCGATTGGTACGTTATCGCCAATATTCCCACCTTCATCGAGAAAGAAGCTTATAACGCTGTAGAGTCCTATGCGCTTAATGACGATGGAACCATTGCCACCACCTTCACATTTAATCAAGGCGGCTTTGATGGTGAACTGAAAACCTACCAACCTAAAGGCTTTGTGGAGAACACAGAAAGCAATGCTGTTTGGGGTATGCAGTTTGTCTGGCCGATTAAAGCCGATTACCGCATTGTTTACCTCACTGAAGATTATAGTCAGGTGATCATTGGACGAAATAAACGTGATTATGTCTGGATCATGGCGAGATCGCCGCAGATTCCGGAACAAGATTATCAGCATATGTTAACGCTGATTGCAGAGATGGGTTACAACACCAGCAAAGTTCGCAAGGTGCCACAGCAATCACTGTCTGATAGGGAGTAAACAGTATGTATCTTGTGAGTCTGGTCTATGCAAGCACCCGCGCTGACAACTGGAAAGACAATGATATTTACCAGATTTTGTCAGAGTCAGGAAAGAACAACGCAAAATCGTCGATCACCGGCTCGCTCTGTTTTAACGGGGATTTTTTTTTACAATGTCTCGAGGGTGGGCGCACGGCAGTCAATGAGCTCTATCGGAAAATTCATAATGATAGTCGCCACCGTGATGTGATCCTGCTTCATTATAGTGAAATCACTCAGCGCAGCTTCGAGAAGTGGCACATGCTGTATGTGCCGGAGTCCAAAATCAGTGAATCACAAATTCTGCGCTATTCCGGTCAAAAGCAATTCAACCCTTATCAAATGAGTGGTGCAAGCGCACTGCAATTATGCCGTGAGCTTGCCTTCATCGACCCCGAAGAGCAGTCAAAGCTTTAAGTCACTCACCGAATTAATCACTGCGGCATATAAATCCCGTGTTGAGGCAAGCGCTGCTTCATGGACTTGCTTTGCAGGCAAGCTGCTGCCGTCGGGTGCATCGAGACTACGTGTTGCAGTGGCACTGGCAACCACGGTCGGGTTATAGCCCAGATTGAAACCGCCGTGCGCAGTGGAATTAACACACATATGTGTCATAAACCCGGCCAGAATAATGTTCTCTATGCCCCTTCCGCGAAGGTATTCATCCAATGGCGTTTGCACAAAGGCATTGGGGAAATTTTTGGTGATGACATGCTCACCATCGGTCGGTGCAACTTCAGAAGCTATCTCACCCAGCGCAGTGTTGAGGTCATAGGGTGAGCCAGCACCACCATCATGCTGAATATGGAATACCGGCACCCCATTATCCCGCGCCAGCTGCAACAGTTTCTGCGCCTGTATCAGGGCTTCCTCCACCCCTTCCAGCTGCATCACTCCCTGACGATAGGTATTCTGGCAATCAATCATGATCAGGGCTGAGTCATTCAGCGCTGAGGGCTGATGCCCCAGTCCCACAATATCTCTCAATGTCGTATTCATTCTGGCGTCTCCGCTTTTTTCCTGACCTTAGCATAATCCTGCTGCAAGTACATGGCTGTTGCATTAATCCGAACGATAGTTATCATTCCGCGGGAATCAATCAGCGCTCCGGAGCCGCAATGCAACGTGTTCAGTCCCCCACTCCATTCAGCCTGACCCGTATTTTTAATGGGATCAGAAGCAACCGCCTTTTCGAAATGATTGTGGTCGGTGTCATCCTGTTTTCGGCGCTGCTGGCCGGCGCTAAAACCTATGACATTTCACCTGCCGTGGTTAACATCATGGTGTGGCTCGATTACAGCATCACCCTGTTTTTTCTGATAGAAATCAGCATTCGTTTTTTTGCCGAGCAGCGGAAATGGCAATTCTTTAAAAGCGGCTGGAATATCTTCGATACCTTGATCGTCGTGGTCAGTCTGATTCCAATAGAAGACAGTGAGCTCGCACTGGTAGGCCGGCTGATTCGCATCTTCCGGGTACTGAGGATGGTGTCTGTGATTCCGGAGCTGCGAACACTGCTTAACTCCTTGCTCAAAGCCCTACCCCAATTGGGTTATGTCGCTTTGCTGATGTTCATTATTGTCTATATCTATGCCGCTGTGGGCACAACCTTCTTTGCTAAAGTCAACGAAACGCTGTGGGGCGATATCACGGTGTCGATGCTGACGCTTTTCCGGGTCATGACCTTCGAAGACTGGACAGATGTGATGTATGAAACGATGGCCGTGCACCCTCTGAGCTGGATCTTCTATATCAGTTTTATCTTCCTCAACGCTTTTGCTTTTCTGAACATGCTGATCGGAATTGTTGTCAATGTGATGGAAAAAGAGAGTGCCGAGCAGTGGCAGAGAGATCATGCCGGCGAGCCGACCGTGGCTGATCTATCGCGTCAGATTGAAGAGCTCAAAGCGCTGCTGTTGCAGCAAACAGAATTTCAGGCAATAAAAAAGGGAGCTTAAGCTCCCTTTTTTTAAGAGTGATTATGACCACTCAAATTACTGCATGGCGCGCAGCATCCAGGCTGTTTTTTCATGAACCCGCATGCGGTCACCGACCAGTGCCGCTGTAGACTCATCATCAGCATCCTGTGCTTTTTTCAATACTTCACGGCAGGTTTTAACCACCTGCTCGTGACCGTGTGTCAGTGTCACGACCATATCGGCAGCACCGGGAACACCTTCCACTTCTTGAATGCTGCTGAGTTCAGCAAATGATTTATAAGTGCCGGGGGCAGCAATACCCAGTGTGCGAATGCGCTCTGCGATGTCATCCACTGCCTGGGCCAGTTCGGTGTAGTGCTCTTCGAACATCAGGTGCAATTCACGAAATTGCGGGCCCGTCACGTTCCAATGGAAATTATGAGTCTGCAGGTACAAAGTGTAGCTATCTGCCAACAGGCGCTTCAGACCGTCAGCAATGTCTTGTCTATCCTGCTTGTTAATACCAATATCAATGGTACTCATTATTGTGCCTCCTTGTTCAGAGTTATAAATGACCTTAGTCAATTCGGCGAAGGTCAGGTTCGCCTTAAATTTGATTTCATTCTATTAGCTATACCACATAAAGTGAAACAAGTAATTCTGGTTAAATTAATCGGCTATATCGATGAATAGTTGCTTTTTTATCTATTACGTTTTTTCCAATCATATCGATTGAACTTATTCGTTTTACATGTCAATTTATATTAATGATAATCATTCTCAAAAGGAGGAATGATTATGGCTAAGACAATCAGTTTTGCAATCGTACACTTCAGTGTGGCTTTCACTGTGGGCTACCTGTTGACTGGAAGCATCCTGTTCGGGAGCGTGATGGCTATGGTCGAACCAGCTATCAATACCGTGGCATTCCACTTTCATGAAAAATTTTGGAATCGCATGCAAAAGCGTAAAGTCGCCAGCTCAGCACCAATGACACAGACTTTACATGCCGGTTGAGTCTGAAGCTGATAGCTTGCAATCCTGTGTCAGGCAAGCATAATTCAGGCTCATGACAAGAAATGGAAACAGCATGAGCAAGCGAGGCACGGCGGCTGAAGTCTTTATAACTTTTCTGAAACTGGGGTTAACCTCGTTTGGTGGTCCGATTGCTCACATTGCCTATTATCGTGAGGCCTTTATTGAAAAAAGGCGCTGGCTGACAGAAGAGCAGTTCGCTCAGTTGCTTATGCTGTGTCAGTTTCTGCCCGGCCCGGCCAGTAGTCAAATGGGCTTCAGTGTTGGTCTCATCCGTGCCGGCTGGCTGGGTGGTTTGGCCGCCTTCATCGCTTTTACTCTGCCCTCCGCTATACTGCTGTTTGCTTTCGCTCAGTGGCTGCCTTATTTATCGGACACCATAGGCAGCGCAGCAATTCATGGTCTTAAACTGGTTGCCCTTGCGGTGGTGGCTCAGGCGGTATGGCTGATGTCAAAACAGCTGACACCGGACTGGCAACGTCGTCTTATTGCACTGCTTGTCATCATTTTTTTGATATTGGTGAATCATCCTGTCGCTCAGATTGCTGTCGTGGTAACCGGTGCCGTGGCGGGCTTCTTGCTTTGTCGTCATCAACGTTTCCCGGCCAGCCAGTTTGATATTAATTATGGCCGTCGAGTTGCCTGGTCTTTATTGCTTGTGTTTTTTATCTTGTTACTAAGTCTGCCTTTCCTGGCTGGCTACAACAGCCTCGCTGCGGTAATGGATGCATTCTATCGCGCCGGTGCACTGGTGTTCGGTGGAGGACATGTTGTTCTACCACTGCTTGAGCAAACCGTGGTTGAACCCGGATGGGTGGCGGCGGATGACTATCTCGCCGGTTACGGTGCAGCACAGGCTGTGCCGGGTCCGGTTTTTTCGGTGGCCGCTTATCTTGGTGCATTGTTACCCGGTGAGATGGGTGGCCTGAGCGGCGCGGTGCTGGCTTTATGTGCTATTTTCCTCCCTGGTTTTCTATTGATTGCCGCTATGCTGCCGCTTTGGCAATCAGTGCTGAAATATCCACTCGCGGCCAGTGCCCTCGCCGGCGTCAATGCCAGTGTGGTGGGCCTGCTGGCAGCGGCACTGTATGATCCCATCTGGATCAGCACCGTTCAGCATGTCAGTGATTTTGTCATTGGCTTGATCGGTTTCTTCATGCTGCAGTTTTTCAAACTCTCTGCCCTGCTGGTTGTGGCCTGGTGTGTAATCGCAAGCATTGCTATTGCCCTGATATGAGTCTTAACTGCATACGACTGGCAAGGCCTGAAGATGTCGCTGACATTACCTCTCTATTGCAGGCCTGCGCCCAGTCCATGAGTGATCGGGGTATGCATCACTGGCTTGATGTTTACGATGAAAATTCAGTCGCCGCGAATCTCAATAAGAAGCAGGTTTTTGTTCTGGAAAACAATAATAGAATTCTGGGCTGTATTGCGCTTGGCACAGAGAAGGCCGATTATTACAAAGACTGCTGGCCACAGGCACCCGATGCCGACTTCTATATCACACAGCTTGCCGTCAGCCCTCACGCTCAGGGCCGGGGTTACGGCAGAAAACTCATGCAATACTGCATTGAACAGGTCGGTGAGGCGAGGTTGCAACTCGACGCAGTTGATCACTACCCGGCCCTGCTGGCGTTTTATCAGTCGCTTGGTTTCACTATTATCGAGACGGGTATCGGGCTGGGTGACAAACGTCACCTTTTCACACTTTCACGCTGAGCTTCTTACGTGCCACAATGAAGCGGAGAGCGAATTCATTCACCTGCAAGTGGAGGCGAATCATGCTTCATCCACTGGAAGAGAGCAACATCATGTGTCCTTACTGCGGTGAGCATTTCACCGTACTTGTCGATTGCAGTGTCCCTGAACAGCAATACATTGAAGACTGCGAGATCTGTTGCAGGCCAATCGAATTTCATGTGTTAGTGAACGGCAATAATGACTTCGAACTGACCGTGTATTCAGAAAATGAATAATAAATGCCTCATCAAGAATTAAACCCCGTCGATTATTGTCGTTAAGCAAACTGGGATGCTAACTGGAGTGGCCACAAGATGACCTTGTCTAAAATTTTATTCATCTTTCTTACAAGCCTTTTCGTCACTTCTGCTCACACTGCCAACTTCAGCATTACACCGGTTAAAAACAACATCTACCAATTCAGTAACGGCACCCACCACGCTGTGTTTGTCGTGACTGACGAAGGTATCGCGCTTACCGACCCTATCTCTGAAGCCGCAGCGACATGGCTTAAAAAGGAGCTCAAGTCGCGTTTCAATGTGCCTGTACGTTATGTCATCTATAGCCATAATCACCCTGATCACGTTTATGGCGGTGAGGTTTTTGCTGAACCCGGTGTTAGTTTTGTCGCTCATCAATGGGCCCGGGATGATCTGCTCGCTACCCAGGCCGACACGCAAATTCCCGACCTGGTTTTCAATGATGAGATGCGAATTTTTCTGGGCGACACACAGATTGATTTACGCTATCACGGGCCTAACAATGGCAAGGGATCAATCTCAATCAACTTCCCAGAGCAGCGTGTCCTTCACGTAGTGGACTGGATCGTGCTGGGACGCATGCCCTATAAAACCCTGCCTGGTTACGACATCCGCGGGATGATTAATTCAACCCGGGATGTTTTGGCAATGGACTTTGACATTCTTGTTGGCGGCCATGCCGACTCCGGCAATAAAGACGATGTCCGGTTTTATCTCAGCTATCTCGAACAGCTTTATGAGGCCGTTCTGGATGGCATGCGTGAAGGTAAAAGTCTGCAAAAACTGCAGCAGGATATCCGGCTTGATGACTTCAAGTCACTCAAAATGTATGAGGAATGGCTGCCACTCAACATCGAAGGTGTCTATAACGACCTCATCGATCAGTCCTATCTTCATCTGAGACAGGAATAGCGGTAACTGAGGTAGCTTGACTGTCATGTTACATTCTAATTACAACTATAATTGCTAATAGTTCTCATTTACTTTAGCATGAGTAACCATTTTCACGCAGATAGGAGAAAATGGTGCAACTCAAAACACTCTCAAGAAGCTTGGTTCTTGCCTTACCCTCACTGGCTCTCACATCACCGCTACTCGCTGAGCAGGCTGTCAAACTGGATGAGATGACGATCACTTCCACTCGCAGCGATACGCAACTCAAAGACTCGCCCCAGGTCGTCACAGTAATCACACAGGAACAAATCCAGCAGCAGATGGCATTTTCCAGTGATACCTCACAGGTTCTTAGTAGCCTTTTGCCCTCATTCTCTCCGAGCAGGCAGAAGCTGAGCAGTGCCGGCGAGACTTTCCGTGGCCGTTCGCCACTGTTCCTGATTGATGGGGTGCCGCAATCAAACCCACTACGTGACTCACAGCGTGATGGTCATACTATCGATCTCGCCATGGTAGAGCGTATCGAAGTTATTCACGGGGCCAGTGCGATACACGGTCTAGGCGCTACAGGCGGTATCATTAACTTTATTACCAAACGTCCTACCGCTGACAAGCTTAAGCAACACATGTCCGTCTCCACGACCATGCCCACAAATAAAGTATCGGATGAAACCATGGGGTATCGCGCCGACTACAGCCTGTTGGGTAGCCAGAATGACTGGGAATACAGCCTGGGACTCAGCTATGAAACACAGGGCCTCTATCTCGATGATGACGAAGATCCTATCGGCGTCGATAACACTCAGGGCGATATCATGGATTCACGTAGCTATGATATTTTTGCCAAGCTGGGTTATTGGTTTGATGACAATCAAAATCTGGAATTATCCATCAATCGTTTTTTGCTGGAAGGCGACAACAATTACACCAGTGTTGATGGCGATTTAGCCACCGGAACACCGACCACCTCAATTAATAGAACACCGCTGGGTGAAGCCCCCAGAAACCGGGTGCTCACCTCCAGCCTGACTTATAAAAACTATGATCTGGCGGGTATGGAATTCACCGCCCAGGCATATCGGCAGGAGTTTGAGGCACGTTTCGGCGCAACGGAGTCCGGCAGTTTTGTCGATCCGGCACTGGCACCGGAAGGTCTGGATCAATCACAGAATGAATCCGATAAAAACGGCGCTAAATTTACACTCACAAAAGACGGCCTGTTTGATGATAAACTCAAACTCACTACCGGCATCGACCTGCTGGAAGATACCACGGAACAACGTCTGTTGATGACTAACAGAAGTTATGTGCCGGAGACGACCTTTGAAAACTACGCGCCGTTTATCCAGGCCCAGTTCAAACCGGTCGATTTCCTGGTACTTAATTCAGGAATTCGTTATGAACACGCTGAATTGGACGTCGATACCTATCAGACTGTTTTCGGCAAAGGCGGCGTCACGGTGGATGGCGGTAATCCCGATTTCAGTGAAACCCTGTTTAATGTCGGCGCTGTGGTCAGCCCAACTACCTGGCTGAGTGTCTTTGCCAACTATTCTGAAGGTTTTGGTATGCCTGATGTGGGACGAGTACTTCGTGGCATCGGCACCCCCGGTCTGGATGTTGATACCTTTCTTGATCTGAAACCAATCGTGACCGAAAACCGTGAAGTTGGTGTACGTGTCGACTGGCAAGCAGTTGATTTCGAAATCAGTTACTACGAGTCAGACTCCGATCTGGGCTCACGATTACAGCAAGTCGGTGATGACTTTTTTGTACAGCGTGAGAAAACTGAGATCAGTGGTGTAGAAGCCAGCATGGGTTTCCAAGTTAATCCGTCCCATCACCTGAAACTGAGCTATTCGCATATAAACGGTCGTTCAGACAGTGACGACGATGGACAGGTAGATCGTGATTTGACCGGTGCAGACATCCCCCCAAACCGTCTGATAGCGAGTTGGTCTGCCAACTGGTCACCTAAAATCAGTTCATTCATCCAAGCTAGTCATAACTTTGAACGCAGCTTTGATGAAAATCCGGAACTCGATTTTGACAGCTATACCCTGGTGGATGCAGCAATGAGCTATCAATTGCCGGCAGGCAAGCTCAAGCTGGCTTTCGCCAACCTGCTGAATAAAGATTACTTTACTTACTATTCACAGTCGGCACAGGCTAACCCGACCCGTTACTTCAAGGGTCGCGGCCGAACCGTGACACTGGGTTATTCTCTCGACTTCTAGGCGCTCTGTAGCGGCCTTATAAAAAGCCGGGCTGGTCCATCAGACTTCTGATGATCCAGCCCGGCTTGATCATTTCTGCTTTGGCAGGATTTGAGCTCGATTGCTATTTAATCCAGACCTGCTTGGCGTTGACAAACTCCTTGATGCCATGCGGTCCCAGCTCTCTGCCGTAACCCGATTTCTTAATGCCACCGCTAGGCAGACGTGGATCTGTTTTCACAATACCGTTGATAGCTACCTGACCGGCTTGCAGTTGCATAGCCATGTCTTCAGCTTGAGCAGCATTGCCAGTCCAGACACCCGCCCCCAGTCCAAACTCACTGTCATTGGCAAGTTCAAGAGCGTGATTGGCGTTTTCGGCTCGGATAACACACATCACAGGTCCGAAGGTTTCCTCGCGAAATGCGGTCATTTCGGATGTCACATCGACCAGCATGGTAACCGGATAGAGAAAACCTTCCCCTGCCGGCATCTCGCCACCCATCAGGCAACGAGCGCCATCAGCTATCGTTTCACTGACCTGCCGGTGCAGATCCTCACGTAAATCAAATCGTGCTATCGGACCGATATCGGTGTCCTGTGATGAAGGATCACCCAGCTTGAGTTTTTGCAGTCGCTCAAACACCCGGCCGATAAAATCATCATAAACCGGGGCTTCGACGATCACCCGTTTAGCCGCAATACAGGACTGACCAGCATTAATAATTCGTGACAAAGTAGCCACATCGGCGGCGGCTTCCAGATCGGCATCCTCAAGCACGATAAAGGGATCACTGCCGCCCAGCTCCAGCACGGAGTGTTTGATTTCCGATGCGGCAGTGGAGGCTACCTTCGCACCGGCTCCGGGAGACCCCGTAAATGAAACCGCGGCAATGCGAGGATCGCGAATGGCTTTTTCCACCAGTGGTGTCTCAACCGGCAGGTTAATCATGATATGGTCAGGAACACCTGCCTCCTTGAATACCCGCTCTATCGCCTCGGCACAGCCCGGCACATTTGGATCATGCTTCATCACACAGGTATTTCCCGCCATCAGCGCCGGCGCCAGATATCGAAATGCCAGCCAGAGCGGCGCGTTCCAGGGCAATATGCCCAGCAGTGTGCCGAGAGGCTGATAGCAGACATAACTCAGTGAGGCATCAGAAGGCAGTTCTTCCCGAGCCAGATAATTTTCTGCATGCTCGGCGTAATGCTCGGCACACCAGGCTGCTTTCTCGACTTCAGGCCCCCCTTCCTTGATTGGCTTTCCCATTTCTTCTGCCATTAACCTGGCGAGCAAAGCTTTATTGTCGCGCAGCTTGGCTGCGACAGCTTTAAGTACCTCAGCCCGCTCGGCAATACTTTTTCTGGACCAAGTTGCGAACGCCTGATGAGCCGCTTCAATACGTTGTTCTATCCCCGCCTCATCCAGCGCTTCATAATGATTCAGAACTTGACCTGTGAAAGGATTGGTTGCATTTAACATCAGCACCTCACTTTGAATTCTTGGCGGTTTGTCGGGAATTGCTGTCATTCTGGGCCTGAGATTTTTTATCTTCAGTTTTGGCTGCTCCCAGCTCCACCAGCTTTTTCTGGCCCTGTTCGGGTTTGACGGTAAAGTCACGGTCCAGAGTGAAGAAAGACTCACAGCCATCAGCAGTGACATGGATAGTGTCAGAAATGCCGCAGGTCTTGTCTCCATCCACACCCCACATCCAGGGAATAATGTGGAAGGTCATGCCCTCTTCCAGTATCGCCGATTCACCCTGCTTGAGACTGCAGATATAGCCCTCATCCCAACTGGGCGGAAAGGCAATACCAATCGAATAACCGGAACGGGTCACCAGTCGCGCGCCGACATCATTATTGGTGATGATGTTGCGTACCAGGTTGTCGACATCGGATACCGTCATCCCCGGCTGAACCGTCTCGTGTACGGCATTCAGGGCCATCTTCATGCGTTCCTGTGCCTTGTACATTGAGTCACTCAGTTCCCCCAGCACCACTGTGCGCATCAGCGCTGTATGGTAGCGCCGGTAACAGCCACCAACTTCTAGAAAGACATGCTCACCCGGTTGGACTGTCCGCCCCTCCCAGGTAGCGTGACCAATCATGGTTCGCGGGCCGGATGTCACATAGGGCATGACGGCAGGCGGTTCACCACCCGCCTTGAACATGGCACTGCTGATAGCCGCGCCGATTTCATTTTCAGTCACACCGGCAGCAGCGATATCAATCCCGGCCTGTATACCGGCCTCAGTGGCAGCGGCGGCCTTACGCATCAAATCAATCTCAACATCTGATTTACGAATCCGCCCCTGCTCGACAATGCCAAAACAATCCAGCAGCTTGCCCTGAGTCAGCGTGGTGTGAATGGTGTCCTGTTGATAGGCTGGGAAGAAATAGCTGTTTCGCTCGTAACCAATGCGTTTGTTGGCCAGACCGAATTCACGTAGTGCATCCACCAGCATCTGGATTGCATCACCGGTGTCCGGATAGGGCCGGGTCCGCTCAACCCAGGTTCGGGCGATGATATTGGATTCCTCCATCTGCCGGGTGATCATGAATGGTTCCTGTTCCAGCGGCACCACCAGCGCCTGGAAAAAGGAATAACCCGTGGTCTGATAGTCAGTGAGGTACATGATGTTTTCAGGATCAGTGATCACCACCGCATCCAGCAGACGCTGGGCAATCCGCACTCGTAACTCGCTGATCCGGCGCTCATATTCCTCAAATGGGAAGGTCATATCATCGCGTTGTCTCATGCTGCTTCCTCCATGACTTTTTCAGTGATTTCCACTAGGATCTTTAGCCCTTCCTCAAGATCACTGTCCGGAATCGTCAGGGGGGGAATCAGCTTGACCACACGACCGCCGGTACCGCAGGACGCAATCAACAGGCCGGCATCAAAGCAGCGTTCGACAATGGCCTTGGCCCGATCACCGGTCATCACATCAAGACCCAGAATCATGCCTCTGCCGCGGATCTGAACCTGGTCGTAGCGCTGCTCAAGTGGTGCTAACGCATCATTCATCCGATCGCCCTTTTCGTGCACTTCTTTCATCAGACTATTGTCTTCGAAGTAGCTGAGCGCCTCGCTGCCGGCGACAAAGGAAATGCTCTGGCCGCGGAAAGTTCCGGTGTGCTCGCCTGGCGACCAGTATTCATCCACTTCCGGCTTAATCAGATTCATCGCAATGGGGGTCCCCATACCCCCCAGACCTTTAGCCAGGCAGATGATGTCGGGGTCAATGCCCATATCATCAAAGCTGAAGAAGGAACCGGTGCGCCCCATGCCGACCTGAATATCATCAACGATGAGTAAAGCGCCGACTTCCTTGGCGAGTGCAGCCACGGCCTGTAGCCATTCCCTGGAAGCCACATTGACCCCGCCCTCAGCCTGCACCGTCTCCAGCAGGAAAGCAGCCGGAGGTGTCACACCGCTTGAGGTATCGCGATAAAGGCTGCGCATATGCTCCAGACTCTCCAGACCGCAGCCGGACTCGCAGCCCATGCAGGGTTTGTTACAGCCAAAAGGGTAATGTGAGACATGATTCAGAGGCACACCTGCCGCACCGCGAAAATACCGGTTGGCAGTGGCCGCCAGTGAGCCCAATGTCATGCCGTGAAAGCCCCGGGTGAAGGCCACAATTTCTTGTCTCGACGTCACCCGTCGTGCCAGTTTCATCGCCGCTTCCACTGCGTTGGTGCCGGTTGGACCGATAAATTGCATCTTATGATTCATATTGCGCGGTTTTAGCACGACCTTTTCGAAACGCTCCATAAACCGGCGCTTCGCCGTCGTCATCATATCGAGCGCATGGGTTACCCCGCCGGATTGAATGTAGTCCACTACGGCATGAGTCATACGCTCATTGTTGTGACCAAAATTGAGCACCCCGGCACCAGCGAAAAAGTCGATATATTCTTTGCCGTCTTCATCTCGCTGCCTTGCATTACGTGCCTTATCGAACACAACGGGGTAAACACGGCAATAAGCTCGGATGGCGGACTCACGCTGTTCGAATACACTCATTAAACACCTCCACAATAGAAAAGCCGATGCTGCGGCAACGGAAAAAAGGATCGGTTATTCTGCAATCGGCGCACCGACCAAACGCGCATAGAGTCGAGTGACAAGCGGTATCAACCTGTCATTGAAATCATATAAAGGGCTATGACAGACGGCCTGATGCTCCGGGCCATCATCGGCACCAATCAGGGCAAAAGCCCCCGGAATCTGCTCCAGGTAATAACTGAAATCTTCTGATGCCATTACCGGCACCGGCAATCGATGATCCAGGCTGGCATCACCCTGATCCTGCTGCCATTGCTGACGAACAAAAGCAGCCTGTGAGGCATGGTTAATCGTCGCGTTATAGCGCGGGAAGTGTCTAACTTCCGCCTCTACACCATAAGCCTTTGCTGTTTGCTGGCTGATCTCAGTGATAAGTTGATTGACCCGATCCCTGGTAGCGAGATCCGGTACGCGGATGCTGCCGCCGATTAACGCAGTATCCGGGATTACGGTTGGTGCGCTGGGTGCCTCTATCGAAGTGACACTGACCACAGCGGGAGACTGTGGCGCCAGGTTGCGGCTGACGATTTGCTGCAGGGCCTGTGTCACGGCACTGGCAGCGAGCACCGGGTCTCGACAGAGTTCTGGCTGGCTGGCATGGCCACCCTGACCCTGCAGGCTGATCTGAAAAGTGCCGTTGCCACACATCACGATGCCATCAGGACAGACCATCTTGCCAAAGGGAATCACCGGCCAGTTGTGCCAGCCGAAAATCATATCGATGCCCTCCAGCGCGCCATCCTCAATCATCTTTCTGGCACCGTGCCCCCCCTCTTCAGCAGGCTGAAACAACAGGGTCACCGGCCCCGGCAGACTGGATTCAACCGATTTCAGCCAACGCGCTGTTGCCAGTAAGGTGGCAGTATGCCCATCATGACCGCAGGCGTGCATGAACCCCTCATGCTCTGAGCACCAGTCATGCACGTTCTGTTCAAGGATAGGTAAAGCGTCCATATCAGCCCGCAGAGCGATATGTTGTCCTTCGCCATTGGGATTGAGACGCCCCAGGGTGCCGAGCTCGGCACAGGCTTGCCAGGGAATTTGCAGGGCGCTGAGTTCTCGACGAATCAGATCAGCAGTGCGCACTTCCTGCCAGCCGAGCTCAGGATGCCGGTGAAGATCACGGCGCAATTGCTGCGCACTGTCGATCGCTTGTTGCCAGATGTCACCCATCTTGCCCCCTGCGGTTTGATTCAAAACGGTGCACGTTTTGATGGAATGCTATGTCTGAAGCCCCTTTAAGTGATCAATTTGCTTCGACAACGATGCTTTCAGGCTCAGACTAACACCAAGCAAGCCTTGTTCCAACATTTTGAACCCTAAACAATAAGCTGCTGTTAAAGCATTGAATTCAACTACTAGACGACTGGTCTATTTTTTGAAATAATGCGGGTCATGAATCAAACAGCCAACTCACGCTACAGCGATACCAAACAGCATATTCTCAGCACTGCCCAGACCATCATTCTGGGTAAAGGCTTTGCTGCTGTTGGTCTTAATGAGATTCTGAAAACCGCCGGTGTCCCCAAGGGTTCCTTCTATCACTATTTCGGATCCAAAGAGCATTTCGGTAGCGTGTTACTGGAAAATTATTTTGATCAGTATATGTTGACCCTGGATGCCCACTTTCTGGGTAATGACACTACTGCGGTTGAACGGCTTATCCAATATTTTGATAACTGGAAAAATTCACAGTGCGGTGATACCACTACCGACAAGTGTCTGGTGGTCAAATTGAGTGGAGAAGTCACCGATCTTTCCGAAAGCATGCGCCTGGCACTCAAGCATGGCACTCATCGGGTCATCAAGCGTCTGGCCAGTGTCGTTCAGGAAGCCATTGATAATGGAGAAATCAATCTGAAGGACGATGCCAGAACTGTCACAGAAGAAATTTACTATCTCTGGATTGGTGCGACCCTGCTTACCAAGGTAAATCACAATCCTGACGCATTGAATGTCGCGATGAATGCCTTACGAGCAAGGTTGAATTTATCTCAAGCAATAAGCTGAGAGCTTTTTATTTGCCTAAAAACTAGACGACCGGTCTATTAAACAACCCAAGGATCAACGTGAATAATTTTGAATTTTATAATCCGACACGCATCGTTTTTGGCGAAGGCCAAATTGAGAAGATCGATGAATTAATTCCGGAATCTGCCAGCGTACTGATTCTATATGGTGGGCAGAGTGCCCAAAAACACGGCACGCTCGATGAAGTCAGGGCTGCATTAGGTCAACGTCGTGTTGAAACTTTCGGCGGTATTGAAGCGAATCCCGGATACAACACCTTAATGAAAGCCGTTGAGCTTATCCGAGAAAAAAAGCTGGATTTTCTGCTGGCCGTCGGCGGCGGCTCGGTTATCGATGGCACTAAGTTTGTGGCAGCTGCCGTAGCATGTGAGGCGGATCCCTGGGAGGAAATTCTCGTCAAAGGTGCTCGTGACATTGGCACAGCCCTGCCTTTTGGGTGTGTGCTGACCTTGCCGGCAACGGGGTCAGAAATGAATACAAACTCCGTGATCACCCGCTATGAAACACAGGAAAAACTGGCATTCAGCAGCCAGCTTGTTTTCCCCCAGTTTTCAATATTAGATCCCACCAAGTCCTACACCCTACCCAATAAACAGCTGGCTAATGGTGTGGTAGATGCCTTCACCCATGTGGTTGAACAATATTTGACTTATCCGGTGGCTGCCAGAGTTCAGGACCGCTTTGCTGAAAGTCTGATGCAAACATTGATAGAGATCGGCCCTGCTCTTCTGGAAAACCCGGAAGATTATGTGCTTCAGTCTGACTTTATGTGGACAGCCACACTGGCTCTGAATGGCTTGATCGGGGTGGGGGTGCCTCAGGATTGGACCACGCATATGATCGGACATGAAATCACGGCTTTGCATGGCCTGGACCACGCGCAAACCCTGGCCGTTGTACTTCCCAGTGTGATGCAGGAACAACGTGCCGCTAAACGCGACAAACTACTACAGTTCGCGGACCGAGTCTGGCACATCGATGAGACAAACGAAGAACGTCGCATTGATCAAGCCATCAGTAAAACCCGCGACTTCTTCGAGCAGATGGGCGTGAAAACCCGACTCAGTGATTACCAGATCGGCGCAGAAGCTATCCCGCTTATGGTTCAGCAATTGGAAAAACATGGATTAACCCAATTGGGTGAGCGCCAGGATATTGATCTCGATAAAAGCCGCCGGATTCTGCAAGCCAGTCTTTAAAATTTAAGGAGTCAGTCATGTCGAGAGTAGTCAGATTTAATCAAACCGGCGAACCGGATGTTCTGCAACTTGTTGATGAGGAAGTCCCGCCCCCAGCAGAAGGTGAAGTACAGATTCAGGTCGCTGCCATTGGACTGAATCGGGCCGAAGCCATGTTCCGCCGGGGCCAATACCTGGAAGCACCGCAATTTCCCGCCCGGCTTGGCTATGAAGCCGCGGGCACCATCAAGGCTATTGGTGAAGATGTGCATGGCTACAAGGTAGGCGATGCCGTCAGCACCATACCCAATTTTCCTCTCAATCGTTATGGCGTCTATGGCGAAGTGGTGAACGTCCCTGTAACCGCGGTGGTTTTTCACCCGCTTAACCTGAGTTGGGAAGAAGCAGCCGCAATCTGGATGCAATATCTCACGGCTTATGGCGCCTTGATCGATATAGCCAAGATGCAACCGGATGATTTTGTGCTGATTCCGGCCGCTTCCAGCAGCGTGGGTCTGGCAGCGATTCAGCTATGTAACCTGGTTGGCGCGGTACCCATCGCAATGACCCGGCACAGTGATAAGAAACAGGAACTGCTCAACCAAGGTGCACGGCATGTGGTGGTCAGTGAAGAAGAGGATGTCATCGCCGCCGTGGAAAATATCACCGAGGGTGTGGGTGCGCGCATCATCTTCGACCCCGTTGGCGGTCCGATGCTGGCTACCCTGGCCGAGGTTGCTTCCAGCCACGGCATTATTTTCCAATATGGCGCTTTGAGCCCTGAGGCCACCCCTTTCCCCTTATTCAGTGTGCTTGGCAAAGGTCTGACCATCCGTGGCTATACCCTGTTTGAATTCACCCAGGATCCACAACAACTGAAACGGGCCAAGGACGACATCTACGGCTGGTTGGAAGGCGCTCAGCTGAAACCGCTGATAGCCAAAACCTTCAGCCTGGATGAGATTGTCGAAGCGCATCGTTACCTCGAATCCAATACCCAGTTCGGCAAAATTATCGTTACTGTCTAAAAGGAATGTTTATGAATCATGCATCAGAGTCCACTGTGGATTTGCAATCACCATTAGAAGTCGGTGCCATTCAGCTGAAAAATCGTTTTGTGATGGCACCACTGACCCGTAATCGCGCTGGTGAGGGCTTAGTCCCAACCGATATGATGGTCGAATATTATCGTCAGCGTGCCTCGGCCGGTCTTATCATCACTGAAGCCACACTGGTGGCTGAAGACGGCATCGGCTATCCCAATATCCCCGGCATTTACAGTCAGGCCCAGATTGAAGGCTGGAAAAAGGTCACCGATGCGGTCCATCATGCCGGTGGCAAAATAGTCATGCAAATCTGGCACTGTGGCCGTGTTGGTCATACTTCCCTGCTTGACGGCAAACTGCCCATGGCCCCGTCAGCAATTAAACCGGCGGGAGAAGTCATGACCTATGAAGGCATGAAGCCCTATGAAACACCACGAGAAATGTCGCTGGACGATATTCAACGCATCAAAGATAACTTCCGCCAGGCAGCACACAATGCTCTAAGCGCCGGCTTTGATGGTGTGGAAGTCCACGGTGCCAACGGCTATCTGCTGGATCAGTTCCTGCGTGACGGCAGTAATCAGCGTAGCGATGAGTACGGCGGCAGCCTCGAAAACCGTGCAAAACTGTTACTGGAAGTGGTTGATGAAGTCACCCGTATCTGGGGTGCGGATCGCGTCGGTGTCAGGCTGTCCCCATTGCAGCCATTTAATGATGTCCACGACAGCCATCCAGAACAGACTTTCCGCTACGCCGTTGAGCAGCTCGACAAGTTTGGCCTTGCCTATCTGCATGTTACCGAAATGGGCGTGGACAATCCGGGCGCTGCAGGCCCGGCATTTGATATTCATAGCCTGCGACCGCTCTGGCATGGCATTTATATGACTAATTACGATTACAGTCTGGACAAGGCCAATGACATCATCAGCCATGGTGAGGTCGATCTGGTCTCATTCGGCAAACTGTTTATCGCCAACCCCGATTTGCCATTACGTTTTGAGAAAAACGCCCCGCTCAACGAGCCCGATCCGGACTCATTCTATGGCGGCGATGAACGTGGCTATATCGATTACCCCTTCCTCGAAGCTTGAGGTCTGGAACCATTAAAGGAGGAATGATGAAACTCAAATCTTTATCACTTGCAAGCCTGGCGGCATCAACGCTGGGACTCATGGCTTCACCGGTCATGGCAGACCGTGCGGCGGCCGAAGCGAATCTGCATAAACTCAATGTGCCAGACGGTTTCAAAGTTGAGGTTTACGCTGAAGTGCCGAATGCCAGACAAATGGCTTTCGGTCAGTCCACAGGTACCGTCTTTGTCGGCACCCGTGGCAAGAATGTCTACGCTGTAGTGGACAAAAACAAGGATCGTCAGGCTGATGAGGTCGTTAATATTCTCAGCGATCTCAAAGTCGGTAACGGTGTGGCCATGTATCAGGGCAACCTCTATGTGGCTGAACAGCACCGTATCGCCCGCTATGCGGCACCGGGTTTTGATTTGACCCTGCCATTCGAGCAGATGCGTGAAGTCGTTTTTGAGGACCTGCCTGATAAAGCCCATCATGGCTGGCGCTATATTGATTTTGGGCCGGACGGCAAGCTCTATGTCACGGTTGGTGCCCCCTGCAACATCTGTGATGTGAAGGGCTATGAGGGCACGATTATTCGCATGAATCCGGATGGCAGTGAAGCGGAAGTCTATGCCCACGGCGTGCGTAACTCAGTGGGTATCGATTTCCATCCCGAGACCGGTGATTTATATTTCACTGACAACAATGTCGATATGATGGGTGATGATAATCCTCCGGGCGAATTCAACGCGGCCCCGGAAAAAGGCATGCACTTTGGCTTTCCCTATTACGCCGGTGGTGATGCCCGTCATCAGGACTGGGAAGACAAACAGCCGCCTCAGGAAGTCACTTTCCCTGAAGTCGAATTTCAGGCCCATACCGCCAACCTCGGCTTCAAATTTTACAACGGCAAGATGTTCCCGGCTGAGTATCAGGGTGACGCCATCATCGCCCAGCATGGTTCATGGAACCGTACTGAACCGGTGGGCTATAAACTGGAGCGTGTCACTTTCGATGACAACAATCAGGTCACGGGTCAGCAAACCTTTATTGATGGCTGGCTGATTGATGGAGAAGCCTGGGGTCGGCCGACCGATATCTTGCAACTGCCCGATGGCTCTTTATTGGTCTCGGATGACTACAATGGTGTCATATACCGAGTCAGCTACGGTGAGGGTGAAACCAAGCAAACCACGGCAGCCAAAGCTTCTGCAAGCAGTCAGCAGACTGTCACCGGGCTGAGAATGCCCGAATCGGTGATCGCTCATCCGGATGGTCGCCTGTTTATCAGTGAGATCGGTGAATTTGGTAAAAAAGATGATGGTCAGATCAGCATTATCAACACCGATGGCAGTAAAACTGTGCTGGCCACGGGTTTGGATGATCCGAAAGGGCTCGATTTATTCAACAATGAACTCTACGTTGCTGATATTAATCAAGTCCTGAAGATTGATATGGATGGCAAAATCGAGGTGCTTGCTGACAGCAATGAGTTCCCGGGTAAAGCTGAATTCCTCAATGATGTCGAAATCGACGGTAATGGCACTGTTTATGTATCTGACAGTGGCACTGACACTGGTGAAAATGCCGGTATTTACCGTATTTCAGCCCAGGGTGACATTTCCGAGGTGATGAATAGCCAGTCCGGTATCAAACGTCCCAACGGGCTGCTGATGGATGGCATCAGCAGTATGCTGGTTGCTGATTTCGGCACCGGTGATTTGTACCGCTTTGACCTAGCTTCAGATAAAGTTAAAGCTTTGAACAATGGCTTCGGTGGTGCAGACGGTCTGGTAAGAGATACCCGAGGATTCCTCTATGTCAGTGACTGGAATAACGGTAAAGTCTGGCAACTGGCAGAACCTCGCGCGACTCCCCAGATCATCGCGGATGATCTGAAGGCAGCCGCTGATATTGCCTTATCGGCCGATGGCAAACATCTGCTGGTGCCGGATATGAAAGCCGGCAAGTTACACTATCTGCCAATACATTAGAGAAAGACTAATAAACCGGGGCCTGTGACCAGGTCCCGGTTTTTTTGTGCCTGTCGTTTCCCTAAACGCAACCACTACGGCAATACGTTGTCTGTTATCTTAGAGCTTATGCAAGCATAATCGGGGGATGCCCCATGATATTTGATTTTGAAGAATGGGCGCAGTTAGCTAAACAAGATGAAGCCGCTTTTGAGAGAAAGCGCGCCTCAGCGATTAAACAGGCCATTGAAGATTCTGCCCACAGTGAGCGTGAACGGCGCCTGCTCCATGGTCTCCAGTTTCGAGTCGATATGGTGCGGCGTAAACACAAACATGCGCTCGGTGCCTGTATTGAAATATCGGATATGCTGATGGACCACTTTTATCAGCTCGCTCATCTCGATATGGAAGAGATTGTGCGGCAGGCAAATACCACAGAGCAAGATTCAGACTGCCGGATTTTGCCATTCAAACCTGTCAGGCATCACAACAAAAGCAATTCTTAATCCGGCAATCATTCATCTCTGCTTCTCAGAAAAAAGTTTTTCACATTACTCACAATTTCTGTGGAGAAGCATGTGGATAACTTTCTGGTAAGTTGCTAAGTGACTCTTTTGTGACAAGCTTTAAAAACTGGTTATTTTTTAACCAGCACCTGCTTTTTGAGGCTTGACAATTTACGCTGATTTGCTTGAGCGGGATCAGTTTCAATGACTTAGCGAAAAGCCTCTTTCTGCAACAGCATTTTTTTCCTTTCCACGCCCCAGCGGTAACCCGACATTTCACCGTCCTGTCGAATAACACGATGACACGGTATTGCTAAAGCCAGTAAATTCGCGGCACAAGCGCCTGCTACCGCACGAACTGACTTTGGCGAACCAATCTTTTCGGCTATTTCGCTATAGCTTCGGGTTTCACCAGCAGGGACGTTTTGAAGTGCCTGCCAGACCCGTTTCTGAAAGTCGGTTCCTTTAATATCCAGTTCGATATTAAGGGCTGATTCAGGCCATTCTGCATAATTCAACACGCGTTGCAGGCGGGATAACAAAACCGCATTTCCTGCCCCTTTTTGAGCATGTGGATATTTCTGTTTTAACCAGTCGACCAGTTGTGACGGATCATCGCCGAGTGCAATGGCACATACCCCCTTTTCACTCATCGCCACCAGCACACAGCCGAGCGAGCAACTGCCCAGTTCGTACTCAATCATATTAGGCTCCCCCCTTCGGCATCAGCCGCTGAGTTGCGACTCATGAACTTTCGCCCCTGTATCACTCTCATAATCAGGAGCAATGCGTTATCATCTGACTATACACTCAATCAGCAATGGAGCAGAACCTTGAGACTGAGTATCCTGTTTAGCCTTTTTTTTACCTCTTTCAGTAGCCTGGCTGGCGGCTTGCCCGCGGGGGTCTATCAGCATAGTGATGACACATTACAGAAATTGTATTCAGAGCTGCACTATCTGAATCAGGTGGGTCGCGAGATTCATCAAAAATATGACGACAAGATTGTTCAAGATCCCACGCAAATGCGATTTTGTCAGGGTGAATACGGTTATATCGGTTCACGGGCCAAAGCGACCATCGGCATTGCCAACCGACTGGACAGCCCCAACAAAGAAGAATATATTGCAACCGGCTGGCAAGCATTTGAATGTATCAAGTGCGCCGGCGAAATCAGTAGCTGTGAGGCCATTCCGCCGACACTGGAAACCATCAAAGCAGAATATAAAGCACAGCAGTCTGAATAAGGGATTCATGGTTGAGAAAAACAGCTGACATTTTTTTACTTATCTGCCTGACGCTGACGATGTCTCTATCGTCATGGTCACTGTCTGCTGCCCAACAAGAGCCTCTTACTAAAATGAGTTCATCACATATAGAAATGATGGATTCAATGGCCCATGCAGATCACGCATCACCAATGGAGATGGACTGTGAACACTGCAAAACCATGTCTTTTTGCCAATCCGGTTACGGCCACTGTGTCGCCACTCCCGCACTGCTGTTTCAGTTTTTGCGTCCCAGCTTCATACCGGGCAGCACGCTGGTCTTGTTACAAGAGCCAGTCGCTCGGCTTAATACGCTTCTGACCACCCCCTTCAGACCGCCTATATCCGCATAATTTGATCTAACTCTCCCCGGGGAGAGCCGTCTTGCGCCCGAGCGCGCTGTTCATGTCATTGACGGTGATAATCATGATTATGCAATTGAAGCAATCTATCCAAAATATTAGATCCTGCCTGGCGTTTATTTTGTTGCTGTCAGCCGCAAACATAGCTGTTGCAGAGACTGACAAAATAAACCATAGCCATCCGCCGGATCAGGGTGTGCAGGTTGAGACTCTCAGCCTTGAGCAAGCGCTCGATATTGCCATGAGCGGCAATCCGGGCCTGGCCGAAATGAAAGCCCGGGCCGAGGCAATGGCGGCCATTCCGTTGCAGGCTGGCACTTTGCCTGATCCTCAGGTCAGTATCGGTCTTGCCAATCTGCCAACTGATAGTTTCAGTACCTCGCAGGAGGCGATGACGCAGTGGCAGTTTAAAATCTCACAGGCTATTCCCTATCCCGGCACGCTGGCCCTGAGGGAAGCGCGTGCTGAACACATGGCCAGAGCTGCCTCGTTCGATAGCGAAGAATTCCGCCAGCTATTGAAGCAAGATATCAAGACGCTTTGGTGGCGCCTGTTTTACATGGATAAGGCCATCGTCATTATTGATGTCAATAAAACACTGCTCAGACAACTGATTGAAATTGCCGAAACCAAATATAAAGTCGGCCAGGGACTCCAGCAGGATGTGCTGCTGGCACAGCTGGAACTGTCCAAACTGCTGGATCAGGAAATTGAAATCAAGAGCATGCGTCATCATGCACAGTCCCGGCTCAATGCCCTGTTGAATAGAAGCACTGAACTCACAGTATCACTGCCTCAAGCTGACACGATTGATACTAGCCTCCCGGACTTGAAACCATTGCCAGAACTCCTTGCCTTGGCAGAAACTCAACGGCCGGCACTGGCTCAGCAACGTCAGAAAATTGCAGCAGCACGCAGCGATAAAGAACTGGCTGAAAAAGACCTGCTTCCTGACTTCAAACTCTCCGGCGGTTATGGCATTCGTCAGGGACATGATATGGATGGCGGCCGGCGCAGCGATTTTCTATCAGTGGAACTCGGCATTGAGGTGCCGTTGTTTGCCGATCGCAAACAGAAAATGGCCATTTCTCAGAAAAACAGTGAACTCAAGCAGCAAAAGTTCGCCCTGCAGGATGCCTGGAACAGAATCCGGGCGGATATCAGTTCCGCCTTCGTTTCCTATCAACAATCTCGCGAGCAAAGACAGCTGCTTGAACAGGGCATTCTGCCCCAGGCCCAGCAAACCGTGGCTTCGATGCTAGCCGGTTATCAGGTCAACAAAGTCGATTTTCTGAACCTGATCCGGGCTCAAATCACATTGTATAACTACGAAACTAACCTATGGCGGCATATCAGCGATGCCAAGACCCGCCTCGCTGAACTGGCCGCCAATGTGGGTGAGGACAATATCCATGAATAAGTTTGCCACAGCAGCCCTCAGCTTGGTTATCGGTATCGCTGTCGGTGGGGGCAGTTTCTACTGGTATATACAATCTGTTGATACTGCGTCTGTCACTGAGGCCCCTCAAGATCAGCAGGATAAGCCCAAACCGCTGTTTTATCGGCATCCGATGAATCCTGAGATCACTTCGCCCGTACCGGCCAAGGACAGCATGGGCATGGACTACACGCCTGTGTATGCCGAGGATAATGACAGCGCGCCCGAGACGCCAGCCGGTACAGTCAGAATTGATCCCGTGACCACACAGAATATCGGCGTGCGCAGCGCGGAGGCAGAACTGGAATCCATCTCCCATAGCATACGCACCGTCGGCAAGGTCAGTTACAACGAAGAACGCATCAGCCGCTTACATCCGAAAACAGAGGGCTGGATTGAAAAGTTGTTTGTCGATAAGACCGGTAGCCAGGTCAGCCACAACACCATGTTGTTGAGTATCTATTCCCCGCAGCTGGTAACCAGCGCCCAGGAGTACCTGCTGGCAAAGCAAAGTGCCCGCTCACTGGAAGACAGTCCCTTTGAAGATATTCGCAACACAGCGCTGCAAATGGTGAAAACAGCCAGGGAGAGACTGCGCCTGCTTGATGTGCCCGAACATCAGATTCGTGAGATAGAAAACAGTGGTGAAATCCCTCAGAACCTGCATATTCACTCGCCATATTCCGGCACCGTCATCGAAATCGGTGCCCGTGAGGGACAGTTTGTCACACCGCAAACCGAACTCTATTTACTGGCCGATCTGAGCAAGGTCTGGGTCATTGCGCAAGTCTATGAATCAGATCTGCCTTGGATTGCTGAGGGTGATCCGGTTGATATGCAGCTGACAGCCCTGCCCGGCCAGACTTTTCACGGCCATGTCGCCTACATTTATCCCTATGCCGAAGCCGATACCCGCACCATCAAGGTCAGGCTGGTTTTTGATAACCCGGAACGTAAACTCAAACCGGACATGTTTGCCAATGTCACCATCCATGCCCAGCAGCAGGACGATAGCGTGACGGTGCCCAGTGAAGCTATCGTCCGCTCCGGCGCTCACGAACGGGTTTTTGTGGTCACGGCGCCGGGCCAGTTTGAGCCACGCCGGGTGACAACCGGGCTCTCTGCTGAGGGTAAAACACAAATTTTGAGTGGCGTTGAAGCCGGTGAAGAAGTGGTAACTTCCAGCCAGTTCCTGATTGACTCGGAATCCAAACTGCGTGAATCGGCTGCTAAAATGCAGCCGCTGAAAGACAAGCAGGCTGAACCGGATTCAAATGACTCATCCATGCCGGATATGAAGATGGAGTCAGATAAAACCCCGGAAGAAGCCAGCATGTTAAATGGTAACCCCGGCAGTGAGGCACATCAGCATGATTAAGCGTCTGATTGATCTCTCCCTTCGTGAGCGCCTGCTGGTCATTCTGGCCACCCTGCTGATCATTGCTGCCGGGATCTGGAGCCTCAAAAACACGCCACTGGATGCCATCCCCGACTTGTCGGATGTTCAGGTGATCGTGTTAACCAAGTATCCGGGTCAGGCACCGCAGGTGGTTGAAGACCAGGTCACCTATCCACTGACCACCGCCATGCTGGCCGTGCCCCGGGCTAAAACGGTACGCGGCTACTCCTTTTTTGGCCTGTCTTTTGTCTACATTATCTTTGAAGACGATACCGATATGTACTGGGCCCGTTCACGGGTACTGGAATACCTCAACTACGCGTCTGATCGCCTGCCGGAAGAAGTCACGCCCAGCCTGGGTCCCGATGCGACCGGTGTCGGCTGGATTTATGAATACGCTCTGGTCGATAAAAGCGGCCGGCATGACCTGGCACAGCTGCGCTCGATTCAGGACTGGTACCTACGATATCCGCTGCAAACCGTGGACGGCGTTGCCGAAGTCGCGTCCATCGGCGGCTTTGTCAAACAGTACCAGGTTGAAGTCGATCCCAATGCCCTGCGTAACTACCAGATTCCACTGTCCAAGGTGCGGGAAGCTATCCGTCGTTCCAATATGGATGTCGGCGGCAAACTTCTGGAAATGGCGGAAACCGAATACATGGTGCGCGGGCTGGGCTATATCCAGTCTGTCGACGACATTCGTTCCATTGCCATCAGTGTGACCGAAGACGGCACGCCTATCCGACTGGAAGACATCGCCACCGTTCAACTGGGGCCGGAATTACGTCGTGGTCTTGCTGAGCTTAACGGTGAAGGTGAAGTGGTCGGCGGCATTGTGGTCATGCGCTATGGCGAAAATGCGATGCAGACTATCAATAATGTCAAAGCCAAACTGAATGAACTGGAGAAAGGTTTGCCCGCTGGCGTTGAAATTCAGCCGGTTTATGATCGCAGTGACCTGATTCAACGTGCGGTCAACAATCTCGAGCACAAGCTGCTCGAAGAGTCGCTCATCGTCAGTGCCATTTGCATCTTGTTCTTACTCCATGTGCGCTCGGCGTTGGTGGCAATTTTGTCATTACCGGTCGGTATTCTGATCGCTTTTATAATCATGCGCTGGCAGGGCATTAACGCCAATATCATGTCTCTGGGCGGCATCGCTATCGCTATTGGTGCAATGGTGGATGGCGCGATCGTGATGATTGAAAATGCTCATAAGAAGCTGGAAACCTGGGCCCATGAAAAACAGGCTGAACTAACCTCAAGCGAACGCTGGCAGGCCATAGCGAGTGCCTCGAGGGAAGTCGGCCCGGCGCTGTTTTTCTCATTGCTGATTATTACCGTATCGTTTCTGCCGGTTTTTGCGCTGCAGGCGCAGGAAGGCCGGCTGTTCAGTCCATTGGCCTTTACCAAAACCTATGCTATGGCCGGGGCTGCCTTGCTTGCCATTACCCTTGTGCCGGTGCTGATGGGCTTATTTATTCGTGGCCGGATTTTGCCCGAAGCCCGCAATCCGATTAACCGTCTGTTAATCGGTGTCCACCGGCCTTTGCTCAGGGTGAGCCTGAAATTACGCTGGCTGATGATCATGCTGGCACTGGCACTACTCGCAGCCACTGCCCTGCCCTACAACAAGCTGGGCAGCGAGTTCATGCCGCCACTCGATGAGGGCGATATTCTCTACATGCCGACTACCTATCCGGGTCTGTCGATCACCAAAGCACGTGAATTGTTGCAGCAAACCGACAAAATCCTGAGTCAGTTTCCTGAGGTCAAGCAGGTATTCGGTAAGGCGGGACGTGCCGAAACTGCAACCGACCCGGCACCACTGTCGATGTTTGAAACCACAATTCAGTTGAAAGATCGCTCGGAATGGCCGGATCCGGAAAAAACCACGCGGGAACTGATGGATGAAATGGATCAGGCCATTCAATTCCCGGGGCTCAGCAATACCTGGACGATGCCGATTAAAACGCGGCTGGATATGCTTTCCACCGGTATCAAAACGCCGGTCGGTATCAAAATCAGCGGCCCCAGCCTGATAGAACTGGACAGACTGTCCTCCGAAGTGGAATCCACCCTCAAACAACTGCCGGAGACCCTATCTGCTTTCGGTGATAAAACCGCCGGAGGCTACTACATAGACATCAATATCGATCGCAAGGAACTGGCCCGTTATGGTCTGCATGTAGCGGATGTTCAGGATGTCATCAAAACCGCGGTGGGGGGGATGAATATCACCTATACCACTGAAGGTCTGGAACGTTACCCAGTGAACCTACGCTATCCAAGGGATCTGCGGGACGATCCTGAGTCCTTGAAACGCATTCTGATTGCCACGCCCACCGGTGCACAGATACCCCTGGGACAGGTAGCCGATCTCACGCTTCGCCGCAGTGCCCCTGTGATCAAAACTGAAGACTCGCGCCCCAATGCCTGGGTCTATGTTGATATCCGCAGCAGTGATATTGGTGGCTATGTGGATAAAGCCCGCGAGTTGGTTAATCAGGAAGTTGAACTGCCGCCGGGCTATACCTTGAGCTGGTCAGGCCAGTTTGAATACATGGAACGGGCAGCCAAACGGCTCAAGCTGGTGATTCCGCTAACTTTATTGCTTATCTTCCTGTTGCTGTATCTTAATTTTCTTAATATCAGTGCACCACTGGTGGTCATGCTATCCATTCCTTTTGCCTGTATCGGGGGCATCTGGCTGATCTACTGGCTGGGATTCAATCTCTCGGTTGCTGTCGCCATCGGCTTTATCGCGCTGGCCGGGGTGGCGGCTGAAATTGGCGTGCTCGTGCTGACTTTTATCGATCAGCAGATGGCGCAGATACGACGTGATGTCACCGGCAAACTTGATAGACAGGCCATTATGGAAGCCGTGCTGAACGGCACCAGTCAACGGGTGCGACCGATTATTATGACCGCCGCAGCCATTATTGCCGGTCTGCTGCCGATTATGTGGGACAGTGACACCGGCTCCGACGTTATGCAGCGTATTGCCGCGCCCATGGTCGGGGGTATGGTCAGTGTCACGGTATTAAGTCTGCTGGTGCTGCCTGTCGTTTATGCACTGGTACTGCAGGGCAAAGAACGTTTGAGAAAGGAGCCTGAACATGATTGAGATCATCCCCAACTGGCACCCCATTCTGGTTCACTTCAGCATCGGGCTGTTTTTTACTGCTGTTTTGTTTTACCTGGCGCGCTGTCTGCTACCCATTGCTCATCCCTGGCGAGCCCAGTGGCTCATTATGGCCAACTGGAGCCTGTGGGCCGGCTGTTTGTTTACTGTCGCGACCGTTATCGCCGGTTTCCTGGCCTATAACAGTGTCGAGCATGACCGTGCTGCCCATGCGGCGATGACCTTGCATCGCAACTGGGCATTAAGCGCGGCAGGCTTGTTTCTGGCTCTGGGCCTGGCAGCCATATACCTGGCAAGACGTCAGAGGTCACCCGGCGCTGTTTTTCTTGTCAGCGCTGCCATTGCCGTTGTGATACTGCTGACAACGGCCTATCTGGGTGCTGAAGTCGTTTATCGGCATGGCATCGGCGTGATGTCACTGCCAGAAATTGAGGCAGATGCACAGCCATCAGCTGATGAGGGTCATAACCATACTCATGAACACTGATCGCTATACGTCGAAAGCGGCGAGAATCGCACAGGCTTGCTTGCTTCCTGCCTGTTCGCAATTTGCCGCCAGTTTCACCAGACTGTTTCGCGCCTGCTGCATCTCCGCAATTTTGAGATCAAGCGCCGCTATTCGCTGTTTAGCCAGTAACTGGGCACGCTGATGATGCTGACTCGAATCCAGTGTCAGCAGTTCTTCAATTTCGCTGAGTGTAAAACCCGCCTCCTGGGCTTTACGAATAAATTTCAGGCGTCTGACGTCCTGTTGGCCATAACGCCGCACGCCCCCGTTTTTGGGTGGTGTTTCAAGCAGGCCCTTGCGCTGATAAAAACGGACAGTCTCGACATTGACCTCTGCGGTAGCGGCGAATTGACCTATCGTCAAATGATTTTGCATTTTTTATTGACTCCGTACCATGGTACGGGATTTATAGTGACTGATAATCATCATAACAACAAGTCTGTGAGTCTCTCACCAGTGGTGCTGGTCTGCGACTTGTCTAGGATGAGCTCTATGACTTTTATGAAAGGAGATCGTTATGGCTACTGATCCGGTTTGCGGAATGACAGTTGATGCGGATAAAGCCCTTTACCATGCCCGCTACGACAATCAGGATTATGTATTCTGCTCACAGCACTGCATGAATAATTTCAAAGCCAACCCTTCGCGTTATCTGAACCAGCAAAAGACTGAGGGCAGTTGTTGCGGTGGCCATGACAAAGCGCAGCATGCCAAGGAAATGCAAGAGCAGCATAGCTGTTGTGGAGGTGGCGGTAGTCATCATCAACATACAGCGCCGTCTGACAAAAAAGGCGGTGGGGATTATATCTGCCCCATGTGTGAGGGAGTCCGTCAGTCCGGTCCCGGTAGCTGTCCCAAGTGCGGCATGGCACTGGAACCCGAATCACCACAACTCGCCGGCAGCAAAACCGAATATACCTGTCCGATGCATCCACAGATTGTGCAGGATCATCCCGGCAATTGCCCTATCTGCGGTATGGCGTTGGAGGCGCGTAGCGTGGCGGTTGAAGAGGACAGCAGCGAGCTTCAGGATATGTCACGGCGATTCTGGGTCGGTGCTGTCTTGAGTCTGCCGGTCTTTATCATTGCCATGTTACTGGACTTAATGCCTGAAGCCTTACCGGGATCGCTCTCAAAGCAAAGCTGGTACTGGCTGGAGTTTGTCCTTGCAACACCGGTGGTACTCTGGGGCGGGTGGCCGTTTTTCGTGCGCGCTGTTCAATCAGTCAGAACCATGAATCTGAACATGTTTACACTGATAGGTCTCGGTGTCAGTGTTGCCTGGTCCTACAGTGTTATTGCGCTGCTGTTTCCCGGTCTGTTCCCGGCGACCATGCAACATGATGATGGGACTGTCGCGGTCTACTTTGAAGCAGCAGCGGTTATTACCGTGCTGGTCCTCCTGGGTCAGGTACTTGAACTCCGTGCCCGCAGTCAGACAAATGCTGCAATCAAAATGCTGCTGGGCCTCGCCCCTAAAACGGCCAGGCTGGTCAGTGAGGACGGTCAGGAACAGGACATTCCTCTGGATCAAGTTCAGGTGGGTCAGAACCTGCGGATCCGTCCCGGTGAAAAAATTCCGGTCGATGGAACAGTCATTGAAGGTCGCAGCAGTGTTGATGAGTCAATGGTCACTGGCGAACCCATTCCAGTCAGCAAACAAAATGAGGACAAACTGATCGGGGCGACCGTGAATGGCACCGGTACCCTGCTGATGCGTGCCGAAAAGGTCGGCAGCGATACCTTGCTTTCTCAAATTGTGCATATGGTTGCAGAGGCCCAGCGCTCAAGAGCCCCCATTCAGAAGCTGGTCGATAAAGTCGCCGCCTGGTTTGTTCCCGCTGTTGTGCTGATTGCCATCATCACTTTGCTGACATGGTTTATCTGGGGCCCGGAACCCAAACTGGCACATGCGATTATTAACGCCGTCGCTGTATTAATTATTGCCTGCCCTTGTGCCCTGGGCCTGGCGACTCCGATGTCGATTATGGTGGGCACCGGTCGTGGCGCCTCATCAGGGGTATTGATTAAAAATGCTGAAGCGCTGGAAGCCATGGAGCAGGTTGATACGCTGGTGGTGGATAAAACCGGCACACTGACCGAAGGTAAACCACGGCTGGTGACTGTCGAGTCTATCACTGATATGGATGACAAAACCCTGCTCACCCTCGCAGCAAGTCTTGAGCAAGGCAGTGAACATCCTTTGGCCATGGCTATCATTAATGGTGCCAAAGATCAGCAACTGAGCTTGTCCAGGCTGGCCGGGTTCGACTCTGTTACCGGGCAGGGTATTCAGGGTGAAATTGATGGTCACCATGTCGCCCTGGGTAATACGGCGCTGTTTGAAACCTTGGGTGTGGATCCAGACCCACTGCAGCAAAAAGCCGAAGCCTATCGTAAAAAAGGACAGACTGTCATGCTGGTGGCCATTGATAATCAAGCTACCGGTCTGATTGGTGTCGCCGACCCCATCAAATCATCCACGGCGGAAGCGATCAAAGCGCTCCACAAAGAGCGTATCCGTATTGTTATGCTGACTGGCGATAATCGCGTCACCGCTGAAGCAGTAGCTGCCGAGCTCGGGATTGATGATGTGCGGGCCGATGTCCTGCCTGAGCAGAAAAACCAGGTTATCAAAGAGCTGCAGGCTGAAGGAAAAACCGTGGCCATGGCCGGTGACGGCATTAATGATGCACCGGCGCTGGCTCAGGCAACTATTGGTATTGCGATGGGCAGCGGTACTGACGTAGCCATGGAAAGTGCCGGTATTACCCTGGTCAAAGGTGATTTACGCGGCATTCATCAGGCTTTGAAACTGAGCCGTGCGACAATGCGTAATATCCGTCAGAATCTGTTCTTTGCTTTCATCTATAACTCTCTCGGAGTCCCGGTTGCTGCTGGCGTGCTCTATCCTTTCTTTGGGCTGTTATTGTCACCGATGATTGCGGCGGCAGCGATGAGTCTGAGTTCGGTATCAGTAATAGGTAATGCCCTGAGATTAAGAAAAGTGAAGCTTTAGGAGACAATCACCGGTTATAAGGATTAAACAACCACTGAGGCGCAGGGTATACAGAGATAAAATATGAATAGGCATGATTGGACTGAATTTGGGGAGCCCGACGAGCCGTAAATTGGCTCCAACGTGCTCTCAAGGTACCAATCTATCCCCCTTCTCTGTGTCCCTCTGCGCCTCTGTAGTTAATATTGAGTTTATGACCTCTTCGGAAAGCTCAGGCCAGCCGTCCCTCACGGTAATCGGCAAAGGCCTGTTCGACCTGCTCGCGGGTATTCATCACAAAGGGACCGCCGCGCGCCACCGGTTCCTTGAGTGGCTGACCTGAAACCAGCAGAAACTCACTGCCAGTTTCAGCAAACAGTTTGACTGCCTCTCCCCGTTCCAAAACACCCAGTTGTCCGGCTTTCAGAGGCCGCTGTTTATCACCGATGGCGATCTGGCCGTCGATGACATAGACAAAGCTGTTATCGCCCTCGGGAACATGCTGTTCAAAGCTTGTCTCCGCCGCTAAGGCCACATGCAGGTAGAGTGGATTCACATAAGGGTTATCAATTACTCCCTTTGTGCCCTTATCCGTCTGTCCGGCCACCACTTTGATACGGGTGCCATTATCATGACTTTCTACCGGGATCTCGTGGCCTGCACGCTCCTGATAACGCGGCTCACTCATTTTTTCAGCAGCGGGCAGGTTCACCCAGAGCTGAAATCCGGCCAGCAACCCCTGTTCCTGCTCGGGCATTTCCGAATGAATAATGCCACGGCCTGCAGTCATCCACTGCACACCGCCGGTTTCAATCACCCCATGATTACCGGCGCTGTCTTCATGGCGCATTTTTCCTGCCAGCATATAAGTCACGGTTTCAAAGCCGCGATGTGGATGGGGCGGAAATCCAGCCAGGTATTCCTGCGGCCGGTCTGAGCCAAAAGCATCAAACATCAGGAAAGGATCCAGCATATTCAGCTGCGGTGAACCAATCACCCGTTTAAGTTGAACGCCTGCCCCATCGGATACCTGATCACCATTCACGATTTGTCTCAATTCTCTTGTGCTCATTATTTTTCTCCGGCAGCTATGGCTGCCAATTGTCCACTGATGTCGTTGTTTTCATTGGCTGCCCGGTTTAATTCATTCGCATTCACCAGAGTTACATCATCAATGCCCAGAAAGCCCAGGACATGGCGCAGATAGCTCGAGGCAAAATCGACTTCGCTACCCAGTGGAACGCCGCCGGAGGCCACGACCAGATAGGCTTTTTTTCCTTTAAGCAAACCTTGCGGTCCGTTTTCTGTGTAACGGAATGTCACCCTCGCTCTCGCCACCTGGTCAACCCAGGCTTTGAGCACCGCCGGCACCCCGAAGTTATAAATCGGCGCTGCGATGACAATATGGCTGGCCTGTTCTAATTCATCAATCAGGCTGTCAGAAAACGTTAATGCAGTCTTCTGTTCGTCAGTTCGAGCATCAGGATCAGTAAAGTTAGCGCCAACCCATTGTTCGTCAATAAAGCTCATGCCCTCAGTCAAATCACGTTTCACAACTTTAATACCATGCTGATGTGCTAACTGTTCGACCAGTTGCGCTGAGATAGCGCGTGTGACCGAGCCCTCGACCCGACTGCTGGAATTAATTAATAAGATATTGTTGCTCATGGTCATTCTCCCCGTTTTAAACGCTGTTGGTTAACGATGGGCTTAGTTTATCGTTTCCAATTTTTTTAAAAACACGCTATTAATGAACTTATTGTTTCTTAATTGAGAACTATAAAATGAGTCAACTAGAAGAAATGCAGACTTATGTTCGCATTGTGGAGGCCGGCAGCATCACCCGTGCGGCAGAGCAATTAAACACAGTGAAGTCCGCTATCAGTAAACGGCTCACTGAACTGGAAAAAAGACTGGGTGTGAGTCTGCTCAAGCGAACTACCCGTAAACAGAGTCTGACTGATGCCGGTCGGGATTATTACCAACATTGCGTGCGCATCCTGGATGATATTTATGAGGTGGAAAATGCGCTCAGTAATGAAAAGACAGCCCTGTCAGGACGAATCAGAATGGCCGCGCCCATCAGTTTCGGATTGATGCATCTGAGTCCGGCTTTAAGACAGTTCAATCGCGAGCATCCGGATATTCTCTTTGATATTGAGTTCAATGACAGACAGCAGGATCTGGTGGCTGAAGGCATCGACCTGGCGATCCGGGTCTCCAATCTGACTGACTCCAGCCTGATTGCCAGAAAACTCTCCACAACCCGATTGCTGATTTGTGGCAGTCCTGATTATTTTCTGCGAAATGGCACCCCGCACACTGCTGAAGACCTGCTGTACGGGCATGTCAAACTGCATTACAGCCATGTCAGTCCCAGCTGGCAGCTAAAAAACCATCAGGGTGAGCGCATTTCAGTCAATATTCCAGCCGTGATGACAGCGAATAATGGCCAGTTTCTGCATGATGCAGCAATAGAAGGCAGAGGACTGATTCTTTCCCCTGATTTTATCTGCGCAGACGCTATTCGCGACGGAAAACTACAACCGGTGCTGGAGGATTGTCAGTTGCAGAATGAAATCGGTGTCTACGCCGTGTATCCGCAAACCCGTTTCCTTTCACAGCGGGTCAGGATGCTGATTGATTTTCTGCAGGATTATTTTTCCAGGCGGCCTGACTGGCAATGTCCTTAAGCCCCCGTTTTCAGCTTCAACAATTAATCCGAGCAGACAAAGGGGAGCTGATGTTCAGCCATGGCGACGCAATACGCCCAGGCTATCTTTGATAATGCCGAGCGCGGATCTCAGCACAAACAGGGCAATCACACAGCCAATAAGCAGGTCTGGCCAGCCAGCCTGAAGAACAGCCACCAGCAAGGCCGCCACAATGACGCCGATATTGGCAACCATGTCGTTGCGGGAACAGAGCCAGGTTGAACGAAGATTGATATCGCCGTTTCGATAGCGGGACAAGAGAATAAAACAGATTAAGTTAACCAGAAGGGCCAGCGCGGCCACCCATCCCATTGAAAAGGAATCCGGGACAGTGCCAGCCAGAAAATGACTGATGACACTGTAAAGAACCACAAACACCAGCAGGGTCTGTAAACAACCATTAATCAGTGCCGCCCCGGCCTTTTGTTGCATAGTACCGTGCACGACCAGAAAGCTGATCCCATACACCACGGCATCAGCCAGCATGTCCAGAGAGTCAGCCATCAGACCGGTGGATGCCGCCAGCCAACCCAGGCTGAATTCAACCACAAACATCAGCGCATTGAGGACCAGCACAATTAACAGGATTTTTTTCTTCTCGCCGCTCAGGTCCCCGGCGCAATTATCATCACAACAATCACTCATAAGCTGACTTTTACGGCTGGTTCAGAAAGTAATCAAAATCACGCTGATGTCGGTCAACGCTGGCTTTTCCCTCTTCTATCGCTTCACTACCCCGGTAAAACTCGAGTATGCCGATCTGTGACAATCGTGGAGACAATATGATTTCCGGCGGATCCCCGGCCATCCGGCTGCGAGTGATACGGTCCTGAGTGATATTGATTGCAGCCGCGATAGCGTCCATCAGATCAGGTGCCTGCTCTTCTTTATCAGTGTGACTGAACAGGTTGCTGGTGTAATCGGACACCATATCCGTGAAACGTTCAGTGAAACTGGGGTTGGCCGGCTCACTGGTATCAACTTCTTGCGGCGACTCGGCGCGGAAATGCTTGCCAACAATGTCACTATTGAGATTAACGGCAATCACGACATCGGCGCCCAGTGCCCGACAAACAGATACTGGTACCGGGTTCACCAGTCCACCATCTATCAACCAGCGATCATCGTGTTTGATGGCCGGAAACAGGCCTGGCAATGAAATCGATGACCACACTGAATCCAGTACCTTCCCTTTTGTATTCCAGATTTCTCGTCCGGTGTTCAGGTCGGTGGCGACGGTGGCAAAAGCCTTGTCGAGCTCTTCAATGTTCTGATTAGTATTAACCACAAACTCATCCAGAAAGTGATGTAGCCTTTCTTTATTAACAAAACCTCGCAGTGAGCGATTGATTGTAAAATAACGTGCTGTTTGCAGTTTATCTAGCTCGGTCACCCAGTCCTGCAACTTATTGATATTACCACTGACATAGGCCGCCCCCACCAGGGCGCCGATGGAACTGCCACAGACCACATCGGGTTCTATGCCCCGCTCGTTCAGTTGCTGTATGACACCGATGTGGGCCCAGCCTCTGGCAGCGCCACTACCCAGGGCAAGGCCGACTTTTACCTTTTTCTTCATTCAAACATTCTTTATATTATTCTGATATTTACAATTGAAACTTAAAATATAAATGAAAAGAGATTATTTATTTGTCTATGGCACTTTGATGCAAAACAGTGCGCATCCAATGCACCGGCTTCTGCAGCAACACAGCGAGTTTGTCTGCCGTGGCTGGATACGAGCTCAACTGTATCAGATTCATAATTATCCCGGTGCGCTGTTGTCGAATGATGACAGGGACAAAGTCCACGGTGAGGTATATCGACTGACAACACCGTCAGTGCTGGCACAGCTGGATGATTATGAAGAATGCTCTGCTGCCTTTCCCGAGCCCCATGAATATCAACGCCTGCCGGTAGATGTGACCATCAACAGAGCAAAGCATGTTACCGCCTGGGCCTACATTTATAACTATCCTGTCAATCCACACAGCCGTATTCTCAGCGGCCGTTTCAGCTAAGTCGTATCAGCCTGTGAATAAAATTCTAAAGTTCATCAAAATCAAGTCGATAGATTCGTTACAGAACATGAAAGTGAAGACCGATGAACGAAATACCTCGTCTCAGTCACTACAATATGGTCACAGTCAGCAGCCCGGCACAGGTTGGACCGGCTCGTCCGATTGCTGACAAAACCAAAACAGTGTCTGAATATGACAGACGACATCAGCCTGATCGCCGCAAGCGTAATAAAAAACCGCTGATAGAACGCCGCGTATCTTCTGATCGCCGTGCGCCGCGGTTTGATGCCAAGGCCTGATTAATTATTCCGCCGGTGGGAAGTCCGCTGCGTTTTCAGCTATCCAGCGAAAAGCGGCTTGCTCGGTACTGAGTTCTCGACCTGTTTCCGCCTCCAGTCGACGACGATAAGCCTCAATATGACAAACCTGCTCCACCATACGCATGGCATAGCGCACGGCTTTGTCTCGGAAACCCACGCCAATCAGATATTTCCTGCCTTCACGACTACACCAGCGCACAATGCCTTCAGCACTAAAACCGGGTTTACCACAGTTAATTTCGACGAAGATACTCTCACCCACATCTGCGGGTTGCTGACTGGTGAAGCAAAGACCGCCGGGACTGACATCACGGGCTCGCTGCGTATGTTGTCGCTGGCCCCGACGATAGCTGATCGGAATGCTGCTGGGGTGTCGAATAAACTGCCGTAGTTCTTCAATCATCTCAGCAACTTAGCACAGCCCGTTAAAACTGTGAATCAGTAGAGCTTTTTGAGTTTATCGTTCACCAGGCCCAGTCGGCCGGAACTGACTGCATTGCGCCGTATACCTCGTACCGGGGCGATGAAAAAAAGGTCCCCATTCTGTCCTTCCAGTTGCTCCGGCACCCCTACCGATTTCGCTACCCTGGCATTCGCCCGCATATGGCGATATTCACCATGAACCGGGATGGCACAGGCCGGTTTGACCCATTGATACATGGCTTTGAGTTCGTCCTGGGCCGGATGGCCCGAAGCATGAATTGCGAGGCGACTATTGTCGACAGTAATCACATCAATCTGCATGGCTTTGAGACGCTCAATAAGTGACTCAATTGCTACTTCGTTACCGGGAATGACTTTTGAACTGAAAATAACGGTGTCACCCGGCTCCAGTTGCATATCGCGAAAACTGTTGTGACTGAGGCGATTGAGTGCGGTGCGGGGTTCTCCCTGACTACCCGTAGCCACCAGAAGCACCGTCTGCTTGGGTAAATAGCCCAGGTGATGGGGGTCGACAAAGGTTTCAACGCCGCTCCAGAAGCCGGTTCTTTTAGCCGCAGTGTAGGTATTAATTAAAGACCTGCCCAACAGTCCCAGGTGACGTCCGGTTTCCTGTGCAATATCAGCTATGGTTCTTAATCTTGCGATATTACTGCCGAAACAGGTCACCACCACTCGTCCTGTCGCCTGTTCGATATGATGTTTTAAGCCGCGACGCAGAGACGCTTCAGACGCAGACCAGCCCGGTACATCGGCATTGGTGGAGTCACAGACCATGGCATCGATATCCAGCGCTGCAAGCGCCTCAAAATCAGAAGGTTGATAGCGTTCTCCAACAACAGGATCGCTGTCCAGCTTCCAGTCAGCGGTGTGAAATACTTTGCCGGCTGGTGTACTGATTAATAAAGCAAACGGTTCCGGAATCGAGTGCGTCAATTGAATCCAGCGCACCCTGAATACGCCGATATCGATGTCCGCTTTCGGTTCGACGATAGTCACCGGCACGTCATCCTGCAATCCCGCCTCTTTCAATTTACGGCGCAGAATTTCAGCCGTGTAGGCAGTTGTATATACCGGGCACTGAAAACGGGACCAGAGATACGGCACGGCACCGATATGATCTTCATGTGCATGGGTGATGATGAGACCATCCAGTCTTTCCTTGCGATCAGCGATGAACTGCGGGTCGGCCATCTGAATTTCGGCCCGGCTACCGGCAATAGGCTCACCATCGACATCAGTGCGTGCTTCAAAGGTGAGTCCGCAATCCACCATCAACCAGCGGCCATCGTGGCCATACAGGTTGAGGTTCATGCCGATTTCGCCTGTCCCACCCAGTGGCAGGAACCAAAAATCTTCTGCGTCCGGCGTCATATCATCCTCTAATAATCAAAATCGTCTCCATTATGCCAACAGAGATCATTATGCGCAGTCTCTGTGTCTACTCACTGTCTTGCCAATTCGTGAACCGGGTCACAATGGCTTGTAGCGGTGGCAGAGTGTCGCCGTTCAAACCCAGACTGCTTAACAGTGGTATAATCTGCGGCTGTTTTGAATCAAGTCATTGATTTAATGACGTTCGCGATGCACAGAGGAGGTCGCTATGAATGCATCCAATCTGATGTCTGAAGGTCTTAACCTGATGCTGGTCGGCATGGGTTTTGTCTTCGTTTTCCTGACATTACTGGTGTTTGCTACCAGTTTGATGTCGAAAATCATCACCCGTTATGAAAAAGATGTTGGCACCTTACCTGAAGAAGGTATTCCGGCACCAACTGCCGTTATCAGTCAGGCGATGAGCAAAAGCCAGCATGCCAATGATGACAAGAACCTGATCACGGTCCTGTCGGCTGCGGTACACAAATTCCGCTCTCGTCATAAATAAACCGCCCGCATTATCGAGGCAGTTTCCGTTACATCAAACTAAGGCCATGAACATGACCGAAGCAAAAAAACCACTTGGCATTACCGACGTCGTCCTGCGTGATGCCCATCAATCTCTGTTTGCCACCAGGCTGCGTCTAGACGATATGCTGCCGATTGCCGACAAGCTCGATCAAGTCGGTTTCTGGTCAGTAGAAAGCTGGGGCGGTGCTACTTTTGATGCCTGTATCCGTTATCTGGGTGAAGATCCCTGGCATCGTATCCGCAGCCTGAAAGCCGCTATGCCCAATACCCGTCAGCAAATGCTACTGCGTGGTCAGAATCTGCTGGGCTATCGTCATTACGCTGACGATGTGGTGAAAAAATTCGTCGAACGTGCTGCCGTCAATGGTGTGGACGTATTCCGTGTGTTTGATGCGATGAACGATCCGCGCAACCTGGAAACCGCGATCAAGGCGGTCCTCGAAAACGACCGCCATGCTCAGGGCACCATCGCTTACACACTGAGCCCGGTTCACAACCTGCAGATGTGGATTGACATGGCCAAACGCATCGAAGATATGGGTGCGCACTCCCTGGCCATCAAGGATATGGCTGGTTTGCTTAAGCCTTACGCAGCCTACGAGCTGGTTCAAAGTCTTAAGCAAGCTATTGATATCCCGATTCATATGCAGTCACATGCGACTACCGGCCTGTCGACCGCCACGATTATGAAGTGTGTCGAAGCCGGCATCGATAATGTCGATACCGCAGTTTCTTCTATGTCGATGACCTATGGCCACTCGGCGACCGAATCAGTCGTCTCCATCTTTGAAGACACCGATCGCGATACCGGCCTCAATATGCAGTTGCTGGAAGAAATCGCCGCTTATTTCCGCGATATTCGTAAAAAATATGCCCAGTTTGAAGGTTCTCTTCGGGGTGTTGACTCCCGCATTCTGGTCGCTCAGGTGCCGGGTGGCATGCTGACCAATATGGAAAACCAGTTGCGCGAGCAGAATGCGCTGGACCGCATGGATGATGTACTGAAAGAGATTCCTCGTGTTCGCGAAGACTTGGGCTTTATTCCGCTGGTCACACCGACATCTCAGATCGTCGGTACCCAGGCGGTAATTAACGTCATGACCGGTGAACGTTACAAAACCATCAGCGCTGAAACCGCAGGTGTCCTCAAAGGCGAATACGGTTCCGCCCCTGCCCCTTATAACAAGGAGCTGCAGGACCGCGTGCTGGAAGGTGCTGAGCCTATCACCTGCCGTCCGGCTGACTTGCTGGAACCAGAAATGGACAAACTGACGACCGAACTGCTTGAAAAGGCGGATGTAGACGGAATCAGTCTGGCAGAGGGTGATCATCAGGTTGATGATGTCCTGACTTATGCCCTGTTCCCGCAAATCGGTCTCAAGTTCCTGCAAAACCGTGATAATCCCGATGCCTTTGAACCGGCACCGAGCGATGCATCCCAAACTGCTGCCCCTGCTGCTAATGCAGCATCGGGTGACCAGGAAACCTACACAATCAAGGTCAACGGTCAGGCTTATGTGGTGCAAATCAATGAAGGTGGCGATATCAGCCATGTTGAAAGCACTGCGACGAGTGCCCCGGCACCAGCTGCGGAACCAGCAGGTGAAGGTGAACCGGTAACGGCGCCCCTGTCCGGCAATATCTGGAAAATTCAGGTCAGCCCCGGCCAGCAGGTGAACGAAGGTGACACCCTGCTTATCCTGGAAGCAATGAAAATGGAAACCCAGATCGTCGCTTCCAAGTCAGGCACTGTCTCCTCAATCTCCGTTAAACAGGGCGACGCCGTTAAAGTCGGTGATCTTCTCGCCAACATCGCATAAGCAAGGATTCAATTCATGGATAAACTGATTCACCTGTGGGAAGTGACCGGTATTAACCAGATGACTCCCGGTCAGGGCGTGATGATTTTGATCGGCATGCTGCTGCTCTATCTCGCCATCAAGAAAAACTTCGAACCGCTGCTGCTGGTACCGATTGGTTTTGGCGGCGTTCTGGCTAATATCCCCGGCGCGGGTCTGGCTGAAGCCGGCGGTATTCTGCATATCTTCTACACTGTCGGTATCGAAAGTGGTGCCTTTCCGCTGATCATCTTTATGGGTGTCGGCGCGATGACTGACTTCGGTCCGTTACTGGCTAACCCCAAAACCCTGTTTTTGGGTGCAGCTGCCCAGTTCGGTATCTTCGCCACGCTGATGGGAGCGGTCGTCCTGTCATACTACGGCGTGTTTGACTTCAGCCTGGCTGATGCCGCTGCTATCGGCATCATCGGTGGTGCTGACGGTCCGACTTCCATTTATGTTGCCAGCAAGCTGGCCCCGGAACTGCTGGGTGCAATTGCGGTAGCCTCTTATTCCTATATGGCACTGGTGCCGCTGATTCAGCCACCTATCATGCGTGCGCTGACCAGTGAGTCTGAACGTAAAATCAAGATGGTGCAGCAGCGCCATGTTTCACAACGTGAGAAGATTGTCTTCCCGTTACTGCTGTTGATTCTGGTTGCTTTCCTGCTGCCGGATGCGGCACCACTGCTGGGTATGTTCTGCTTCGGTAACCTGATGAAGGAATGTGCCGTGGTCGATCGTCTTAGCAATACCACTCAGAACTCACTGATCAACACGGTAACCATCTTCCTGGGTCTGGCCGTCGGCTCTAAGCTGAGCGCCGAAAGCTTCCTGGATATGGCTACGTTGGGCATCCTGGTGCTGGGTATGGTGGCCTTTGCGATTGGTACTGCTTCCGGCGTTATCATGGCCAAGGTCCTGAACAAACTGGTGAAAGCCCCCATCAATCCGCTGATTGGCTCCGCCGGTGTATCAGCCGTGCCGATGGCCGCCAGGGTCTCCAATAAAATGGGGCTTGAATCGGATCCGCATAACTTCCTGCTGATGCACGCCATGGGGCCGAATGTGGCCGGTGTGATTGGCTCAGCAGTTGCTGCCGGTATTCTGATAAATTACGTTGGCGCCTAAGCTAATCAAAAAAACCCGCTTCGGCGGGTTTTTTATTACTCTGTTACCAGCCTGGCACTGGCCACCCGATCCACAGCGCCAATGACCACGCAGGCAAAGCGGTCGATAGAAGCGCTGGATTCAACTGAGGTCATCCACTGACCGGTTTCATTGTCAGCCGGCATATTCAGTGTAACCCCATGCTCTTCCGCCAGTTGCTCAAGCTCGGAGACGGATATACCGGATTCAATTGATTCACAGAAATCTTCTACACGCCCGGTATCCCAGACGTAATAAACGGGATAAAGAATAGCGAGCACAACGCCCAGTTGGATCAAGTTCACCAGAATTTTCATGCGTCACGCCCTGCTGCGAATAGGATAAAATCACCAATATAGCGACAATCAGTCTGCAATGTCAGGAGTTCTGTCACAGACTCTGTCAATTTCTATTTATTATTTTGTTGCTGTTTTATAAATCCGGTCAATAGGCATAATCGAGCCATGAATGGCGGCTCATAGCTGATGATCGTTACCCTGAGGAGCCTCATGAGCGAGACTATTCAAGTTGTGTTGAGCAAGAGCCCGGTTGAGCTCTATAAAATTCTTAAATTCGAGGGCATTGCTGCCAGCGGCGCCGAAGCCAAATTGATGATTGAACAGGGCATGGTCAGCGTCAATAATGAGGCTGAAACACGCAAGCGTCGTAAAATCATCGGCGGTGACAAGATTCAGATTGATGATATCTATCTGGTCATTTCTGACTGAGTGCCTCGGCAGTCAGCATCTGCTCAGCCAGGCGACGGGCTTTTATCGCTGCCTGTTTGTCCCCTTGCACCTGGGCCGTGACGATCGCGCCCTCTTTTAACAGAGCCAACATATCCGCCAGCCACGCCTCATCTTTGACCTTAGCAAGCGTTTTTACCTGCGCTACGATTAAATCTCGAACCCGTGATTTGTGCTCATGGCACAGCTGGTGCGGCAACGCTTCCGGATCAGCATATTCACCACAGGTATTGATAAAGAAACAGCCATTAAAGCTTGCCAGGGTTTCGACCCGGTCATTAAACCAGTCATCCAGCGCGTCAAACATTGTCAATATGGCGGCTTTACCCGCTTCACTGGCTTGCATACGCTGTTCCAGCCAATTCAGGAAGCGCTCATCGCGGTAGCGCAAGACAGCCTCAATTAGCGAGGCTTTACTGTCAAAGTGCGTATATAAGGTTTTTTTGGCCACTCTGGACTGTTTCAAAATCTCGTTAATCCCCACCGCATGGGTTCCATAGCGATAAAACAGCCCAAAAGCGGTTTCAATAAGTTGCTGTCTTTTATCCGTCATTGGCAATTCCTCTACAAATAACTTTGACACAGGGAGACAGCTCTGTCTACCATGAAGTAGACAAATCGTTCTACTCAGGAGCCCCCCATGGCAGATGAAAGCAAACCACCTTTTCCACCGTTTAATGAAGACAGCGCCAGACAAAAAGTTCGCATGGCTGAAAATGCGTGGAATAGTAAAGACCCAGATAAAGTCTCTCTGGCTTATACGGCAGACAGCCGCTGGCGAAACCGGTCGGAATTTCCTCAGGGACGTGAGCAGATTAAAGCGTTTTTAAAACGTAAATGGCAGCAGGAACAGGATTATCGTCTCATTAAGGAGCTCTGGGCCTACGATGATCACCGGATTGCAGTACGATTTGCTTATGAATGGCATGATGATGCTGGCAACTGGTATCGTTCTTATGGCAATGAAAACTGGGAGTTTGATGACAAGGGACTCATGCAGACCCGTTTCGCCAGTATCAATGACATGTCCATCACGGCCGAAGAGCGTCTGTTTCACTGGCCTGCCGGTGTCCGTCCGGAAGACCATCCGAGCCTGAGTGATCTCGGCTTGTAGCACTCTCTGCTCATTCAGGTTATAGAATGGGGTATGACTGATACCCGCAATCAAGCACCGCAGACTGTCATCCTGCTGCATGGCCTCGCCCGTACCTCACGTTCCATGCGGAAAATAGAAAAGGCTTTGCAGCAGGCAGGCTATCACACGCGAAATATTGACTACCCTTCCCGTAAATTCAATATCGAGAGTTTGAGTGAGACGGTCATATCACAGGCATTGCGTGATCTACCATCCTCCATGAGGGTCCATTTTGTGACGCACTCACTGGGCAGTATTCTGGTGAGACACTATCTGCAGCATCACACTATGAACAATCTGGGCCGGGTGGTCATGCTGGGCCCACCCAATCACGGCAGTCAGATTGCTGACTGGCTCCAGCCCTATGCTTTGTATCACCGATTTTTCGGCCCGGTGGCGGCAGAGCTGGGTACCGATAGAAACGGACCACTGGAACAAATAGGTGCGGCGAATTTTGATCTGGGGATTATTGCCGGCAGCCGTGCCTTCAATATCCTTTGTGCCCCTTTCCTTCCCAAACCTAATGATGGTCAGGTCACTGTGGACAGCACGCGGCTGGAGGGCATGAACGATCATCTCTGCCTGCCGGTGAGTCATCCGTTTATGATGAGTCGGAAAGTGGTGACTGCTCAGGTCATTCACTATCTGCAAAAGGGTCAATTTGATCATGTAGGGAATCATTAGCAATAAGGATGTGTCAGCATAGACATCCACATTCAAGACAAGGAGGACACATGCACATACTGATGGTTTTAACCTCACATGATCGACTGGGAGCGAGCAAAGAAAAAACCGGCTTCTGGCTGGAAGAGTTTGCTTCGCCCTACTATGTTTTCCGTGATGCTGGCATTAAGGTGACTCTGGCTTCACCCAGAGGTGGCCAGCCCCCATTGGATCCCAAAAGCGACAGCCCTGACTTTCAGACTGCCGCGACAGATCGCTTTAAAGAAGACAAATATGCGCAGAAACTTTTGGCCAATACAGTGCCTTTGGCACAAGTCCAGGCCGAGGATTATGACGCAGTGTTCTATCCCGGTGGGCATGGGCCGATGTGGGATCTGGCACACTCCTCCTATTCCATTAGTTTGATTGAATCTTTCCTCAACCAGGATAAGCCAATCAGTTTTGTCTGCCATGCACCGGCGGCACTGATGAATGTTCACGATAAAAATGGGCAGCCTGTGGTCGATAATCGTTCCGTCACCGCCTTCAGCAACAGTGAAGAAGAGGCTGTCGGTCTGACTGATATCGTTCCTTTCCTGCTTGAAGATGCACTCAAGGCAAGGGGTGGCCACTTTGTGAAAGCGCAGGACTGGACAGAAAACTGCTGTGTAGATGGTTTGCTGATTACCGGACAGAATCCACAGTCATCAGAAGCAACCGCCAAGGCACTGCTGCATACCCTCAAACAAGCAGCTTAACTGGTACAATAAGCCCTTTTAACTCATACGAGATTTAACTCATGGCAAAAGCGACTGCAAGACACATTCTGGTCGACAGCGAAGAAATCTGTCTGGAACTGAAACGTGAAATTGAACAGGGTGCTGACTTTGGTGACGTCGCCAAAGAACACTCTTCCTGCCCTTCCGGCCGCAGCGGCGGTGATTTGGGTGAGTTCGGCCCGGGCATGATGGTGCCTGAATTCGACAAAGTCGTGTTCTCAGCCCCGGTTAATACCGTACAGGGCCCGGTCAAAACCCAGTTCGGCTATCACCTTCTGGAAGTCACCAGCCGTAGCGAATAAGACTGACCGTCTTATTTATGAAAAGCCCCTTAATTGGGGCTTTTTTTTAACCACAGAGACACAGAGCACACAGAGTTATCAAAAGACCAGTGGTGTTATTTTAGAAGCTTCGAGCCAAGCTGTGACAAAGCGAAGTCTTTCGGTTTTCTCTGTCATATTCAGCGTGAGCCGAAGGATCTCATCCATATGCTGAAAAAAATGCCTCCGCTCCGATAGCTGTGAAATCTCTACTGAAATGACTATTCTCTGTGAACTCTGTGCCTCTGTGGTTTATTCACATTAACGAATTAATCGGTAATCCGGCAGATGCTCGAGCAACTGCTTGCCATAGCCCTTGGTCAGTAGCCGCCGGTCCAGAATCGTAATGCGGCCGCTGTCAGTCTCTTTGCGCAGCAGCCGCCCGCAGGCCTGAATCAGTTTTACGCTGACGGCCGGCAGCGACAGTGCCGTAAACGGCTGGCCGCCACGGCGAATTATCCACTCCTGTTTGGCCTGTTCGATCGGTCGAGTGAATACCGGAAAAGGCAGTTTCGTGATAATGACATGTGTACAGAGGTTACCCGGTAAATCGACACCTTCGGCGAAGCGGTCCATGCCGAAAATAATGCTGCCATGACCCGCCTCAACCTGACGGATATGGCGCTGTACCATGTTCTTGGGTGACAGCGTATCCCCCTGAATCAATACCAGCCGGCTGATTTCTGCCGGTAACTGCCGGTACACGGCTTCCATCACTTCACGTGAAGTGAAGAGAACCAGGGTCGCTTCTTTGGTATCAATAATGTCTTTCAACCTGGTGACGACTTCACGTCGCCACTGCTGTTGCTGCTCATTAGGCAGATATTGCATTGCCGGCAGGTTTAATGTGGCCTGATCCTTGTACTTAAACGGTGACGGCACTGCCAGAAAGTGCTGCTCATCAAAGCGGTGAAGACCGCAGTCAATACGGAAACGGTGAAACAGCCCCATGCCGCGTAAAGTAGCTGAAGTCAGCACGACGCCGTAAGAGCGCGTCCACAAACTGCGATCAAGAAAATAAGCGGCGGTCATGGGGCCAGCATGAATAACCAGCGTCTGCTGCTTGGCAGACTGCTCCAGCGATAGCCAGCGCACATTAGGTGGTCGGTCTTGCTGATCCGGTTCCAGAAACAGCGCCATAAAATCAATCAGATAACCGAAAATATTCTGTACAGTACCGACCTGCGGCAGCAGCGCCTCACCGACTTTATTGGACAGTTGGGTTTTCTCTAGCCCTTCTTTAATCCATTTTGCGAGCACCGAATAGTGCTTGTAGATATTGTTCGCTCTTTGCAGCAGATTCTGACAGGGAATCAGTAAGGCATTCACCAATGGGCTGTTCCAGAAAATACGCGGCTCACTGATTCGCCCTTCCAGCAGATCATGCACCAGACCATCACTCTGCAGGATGGTCTCCAGTTGTTGCAGATGGCTGATGACCGCTGGCAGATCACGGCGTAATTCGCTGAGCATATAACCGAAATCATGTTGACGAAAAGCCAGTGCTGACGGGATTTTCTTCAAAACACTGTCGGCCGTTTCGGTGGTCTGATAGAGCTGAATAAAGTTGAGTGCCTTAGCCGCATGGTCTAGCGCTTTACGCGGCAGATTATGCGCCTCATCAAACACAAACAGCACTTCTTCCGGGTTCGGCAATACCAGTCCGCCGCCCAGATCGGCATCACTCAGAATCAAATCATGATTTGCCACTACCACCTGGGCGCTGACCATCTCCCGCCGCAGTTTGTAATACGGGCAATGCAGATAGAATGAGCAACTTTTACCGGCGCAGCCCTCAGAGTCAGTGGATATCTGGTTCCACAAATCCGGGCTGACCTTGTCGCGACGGCTGTCCCGGTCTCCGTCCCAGCGCGCCTGCTCCCACTCACTCAGCATTTGTTTGGCAGCCGCCATATGCAGCGCCTGCTGATATTTGGCTTCAATATCAATATCCAGCGTTTGCTGCTCCGGGGCGGTCGCCAGTTGACTGAGCTTGCTGGGGCAGAGGTAACGTCTGCGTCCTTTCACCTGAACAAAGCGGATCGGCTGTTCCAGTGCTGAAGAAAACTGGGGCAGATCTTTCTGGATCAGCTGTTGCTGCAGATTCACCGTAGCCGTGCTGATAACCAGGGTTTTTTTATTGTTAATGGCAGCTTCTATCGCCCCACTCAGATAAGCCAGCGTTTTACCGACACCCGTCGGCGCTTCCACCACAGCAATTCGCTGCTGTGCTGGTCTCGCCATTTGGGTGGCAATAAACTCACTCATCTGCTGCTGCTGAGGGCGTGGTTTGAAGTCGGGGATAGCCGCCTGCAGCCGACGGAAAATGGCTTCTGACAAGTTCAGCCCCCGACCTGATAAGTCAGCGGCTTATCATCAAGATATTCCAGTATGTTGCTGACGGTGGTCTCGGCGATATGCTGCAGCGCTTCTTTAGTAAAATAGGCCTGGTGGCCGGTGACAATGACATTGGGCAACGTAATCAACCGCTGAATCACATCATCCTGGATAATATCCAGTGAATGATCCTCGAAAAACAGGCTACCCTCCTGCTCATAGACATCCATGCCCAGATAAGCAATATGATGGGCTTTAAGGCCGTCCAGCACAGCCTGAGTGTCCATCAGGGCGCCGCGACTGGTGTTGATTAGCATCACTCCCGCTTTCATTTGAGCCACGCTGTCACGGTTAATCAGATGCCAGGTCTGCTCATTGAGTGGACAGTGCAGGCTGATGATGTCGCTGGCCTCAAACAGGCTGTCGAGATCGACGCTTTCAAAACCCTGCTGGCGACAGGTTTCTTCATTGTATGGATCATATATCTGGATCCGGCAACCAAAAGCCCGCATTCTCTCGGCAACCAGCTGACCAATCTTACCGCCGCCGATAAGGCCGAGGGTCTTACCGTAAAAATCAAACCCCAACAGGCCATCCAGAGAGAAATTCCCATCCCGGACGCGGTTATATGCCCGTGGTAACTTGCGGCTCAGGGCCAGCATGAGGGCAATCGTGTGTTCTGCCACCGCATAAGGTGAATAGGCTGGGACATTCACGACCCGGATACCCAGTTCCTTAGCTGCCGCCAGGTCCACCTGGTTATAACCGGCGCAGCGCAGGGTAATCAGCCGGGTACCGCCTTCCGCCAGCTGCGTCAGTGTTTCCCGACCCAGGTCATCGTTAACAAAAGCGCTGACGATTTCTGCGCCATGAGCCATCACCGCCGTCGACGAATTCAATTGCAGTTCAAAACAATCAAATTCGACTTCAGCTGTGGCGGCACGCAGCAGAAAAGCCTGGTCATAGGGTTTGGCACTGAAAACAGCTATCTGCACGACAGAGAATGGCCCATTGATGGTGGTTCAAGTCGCTATTGTCCTAGTCTCAAGGCATCAATTCAATCTTTATCCGGTGCAAATTGTCGGGAAATTTCTTACACTGCTAGTAAGCGTCGACAGGAAGCACGGCATTATGGCGATAAGACCTCACCGCCCCATTTGCACCTTATGCCTGAACCCGGCACTGGATGTGACTTACCACGTCACTAAGCTCATACCCGATGAGAAATCCCGTGCTGACAGTGCGCGTTATGACCCAGGCGGCAACGGCATCAATATTGGTCGCGCCCTTACCCGCCTTGATATTGAATCCCACACGATCTGCGTGATTGCCGGTGCCGTTGGTCGTATATTCAAAACCCTGCTGGCTGAGCAGTTGAGTCATGTCGTCTATGAAGATGTTACCGGCGAGACCCGAATCAATACCACCATTATTGAAACCGGCACGCACAATCAATTTCAGATAACCAGCAGTGGCACCGACATCCCTGAACCGGATATCGAGCGAATCGCCGACGATTTTATTGAAGTCACCGGCGACGGCTACGGTATTATCACCGGCTCCTGTCAGCCTAACGTCTCACTCTCTCTCTATGCCGAATTGGTAGAACGAATTAATCGTCAGGGCGGCCGTGCCGTTGTCGATGTCCATGGGGAAATGCTGAAACGGGCCATTGCCGCCAAACCGTTCATGATCAAACCCAATAAATACGAACTGGAAATGATGCTGGATAAATCCTTGCCCACACCCGAGACAGTCGCTCACAGTGCCCGGCGCATCCAGCAAGGCGGTGTGGATTATGTCTGCGTCTCACTCAGTCACGAGGGTGCCCTGCTGGTGACGCCGGAAAACAGCTATTTTGCTAAAGCGCTGGACGTGACTGTCAACACCACCGTGGGTGCGGGTGACTCGATGGTCGCCGGTCTGGTTGCCGGTTTCAGTCTGCATGACACAGCAGAACAGATTCTGACTCTGGGGCTGGCCTGCGGCGCAGGCACCGTGATGCATCCTGGCACTGAACTCTTCGATGAGAGCGATATTGAACGGTTGAGCAAACTGGTGAAGATTCACAAACTGGACATCTAAACCGGCTGCAGTAAATCATCAACCAGAAACTGCACCGTTTTGCTGGCCCTGAATTCATTCACTGACAAGCGGTAACGTATCAATACTCTCTGACCACGTTCCAGCCAGTCGGGTTTACCCTGCCTGAATGCCATCGCAGTGATCTGCTGATTTCCAGTGAGACTCAGGCTCAATCGTAAATGATCCTGCTCCTGCCCCACCAGGCGCCAGTCGGATACTTCAAACAGACCATGGAAACGAGGTTCTTCAAAGCCCTGACCCCAGGGGGCTGCGTGGGGTAGAAGTTCAGCGAGTTCCAGGTTGATTTCGGCATGGTGCAATTCACCATCTGAATCCAGGTGCTGCTGATATACCGCCGGGTCGACCATCTCCGACAGCGCGGTTTCAAAGGCATGAGCAAAAGCTTCAAAATCCCCCTGTTTCAGAGTCAGCCCGGCTGCCATGGCATGACCACCAAACCGCTGCAGCAGGTCGGGATGCTGGCTGGCAATGCGTGCCAAAACATCGCGTATATGCACGCCGGCGATAGATCTGGCTGAACCTTTGATTTCGCCGTCATTGCCTGGGGCAAAGGCAATCACCGGCCGGTGCAGCTTTTCCTTGATGCGGGATGCCAGTAGCCCAATCACGCCCTGATGCCAGTCTGAATCAAACAAGCAATAACCGGGCGCCGAGTTCTCAGTCTCTAAAGACAGTGTATTCAACATCCGCAGCGCATCCTGCTGCATTTGCTGCTCAACGGCACGTCGCTCCAGATTGATCTGATCCAATTGGGCAGCCACACTCAGTGCCTGCTGCCAGTTATCGCTTAACAGCAGATTGATGCCGAGCCCCATGTCTTCCATTCTGCCGGCAGCATTGAGCCGGGGCGCAATGCTGAATGCCAGATCCGGGCTAGCCAGTTTGGCTGCTTCGCGGCCAGCGACCTGAGCCAGAGCAAGAATGCCGGCACAGGCCCGACGCTGGCGCATACGCTTGAGTCCCAGGTCCACCAAAGTCCGGTTCAACTGGTCCAGTGGCACGACATCAGCGACCGTACCCAACGCCACAATATCCAGCCAGTCAGCCACATTGGGCTCTTTGAAGGACTGCTGCTCAAACCAGTGCTGTTCACGTAACGCCTGCCGGAGCCCCAGCAACAGATAAAAACAAACACCAACACCCGCCAGGTTCTTGGACGGGAAAGTATCACCGGGCTGGTTGGGATTAATAATCGCATCAGCCTCGGGCAGCGTCTCGCCAGCCAGGTGATGATCCGTCACCAGCACCCTGATACCGCGCTCTTTAGCCTCACGCACGCCCGCATTAGCCGCAATGCCGTTATCCACGGTCAGTAGTAAATCCGGTTGTTTATCAAGCGGAATTTCATTGAGAAGCTCCGGCGTCAGTCCATAGCCATGAATAAAACGGTTGGGAACAATAAAATCGATATGGCGCAGACCAAAGGCTTTGAGACCCCGAATCGCCAGGGCACAGCTGGTGGCACCGTCACTGTCAAAATCTGCGACCACAGTTACTTTCCACTGTTTTTGCAGGGCTTCGATTAACAGTGGAACGGCTTTGTCCATGCCTGACATCTGCTCGGGCCGGGGCAAATCACTGAGTTCGAAGAAAAGTTTGTCTTCACCCTTGATGCCTCGCGCTGCCAGCACCCGCCGCAGACAATCCGGCCAGGTGTCCGGCAGGCCTTCCCATCCACGATTATCACGTTGTTTGATCATCATTTCTGTCATCGCCAGAAGCGCCAGCTTGATAACGGCGTCAGTCTATAATCACCCCATTCCGGAATAATGAGCTCCAACTCATGCAGGCGCCACTGTTTGAGTGCCCGTATTGCCGGTAATACCCAGTTTTGGGCTGTATTCTGCCATTGTGCGTCCCAGTCACCGTTTGCATCAAAGTTCAGTACGTGCAGCGCCTGTCTTGCGGTAATCTGTTCAAACTGACTGACTGTTTGATAATTCGACTGGGTTTGAGCCGCCAAGGCTTTTAACAAGGGTGCATTACCGGAAACATGCGACCAGGAACGCCAGATTGGCATATTCCCTTTGCCCCAGAACCAGAGGCTGTTGATGGGCACTTTACCGGCCGCTTCACGAGCCTGGTTTTCCGGACAGTCAAACAAAAGCATCTGAATTTCATTCCATAAACGGATCCAGTCCTCAGCCTTTTCCCCACTGGGTAGATGACCCGCTACCGATCGGCCGTTTAATCCTTCTTTTGCGCTGAAGGTGACTGAGGGTAATTGCTGGCATTCAAGTAACCAGTTATTGGCATCCTGTACGCTGAGCCTGGCTTTGAAATCATCCAATAAAGGCTGAATACGAGCGGCAAAAGCCCCGGCCTCTTTCAGGCTTAAGTCCAGATCACGATAAAACAGCAGCAGCTGGTCACGGTCTGGATGCAGGTAGCAGGGATCCGCGCAGAGACTTCGATCGCTGCCGGCGCGTAATGCAGCTATTGGTAAATCATCTGCGTCAAGTTGACTGTCAGCGAACAGCGACAAGAGACGACGATAATAGGGATTGTTATCCGGACGGAAACGGGCTTTATTGAGACTGCGGCTGATGCTTTCAGGCACCAGACCACGATTGAGATCATTGGCAAAGAAGACGGCAAAATCAGACAGAACCAGGCTCAGGCGGGCCTTAGCCATCGCTCAGCACCTGCCTGACAAAGGGTATCGTCAGTTTGCGCTTTGCCTGCAGAGAGGCTTTGTCCAGCTGTTGCAGCACGCTCATCAATGCCGGCATATCACGGCCGTAATGACGCAACAGATATTGGGCAACGTCTTCACTCATGGCGAGACCGCGGATCTGCGACTGCAGCATCAGCGCCTGCTGTTTCTGGTCATCAGTCATCGTGGTCAGTTGATAGACAAGCCCCGTGGCCAGTCGTGAACGCAGATCAGGCAGTTCAATCTCAATATTCGCGGGGTTGTGTTCAGTGGCAACCAGTAGGTGCCCCCGCGCATCGTGCAGACGATTAAAGCAGTGAAATAAAGCGACTTCCCATTCCCTGTTGCCGGCAACAGCCTCAAGGTCATCAAGACAAAGCAGGTCAGCCTGCTCCAGAGATTGAAGTACAGCAGGCCGAGCCGTCTGAATCAGTTCTGCCAGTGACAGGTAGATGACCCGGTAGCCCTGTTGCTGAACCCGTTCGGCACAAGCAATAAGCAGATGCGTTTTGCCGGTTCCTTTTTCACCATACAGATACAGGAAATCCAGACTGTCGAGCTCACAGAAAGCGCTCAGCGCCTGCTCAGTCTCAGGTTTAGCGAACAGGTAATTATCCAGACGATAAATTTCCTGTGGTGTCAGACGCAGCGTTAACTGGGTTTTGGCAACAGACATGTATTAAATTAACTCAGGAATAGAGGTGGCTACTGACATAGCGCTGGTGCGCATGTCGCAGTAATACCATCACAACCGCCGCTACCGGCAGCGCCAGCAGGACGCCGGTAAAGCCGAACAATTTACCGCCGGCTAATACCGCAAAGATCACCGCAACCGGATGCAGGCCGATGCGCTCGCCGACAAAATGTGGCGTCAGCAGCATGCCTTCAATCGATTGGGCGACGGTGAATACAATCACCACATAGAATACCGGCAGCCACTCGCCGAACTGGAAAAAAGCCGCCAGTCCCGCCAGGGCGATACCGACAATCAGTCCGAGATAAGGGACAAAACTGACCAGTCCGGCAATAACGCCTAACAACAGTGCCAGTTCCAGGCCGATGATAGTCAGACCAATAGTATAAATAATCGACAGAGCCAGCATCACCATCAACTGGCCGCGAATAAAGCCTGCCAGCATCTCATCACACTCCAGCGACATTTCAATAAATTTACCTGACATCCGTCGTGGTAACAGTTCCCTGAAACGTGCAACCAGTAAGTCCCAGTCTCGCAGAAGATAAAAAGTCAGAACCGGTATCAAAACCAGATTGCCGACCCATTGCAGCAAGGCCATACCGGATTGGGTGACGTAACTAAACACACCTCCGGCGACATCCCCCATCTTAGACCAATAGTTGTTCAGGGCCTGTTTCAGGGTCTGCAGATTGAATACGTCACTGGGCAGACCGGCACTGGTCAGTAGTGGTTCGAGTGATTGCTGCGCGGTATTTAGATAGTCTGGCAGGTTAGCAAACAATTTGGACACCTGGCCGCTGAGCATGGGCAACAGCACCAGCAGCAACAGGATCATAGCAATAAACAGGACAGCAAATACGACTGTCACTGCCACGGTACGCGATAATTTCCAGCTCTCCAGCTTGTCGACCAGCGGATCACCAAGATAAGCCAGCAACGCAGCAATAAAAAAAGGCATCAGCACCGGTGAAAGCTGAAACAACAACCAGCCACCGGCAATGAGACTCAACAGAATGATCAGTTTATTGGTATCACTCATTTTTTTTGTTTGATCTGCCGCCATGCTCTCGATCCCCATACCAGAACATATTCCGTGCCGCTGTTAATGACACTGGCAACAACCAGCCAGATGCCAATCGTGACTACCTTGTCCAGCCCCGGCAGCCATTGCTGCTGAATCATCACCAATAGAACCAGCGCAATCTGCAGGGTGGTGTTGATTTTACTGCTCCATAGCGGGCTGAGATCAAACTGCCCGAGGTAATAATGATAGGCCAGACCACCGCTGATGATAATGATATCGCGGGCCAGTACGAGCCATAGCAGCCAGAGCGGCAGCAAGCCAAGCCAGGTTAATGTCGCAAAGGTCGCCACCAGTAACAGTTTGTCGGCGATAGGATCAAGTATTGAACCCAGGCGGGATTCCCAGTGGAAATGCTTGGCCAGAAACCCGTCCAGACCGTCAGATATCCCGGCTACAGCAAACAGCAGTAATGCCAGCTCGAACTGCTCTGTAGCCAGCGCCCATACTACGGGTGCAACCAGCACAATACGTAGCATGGAAATCAGGTTGGGAATATCTTTCAAACTCAAGGTATCAACCGATATTGTTTGGCGTCATTGCCGACAGGTTGCGGTTCTTCGATTAGTAATTTGCCAACGTCGAATGTTCTTTGCAAAACATCGATACTGCCTCTGAAAGCAATATCCAGATCCAGTTGTCGCTCTCCCAGATTGATGACACGTATATCACTGATGAGTTCAAGCTTTTCCAGATAAGCCATCAAACGACTGAAATCAGCATAGTTAAGCACGTCTTTGATCTGCATGGTCAGACGCTGGGCCTCGCCAGCATTGTCAACCAATTGTCCGAACTGCAAGGCCAGTTTATCAGCCAGATGGCCCATGCCTGTAGCGAACGCATGCTGCATGCTGCCCTGCGACTGCCAGCGGTCACTGATACCTGCTCCATCGGCACGCCATTGGACCTTCACTTCATCGCCATTCAGGCCGATCACCGCGGTCAACACAACATCGGCACCATAGCGCTCGGAGGCCGTCTCGATCACAGACCAATTGCCTTCGCGAATATCATTTAGGCCGATGCCCCCCTGATCCTGCAGGTCCATCAAAGGCATCAGAACAGGTAAACCACGCTGATCTGCAGCCTGGTTCAAAGGACGAAATACACCCATTGGGGCACTTTCAAGCCCTAGAATGCTGGCTTCGCCACTGTTATCGACAACAGCCCATAGGAGAATATCAGGCCGATTACTGCCCCAGACCGGCAGTTTCAGTTCATTGACGGCACGATTGACCGCAGCCGGGTCGAATCGCAGCGTCAGCGACAGCTCGTCAGGCTGAGTGAGATCAGCACCAAGGATATTGGTACGGCGGTATTCATACTGCTGCATATACTGCCCAGCTTCGGTCAAGACCGGTGCCAGTGGCGCTGATTCCAGCAAGGCTTTATTGCCCACTACTTTGAGCATCACCTGCTGCAGTAATTGTGGCATCAATGCCGCTCTTTCCTGCTCATCACGGGAACTGACGGGCGCCGAAGCCTGATATAGATTATCTACCTCAGCGGCATGGCTGCCATAGGTCAGACTGAGCAAAATTAGGGCAATAAATAATCGATGCATTGTGGTATTCTAACACGCTGTTTTCAACGTGTGACGACCTATAGCCCGGTCTATCAGGATCGCGCTGTTAAGCGTCTGCAACCAGTATTAATTTTCAGGAACAAACCATGACCGATCGCGCGGATTCCTCTCGCACTTCTCTCAGTTATCGTGATGCCGGTGTCGATATCGAAGCCGGAAATGCACTGGTGGATCGCATCAAACCCCATGCAGCTAAAACCCGCCGCCCTGGTGTGATGGCCGGTCTGGGTGGCTTCGGCAGTCTGTTTGAATTGCCCCTGGATCGCTATAAAAATCCTGTGCTCGTGTCCGGGACGGATGGTGTCGGCACCAAACTGCGCTTGGCTATCGAATCCGGCATTCACAACACCATCGGCATCGACCTGGTGGCCATGTGTGCTAACGATATTGCCGTGCTCGGCGCAGAGCCACTGTTTTTCCTCGATTATTATGCGACCGGTAAACTCGATGTCGATGTGGCTGAGTCTGTCGTTTCAGGCATTGCAGAAGGCTGTCTGCAGGCCGGTGCCGCACTGGTGGGCGGTGAGACGGCAGAAATGCCGAGCATGTATGAAGAAGGTGATTACGATCTTGCTGGTTTCTGTGTCGGTGTCGTTGAAAAAGACGGCGTTATTGACGGCAGTAAAGTCGCCGCCGGTGACAAGCTGATCGGCCTCGCCTCTTCCGGACCGCATTCCAACGGTTACTCTTTGATCCGTAAAATTCTGGAACGCAGCGGTCAGTCACTCAACGATGAATTTGACGGCAGCACTCTGGGTGAAAAACTGCTGGCTCCCACACGCATTTATGTGAAATCTTTGCTGGAACTGAACAATAAACTCGGCATTCATGCCCTCTCCCACATCACTGGCGGCGGGCTGCTGGAAAACATTCCCCGGGTGTTACCGGAAGATAAAAAAGCCGTGATTGCCGCTGATAGCTGGCAGCGTCCTGCCGTCTTTGACTGGCTGCAGGAACAGGGCAACGTCGAAGACAAGGAAATGTACCGCACCTTCAATAACGGTATCGGCATGGTGATTGTAGTCGCAGCGGAAGACGCCGACACTGCCCTCAGTCTGCTGCATGGTCTTGGCGAAGAAGCTAATCTGATTGGTCAGATTGAAGACCGCGGCAACGATGAAGACAGTGTAGTGATTCGCTGATATGACTGTTTCCCGGAGTAAAGCCCGGCTGGTAATCCTTATTTCCGGCCGAGGCAGTAATATGCGTTCTATTATCGAAGCTGCGAATCAGGGGCAGCTGAATGTTGATATTTCTGCTGTTGTTAGCAATCGCCCGGGTGCCGCTGGTCTGGAATATGCCCAGCAAGCGGGTATTGACACCCAGGTCATCGACCACAAGCAGTTCGACAGCCGTGAAAGCTTTGATACCGCTATGGCTGAAGTTGTCGACAGTTATGAGCCGGACTTTGTAATTCTGGCCGGGTTTATGCGCATTCTGACGGCAGACTTTGTCGCGCACTTCTCAGGCCGTTTACTTAATATTCACCCGTCGCTGCTGCCCAAGTTCAAAGGCTTGCACACTCACGAGCGCGCGATTGAGGCTGGTGAAACCGAGCATGGCGCCAGTGTGCATTTTGTCACAGCAGAACTGGATGACGGTCCGGTAATATTGCAGGCCAAGGTGCCGGTACTACCCGGTGATGATGCCGACACACTGGCAGCGAGGGTACTGGAGCAGGAACATCTGCTCTACCCGGCTGCCATACAGAAGCTGGTCTCGCAACAAACGGAATAAATATGCTCAGATTGTTCAGTTATATCCTGCTCTTTTGCCTAAGCAATTCAGCCATGGCCGCAGATGTACCTGACTTCTCCGCTAATTATCTGGTCAAGCTGAACGGCATTCAGGCTGGTGAACTCAAACGCACGCTAAAGACACAGGAAAACGGCTTACGTAAATTCAGTTCAGTGTCGCAGGCAAAGGGCGTGTTCTCTTTCTTCAAACCGGATGTCATTGAGGAAACCAGTGTCTGGAAACTGGTCGATGATCGTGTTACCCCACAGCGCTATCGCTATCAGCGCACTGGCGGCAAGAAAGACAAATTCCTGCAGATGCAGTTCAACTGGCGCGAAAAGCTGGTCAGCATCGATGACCGGGAACACCCCTGGGAACTGGATATTAAAACCGGTGTGTTGGATAAATTGGTTTACCAGATCAGCCTGATGCGCGATTTGGACCAGGGTATTAAACAGGTCGATTACTTGATTGCCGATGGTGGCAGGTTGAAGACCTACGAGATTAAAGTGCTGGGCAAAGAAACCATCACCACACCGATGGGTCAGATCGACACCATTAAACTGACGCGTCACCGCGAAAAACCCAATGACCGTGAAACCACTCTGTGGTGTGCACCGGCACTCAATTACCTGCCAGTTAAACTGGAACATGTCGAAGAGGATGCCGTGTTCACCGCCCTGCTGCGTCGCCTGAAGGGCATTGATGCTGAACAGGCTTTCACTCCACTACAATCAGCCAAAGCAATTGAGCAACCATGAGCGATAAACGTTTCCGTATTCTGAAAGAGGATATGCCTTTCAAGGGCTTTTTCAATATCAAGAAATACACACTGGAACACACATTGTATGAAGGTGGCTGGAGCCAGGCGGTAGAGCGTGAAGTTTTCCACCGCGGCAATTGTGTCGGCATTCTGCTGTACGACCCCAAACGCGATGAAGTCGTTATCATCGAGCAATTCCGTGCCGGTGCCATTCTCAAAGCAAATCAGGAAGAAGCCTGGCTGCTGGAAATTGTTGCCGGCGCGATGGAAACTGGTGAGACTGCTGAAGCGGTTGCCCGCCGGGAAGCGATGGAAGAAGCGGGCTGCGAAGTGCATGAGGTGATTAAAATCAGTGAGTTTTTCACTTCCCCGGGCGGTACCTCGGAATACTTAACCCTTTTTTGTGGCCGGGTTGATGCCACAGAAGTCGGTGGTGTACATGGCCTCGATCACGAAGACGAGGACATCGCGGTCAGCAGTGTGCCATTTGATGAAGCGTGGCAACTGGTGGAAAACGGCCGGATTGAATCAGCGATTCCCATTATCGCCATGCAGTGGTTGGCATTGAATCGCGATGAGTTACGCCAGCGCTGGCGTTAATCAGTCAAATTCCAGCGCCGGTCGTCCCGCCCTCTTTCTGAGCCAGAATACCGCACGACGAACTGAGGGTCGCTGAATCAGCCACCGCTCGAAGCGGTACTTGCCGGGGAAATCAAGCAAAAGCACCCCTATCAGCAGCGTCAGCAGACCCTGCCCCGGTAATACCAGCATGGCCAGTCCCAGCAGTACAAAAATGAAGCCGAAGATGTTCTTAACCAAGAGCACCGCCCAGCGAATCACAAAGTGTTGTTCGGCCCAAGCTGAAGTTTGACGTTTGTTTTCGGCAAAATAATCTACCGGAATTCTGACCACCAGAAAAGGAATCAGAAACAGCGAGGCGACAAAAGTGAACAGTGAAACCAGCCCCAGTATCAGCAACAGGGTTTCGTTTCCCCAGATGGTGTCAAACAGATCCTGAAAAACTGTCATCAAGGCAACTCGGGCAAGTTAGAAAAGAATAAATCAGAGATCCGGGTTGATACGATAACTGACCTGCATGTGATGAACCGCGCCCGGTGCCACAATAATACTATTGGCAATGGCATTGGCGGTTTCCACGCAGATGAACTGCTCGTAATCCTCAGCGGACATGTCCTTGAGCTGAGCTGCTTTATCCCAGGGGTTCCAGACCACAAAGTTATCAGCGCCCTGGTGCTCAATTTCAATGCGGCGGTTAAGGCTCGGGTCAACGATTTCCACCCGGCTTGGCGCATTCAGATAAACCCGATCAGTCTCACCCTCGGCAGTAATATCGCCTGATTGTTTATGGCGGGCGTACCCCAGGGTTTTATCGAGGTAATCAACGCCATCAAGACCACTGACGCGGGTCTGTTTGACATCGCCCACCCGGAAATAGCTATGCAGGGCTTTGGACACACTGAATGGAATGTCGCCCTTATTCTCTGTAGTCAGAGAAATATTAAGTTGATCGCCGATCTGGATTTTCTTACGCAGGCGGAATTCACTCGGCCACCATTGTTTACTGGTTGCAGTAGATTCCAGGCCCAGCGTGATTTCTACATTGTCATCGTGCAACTGGCTGTCGAGCACATCCCAGAAGAGATTACGGGCAAAGCCATGCGCTTGGCGCCCAAGTGCACCGGGATCATCACCAAACCATGGCCAACATAGCGGTACACCACCTCGAATTGCTTTACCCTGCTGATAGACTGCCTTCTGGCTCAGGTAAAACAGATCATGTTCAGAACGTGCGGGTTTAAAAGACAACATCTGGCCACCGTAGAGCGCCACTTTGGCCTCGGCACGGTCAGTTGTTACCTGAATCAGGGGCATACCAGACGGGCCCTCAACAAAACTGACTTTGTCTTCGCGCCCGAAAATGCGATTAAGTGTATTCAGATCCTGCATGAGTCATTTTCCAGACAAAAAAGACGGGCTAATAGCCCGTCTTTCCGTAGACATGGCTGACTGAGTCAGTCAGACAGTCCGATTAATGCTGGTGACCACCTTCACCGTGAACGTGACCATGCTCCAGTTCTTCTTCGCTGGCTTCACGCACTTCACGAATGGTCACATCAAAATTCAGATGAACGCCGGCCAGTGGGTGGTTACCGTCAACTGTCACTGTTTCCTCTTTGACATCAGTTACCGTCACAAGTACTGGGCCCTGTTCGGTTTCTGACTGGAACTGCATTCCGACTTCGACGTTGTCGACACCACTGAAGAGTTCACGCGGCACATCCTGTTTCAGTTGTTCGTGACGCTCACCGTAGGCTTTACCAGGTTCAATACTGGCCTGAACTTCATCACCGGCTTCTTTACCCAGCAGTGCTTCTTCCAGGCCAGGGATAATGTTGCCGGCACCGTGCAGGTATGCCAGCGGGCCCGCACCTTCCGAGCTATCGATGACGCTACCGTCGTTATCTTTCAGTGTGTAATCGATAACAACGACTGTATTCTCTGCAACTTTCATTGAATTTCCTCTACTTGGATGTGTTGGATTACAGCTGCAGCTTATTCACTACAACCTAAGGCATTGACGCCAATGGCATAAGCCATATCACAGCGGTGCTGCGAGTTTGTAACAGCGCCAGTAAAACAGCAACTAGTCATCAGCGGCTGGGTCCAGCCCGGAAGATGCAATAGCTTGTGTAATGGTGTTCTAATGATGACCGATTTGTCATATTTTTACCAGCCAGGGCCGGAGCGACACTGCCCCAATCGGCAAGGCTGTTATACTCAAACACCAGTTCAAGCCTGTTGCTATGCGTAAAAACCGAGCATTCTAACACTAATACCTGCCAACCACTAATATGAGCCGACTGCTACTGTTTAACAAGCCATTTGATGTGCTGACCCAGTTTACCGACAGTGAGGGTCGGCACACACTGAAAGACTATATCAATGTGGCCGGTGTTTACCCTGCAGGCCGACTGGACCGGGACAGTGAAGGTTTATTGCTGCTTACCGATGACGGGCCGCTGCAACAACTGATTGCCAATCCACTGTTCAAGCTCTCAAAAACCTATTGGGTTCAGGTCGAACATATTCCTGATGAAGCCGCCCTGCAGCAGCTGCGGGAAGGCGTAAAGCTGAAAGATGGTCCGACCCTGCCTGCTGAAGTCAATCTCATTGAAGAACCGACTATCTGGCCGCGCAATCCGCCTATCAGAGAACGCAAGCAGATCCCGACCCAGTGGCTATCTCTGACCATTCGTGAGGGTCGAAATCGACAGGTCCGCAGGATGACCGCAGCTGTCGGTCATCCAACACTCAGACTCATCCGCGCTGCGATCGGTCCATGGCAGCTGAGTGGTCTGCAACCGGGACAATGGCGAGCGTTGGAAGAAGCAGACGTGATAAAATGGCGCGATGATTTGGAAACCAAGAACCACCGTCGCCGCCGTCGTCGAACGCAACGACCAGTTTCTGCTGGTCGAAGAAGAAATCAACGGCAAAATGACGCTCAACCAGCCCGCCGGCCATCTCGAGCCAGACGAAAGCCTGATTGAAGCCGTGATCCGCGAAACCCAGGAAGAAACCGCCTGGCAGTTTGAGCCGGAGTCACTGGTTGGCATCTACCGCTGGGTGCATCCGGTCAAAAAAGAAACCTATATCCGCTATTGTTTTTCAGGCCGGGTGACACAACATGATCCGGAACAGGCGCTTGATGGCGATATTCACCGGGCTTTGTGGCTGACGCTGGATGAAATAAAGGCCAGACAGGCACAACATCGCAGCCCGCTGGTTTTGCAATGCTTTGAGGATTACCTGGCCGGTCATCGCTATTCACTGGATTTATTACGTAACTGACTATGGCAGAACAGAAAAAAGTAGTCGTCGGTCTCTCCGGCGGTGTTGATTCTTCAGTCGCAGCCCTGCTGCTTAAACAGCAGCACGACAAAGTTGAAGGCCTGTTTATGAAAAACTGGGTCGACTTTGCCGATGAGAGTGAATGCACCATTGAGGAAGACCGCAAAGATGCGATCTCAGTCGCCGACACCGTCGGTATCGACTTTCATGAAGCCAATTTTGCGATGGAATACTGGGATTATGTATTCAAGCATTTTCTCGATGAGTATCGTGCGGGCCGCACGCCTAACCCTGACATCCTCTGCAACCGTGAAATCAAGTTCAAAGCTTTCCTTGACCATGCGATGGAACTGGGTGGTGTGCTGATTGCGACCGGCCATTATGCCCGCGTGCAGGAGCGGGACGGTAAATTTCATTTGCTCAAGGGCAAGGACAATAAAAAAGACCAGAGTTATTTTCTTTATACACTGGGTCAAGCGCAGTTGTCTCGCACCCTGTTCCCGCTGGGCGAGCTACCTAAAACCGAAGTGCGTGATATTGCTGAAAAAGCCGGTTTTATCAATCACGACAAAAAAGACAGCACAGGCATTTGCTTCATCGGTGAACGCCAGTTTCGGGAGTTTCTCAGCCGCTACATCCCTGCTCAGCCGGGCGATATGCGCACGCCGGAAGGCGAATATATCGGTGAACATGCCGGATTGATGTACTACACCCTGGGACAACGTCAGGGTCTCGGCATTGGCGGTCGCAAAAACAGCACAGGCGAGCCCTGGTTTGTCGCCGGTAAAGATATGGAGAGTCGTACGCTGTATGTCGTGCAGGGGGATCACCCCTGGCTCTGGAGTCAGAGTCTGAAAGCTGAGCAGTTATCCTGGGTAATGGGTGAAGCTCCCACATTTCCCTGCCGCGCTGCTGCGAAGACCCGTTACCGCCAGCCTGATCAGCCCTGCACTATTAGCCAGGATAAAAACGGTCTGATTCAGGTCGAGTTTGATGATAAACAGCGAGCGGTGACACCCGGTCAGTCCGTGGTGTTCTATCAGGGTGATGACTGCCTCGGCGGTGGCATCATTGTCTCTACCGATGCGCCCGGAGTACACCCATGAGCCTGTCTGACCGTCAGCGTGACAGAACCATCGCGCTCGCTGCAGTCGTGCAGTCAGCGATGCTGGTCCAGCATATCGCCGAGAGCGGCCAGGCCAGTGCGACCGATATCGAAACCCTGCTACAGAGCCTGCTGGTTGAGGATGCACCGTCCACAGAAGCCGTATTTGGTGGCATTGGCAACCTGCGCCCCGGTCTGCGCGAGCTGAACCAGCAGTTGTCGAAAAAGAAAGAACAGAAAGATGTCGCCTTGCTGCGCTACGTCATCAGTTTGCTGCATCTGGAACGGCAGCTGGCCAAGAATCCCAAAATGATGGATACCATCAGCCTGGAACTGGAACAGGTACCGCAGCAGATTGAGTATTTCGGTGAGATTATGGCACCGCAGGTGATTGCCCGTTTTGCTGACATTTATCATCGCACGCTCAGCCAGGTTAAACCTCAGATCCAGGTGTATGGCGACCCGAATTATCTGCAACAGCCGGATAACGTCAATAAAGTCCGCGCCCTCCTGCTGAGTGGTATCCGCGCCGCGGTGTTATGGCGTCAGAAAGGCGGCCGCCGCTGGCAGTTTCTGTTCCAGAGCAACAAGATTCTGGAAGCAGCCCAGGCGCTTTACGCCACCAGTTGAAGAAACTGTTTTCTGCTGAGCTGCAAAAACAAGGCTGTCGACAGGCCGGCTGAAGCGAAAATCATGCACATAACCACGATCTGATAGTGCGCAGCAATAATCGGTGATACGCCGGATAAAATCTGACCGGTCATCATGCCCGGCAATGACACCAGCCCGACTGCCAGCATACTGTTGATAGTGGGAATAAAGGCCGCCTGAAACGCTTCATTGCGTGCCTGGTTGAAAGCCAGCTGGCGCGAGAGTTCTGCAGTTAGTCGCTCTGCCGCCAGGCTGACACTGTTCATCGAATTGGCGAAAATCATCCCCGCCAGAGGAATCATATAACGCGGCTCAAACCAGGGCTCGAGACTGATAACAAGCTGGGTAATCAGCCACAGAATCACACCGCCGCCCAGAGCAATGCTGATAAACGCATATTTAAACAATGCGATGCGGCGTGGCTTAACTGTGCCCAACGCAATCCAGCTTGCCGCCATCACCATCACCAGCATGACCGACATCACAATCCAGGCCTGTTCAGCCGCAAAGATGGTGGTCAGGATATAGCCGACCAGCAACAGTTGAATCAGCATTCTGAGGATGGCATATGCCGCATTACCCGCCTGCAGCGACCAGCGCCACATAATGCCGATAACCAGCAACACCGGCAGGAAGGCCAGTGCCAGATTCAGGGGAGGGATGATTTGAATGCTTTCGTTCATCACAAAAAAGGCTGTTTCCCATCAGGAAAACAGCCTTTTCTCAGCTCATGAGCCGGGCCTAGCTCGCTGCCTGGCGATACTCATCCAGCTCGTTGAAGTTCAGATAGCGGTAAATTTCCGCAGCCATCGGTTTAATGCCGGCCACCGCTTCCAGATACTCCGCTACCGTCGGGATTTTACCCAGGCTGGCAACCACAGCTGAGAGCTCGGCCGAGGCCAGATAAACATTGGCATTGTTACCCAGACGATTGGGGAAGTTACGGGTCGAAGTGGAGACCACAGTCGCACCATCGGCTACCCGCGCCTGATTACCCATGCACAGCGAACAACCCGGTGTTTCTGTTCGGGCGCCGACACGGCCGAAGGTGCTGTAAACGCCTTCCTCGGTCAGTTGATGTTTGTCCATCTTGGTCGGCGGTGCTATCCACAGCTTGACCGGCAGGCTTTTCATGTTTTCCAGCACCTTGCTGGCAGCACGGTAATGACCGATGTTGGTCATACAGGAACCGATAAAGACCTCATCGACGTTATCACCCTGCACTTCCGACAGCGGCTTGATATCGTCCGGGTCATTCGGACACGCCAGCAGCGGCTCAGTGATTTCATTGAGGTCAATATCAATCACCGCAGCATATTCAGCGTCTGCATCCGGCTCCAGCAGTTCCGGATTAGCCAGCCACTCTTTCATCGAATCAATGCGGCGTTGCAGGGTGCGGGCATCCTGATAACCTTCTGCAATCATCCATTCCATCAGCGAGATGTTGGACTTGAGGAACTCGATAATCGGCTCCTGGTTGAGGCGTACGGTACAGCCATTGGCACTGCGTTCTGCTGAGGCATCAGACAGTTCGAACGCCTGCTCGACTTTCAGATCCGGCAGACCTTCGATTTCCAGTACGCGGCCGTTGAAGATATTTTTCTTACCTTTCTTCTCTACAGTCAGCAGACCCTGCTGAATCGCGGCATAAGGAATCGCATTAACCAGGTCTCGCAGGGTGATACCGGGCTGCATTTCACCTTTGAAGCGAACCAGAACCGATTCCGGCATATCCAGCGGCATAACACCCAGTGCGGCACCGAAGGCCACCAGACCGGAACCGGCCGGGAAGCTGATGCCAATCGGGAAACGGGTATGTGAGTCACCGCCGGTACCGACTGTATCAGGCAGAATCATCCGGTTGAGCCAGGAGTGAATAATGCCGTCACCTGGACGCAGTGAAACCCCACCGCGGGTACTGATAAAGTCCGGCAGTTCGTGCTGTAGCTTGATATCGACCGGTTTCGGATAGGCGGCGGTATGACAGAAGGACTGCATCACCAGGTCGGCTGAGAAACCCAGACAGGAAAGTTCTTTCAGTTCATCACGGGTCATCGCCCCGGTAGTGTCCTGGGAACCCACTGTGGTCACTTTCGGCTCGCAGTAGGTATTGGGGCGAACACCATCGACGCCACAGGCACGGCCGACCATTTTCTGCGCCAGGGTGAAACCTTTACCAGTGTCGACAGGATCAACCGGACGAACAAACACATCTGAGGGTGCCATACCCAGTGTTTCACGGGCCTTATCCGTCAGACCACGGCCAATAATCAGCGGAATACGACCACCGGCACGGACTTCATCCGCCAGTGTGGTCGGCCGCATGGTGAATTCACTGATGGTCTCACCCGCCTCGTTGACGATTTTGCCTTCATAGGGATAGATGGTAATGACATCACCGCTTTCCATATGCTGCACATCGCATTCGATGGGCATAGCACCGGAATCTTCAGCCGTATTAAAGAAAATCGGCGCTATGTTATTCCCCAGAATCACCCCGCCCTGACGCTTGTTAGGCACGTAGGGCACATCATGACCCATATGCCAGAGCACAGAGTTGATCGCGGATTTACGCGAGGAACCGGTACCGACCACATCACCAACGAAAGCGAGCGGATAGCCTTTTTCTTTCAGCTTTTCAATGGCAGCAATCGGATCATCCATTTTGCTCTGCAACATGGCCTTGGCGTGCAACGGAATATCCGGACGGCTCCAGGCTTCTGTCGCCGGCGATAAATCATCAGTATTGGTCTCACCCGGTACTTTAAATACGGTCAGGGTGATTTTATCTTCCAGCTTGGGCCGTGAGGTGAACCACTCGGCTTCAGCCCAGGATTGCAGCACACGCTTGGCATACTCATTGGTTTCGGCTTTCTCCACCACGTCGTGGTAAGCGTCGTATACCATCAGGGTTTTGCACAGCGCTTTTTCAGCGGCCGGCGCAGTTTCCTCGATGTCCAACAGCTCAATCAGAGACTGAACGTTGTAGCCCCCCATCATGGTACCCAGCAGTTCGGTAGCACGGACCGGCGTTATCAAATCGCATTGCGTGTTGCCTTTGGCAATGTCGGTTAGAAAACCGGCTTTGACATAGGCCGACTGATCGACACCGGGTGGGACTCGGTGGATCAGCAGATCCAGCAAGGTTTCGCTGTTTTCATCACCGGCTTTGAGTGCTTCGACCAGGGTAGAAACCTGTTCTGCATCAAGTGGTAATGGTGGCAGCCCTTGCTGGGCACGTTCTTCAACATGTGATTGATATTCAGTCAGCACAGATAGTCACCCCAAAAGTTTCCAAATTCAGATGCAGGCATTTTACCTGAAAGCATCTGGAGACCGCGAACTCTGATATAATTTCGCTCACTTTTCTAACTAATCCAATTAACACAGTTTCATCGGAGTATTCATGGATTTAACCGCTTTAACCGCGATTTCGCCGGTTGATGGTCGTTATGCTTCCAAAACCGAAGCCCTGCGCCCGTTTTTTAGTGAATATGGTTTATTGCGTGCCCGCGTCGAAGTCGAACTGCGCTGGCTGCACCTGCTTGGTAACAATGCCGAGATTAAAGAAGTCCCCAAACTGAGCAGCGAGGCGGAATCCTTTCTCAATGACATGATTGCCAGCTTCTCGGTGGAAGATGCGCAAGAAATCAAAGACATCGAACGCACCACTAATCATGATGTGAAAGCGGTTGAATACTTCATCAAGAAAAAATTCAAAGCCAATGCAGAACTGAACGCGGTTAGCGAATTTGTACACTTTGCCTGCACCTCGGAAGACATCAATAACACCGCTTACGGCATCATGCTGAAAAATGCCCGTGAACAGGTCATTCTGCCGGAAATGGATAATATCATTGCCGCCATTCGTAAACTGGCGCAGCAACATGTCGACACGCCAATGATGTCTCGCACGCATGGCCAACCGGCTTCTCCCACCACGCTGGGTAAAGAACTCGCCAATGTGGTTCAGCGTCTGGAACTGCAACGTACCCATGTTGCTGCCGTGCTGCTCTACGGCAAGATGAATGGTGCGGTGGGTAACTACAATGCCCACTATGCCGCCTACCCCGAAGTGGACTGGCCGATGATGGCTCACGCCTTTGTGACTGGTCTGGGTCTGCGCTGGAACCAATACACCACACAGATCGAACCGCATGACTACATGGCGGAACTGTTCCAGGCAATGATTCGTTTTAATACGGTGCTCATCGACTTCTGCCGAGATGTCTGGAGTTACATCTCTATTGGTTATTTCAAACAGAAAACCGTCAAAGGCGAAATCGGTTCCTCGACCATGCCGCATAAGGTTAATCCGATTGACTTTGAGAATGCGGAAGGCAACCTCGGTATCGCCAATGCCGTGTTTGATCATCTGGCATTGAAACTGCCGATTTCACGCTGGCAGCGTGACCTGACTGATTCCACGGTCCTGCGTAACCTGGGGGTTGGTTTTGCCCACTCCCTGCTCTCTTACAGCTCGGCACTGAAAGGCATTGGCAAGCTGGAACCGGCGCCGGAAGTCATGGCTGCGGATCTGGATGCCAACTGGGAGCTGCTGGCTGAACCGATTCAGACCGTGATGCGCCGCTACGGTATTGAAAACCCCTACGAGAAACTCAAAGAGCTGACTCGTGGTCAACGTGTTAACAGAGAGATCATGCAGGATTTCATTGATGGTCTGGAATTACCGGAAGAAGCCAAAGCCAGCCTCAAGGCCATGACACCGGCCAGCTATCTCGGAAATGCTGCGGAACAAGCCAAAAACGGTTAACTATGACTGAACATATCCCGACTGCTGAGAATGACACACTGTTGCGTTTCGACAGTCGGGATCAGGCTGAGAAACTTGCTTTAGAGCTGATCAACCAGGCCCGACATGAGATTTGCTTTTTCGGGCCGCTGATTGATCCGGTGTTGTTTGATAATGAGTCGGCCGCCGAAGCGCTGAGTGAGTTTGCCCGCCGCAGTCCTCGTACCCGCATTCGCATCGTGGTGCTGGATACACAGAAAAATGTGGTCAATAGTCACCGTCTACTGCCACTGGCGCAGAAATTGACTAGTTCCATTAGCATCCATATCGCCTCCAATAAACATCATGACTTGCGGCAGCAATACATGCTGATCGATGGTCGGGCCTATCTGTTTTGCCCGTTGGCTGAACGTTATCAGGGCCGTGCAGAAATGAATGCCCCGGCTGCAGTCAAGGAAATGCAGAAGGCGTTTGAGGAAATCTGGAATCAGAGCAAGCCGGATATCAATACAAGGCGGCTGAATCTATGAGAGTCTGCCTGTTCCTGTTCACGCTACTTGTTTCTATATCGGTCTTCGCCGAGGCTCAGATTCACACTATCAAGCTGAAACATCGGCTGGCATCAGAGGTGCTGCCTCAAGTGGAGGCTTTTCTGCCACAGAATGCCACGATTCGCGCTTATGACAATATGCTGATTCTGAAGTCAGACCGGGCCACACTGGCGAATGTGCAGCAGATCCTCGAAAAACTGGATAAGCCGCAACAGAGCCTGATTGTGACCGTGACACGCAGTAGCGAAGATTTGTCTCGTCAGCGTGGTTCTCGTAGTCAGGTTGAGATTAAAGCCGGAGAGGATATTAACGCCTCGGTCGGCATTAATCGCTGGTCGACCCGGAGCCGAGATGACCGGGATCAGCAATACCGGGCGCGAACTGTCAACGGTCAGCCAGTCTCGATTTCACTGGGTGAAGATATTCCTCAACAGCAACAGCTGGTGTTTATCGGTCCTCGTGGTGTCGCTGTCGCCAATGAAACCCGCTATATCAGCACCAGCAACGGTTTCCAGGCAGTTCCCACACTCCTGCCCGACGGTCAGGTCAGGGTTGAAATACATCCTTTCTTCAGTAAGCTGTCGCGCGTTAATGGCGATATCCGCAGTAGTGAAGTCATTACCACCGTGGTGGGCAAGACCGGTGAATGGCTTGAAATCGGCCGTATCACTGAAAATGCGGAGCGTCATCGTGATGGTTTCACCCGCTATCGCAGTCACGCTGAACAGAATCAAATTTTGTATCTGAAAATCGAATTATCCAATTAAGCAAGAGCCAATATGAATGTGAAAGAAGCGATCGTCAGTCGACGGTCTGTGAAACATTATGACCCTGAACATGAAATGACGGATGCTGAAGTTCAGGAACTGATGGAGCATGCGATCCTCTCGCCTACTGCCTTCAACCTGCAGCACTGGCGTTTCGTCAATGTGGTCGACAAGGACAAGCGTGAGCAGATTAAAATTGCCAGCTGGGGCCAGTCACAGGTAACAGATGCTTCCATGCTGCTGGTGCTCTGCGCCGATTTGAATGCCTGGGAAAAGGACCCGCAGCGCTACTGGCGCAATGCGCCCAAGGAAGTGCAGGACTTCATGCTGCCGGCCATTGAAAATTACTACACCAACCATCATCAGGGCATGCGTGACGAATGTATCCGCTCTGCCGGCATCGCTGCGACCAGCGTCATGCTGATGGCAAGGGAAATGGGCTATGACAGCTGCCCGATGGATGGTTTCGATTTCGATAAAGTCGCCCGCATCATCAATCTACCTCATGATCATATCATCGTGATGATGATCACCATTGGTAAGAAAATTCAGGATGCCAAGCCGCGCGCGGGTCAGTTGCCGCTGGAAGAAGTGCTGTTTACTGATGTTTTCCCTGGTAAGGGAAATAAAGCCTAGATAATCGGCGGGGGCGCTTCTGAGACGCAGTTGCGCCCTTTCCGCTTGGACATATACAAGGCACGATCGGCGCGCTGCATAAAGCTCTCAACGCCCTCAGTGGGCACATAGCGAGCAACGCCAAAAGACACCGTTATCTGACCCAGCGATTCTTGGGTATCTTTACGCTGGATGCGCTTGGATGCAACTTCCTGACGGATATTATCTGCCACTGTTTTGGCATTCTGCAGGCTGGTATTGAGCAGAATAATCGAGAACTCTTCTCCACCATAGCGCGCCACCAGATCACGGCCTTTAACGCTATCTTTCAATGAGTTGGCAACAACTTTGAGGACCTGGTCCCCAACCAGATGACCATGCTGATCATTGATATCCTTGAAATTATCAAGATCACAGAACAGCAGACAGACATCGAGTCCACTGCCATCAGCATCTTCTGTGACTTTAGTCACCAAGTCATCAAAGGCTTTGCGATTGGCGAGCCCGGTTAATGTATCGGTCTTGGCCTCACGCTTGGTGACTTCCAGCTCTTTCTTGAGCTTGTTGACTTCAACCATGGCAGTATTGAGCCGCTCAGTAAGCAGTTCACCGTTATTGATGGCCATCCGGGTTTCATTAAGGATTTCATCCACGATCTCGTGGATCTGCTGCGGCGTCATATCCCGGTTGACCTTACCCATCAGCGTGTTGAGATGCTGATTGACCTTGTCATTATGCGCCACACTGCTGCAGACAAAGTTCACCACTTCACGCAACAGACGGGCCAGCTCCAGGCGCAATTCAATGACTTCCTGACGATCTTTTTCCAGGTTGAAAAACTGATCATGCAGTGCCTTGCATTGCGCCTGAGTGAGCAAGGGGTTTACCGCCAGCATAGACTGGATTTGCTCGGACAACTTGGCATTGGCACCAGAGACATGCTCATACCAGACAGCGTAATTATCAGGTGTCATCGGCACGCCGTGCTTACGCATTAGCGGCAATGCCAAGCGCATATATTCGGCGGCTTTATCTGATAATTCGCTGTAGTCCATCCAGTCTTACCTCAACCCTAACTTAACGTTTCTTATTACCGGCGATTTTCAGACGCAGTGCATTCAGTTTAATGAAGCCTTCCGCATCTTTCTGATCATAGGCACCGGCATCATCTTCAAAGGTCGCAATTGATTCGTCGAACAGGCTGTCAGTTTCAGACGCACGGCCAACCACAATCACATTACCTTTGTACAGTTTCACTCTAACAACACCGTTAACTGTTTTCTGTGACTCATCAATCATAGACTGCATCATCACACGTTCCGGTGCCCACCAGTAACCGTTGTAGATCATCTGGGCATAACGTGGCATCAGCTCATCTTTCAGATGAGCGACTTCACGGTCCAGTGTCAGCGATTCAATCGCACGGTGGGCTTTCAACATGACAGTACCGGCCGGCGTTTCATAACAACCACGGGACTTCATACCGACATAACGGTTTTCGACGATATCCAGACGACCAATACCATTGTCACCGGCGACTTTATTCAGATAGCTCATGACGGTAGCCGGGGTCATCCGTTCACCATTTATCGCGACGATATCGCCCTGCTCATAGGTCAGCTCCAGATAGGTCGGCTCATCCGGTGCATTTTCGGGTGAGACGGACCAGCGCCACATGGATTCTTCTGCTTCAGCCCACGGGTCTTCAAGAATACCGCCCTCATAGGAGATATGCAGCAGGTTGGCGTCCATCGAATAAGGTGATTTCTTGCCCTGTTTCATTTCCACCGGAATGCCATGCTGTTCTGCATAATCCAGCAGTTTCTGACGCGACAGGAGGTCCCATTCACGCCACGGCGCAATGACTTTGATTCCGGGATTCAAGGCATAAGCGCCCAGTTCGAAACGCACCTGGTCATTACCTTTACCGGTGGCGCCATGTGACACGGCTTCAGCACCAGTCTCATTGGCGATTTCCACCAGACGTTTGGCAATCAGCGGACGGGCAATGGAGGTCCCCAGCAGGTACTCACCTTCATAGATGGCATTGGCACGGAACATCGGAAAGACATAGTCGCGGGCGAATTCTTCACGCAGATCTTCAATGAAGATTTCTTTGATACCCAGTGATTTTGCCTTGGCACGGGCCGGTTCGACTTCTTCACCTTGTCCCAGATCGGCAGTAAAGGTTACTACCTCGGCGTCATATTTATCCTGCAGCCATTTCAAAATAACTGAAGTATCAAGGCCCCCTGAATAGGCCAACACGACTTTATTAATCTTAGACATGGGCAAAAATCATTCCTGTAAATTGAGGCCCGGCGACGCTGTTCCTGTATCCACAGTTAACGGTCGACCGGCGCGTTTCTTGAATTAAAGATGAGGCGCTATTGTATCAAAGTCCCCTCAGCGCAAGCACTTCTTTCACCGCCTGGCGCTCATTGCCTTTGCAACTGATGAGCCTGGGCGCATCGAGAAAGCGCAGCCTGAAACCGAGCTTACGATATAAGTTCTGTATCCGCTCGGTCGCCTGGTTAGACAGTACGACCGGGCCGGGGTGACGACTGAGCCACTCTGCCAGCCTTTCCTGGTCATCCCAGTCAAAACCCTGCTGTGAGTATTGATGGAATGGCGTGTCATAAGGCGGATCGGCATAGATAAAATCATCATCAGCCACATCCAACTGCTCAAAATCGACATTACTGAACTGCCATTGCGACAACACCGGCTGATAGAGGCTGAAATCATCCTGGTAGTTAATGGTCTTATAGCGGCCGAATGGGACGTTATAGCCGCCCTTCTTATTGAAGCGGCACAGGCCGTTATACCCGGTGCGGTTCAGGTAATAAAACAACTGCGCGGCCATCAGTTTTGAGGCCGGATCGCCATTGAGACGGTTAAAGGTATCGCGGCTTTTGTAATAGACCTGCTCGTTATTCACCATCTCAATATCAATCACCAGTCCCTGCTTGAGATGCTGGTAAAAGTTAATCAAGGCCGGATTGAGGTCATTGAGCAATGCATGCTTGGGATTCAGACCCAGCGCCACGGACAGTCCACCGCAAAAGGGTTCAACCAGTCGCTTCTCTTTATGCTGACGCCAGTAATACTGGAGGTGCTGAATTAACCAGCGTTTGCCACCGGCCCATTTAAGCGGCGGTTTCAGTGTGTGAGTGTGTTGCTTTTTGACGGCCATGAATACGGGAGAATATCACGAAAAAAAGGGCATGCTTGCGTATGCAGAAGGCATGCCCTGATTTCATTTAGTCTGGCACCTGCCAGGTGAATCCAGCATTACTTGGAATGCAGGGTTTTACGTGGCGGCATCAAATCGGTAATGCTGCCCTCTGCCATTTCAGCAGCGAAACACAGCGTTTCCGACAGGGTCGGATGCGGATGGATGGTGAGACCCATATCTTCAGCATCAGCGCCCATTTCCAGCGCCAGGGTGGCTTCTGCAATCAATTCACCGGCATTCGGCCCCACGATACCGGCGCCCAGCAAACGACCTGTCTCTTTTTCGAACAGGGCTTTGGTCAGACCTTCATCACGCCCCAGACTCAGGCTACGACCGCTGGCAGCCCAAGGGAAGGCGCCTTTGACGTAATCGATACCCTGTTTCTTGGCTTCGTCTTCGCTGATGCCCATCCAGGCCACTTCCGGATCAGTATAAGCCACTGACGGGATGGTCATCGGTTCAAACACGGATTTCTGACCCACTATCACTTCGGCAGCGACTTTACCTTCATGCGTGGCTTTATGTGCCAGCATCGGCTGGCCGACGATATCACCGATAGCAAAGATATGTGGCACATTGGTTCGCATCTGAGCGTCGGTGGCGATAAAGCCCCAGTCATCGACAGATACACCAGCAGCTTCAGCATTGATCAGCTTGCCATTAGGGGTACGACCCACGGCAACCAGGATCTTGTCGAAGGTATCTTCCTCTGGCACATCTTTGCCCTCGAATTTGACCTTCAAGCCTTTTTTCTGCGGCTCAATGCTCGCCACTTTGGTGCTGAGGTAAATATTTTCATACTTATCCTGCACCCGTTTAAGCAACGGTTTGACGATATCTTTGTCAGCACCCGGAATCAGGCTGTCCTGCATTTCGACAACGGTAATTTTAGAACCCAGTGCGTCATAAACAGTGGCCATTTCCATACCGATAATGCCACCACCGATAACCAGCAGTCGCTCCGGTACATCTTCCAGTTCCAGCGCATCGGTGGAATCCATCATGCGTGGGTCATCATGCGGGAAAACCGGGATCTTGGTGACACGGGAACCAGCTGCAATGATGCAGTTATCAAATGAGATCGTCTTGGTGCCGTCTTCGCCTTGCACCTGTAGCGTATTGGTGCTGGTGAAGCTGCCTTCACCATGAACGATGCTGACTTTACGTTGCTTGGCCAGGCCCTGCAGACCGCCGGTCAGCTGTTTGACCACACTGTCCTTCCAGCCGGCCAGTTCTTTCAGATTAATTTCAGGCTTACCGAATTTAATGCCATGGCCGCCCATCTCATCCGCTTCATTGATGATCTGTGCGGTATGCAACAGGGCTTTGGACGGAATACAGCCAACATTGAGGCAGACACCACCAATCCGCTGATGGCGCTCAACCATCACCACGTTTTTACCCAGATCAGCAGCACGGAACGCCGCGGTGTAACCACCAGGGCCGGAGCCCAGTACCAGCACTTCCGCGTGCATATCAGCATCACCTGCTGGCGCTGCAGCCGGTTTGGGTGCCGGTTTGGCTTCTGTTTTGGTTTCGGCCTGGCTTTCCTGTCTGGCTTCAGCTTTTTCTTCAGCAGGCTGTTCTGCCTCGGCCACTTCCAGGGTCAGAATCACATCACCTTCACTGACTTTGTCACCGACGCTGACTTTCAGGCTGGCGACTTTACCGCTTGCCGTGGAGGGAATTTCCATCGCAGCTTTGTCAGATTCCAGGGTGATGATGTCCTGATTCTCGCTGATCTCTTCACCTTCACTGACCAGCACTTCAATGATTTCAACGGCGTCGAAATCGCCGATATCGGGGACTTTAACCTCGATCACACTCATAGTAATACCTTCCTGATATCTGACAACATCTGGCTCAACATCACAGTGAAGCGGGCACCGGCGGCGCCGTCAATCACACGGTGATCGTAGGAGATGGATAATGGCAGCATCAGACGCGGCTCAAACTCTTTACCGTTCCAGACCGGTTTCATACTGTGACGGCTGACGCCCAGAATCGCGACTTCAGGTGCATTCACGATTGGCGTAAAGAATTGACCGCCAATACCGCCGAGGCTGGAAATTGAGAAAGTACCGCCCTGCATGTCTTTCGCGCTCAATGCGCCTTCACGCGCACGCTGGCTGATTTCACCCAGTTCACCGGCCAGTTCCAGGAAACCTTTCTTATCAACATCCTTGATCACAGGCACCATCAGGCCATTGGGTGTATCCACCGCCACGCCGATGTTGTAGTACACCTTCAGAATCAGGCTTTCTTTGTCCTCACTCAGAGAGGCATTGAATTCCGGATAGGCTTTCAAACAGGCGACCACAGCTTTCATAATGAAGACGAGTGGTGTCAGGTTAACGCCACGATCCTTCGCCATCTGTTTGTTTTCCTGACGGAATTCTTCCAGTTCAGTGATATCAGCTTCATCAAACTGAGTCACATGCGGAATATTGAGCCAGCAGGCATGCAAATGCTTGCCGGAAATCTTCTTAATACGTGACAGGTCCTGGCTTTCAATATCGCCAAACTGTTCAAAGTTCACGGTCGGTACCGGTGGAATGGCACTGCCACCCTGAGCAGGTGCCTGAGCCGGTTGAGTCAGTGCCTTCTTAACATAGCCCTGAACGTCTTCTTTGGTGATACGGCCTTTAGGACCGGTACCAGTCACTGAAGTGAGAACGACCCCCAGTTCCCGTGCAAAGCGACGTACCGATGGTGAAGCATGCGAGTGGCGAATACCGGACTTGTTGTCAGGCGCATAAGGAATCGGGTCCTTTAATTGCGGCTCCTGAGAGATACTGCCGGCTTCAGCCGTTGTCGGCGCCGGTGCCTGTTCCTGCTTGGGCGCCTCAGCTTGTTCTGGCTCAGCGGGTTTCTCTTCCGCCTTGGGCGCTTCGGCAGGCTTTTCTTCCTGCTTGTCTTCAGTAGCGCCATCGGCTGCTTCAACCAGCGCAATCACCGTGCCTTCGCTGACTCTGTCACCAACGGAGACTTTCATTTCCTTGATCACCCCGCCCTTATCGGCCGGGATTTCCATCATCGCCTTATCAGACTCTACCGTGATGACTTCCTGGTTTTCATCAATGCTGTCGCCCTCGGCAACCAGCACTTCAATGATTTCAACGTCTTCGAAGTCACCAATGTCGGGTACTTTAATTTCAATCAAATCTGCCATTGTTTATGCCTTAACCGGGTTCACTGCTTCCGCATTGATGTCGTACTTCTTGATCGCATCAGCGACAACTTCAGGCTTGATTTCGCCCTGATCTGCCAGCGTACTCAAGGTAGCCACGACAACGTGGTAGCGGTCGACTTCAAAGAAACTACGCAGTTTCTCACGGGTATCACTGCGGCCAAAGCCATCAGTACCCAGCACAGTAAACGGTGCTTTAACCCATGGACGAATCTGCTCGGCATAGATACGGATATAGTCCGTTGCAGCAACCACGACACCCGGCTCGTCATCCAGACATTCAGACACATAACTGCGTTTCTTTTCAGCACCGGGATGCAGGCGGTTGTAACGATCAACTTCCTGACCGTCACGGGTCAGTTCATTGATGCTGGTCGCGCTCCAGACAGTGGCAGCCACTTTCCAGTCTTTCTCCAGCAACTCTGCAGCGGCTTCAACTTCACGCAGGATAGTACCGCTGCCCAGCAGTTGAGCTTTCAGCTTGTGCTTACCACCTGTTCTCAGCTTGTACATGCCTTTGATGATGCCTTCCTCGGCACCTTTTGGCATTTCAGGATGCTGGTAGTTTTCATTCATCGCGGTGATGTAATAGAAAACATTTTCCTGCTTCTCATACATACGTTTCATACCGTTATGAACAATCACGGCCATTTCGTAAGCATAAGTCGGGTCGTAGCTCACGCAGTTCGGAATCGCATTTGCCATTAACAGGTTATGACCATCCTGATGCTGCAGACCTTCACCATTCAGTGTAGTACGACCGGCAGTACCGCCAATCAGGAAGCCTTTGGCCTGCATATCACCGGCCAGCCACCACAGGTCACCGACCCGCTGGTAACCGAACATGGAGTAATAAATATAGAACGGCACCATATTCACGCCGTAGCTGGCATAGGCAGTCGCCGCAGACACCCACTCGGCCATGGAACCAGCTTCGTTGATACCCTCTTCCAGGATCTGGCCTTTGGTATCTTCGCGGTACCACATGACCTTACCGGAATCTTCCGGCTCATAACGCTGACCGGATGAAGAATAGATACCAATCGAGCGGAACAGGCCTTCCATACCGAAGGTACGGGCCTCATCCGGCACGATAGGCACGATGTTCTTGCCAATTTTCTTGTCGCGAATTAGGGCGGTGAGGACACGGACAAAAGCCATGGTGGTCGACAGTTCGCGATCACCACTGGATTTCAGTACGGCGTCAAACGTTTTCAGCTCTGGAATTTCCAGTGCCGGCGCGTTGTGATTACGCTTAGGCAGGAAACCACCCAGCTCTTCACGACGTTCCAAAAGATATTTCTTCTCCGGACTGTCGTCTTTGAGCTTGATGAACGGAATTTCATCAATGTCTTCATCAGAAACCGGAATATTGAAACGATCACGGAAACGTTTCATCTGCTCGATTTCGAGTTTCTTCTGCTGGTGAGTGGTGTTCTGACCCTCACCTGCTTCGCCCATACCGTAACCTTTGACGGTTTTCGCGAGAATAACGGTAGGCTGTCCCTCATGCTCAACAGCACGCTTGTAAGCAGCATAGATCTTACGAGGATCATGGCCACCACGAGACAGGTGCCAGATGTCCTCATCGGTCATATCGGAGACCATTTCCAGCAGCTCAGGGTACTTACCAAAGAAATGCTTACGTACATAAGCACCGTCTTTGGCTTTGTAGTTCTGGTACTCACCATCAACTACTTCTTCCATACGTTTGAGCAGAAGGCCTTTGGTATCACGGGCCAGCAGTTGATCCCAGCCACTACCCCACAGAACCTTGATGACATTCCAGCCAGCGCCACGGAACAATGCTTCCAGTTCCTGAACGATTTTGCCGTTACCACGAACCGGACCATCCAGACGCTGCAGGTTACAGTTCACGACGTAAATCAGGTTGTCGAGTTTTTCACGACCGGCCAGTGTGATGGCACCCAATGATTCCGGCTCATCCATTTCACCGTCACCCAGGTAAGCCCAGACATGACGACCTTCAGTGGCTACGATTTCACGGTGCTGCATGTATTTCATGAAGCGCGCCTGGTAAATCGCGAGAATCGGGCCCAGACCCATTGATACGGTCGGGAACTGCCAGTAATCCGGCATCAGCCAGGGGTGTGGGTATGAAGACAGGCCTTTGCCATCGACTTCAAAACGGAAGTTTTCCAGTTGCTCTTCGGTCAGGCGACCTTCTAGGAAAGAGCGGGCATAAATCCCAGGCGCCGAGTGGCCCTGGAAAAAGACCATATCAGAACCGTTGCCGTAATCATCCCCTTTAAAGAAGTGATTGAAACCAACGTCATACAGGGTGGCGGCAGATGAGAAGCTGGCAATATGACCACCGACAGAGCCCGGTTTCATATTCGCTTTTACCACCATCGCCATCGCATTCCAGCGAATATACGATCTTAATTTATGTTCCATCGCCTGATCGCCAGGGATGCGTTCTTGCTGATCGACCGGAATCGTGTTGACGTAGGCGGTGTTGGCGCTATACGGCAGGTTGATGCCGGTGCGGCGAGCCATATCAATGAGTTTTTCAATGATATAGTGCGCTTTTTCATCACCACCGGCCTCAATCACAGACTCGAGTGCATCAAGCCATTCCTGAGTTTCCTGTGGATCGTGATCGACAAAATCAGTCATAAATACCTTCTTTAATCATTACGCGATGAGTATCAGCGGCACATTGTAACAGTTTTTGTCCGAAATCATCTTCACAACACCTTGCTGCCAGTGGCTGAAAGCCCGTGTCTACTGAGAAAAATCTTTACAGGCAAATATTTATCAAACAAAAGCTATTCTCAATAAGCTTTAATTTTATTGAGAACGAACCTTTATCGCACAGTAGAAGATTTTAACTGCCAGTCAGGAAAGCTGGCGTCTGAAGCCTGTATTTTATTGGCGGCCTAACTGTTTCTTGCGGGCTGAGTGCAGCAAGCGAATCCCAAGCAAACCGCTAAGGATAAATATATAAATCACCGGCTCACGGATATCGGCTTTAACCAGCATCAGAAAATGCACACAGGCTGCTGCAGCCACAAAGTAAGTCAGCCGGTGCAGTTTCTTCCAGCGGCGGCCGCCAAGGCGTTTGACCATTTTATTGGTTGAAGTGATGACCAGCGGCAACAGGGCCACAAAGTTGATAAAGCCTACCGTGATGAAAGGCCGCTTGACGATATCCCGCCAGATTTCACTCCAGTCGAAAAACTGATCCAGCCCCAGATAAAGCAGCATATGCACTGTGGCATAGAAAAACGCGAACAGGCCCAGCATCCGACGGAAGCGGACCAGTTGATTGAGCCCCGTCAGCCAGCGCACGGGGGTGACACAAAGCGTTATTAACAAAAAGCGTAAAGCCCATAGTCCGCTCAGACGGGTGACCGTATCAATCGGGTTCGCGCCAAGCTGATGGCTGAAAAAGCCCCACAGCATGTAGCAAAACGGCGCCAGACAGATCACAAATAACAATACCTTAAGGTGACTGATCTTAAGCAGGCTGTTTTTGTCTTTGCTAGAAATAGCGCTTGAGGTCCATGCCTGAATAGAGTTCAGCAACATCATCACCATATCCGTTAAACATCAGCGTATCGCGTTTGAGAAACTCGCCGATACGACGCTCTTTGCGCTGACTCCAGCGTGGATGATCGACATCCGGATTCACATTGGAATAAAAACCGTATTCGCTGGAGTTGGCTTTAACCCAGGCGGTGTAAGGCATTTTCTCGACAAAACGAATGCGGACAATCGATTTGATGCTCTTAAAACCGTATTTCCAGGGCACCACCAAGCGGATCGGCGCCCCATTCTGACCCAGCAGTTCTTTACCGTAGAGCCCGACAGACAAAATGGTCAGAGGATGCATCGCTTCATCGATACGCAGACCCTCGACATAGGGCCACTCGAGTACTTCACGCCGCTGACCGGGCATCTGCTCCGGGTCATACAAAGTCGTGAACTCGACATATTTGGCTTTAGAGGTTGGCTTGGCCTGTTTCAACAGTTCACCAAGCGGAAAACCAATCCAGGGAATCACCATCGACCAGCCTTCCACGCAGCGCATCCGGTAAATCCGCTCTTCCATCGTGAATGGTTTGACCAGATCATCGTAGGCAAACACACCCGGATTCTCGCACTCCCCGTCTATTTCCACCCGCCAGGGCTCTGATTCATCAGGAAATTCGGTGGCATACAGTGACGGTGCTTCTTTACTGGTGCCAAATTCATAAAAATTGTTGTAGGTCGTAATCGCCTCAAAAGTTGTTTTTTCCTCTTCGGTGGAGTACTGACTTTTCTTCAGGGTTTCAAAGACCTTGAGCTCATCAACAGGTTTGGCCAGCCCCACCGATGGCAAGGCCGACGCCAGTCCGACGGAGATGGCCGTATTCAGAAACTGTCTGCGGTTTTTATAGACCTTGTAGTCAGTCACTTCTGACTCAGGCAGGTCCCAGGTTTTTTTGCGTTTAATAAACATCTAATCACCTCGGTTTTGCCGGCATTGATGGACAATCCAATAATCCACACTCAAATACTTACCAGCCCCGATGAAAAATAGTGTGAAGAGCATGACAAAGTAGGTCGCAGCAAACTCAATGCCGTTGTTCAGTACCACAAAACTGCCAGTTTCGGTCAGCCAGTCATAATTACCGTGTTCCTGCAGGATGCCGCGTGCCCGATCCAACCGTTCGATCGCACCATCGACATTCCCAGAGGGGAAGGCACTCATCTTGTCGTGGATTGCTTGCCAGCCGTTATGCCAATGTACCGTGACTGCAGCTACGATCATCGTCACCATTAAGGGGATTGCCATCCATCGCACAGCAAGCCCCAACAGCAAAGCAATAGCACCGAAATACTCAGCGCCCCAGGCCAGGTAAGACATCAGTTCTGGAAAAGGCAGCCCTAAACCCCAGTCAGGGTTGGCAAACCAATTAATCGTGTTTTCCAGCGAGCTGTCAGCATCAAACGGATTCCATTTGTTGTTGGCAGCTACCCAGAAAACCGGTACCAGATAAAGCCGTAACAGCAGTGGTGCGAGAAAATCGACACTGCGAGTTTTATCCAGACCTTGTTTCAGGCTGCAGCCCAGTTTTGTCAGTAACATTGTGTTGCTTCCTATGAAAGGATAAGGGCTCCAATGAGCCCCCATCCGTCCTTACGAATCAGGTGTGAAGCTTATTTATCACCACCACATTTTGCTTCGCCACATTTACCTTCTTCCATTTTTTTGTCACCGCCGCATTTACCTTCTTCAGCTTTTGCGTCAGCGCCACATTTACCTTCTTCCATTTTCTCTTTGTCCATCTCGCTGCCACATTTGGCTTCACCACATTTGCCTTCTTCTGCGTGATGTTCAGCCAGTTGCATGTAGCCGTTAGTCAGTTCCTGAGCAGCGAATGGGTTCTCCGCGCTGGCGATACTGGGTGATAAAGCCAGACCTGCAGTCATAGCAGCACTGGCAGCGATTGCAATTGAAGTTCTCTTTGTAGACATGGTTATACCCTTCTCTCGTTATAAAACTAAAAACAACCGGCCACGCTTGAGCCAGTCCTGCTACCATAGACTTTTGTGATCTGTGATTGTTACAAACGGAATGGAAAAAGTTGCAAAGCACGAGCAATTGGACGAAAAGGCGCTGATCGCAAAGCTGATTGAGGGCGACGCTGCTGCCTTTGATTATGTCGTCGGCCGCTATCACAGCATCATGTTATCTGTTGCCAGAGCCATCATCGGTGACGCTTTTGCTGATGAGGTGGTTCAGGAAGCCTGGGTATCTGCCATCAAGGCCCTGCCCCGGTTTGAGGGACGAGCTTCACTCAAAACCTGGCTGCTGCAGATTACCAGTAACGGTGCAAAAACCCGGCTTCGCCGTGAGAGTCGGCAGTTATCACTGGATGACGGCTGGCAGGCCGAGCCAGATGAGAAGTTCGATAAGCGGGGACATCGCATTGATGATGTACTGCCATGGAATATTGAGACGCCTGATGCCCTGCTGGAAAACGATCAACTCAGACAAGTCATCGAGAACACGTTTCAGAAGTTGCCCCCGCATCAGCGTGCGGTATTGACCATGGCAGATATAGAAGGCCTGGAGATGACAGAAATCTGTAACATTCTGGACATCACCTCGTCTAATGCTAGAGTCCTGTTGCATCGTGCCAGGACAGCATTGCATCACAGTATTGAGAAGTATCGGGAAAGCTAATAGATGTTTGAATGTAAAGATGTCGCTGAAGAAGCCAGTAACTATCTAGATGGTGATTTACCACTGGGTAAACGTGTAGGTTTATTCCTGCACCTGGTTTATTGCAGTTGCTGCCGTCATTACTTACAACAGCTTCGGCAGACTATCAGCACGGTAGCAGTCCTGCGTCCCCAGGAGCAGCATCAGACCGATACGCAGGCGCTGGCAGAGAAACTGCGGGCCATCTCCAAAAGCGAAACTTCTTAGGAAATATCACCCGCAGGCTTTGCTGCTTTCATACTATAGCTTGCTACTAGCACCTGTCAGCAGTCACTCACCGCTAATTAATTCATTAGTGCTTATCGCTGTTTGCTGACAAGAATCAAGACGGTGGTGAGTTCCCGACTCTGAGTCACTCTAGGCCTATTGTTTCGGACCGGTCTGGTACTTATCCTTCCATTCGCTGTAAGGCATGCCGTAAACATATTCCCGCGCCTTGTCGTAATCCATTTCAATACCTTTTTCTTCCGCTGCAGCCAGGTACCATTTGGATAGGCAGTTACGGCAGAAGCCGGCCAGATTCATCAAATCGATATTCTGAACATCGGTGTTGGCCTGCAGATGTTCCAGCAGGCGACGGAAAGCGGCTGCTTCGAGTTCAATTTGAGTCTGTTGATCCATAGTTTTCCTCATACAAATAGCATTTAACGGTGTGGCTGCGGCTGAGTGCAGTCAGGTCCGGATAGGTTTCCCGGCAGACAGGCATCACATGCGGGCAGCGCTGATGGAAGTGGCATCCCTTAGGTGGGTTGGCCGGTGACGGCAATTCCCCTTCCAGTTTAACGGTTTCACGGTGGCTTTCGCTGTCAATTTTGGGCACAGCAGACAATAAAGCCTGAGTGTAAGGATGTTTGGGCGAATTCAATACTTCATCGCGCAGCCCCTCTTCCACCACCCGGCCCAGGTACATGACCGCCACACGGTGAGCCAGATAATCAACCACTGCGATATTGTGGGTGATAAACAGATAGGACAAGCCAAACTCGTGCTGGATATCGCGCAACAGATTCAGAATCTGGGCCTGTACCGAGACATCCAGCGCACTGGTCGGCTCGTCACAGATGATAACTTCCGGTTCTGCCGCCAGCGCCCGTGCAATGCAGATCCGCTGTCTCTGGCCACCTGAAAACTCATGCGGGTAACGATATTTGATATCCGGACGTAAACCTACCCGCTCCAGTAATTCATCGACTTTTTTAGCACGCTCTGCCGGGTCTTTGATCGACGAAGTCAGCATGCCCTCTTCAATGACCTGGGTAATGGTCATTCGCGGGTTCATCGACGAGAACGGATCCTGGAAAATAATCTGCATCGCAGAGCGGGCCTCTTTGAGCTCGCGTTCATGCATGCGGGTTAATGATTTCCCGCTGAAACTGACCTCGCCGGCGGTGACCGGAACCAGTTGCAGGATGCCTTTACCCACCGTGGTTTTACCACAGCCTGACTCCCCTACCAGGGCTAATGTTTCTGCCGGTCTCAGATCCAGGCTGATGCCATCAACGGCTTTAACATGACCCACAACGCGCTGCAGGATGCCTTTCTTAATCGGGAAATGCACTTTCAGGCGGTCTGCCTTCAGCAGAGCTTTATCCGCCGGCACCACTTCCGATAAACGTGAGCTGGTGACAGCGAGTTCCGGTTTAACCCGCTCCGCGGAGACTTCAGGATCATACAAATGACAGCGAACGCCATGGCCGTCTGATTCCAGCCAGCGCGGCTCAACATCATCACAATGCTGCCAGGCGAAATCACAGCGATCGGCAAAACGACAGCAGTTAAAAGGCTGATTTAACGGCGGTACGCTGCCTTTAATGACCGTGAGTTTTTCTTCCCGCTTCTGTTCAGAGGGCAGGGCTTCAAACAGTTTGCGCGTGTAGGGATGCTGAGTGTCGTTAAAAAATTGCTGACGACTGGCAGTCTCGACAATCTGACCGGCATACATGACAGCGACATGGTCAGCCATCTGAGCCACAACACCGAGATCATGGGTAATCAGCATAATAGCCATGCCGGTTTTCTGCTGAATATCTTTCAGCAAATCCAGGATCTGCGCCTGAATTGTCACATCCAGTGCGGTAGTTGGCTCGTCAGCAATCAACAACTCGGGCTCACCGGCCAGCGCGATGGCAATCATTACCCGCTGTTTCATACCACCGGAGAGTTGATGCGGATATTCCTTGATACGCTGATGCGGATCAGGGATCCCAACTGATTTCAAAAGTTCAATCGAACGTTCGTAGATACGCTGTTTGTCGGTCTTGAAGTGCCAGTTGAGTACTTCCGCGATTTGCTGACCAACAGACAACACCGGATTCAGCGAGCTCTGCGGCTCCTGGAAAATCATGGAAACCCGACGGCCGCGAATTTTCTCCATCTCAGCTTCTGACAGCGGCAGCAGATTCTGTCCTGACAGCAAGACTTCACCAGCGACTATGCTACTGGCCGGGTGTGGATTAAGCCGGAGCAGAGACAGCGCGGTCATCGACTTACCACAACCGGATTCACCTAACAGGGCGAAAGTCTCGCCACGGCAAATGCTGAAATCAATGCCATCAACTGCGCGGGAAGGATTATCGCCCTGACCAAACCAGGTTTTCAGCCCTTTCACTTCAAGCAGGGTGTCTGTCATCTTGCCCCCTGCATTCTGGGGTCAAAAGCATCCCTCACCACATCGGCAAACAGATTAGCCGCAAGCACCAGGATAAACATCGAGATAAAGGCGGCAGTGAGAGACCACCAGACGACGGGGTCGCGCGCCATTTCCAGTCGGGCACTGTTGATCATATTGCCCCAGCTTATCATCGAGGGGTCGACACCGACACCAACGTATGACAAGACCGCTTCTGCGAGAACGAGACCACTGAAATCCAGCACCACGGCAATTAAAACCAGATGCATCAGGTTGGGCAGAATGTGTTTATGCAGAATGCTGAAGTTACTGGCACCCAGCGATCTTGAGGCGAGCACGTATTCAGCTTCACGCAGTTTCAGTGTTTCCGCCCTGAGAATGCGGCAGAGACCGGTCCAGCTGGTCACACCGAGTATGATGCACAGGAACAGCAAACGCATATCAGCCCTTTCAGCAATGGTCTCGAACTGCTCCGGATTATTGTTCATGTAGACCTGCAATATCAGCACCGCCGCAGCAATCAACAGTACGCCCGGAATCGAGTTCAGGGTGGTGTAGATATACTGAATGATGTCATCAATCCAGCCGCGGAAGTAGCCGGCTGCGATGCCCATCATAATGGCCAACGGTAACATCACCAATGTCGTCAATGTGCCGATAACGAGGCCTGTGCGGACACTTTTCAGTGCCTGATAAAGCACATCCTGCCCGACTTTATCTGTGCCAAAGACATGATAATCAGCACTCAGCGCTACCAGATTGACCAGGGTGACTGTCAGCAACAACAGCATCAGATAGAAAGTGCGCAGCGGATAGTCAGACTCACCTCGGCCGATTCTCACTGCCTGCTTAATGACTGGGCCTCCCAGTCGCTTGCGGTTGAACAGGCAGTGCAGAATAAACACGATAATGACCAGCAGTAGACTCAGCAGCGTGGCGCTGATGATGGTGCTGATGATGTCGTCGACTTTGTTGCCGGTATTATCCAGGTGGCTGGCACCGTATTTCAATCGTGGATAGTCATAAACCAGCGAGCCGTCCTCGGCAGTCTGCATTTCCTTGACGTACAAACGATCAGCAAACGGTGCGGAATAGGTTTTTTCAACCTGCTCGCGCAAGGGTTGTGCGATGCGGTCAAATACGCTGATAACTTCCGTGGCGTAATGGGTGCTGCCAGTGTCACCGTCGTTTTCCAGTGCCGGACGGTAATGCAGCGAATCGAGCAGTCCGATCACGACATAACAGCTCAGCACCATGATTGAAATCATGCCACGGCGACGTTGAATAACAGATTTCCAGGGAGCCCGAAGGTGCGGTCGACGACGGATATAGATGACGGCTGCAGCCACCACTGCGAGTAGCACAAAAATCAGTATGTCTGTCCAAAGAAATACGGGCAAAAAGGGCATGTGGGGCCTTAATTTTTATTTTCTCAGACTGCTCACATCAATCTTAAGTTCTCTTGGTAATGAAAACTCGATGTCTTCACGTAAACCATCATCTTCCTGCACATCGACGACACCCAGTTCGGATAGTCTGGAAACCACTTGCTGTACCAGAATTTCCGGTGCTGATGCGCCGGCCGTAAGACCAATTCTTTGCTTACCGTCGAACCAGTCAGCTTCAATCTCCTCGGCATTGTCCAGCAGGTAGGCCGGTGTTCCCAGCTTTTCCGACAACTCACGCAGCCGGTTGGAGTTGGAGCTGTTGACGGACCCGACCACAAGCACCAGATCGCAGTCTTGAGCCAGGTTCTTCACTGCATCCTGACGGTTTTGGGTGGCGTAGCAGATATCATCTTTGCTCGGACCGGTAATATGCGGAAAATGTTCGCGCAGCGCATCGATGACGACAGATGTATCGTCAACTGACAGCGTCGTCTGGGTCACAAAGGCCAGTTTCTCGGGATTTTTGACTTTGAGTTTGGCGACATCTTCCGGTGACTCCACCAGGTACATGCCCCCTTCTTCCGAAGTGTACTGACCCATTGTGCCTTCTACTTCCGGGTGGCCTTCGTGACCAATCAGAATGCATTCCATACCCTGCTTTTCATAGCGGGACACTTCCATATGGACCTTGGTGACCAGCGGACAGGTCGCATCGAACACTTTCAGACCACGCTGGGTGCCGGCCTGCTGTACCTGTTTGGATACCCCATGGGCGCTGAAAATCACCGTGCTGTTATCCGGCACTTCATCCAGTTCTTCAACAAACACCGCGCCTTTGTTGCGCAGGTCATCAACCACAAAACGGTTATGCACGACTTCGTGACGTACGTAAATCGGTGCACCGAAAAGCTCGATTGCCCGTTCGACAATATCAATCGCCCGGTCTACCCCGGCACAAAAGCCACGGGGGTTTGCCAGTACTAGCTGTTTCATTAAAGGACTGCCTTGGGGTATGCCCCCAGAATTCTGAACATCGAGGACTCCTGTTCCAGTCGCTGCAGGGCCTCAGCCACTGCCGGTTCCTGAATATGTCCCTCGATATCAATAAAAAACACGTATTCCCATATTCCCTTACGGGACGGACGCGACTCAATTCGCGTCATACTGATACCACTTTCAGCCAGCGGTTTCAGTAGAGACTGCAGAGCGCCCGGTTTGTTCTTGGTCGCCACCAGCAGAGCGGTTTTGTCGACGCCTGATGGGCCGACATTCTGCCTGCCGATCACCAGAAAACGGGTGGTGTTATCAGACTCATCTTCAATATTATTGGCCAGTACTTTCAGGCCATATATCGCAGCCGCTGTACTGGCTGCAATCGCCGCTGCACTGGCGTCCATCGCCGACACCCGCTTGGCGGCTTCTGAATTACTGTCCAGCGGAATCAGTTCCGCCTGCGGTAACTGATCCCCCAGCCACTGCCGGCATTGGGCCAGTGCCTGCGGATGAGCAAATACCTGTCGAACTTCATCCAGCGATTCAGCCCGACCCAGCAGATAATGATGAATCGGCAAAGTCACTTCGCCATTGATCTTGAGCGATGAGGAAATAAAGCGATCCAGAGTATGGCTCACCACGCCTTCAGTTGAGTTTTCAACCGGGACCACACCATAACAGGCATGCTCGGTTTCGACTGCACGAAAGACATTGGCAATAGTACTGACGGGCTGCAGTTCTATCGAGCCACCGAAGTGTTTGAGCGCTGCCGCCTGGGTAAAAGAGCCTTCGGGCCCGAGATAGGCAACCTGCAGGGGTTTTTCTGCCGCCAGACAGGCGGACATGATTTCACGAAACAGTCGTGCCATTTCCTGCGATGACAAAGGCCCCTCGTTTCGGGCCATCACATTTCGCAGTACCTTCGCCTCACGTTCCGGACGGTAGAAATCGGCTTTCTCACCGTTTTCAATTTTAATTCGCGCCACTTCCTGCGCCATCGCCGTTCTGTGATTCAGTAAATGCTGAATTTGCTGATCGGTTTCATCGATCTGCTGGCGAATCTTTTCAAGGGCCTTCTGCTCTTGTTCGTTCATCGGCGGCATTTATCCGTATTGACGCTCAAACTGTTGCATGAATTCGATCAATTTATCAACACCGGCTTCCGGCATCGCGTTGTAGATGCTGGCGCGCATTCCGCCAAGATCGCGATGCCCTTTCAGTGTCAGTAACTGCTCTTTCGTCGCTTCCTGTAGGAAAGTCTTCTCCAGACTGCTATCAGCCAGCGTGAACGGAATGTTCATCCAAGAGCGATAGCGCGGGTCGACCGGGTTGGCATAAAACGGACTGTCATCAATCGCATGGTAAAGTTTGTCGGCTTTGCGCTTATTGATCTCAGCCATGCCTTCAAGACCGCCCTGCTGCTTCAGCCATTCGAAGACGAGGCCAGCCAGATACCAGCTGTAAGTCGCCGGTGTGTTATACATCGAGCCATTATCCGCATGAGTCTGATAATTGAGCATGGTCGGTGTGCCAGGCAGCACCTCACCCATCAGATCTTTACGTACAATCACGATACAGAGCCCGGCAGGGCCAATATTCTTCTGGGCACCGGCGTATATCAAACCGAATTTTGACACATCGATTGGTCGTGACAGGATCGTTGATGACATATCTGCGACCAGGGGCACATTACCAACATCGGGTACTTCATGCATTTCCAGGCCATGAATGGTTTCGTTAGGCGTGTAATGCACATAAGCCGCTTCTTTGGACAGCAGCCACTCGCTGGCATCTGCAACGGTAGTAAAGCGGTTGGCGCTGGAATCGGTCGCGACATTGACCTCACAGAAACGTCTGGCTTCTGAAATGGCTTTTCCTGACCAGGCACCGGTATTGAAATAGTCTGCCCTGACCTTGCCACGCAACAGATTCATCGGAATCATCGGGAACTGCAGCGAAGCGCCCCCCTGCAAAAACAGCACAGCATAGTCATCGGGAATGGCCATCAACTCGCGCAAATCGGCTTCTGCCTTTTCGGCGATGGATGTGTACTCGGGACCGCGATGGCTCATTTCCATCACTGACATACCGGTTCCCTGCCAGTCCAGCATTTCCTGCTGAGCCTGTTTCATCACGGCATCCGGCAGCATGGCCGGGCCTGCACTAAAGTTATACGCTCTCAAAGTTACTCTTCTGTTGCTGTGTCTTCGTCGTCACCCACCGGCAGTTCGGCGTCTTCTTCATCTTCAATAACCCGCTCTACACCAACCAGTTTTTCATCGTTGCTGAGGTTAATGAGACGCACACCCTGGGTGTTACGACCGACCAGTGACACGTCTTTAACTGGCGTGCGAACCAGCGTGCCACCATTGGTGATTAACATGATTTGATCTTCATCGCAGACCTGAACCGCACCCACAACGCTACCATTACGGGCGGAAGTCTGAATTGAGATAATACCCTGGCCACCACGACCCTGTACCCGGTATTCGGCAAGGTCAGTCCGCTTACCGTAACCATATTCGGTGGCTGTAAGAATGGCGCCTTCTTCCTGGGCAATGATCAGGGCAATGATGCGTTCGTCATCGGCAATGCGCATACCACGAACACCGCGGGACACACGTCCCATGGAACGCACATCGCTTTCAGGGAAACGAATGACTTTACCGGCCGAGCTAAATAGCATCACATCGGACATACCGTCAGTGACGGCCACATCAACCAGACGATCCCCTTCTTTCAGATCAACGGCAATGATGCCGCTGGAACGTGGACGGGAATAATCTACCAGCGGGGTTTTCTTCACAGTACCGGAAGCAGTTGCCATAAAGATGAACTTATCCGCCTCGTATTCACGGATTGGCAGTACCGCATTAATGCGTTCGCCTTCTTCCAGTGGCAGCAGATTGACAATCGGTTTACCCCGTGCAGTGCGTCCGCCCTGAGGCAATTCGTAAACTTTCTTCCAGTAGACCTTACCGAAGCTTGAGAAACACAGTAGCGTGTCATGGGTGTTTGCCACAAACAGATGTTCGACAAAGTCCTCATCTTTCATGCCGGTGGCGGCTTTACCCTTACCACCACGCTTCTGCGCCTGATAAGTATCAAGCTGGGTGGTTTTGGCATAACCCGCGTGAGACAGCGTCACCACCATCTCTTCTTCGTTAATCAGGTCTTCTAGCGTCAGATCCAGGTGGTTGGCCAGGATCTCGGTGCGACGCTCGTCACCATATTCATCTTTAACTGCAATGAGTTCATCACGAATCACTGCCATCAGATTGTCCGGATCACTCAGAATCGCCAGCAGTTCGGCGATCAGATTCAGAACTTCACGGTATTCATCGAGGATCTTGTCCTGTTCCAAACCGGTCAGGCGGTGCAGACGCATATCCAGAATCGCTTGTGCCTGTACCGGTGACAGGTAGTAGAGACCCTCCACCAGACCCAGTTCAGGCGCCAAATCTTCAGGACGCGATGCTTCAGCACCGGCAGCGCCCAGCATTTCCTGAATGAGATCAGATGCCCAGCCCTTGGCAACCAGCGCTTGCTTGGCTTCAGCCGGATTGGGCGACGATTTAATTAGTTCGATGACTTCGTCGATATTCGCCAGTGCAGTCGCCAGACCTTCCAGGATATGGGCGCGTTCACGGGCTTTACGCAGATCGTAGATAGAGCGGCGTGTGACGACTTCACGGCGGTGACGGATGAAGGCCTGCAGCACTTCTTTCAAGTTCAGTGTGCGAGGCTGACCATCAACTATGGCGACCATATTGATGCCGAACACCGTCTGCATCTGGGTTTGTTGATACAGGTTATTCAGAATCACTTCCGGCACTTCACCGCGCTTGAGCACGATAACCATGCGCATGCCTTCCTTATCGGATTCATCACGCAGGGCAGAAATGCCTTCGATTTTCTTGTCCTTGACCAGCTCGGCGATTTTTTCCAGCAGTCGGGCTTTGTTGACCTGGTAGGGCAGTTCGTTGACCACGATGCTCTGCTGACCCGTCGCTTCATTGGTCTCAATATCGGCACGGGCACGAATATGCACGCGGCCACGACCAGTCGCATAGGCTTCAGCAATGCCACGGGCACCGTTGATGATGGCGGCAGTCGGGAAGTCTGGTCCGGGGATATGTTCCATCAACTCATGAACATTAATCTCTGGATTATCAATCATCGCCACCGCGGCATTGAGTACTTCAGTCAGGTTATGCGGTG
>CAYMEE010000002.1:0-113457 GCA_964389455.1 uncultured Methylophaga sp. | reverse complement strand
TATTTTGCATCAAGCCATTGAGTGAGATTCCATCGCTCAAACTTTCAAGAATTTTATTGCACAGTGCTTCCAGGTTTTCCAGGTGGATTTCATTCAGAACAAAAACGAATTCATCGCCCCCCAGTCTGGCCACGGTATCGGTCTCACGAACACTGTTGCTGAGCCTTTCAGCAACCAGCACGAGCAATTGGTCACCTGCTTCATGGCCATAATTATCATTAACAAGTTTAAAACCATCCAGGTCCATAAACATGACCGCAACATGAGTTTCTTCTCTCTGTGCACGGGCCAGTGCATGCTTCAACCTCTCCATCAGCAAGGTACGGTTAGGCAAACCCGTTAGTGAATCTCTGGTTGCCTGCTGAATGATGGCTTCCTGATACTTTTTACGGTCAGTAATGTCGGTGACCATCGCCACATAGAAATGCTCTGAGTGGTCATTTTGATGCATGGGGCTGACACGAATCATGCAGGCGATATCGCCATTCTCCCTGTGGCGCATCCAAATCTCTTCATGCCAAGCATTGCCTCGCATCACTTCCTTCCAGATGCTCTGCGTAAAATCCTGCTCATCATCAAGCGATTTGAATAGCCGTGGATGCCTGCCAATCATTTCTTCGGGCTTGTAGCCGAATAAAGATGATAAAGCAGGATTAACAAATACGATTCGCTGATTCTTGTCTACGACAAAACACCCCTCCGTAGCGGCGTTAATGGCAGCTGCGGAGATGGCTGACTCCCTTTTTGCCTGAATCAAGGCTGTCATGTCCGTGAACACCAGAAACCGACATGACTGACCATTCCAAGAATCAATGTCGGCAGAAGTCACTTGCAAGTAGCGGCTGGCATCTTCCTCATTGATCTTGAGTTCAATCTCAGGCAGCTTAGTTTTATCTGAGCGCATCCATAGCTTGAGCTGCAGACGATTCTCTCCATCAAAACATTCTTCCAGTGGCCGGTTAAGAACATGATGTAAGTTTGCATTTATGTGGCGGAGAAAAGTCTGATTGGCCTTAAGCACCTTGTCGTCTTTGTCGATGATGACATAGCCAACCGGCGCTTCGTTGTAGAGTTTATAGATACTGACATTACTGCTGAGCAGTTCTTCCTGAACCAGGCGGAGCTGGTTATTTTGCATTTCCAGTTCCACTTGATACACAGACAGCTCATGGATTAACTGACTGGTCTCAATGGTGTTTGTGCCGGAGGAATCAAAACGGGGATGGTCTCGAAGGTACTCCTCCGCTCTCGTTCGCAGTTCTCTAGTATCTTCATCCATACCTATTCTCATCCATCATTAGCCGCTCCATGCCGGTGTCTTTGCTATCAGCTTTGAGGTTCAGTGACTTCGCTCATCACACCCAGGAGATGACTGAGCTCATTATGCTCAGCCATTACTTTGGTCCCAGTCTGTTCGACCCATTTCACTGTCTTGTTGCTGGTAATAATTCTGTGCTGGAGCTTGTAAGTGCCCCCTTCTCTAATCACGTTGTTGACGGTTTTATTGAAGGTCTGGGCATCTTGAGGATGTACAAAGCGAATGAAGTCGGCAAACTCAGCCAACTCAGACATATCACTAATTTCCAGAATATCTCGAACATTGTCAGACCATGTCATCCGGTTATCTTCAAGATTCCAGTCCCAGGAGGCGACTTCACTGTGTGTCTGAGCCAATTCTCGCAGTCTCATTAATCTCAGGACTTCATTCTCGGCACTAATGAGCGAGTTCACCTCATGCATGACAATCATAATGCCAGCTTGAACCCGCTCATTAAGCAGATAAGGCATCACTGTCAGTTTGTACCAGTCCCCTGTTTCCAGTATGACTTGCTTTTCCAGGGTCTCACCCTGTCTCAGTACACGGTCAATGATTTCTTGTAGATCAACATCTTGTATCTGATGAGATATATGATTGAAGGGGCGGCCAACATCATGATCAATAACATTAAAGACCAGTTTGGCATTATCCGTGAAGCGGCGAATAGACAAATCCATGTCCAGAAAAACAGCGACGACACGGGAAGCAGCCATGAAATTGTGCAGGTCAGCATTGAGTTCGCTGAGTTCAGAAATTTTCCCCTGATATTCTGAATTTACCGTAAACAACTCTTCGTTGACCGATTGTAATTCTTCGTTGGTGCTCTGTAACTCTTCATTACTGGCGAGCAGTTCTTCGTTAGTGGCCTGCAGCTCTTCGTTTGATGTTTCCAGCTCTTCAATCGTGGCTTGCAGACTCTCACGGGTAAACTGCAATTCTTGCTCAAGGTCGGCGATGCGTTGCAATGTTTCCGCACCCACATCATAGCCGCTCTCAGCAGCGTCATCCTCGTTCTTCTGCAACTCTGTGACAGTCACCGCGGCAAACAAAGGCAGGTTTCGTCTGACTTCAAAAGGTTTTATCGAGATATTAACCTTGCTGACTTTCCCGCCAGCACGCAGGCTGATATCGGTAAAGGTGAGTTCAGTTCGGGTCTTGAACACCTTCTTCAGACCTGTAGCAACCGGGACACTAAGCTCTTTGACAAGCAGTTTAGAAATATCGGTGGTAACTCTTCCGGAAATCGGATTCAGAAAACGTCTGGAGTCCCCCATGACGCGATATAGCTCGTTGTCTTCACTGACAATCATGGCAAAAGGGATGAATCGCCCCGCCACCATATCCACATAAGTTTCCAGAATACGGGCTTCATCAGTGGTTTTTCTGTCGTAGCTGCCGCGGTTACTGACCAGCCCCCACTGAGTGGTGATGTTTGCCCCATCTGATGAGTTGAAATGATCAGATGACAGTAAGGGTTTTCTGTTTCCCAGAGACCGAAAGATTTTGCTGCGTACATCCAGGGTTTTGAAATACGCTTCTGAATCACCTAAAGATTCACTGGTTCCCAACACCAGCATCCCACCCGGTTTGAGGGAGAAATTGAAGGCATCGAAAATCCGGCGTTGTAATACTGGTTCAAGATAGATGAGCAAGTTACGGCAACTGACAATATCAATATTTGTGAATGGGGGATCCTTGATAAGGTCATGCCGGGCAAAAACCACCAGTTCACGAACATGTCGAGAGACGTGGTAATGATCATCTTTATGGATAAAATATTTGCTTAGCAGTGGTCGTGGCAGGTCCGCAACAATACTCTCAGGATAAATACCGACACTGGCTTTATTCAAAGCATCCTGGTCGATATCTGTAGCAAAAACTTTGATATCAAGATTCAGCCCTTGCTGTTCACAGATCTCCACCAGCAATATGCAATAGGTATACGCTTCTTCACCGGTGGAGCAGCCTGCAATCCAGACTCTCAGCTCTTCCCGTTCTTCATCAACCAGGTATTGCGGCAGAAATTTATTGTGCAGCGCATCAAACACTTCTGCGTCACGGTAGAAGTTAGTCACCCCGATGAGTAGCTCTTTGTAGAGCAGCTGCAGTTCATCCGGACTCTCTGTTAAGTGGTCAGCATACTCATCAATGTCACTGACCTGACAGACCGATATCCGTCTCTCGATTCGTCTGGCAATGGTCGGTGATTTGTAGAGACTGAAATCGACTTTGGTGCGGCTTCGCAGCAAGGAAAAGATACGAGAAATACTGGCATTCTCGTTATAAGTTGGAATTTCTGGCGTTTGTTTTGCCGCCAATGGATGACGAGTGTATTTAAGTAACTGCTCAGGCATCTCGTCGGTCGACAATATATAGTCGGCAAGGCCCAGTGAGATAACACTCTTGGGCATGCCCGAGAATTTGGCTGAGGCCTCAGTCTGGGCCATAACCAAACCGCCCTGCTCTTTAATGGTTCGACATCCCCGGGTACCATCGCTACCCGTCCCTGACAACACGACACCAATCGCAAACCGCCCACGATCTTCCGCCAGCGTGCTGAAAAAAAGATCGATAGGCAAATTGACCATTTCACTACTGCGGTTTTGAGACTCTAGTAAGAGTCGGCCATGGAAAAACGTCAGATTATGGTTGGGTGGAATCAAATAGATATGGTCGGGTTTCGGCTCCATGCCATCTTCGATAACATGCACCGGCATCGCCGTCAGCTTACCGATCAACTCAGCCATCATGCTTTTATAATCCGGAGAGAGATGCTGGACGATGATGAAAGTCATCCCTGTCTTATCAGGCATATGTCTGAAAAAAGTACTTATGGCCTCCAGACCGCCGGCGGATGCCCCTATGCCAACATAGTATTTCGGTGCCAGGGGCTTTTTAGAATGAGGATTGTCTGACATTAGTCACCGCGCTTATTGATACCTCCGCAAAACTACCACAATCAGGCCCCGATAGCACGGTCTCTTGGCCCTAGCTCTGGCCCACTGAGTTCAGCATCCACGGCTTGACCCTCTCTCGAAAACCAGACCTTCACTGCGGTGCCTAAACCGGGTTCACTATTGATTGAAATGTGTCCATGGTGAAAGGTGATGATTTCCTTGACTATCGCCATCCCCAGTCCAGTCCCGGGTATCTGACCACTGTTTTCAGCACGGAAAAAACGATCAAACACTTTCTCCAAATCCTGCCTGGACATACCGATTCCCTGGTCGATGACTTCGATACTATAACCAGGCACACCCTGCCATCGCTGTGCTTCACATGAGAGCTGTATCAGACTTTGTTCAGGTGAATATTTGATGGCATTGTTAAGCAGGTTCTCAATGACCTGTTCAATTTTGATGGCATCACACCAGAGCTCTCCAACATTCTCTGAGACAAGGAACTCAAACTTGTGCTCGCGCAAATCAAATGCCAGCTTGTCGTTTACCGCCTGTAAAATATCGCTCAGGTCATGCTTGTCAAAGTTGAATGGCTCCCCGGCACCTGCCTCAATTCTGGCAAGATCAAGCAGATCATCAATAATTTTCGACAAGCGCTTAGCCTGGTTGTAGACGGTGTCCAGAATTTGTTGCTGTCGCTCTTTTTCGAGCGGGGCTTTAATTAACAACTCGGTGTAACCAAATATATTAGCCAACGGCGTTCTGAGTTCATGTGCCGCCGTACTGAGAAACTCGGTTTTCATCCGATCGACTTCAAAAGCATCTGTGACATCCCGAAAATGCATGATGGATCCGACCGTATTACTGCTATTGTCAAAACATACCGTGCGCTCAAACACTTTTTGAGGGTGCCCAGCCAGAATTAAGGTATCAAGGTGAAGCGCGCCTTGCTGGCTATGGTTTATATCGAATACCGGATTAAGCTTGTCTGGTTCGGCAGCGTGTCGAAGTAGCTGCTTTTCAAACTCTTCGCAGGAAAACCCGGATTCCACATCAACCAGGCCGGAAAACAAGGCCTCAAAGCTGGGGTTACTCTCCATCAACTCGCCTTTTTTGTTGAAAAAGGCCATGGGATCAGAAATCAGTCTGAGCATGTCGGCTCGGGTAGCCGAAACACCACGCAAAGTGCGGTTAATCCGGCTTATCTCGGTCATATCCCGGAACACCCACACCAGCAGATTCCCCTGGATGGTGTCGATATGGGTGCAGATCAGCGAATACTCATGCTCCCCAAGCTTGACCATTACATCGAAGTTGACTTCATTGAGACTAATCCGGGAAACCAGAAACTGCCGCATATTGGCATTATCAAGCGACACTTCGAGTAAACTGATCAGAGACTGATCCTCTTCGACCGGGTGGGCCATGATCTGGTTAAACACCGGGTTGCTGTATCGGATACGGGCTAGAGAATCGGTCACAACAATCCCCACTGGCAAGGAGCTGATAAGGTCATTGAGAAACTTGTCATGGTTCGCGAGCTCTGAGGTTCGAGCAGCCACTTCCGCTCTTAGTTGCTGTGGCTGCATGGCCAGACGATAGACCGTCATCGCAAAAATGCTGGCAAAAAACAGCGACCAGCCAAGCCAGACCGGCTTAATACTGGTGATTGATGGCATGCTGATCAGCAATTGCCAATCACCATCTGGGAGATCCATATAATGATAACGGCTCTCTACCTTATCCCTAGCCACCGCTGTCCTGAGAAAAGTCTGCTCTTTATGGTTTGAGAGTGTTCTCTTCAACGTGATATCAAACGGGCCCAGTTGCTCAAGGTTACTCTGCCGCAATACCGCATCCATAGGTGCCAGTGCCGTAATGAGCCCCCAGAAGGTCTCATTATCCGGGTGAAAAACCGGATAATGCATAATCAGCATCTGCTCACCCGGGATCAATGACCAGGACCTTGAAAGCACTGGACCATGTTCCAAAGCACGATGAATACTTCGATTCTCGCCCCCCTGCAACAAATCCATTCCCACCAAACGCTGTCCCGTTGCTGGATACACCTGGCTGACCTCACCGGCTGGTGCCATAGCGATAATCACGCCGGTACGCTGAAAAGAATGCTGCACTTCCACAGCCAAAGAAGAGAAAGCAGCGCTGAATTTGTCAGGACCTAACAATTGAAACTGAGCGTGGAGAATCTGCGGGATGGAGCTCATCACATGAACTTCGCGTTCAAAGGCGGTGGCAAACAGGTGGGCTGCCTGATGCATCTGTTCCTGATTGTGGAACCTTTCCTCATCCACCGTATTCTTCATCATGTAAAGCCCGGTGAGCAGAACAGTAAAGAAACTGAAAGCAGCGATCAGTTTGGGCGTGTGCCTGTTTAAATCAAAAGCCACTTTTTACAGCTCTTTTGAGTCTTGTTTGTTATTTGTATCACTGCTTGTTTGTGCTTTTTTTGCTTATTGAACTGAGCTTGACGGCAGAAGATGTTCAGCTTTCGAAATCAAGCTTGATATCCAGCTTTTCCATCAATTCTGATGGGCTGAAAGGTTTGACTACATAATCATCGGCACCCGCTTCAAGTCCGAGCTGTACGTCTTTTTGCTGCCCTTTAGCTGACAACATAATGATTTTGACATGTTTTAAAGACTCATCATCCCGAATCATCCGACAAAGCCCTAGTCCATCGACTTCACCCGGCATCATGACATCCAGCAGGATGATATCTGGCCGGTGTGCCCGCAGCATTGCCAGACCTGCCACTGCGTTCTCTGCCTCCATTAACTCACACTGGCTGAACTCCAATGTAAGACTGATTAACATGCGTAGTTCTTTATTGTCGTCTACGACCAGGATCTTGCGTTTTTCTGTCAAAATTCCCTCGACTCCCTAACATGTTGTTTCCATTTAAAAACTAAAAATACACCAAGCGCTTGTAAAACCAAAGCTGCTTGAATCTATTTATAGTAATTCTCTCGCCGCGCCAAGCGCTTAGCTGAGCACGGTGAACGCTTGTTCCAGATCAGCGATGATATCCTCGATATGTTCTATACCAATGCACAGCCTCAGCATTTCAGGCGTTACGCCAGCGGATGCCAGTTCATGCGGTTCCAGTTGACGGTGTGTCGTTGACGCCGGGTGACAGGCCAGAGTTTTGGTATCACCGATGTTGACCAGTCGTTTAATCATTTTTAGCGCGTCGTAGAATTGCACGCCGGCCTCAAAGCCCCCTTTGATACCAAATGTCAAAATGGAAGAAGGCTTGCCATTGAAATATTTCAGCGCCAGATCATGGTATTTATCGCCCTCCAGTCCGGCATAGTTGACCCAGTCGACTTTGGGGTGTTGAGACAGATAACGGGCGACAGCTATCGCATTGTTACAATGGCGTTCCATTCTCAGTGGCAAGGTTTCTATGCCCTGTAACAGAAGAAAAGCATTCATCGGTGACAGTGCCGACCCCGTATTTCTCAATGGAACCGTCCGCGCTCTGGCGATGAAAGCGGCTTCACCAAACTGCTCGGTATAGACCACCCCATGGTAAGCCGGCTCCGGCTGATTCAGCATCGCGAATCGTTCCTTGTGCTCGGTCCAGGGGAAACGGCCGGAATCGACAATAATGCCCCCCAGCGTGGTGCCATGGCCGCCCATGTACTTGGTCAGGGAGTGCACCACAATATCGGCGCCATGTTGTATCGGATTGAACAAGGCCGGTGTGGCAACCGTATTATCCACAATCACCGGCACTCCGGCCTTATGTGCCATTTCGGCGATGGCCGCCATATCGACAATATTCCCGGCAGGATTACCAATCGACTCACAAAACACCGCTTTGGTTTTGTCATCAATCAGCTTGGCCATATCCTCGGCTTTGTCTGATTCGGCAAAGCGAACATCAATCCCCTGTTTGGGCAGCATGTGGGCAAACAGGGTATAGGTGCCGCCGTAAAGCTGTGGCGTGGTGATGATGTTGTCACCGGCCTCGGCGATAGTGAGCACCGCGTAGTTAATCGCTGCACTGCCGGCAGAGGTGGCCAGCGCGGCAAGGCCGCCTTCAAGTGCCGCTACGCGCTTTTCCAGCACATCCCAGGTCGGGTTCATGATTCGGCTGTAAATATTGCCGGGGACTTCCAGGTTGAACAGATCGGCACCGTGCTGAGCATTGTCGAATTCATAAGCAACGGTCTGATAGATGGGCACCGCACAGGATTTAGTGACCGGATCAGTTTCATAACCCTCGTGAACGCACAAAGTCTCTTTTCTCATGGTGGACCACCTTCTTCTTGGGTTTAATTGATTGAATTAAAACACGAAGATTTTGAGACAGGCAATGCTGTCCACGGCTATTCAAGACACAACAAGGCGATAACGCAGAAAAATAATGGATGGCAGACTTTGGAAACGGGCTGAATAGTCGGCGAGGAGAGTATTTTGAAGAGACCGACCGGATACTGGAGCGGGAAACGAGATTCGAACTCGCGACCCCAACCTTGGCAAGGTTGTGCTCTACCAACTGAGCTATTCCCGCTGAGGAAGTGGAGCATTATAGGAGCTTAAATTTTTATGTCAACCCTTATCCATCAACAAAGGCAGCGCCGCTCGCAAATAATTCCACATCGACTGTAAAGTCAGCCAGGCCGCCAGATAAAGCATGACCACACCGACTTCAAAAATTGGCAATCCGAATAAGGGTTTATAGAAAATCAGGCAGCCGATGGCCACCATCTGGAAAGTTGTTTTCCATTTTCCCATCTTCGACACTTTAACCACATTACGCTGCCCCAACTCGGCCATCCACTCGCGCAATGCGGAAACAGTCAGTTCTCGGGCGATGATGAGGATGACCGGAATCAGCACATACCAGACCGGCGATTTGAACAGTATCATGACCAGAGCGACCACCACGATAAGCTTATCTGCCACCGGATCGATAAAGGCGCCGAAGGGGGAAGTCTGATCCCATTTCCGGGCTAAATAGCCATCCAGCCAGTCGGTCACCGCAGCGACCACAAACACCACGGTTGCCCAGATACTCGCCGACTCAAGTGGCAGGAAATACAGCAGCACCAGTACCGGGATCAGGATGATGCGAAGTAAACTCAGAATATTGGGCAAATTCAGCATGGTTTTCACTAATTATTCAAAATCGTGCTTATCTTAGCACTAAGCTTTTACAGAAACAGAACAGGCTGCCAAATTCTGTCTCATAGCTCGGGTGCAGGCTCTACTCAGCACCGTGGAACACATCATAAATTTTCTGTGCCAGAGACTGACTGATACCGTCCACTTTACTGAGGTCCTCCACCCCGGCCCGCTGCACTTCCTGCAGGCCGCCAAACTGTTGCAGCAGTTTCTGCCGACGCTTGGGTCCCAGCCCTTCAATCTGCTCCAGTGTTGAGGTTTTTCTGGCCTTGGCGCGACGCTGACGATGACCGGTAATGGCAAAACGATGCGCCTCATCCCTGACCTGCTGCAGCAAATGCAGCGCCGGGGAATCAGCAGGCAGTGTGACCTCGCCCTCGCGGCCCACCAAAAACAGCGTCTCTTCCCCGGGTCGACGCTCCGGGCCTTTAGCAATTCCGAGAATCGGCAGGTCAGATAAATTGAGTTCCGCCAGGACTTCCTTAGCTTCCTTAATCTGCCCTTTACCGCCATCTATCAACAACAAATCGGGCCGCTTGCCCTCGCCTTTCTGCAAGCGGGTGAATCGACGGGTCAATGCCTGATTCATCGCCGCATAGTCATCACCGGCGGTAATACCTTCGATGTTGAACTTGCGATAGTCGGCTTTGATCGCCCCCTCCAGTCCAAAGACCACACAGGACGCCACGGTTTTCTCGCCGCGGGTATGACTGATATCAAAGCATTCAATCCGTTTGGGCAGCTCTTCCAGCTCCAGCGCGTCCTGCAAGGCTTCAAAACGCTGCAGCAGATTAGAGCGACTGCTCAGGCGATGAGTCAGGCTGATATCGGCATTGGTCATTGCCATTCGCATCCAGCGGACACCCTGGCCGCGCTTGGGCAGTCGCAGGCTGACTTTATGACCGGAGTCACTCTGCAGCACTTCTTCCAGCAAGGTCATATCGCCCGGTTGATGACTCAACAGCACTTCGGCAGGCACATTTTTACCCAGGTAATACTGTGGAATGAATGCTTCCAGCAGCTCTTCCGGTGAACTGTCGGCTGAGCCCTTGGGGAAGAAACTTTTGCTGCCCAGGTTATGACCACCACGAATAAAGCAGACTTCGACTACTGCCATGCCATCACGAACAATGGCAGCAAGCACATCAAATTCACCCTGAGCCGAACTGACATACTGACGTTCCTGGATCCGCCGCAAGGCCACAATCTTGTCACGAATGGCTGCCGCCTGTTCGAAATCCAGTCGCTGTGATGCCGCTTCCATATCGCGGCTCAGATCATCCATTACCTGCTGGTTTTTACCCTCGAGGAACATAATGGTGTGTTCCACATCTTTTTTGTAATCTTCTTCTGAGATATAGCCGACACAGGGCGCCGTGCAGCGCTTGATCTGATACTGCAGACAGGGGCGTGAGCGGTTGTGATAGTAGCTGTCTTCGCATTGACGCACCGGAAACAGCTTCTGCAACAGGTTCAGACTTTCACGCACCGCTCCGGCACTGGGATAAGGGCCGAAATATTTGCCTACCTTGCGTTTGGCGCCGCGATGCAGACTGAGCCTGGGGAAACTGTCGCCGGAAATAAACAGATACGGATAGCTCTTATCGTCACGCAGCAGAATGTTGTAACGCGGCATCAGCTCCTTGATCAGATTATTCTCAAGGATCAGTGCCTCATTCTCGGTATGGGTGACGGTGGTTTCAATGGCCGCAATCTGGGCCACCATGACCTGTGTCTTGGCAGTGAGACCGGTTTTCCTGAAGTAGCTGGAGACCCGCTTTTTCAGGTTTTTGGCTTTACCAACATAAATCACCGTCCCGGTGTCATCGAGCATGCGATAGACACCGGGACGGCCGGTCAGGTTTTTCAGAAATGCGGCTGAATCGAACCCCGCCTCTGCATGTGATGCATTGGCTTCAGCCATAAATTGTCGTTAATGCTTCGCTTCGTTTTTTTTAGGTGAATACTGGCGCTGATAACATTTGTGCGCCTGAAAAAAACTGTTTGCTGACAAGCCCAGCAGAATCACGCCGCCAATCAGCGCCGGCACATCTTCGTAAAAAAAGTAGAACATGGCCAATGCTGCAATCAGTTCGCAGCTGCCAATCACTTTCAGCAATACAATGTTTTCTATTCTTTTCATTATAGTCTCTCTCTCGCTTCCTTGCCGGGTTATACTTCGGGGCACATCAGCTGGCTTTTTATTGTTTGGTTCCAGCTGCAGCCTGGCAAGGCTATCTCAGTGGCAATCAACCCCACAAATTGCAGGGACTAATGTGCCCTGATTTCCGGCGACTGACAAGCATCAAAGCCGCAAACGAAAATTAATCATCGTCACATCCTGTGAAATCAGCGCTAAACAGAGCCCCACGTTTATGTGAAAATAAGCGCTTTATCCAACACCTGAATCATCGTGGCCAAAACCCAAAACACACTGCTCAAACCCAAGCTGCCTACCAACAATAAGAATGCATTGTATGCCGGTCAACTCTACGGCAGCGCACAAGGTTTATTACTGGCTAAGGCCGCGCAGCAGCATGAAGGCCCACTGTTGGTCGTGACTGATGATATGGCGGCGGCACACCGGCTGGAAACCGAAGCCAGATTTTATCTGGGTGACAACAAGCGCGCTATTCTGCATTTTCCGGACTGGGAAACCCTGCCCTACGATACCTTTTCACCGCATCAGGATATCGTTTCCGAGCGTCTGCAAACCCTGCATCAGCTGCCCGGATTTGAACAGGGCATTTTATTTGTCCCGATTGCCACCCTGATGCAACGCATTGCCCCGCGTAGCTTCCTTGAAGGCAATACACTGATGCTGGAAACCGGCGATCAGTTTGATATCGAACAATGGCGCATGCGGCTGGAAAAGGCCGGTTACCGCAATGTGTCTCAGGTTATGGAGCATGGCGAGTTCACCGTTCGTGGTGCCATCATTGACCTGTACCCAATGGGCAGTAAACTACCCTACCGTATCGACCTGTTTGATGATGAGATCGATACCTTGCGGACCTTCGATCCGGAAACCCAGCGCTCAATTAAAACCATCGATAAAATCCGCTTGTTGCCGGCCCGCGAATTTCCGATGACCGAAGACGGCATACAGCTTTTCCGTCAACAGTTCCGTCGTCACTTCGAGGGCGATCCACAGCGCAGCTTTATCTACCGTGAAGTCAGCGAAGGCAATCTGCCTGGCGGTATCGAATATTACCTGCCCTTGTTTTTTGAAGAGACCAGCACCCTGCTGGACTATCTGCCGGACAACACCCTGATTGTGAATGTCGCCGATCCACATCACGGTGCTGACAGTTTCTGGCAGGAAGTCAGCGAGCGTTATCGTCAGCATCGTGTGGATGTCGAGAGACCCCTACTGGAACCGCAGGTCGTGTTTGTCCCCGTCGAAGACCTGTTTGGTCGCTTCAAGCAGCATCAACGCCTGCATTTGCAGAGTTTTGAGCAGGAAGACAAAGCGGGTCACACTAACTACGCCAGTGTGACACCACCGCAGCTGACGATGAATGTACGCCGGGAAAAACCCTGCGAAGCACTGGAACAGTTTATTGAGAGTTTTGACGGCCGCATCCTGTTTGCTGCCGAAAGTGCCGGTCGCCGCGAGACCCTGCTGGATATGCTGCGTCAGCATGATATTCAGTTGAAAGCGGTGAAAAACTGGGACGAGTTTGTTGAAGGTGATGACAAACTCGCGGTGACCGTGGCACCGCTGGAACAGGGTCTGATTCTGCCTGAAACCGCTATTGCCGTGGTTGCTGAAGCCCAGCTTTTTGGTCAGCAGGTCATGCAGCGCCGTCGTCGCAGTCGCAAGAAGCGCGATACAGATGCCATCATTCGTAACCTCGCCGAACTCTCCGTCGGTGATGCCGTGGTGCATGAAGACCATGGCGTTGGCCGTTACCTCGGCCTGCAAACGCTGGATGTCGGTGATGTCACTGCCGAATATATGACCCTGGAGTACGCTAAGGGCGACAAGCTGTATGTGCCGGTCGCGTCACTGGATTTAATCAGTCGCTATTCAGGCGCGGCACCAGAACTGGCCCCGCTGCATAAGCTCGGCACCGGCCAATGGGAAAAAGCGCGTAAACGTGCCGCCGAAAAAGCCCGTGATGTGGCCGCAGAATTACTCGATATTTATGCCCGCCGGGCAGCCAACAAGAAAAACCCGATGGCGATGCCGGGTGAAGACTATGCCGCCTTTGCCGCGGCCTTCCCGTTTGAAACCACGCCCGATCAACAGGATGCGATTGATGCTGTGATCAAGGACATGCTGTCCGAACATCCGATGGACAGACTGGTCTGCGGTGATGTCGGTTTCGGTAAAACCGAAGTCGCGATGCGCGCCGCTTTCCTGGCCGTGCATTCAGGTAAACAGGTCATGGTTCTGGTGCCGACCACGCTACTCGCCCAGCAGCATTATGAAAACTTCAAAGATCGCTTTGCCGACTGGCCGGTCCGGGTTGAGGTGCTGTCCCGTTTCCGCTCCAAGAAAGAACTGGATCGGGTGAAGTCAGCCATCAGCGAGGGGCATGCCGATATCGTGATTGGCACCCACAAACTGCTGCAGCAGGATATTGAGCCAAAACGACTGGGCCTGTTTATTCTGGATGAAGAACACCGATTTGGTGTGACCCAGAAAGAACAGCTCAAAAAATACCGTGCCCAGATTGATGTGCTGACGCTGACCGCGACACCGATTCCACGCACCCTGAATATGTCTATTTCCGGCATTCGCGATCTGTCTATTATCGCTACAGCTCCAGCGCGACGTCTGGCGATTAAAACCTTTGTCATGGGCTGGGACAGTGAACGTATCCGGGAGGGCATGCTGCGGGAAATCAAGCGTGGCGGCCAGGTGTATTTCCTGCATAACAAGGTCGAGGATATTGATCGCGTCGCCCGCGAAGTCGAAGCGATTCTGCCCGAGGCCAAAGTCGCTGTGGCCCATGGCCAGATGCGCGAACGCGAGCTGGAGCAGGTCATGCTCGACTTCTATCACCAGCGTTTTAATGTGCTGGTCTGCACCACCATTATCGAAACCGGTATCGACGTGCCCACGGCCAACACCATCTTCATCGACCGTGCCGACAAACTGGGTCTGGCGCAGCTTTATCAGATCCGTGGCCGCGTGGGTCGTTCGCATCACCGAGCCTACGCTTATCTGATTACCCCGCCGCAAAAAGTGATGACCAAAGACGCGGTAAAAAGACTGGAAGCGATTGAGTCGATTGAAGATTTAGGTACCGGCTTTACCCTCGCCACTCACGACATGGAAATCCGTGGTGCCGGCGAATTGCTGGGGGATGAGCAAAGCGGCCAGATGCAGGAAATCGGCTTCAATCTTTACAATGAACTGCTGGAAAGAGCGGTACGGGCACTTAAATCCGGTAAGGAACCGAGCCTGACCAGCCAGGGCCGGCATTTTGTCGAGATCGATCTGCATGTACCGGCATTGATTCCGTCAGACTACCTGCCTGATGTGCACACTCGTCTCGTGCTTTATAAACGCATTGGTGCGGCATCAGATAGGGAAGCCTTGCACGAGTTACAGGTGGAAATGATTGATCGTTTCGGCCTGCTGCCTGAACAGGTGAAAACCCTGTTCGCGATTCATGAGCTGCGCTTCAAAGCCAAGGCGATTGGTATACGTAAAATCGATGTCTATGATGCCGGTGGCCGCATGATCTTCGAAGAAGATCCCAATATCGACCCGATGACTATCATCAACCTGATTCAGAAACAGCCTAAAAAATTCAAACTGGATGGCCAGGACAAATTGCGTTTTGTCGAAGATATGCCGGAAGCCGAGGACCGCATCGTGGCATTGGACCAACTGCTCGACCAACTGATGCCGGAAAACAATGAGCGTAAAACAGGATCGTAATTTTGACGATCTGATTGATCGTTTTGAAAGCCGGATTTACGATACCGTCAAAGGCTCATGGCGATTACAGCTACTGCAGGAAGATCTGCAGCCCTTTACTGACTGCTCACCACTTAATATCTGGGATGCCGGCTGCGGTCAGGGCCAGATGAGTCTATGGCTGGCCGGTTTCGGCCATCAACTCACGCTGTGTGACTTGTCCTCAAAAATGCTGGATAAAGCCCAGGAAAATTTCGCCAACGCCCGACTCGAGGCCAGCTTTCATCATCAATCGGCCCAGTCGCTGGCCATACAGCTTGGTGATTTTGATCTGGTGCTCTGTCATGCGGTGCTTGAGTGGCTGGCTGATCCGCTGGTTTCAATCAAAGCGATCGCGGACAAAGTCCGGCCGGGAGGCTATCTGTCTCTGCTATTTTATAACCGCAATGCGATGGTCTATGGGAATGTGCTCAGAGGCGGCTGGCGACTCGAGCCCATTCTGAAGGACAGTTACCTTGGCAAAGGCCACAAGCTGACACCCCCTAACCCGCAATATCCTCATGAATTGATTGCAGCCATGCAGGCACTCGGTTTCGAACTTCATGCCCATACCGGCATCCGCGTGTTTCATGACTACATGAGTAAAGAAGCGCGTGAAAACAGTGACATGGATACGCTTTTTGAATTGGAAAAACGGTATTGCCGGCTGCCCGCCTATCGCGATATGGGCCGTTATGTTCACTTGCTTTGCCAAAAAACGTCACATTCCTCAAAACACTGACAAGAATTGCACGACAGTATTTGCTAAAGTTCCTATTAATACACAGCTTTAATTTCAGACTCTCTGCTAGAATACGAAGTTATTTTGTGTCGCCTTTTCACCTACAGGATTCACATGCTTAGACCGATTACTTTCTGTCTGCTCGCCTCTTCACTGCTTCTCAGCGGTTGCATTAATCGCACGCCTCCCACACCCAGCCTGACACCGACTCAACTCAATACCGCCTTGAGTGAAACAGAGAACCGCCTGATTCAGTCAATGTCTCAGCAATGCGAGAAGTGGGAAGGCCGTCAAGACTTGCAGAGTGAACAACTGCAGCAGATTCAAAAACAACAACGGGCACTTGATAGCAAACTACTTGCAGTCGAGGATAAACTCGACCGTCAGCCGAGAGTGGTGGCAGCGCCTGCCAACACCGCAAGCTCAGCGAAGATGGCAGAATGTCCTGCACCTGGCGAGAGTGCCAGTGGCGTCAACAGCATAGGCAATAAAATTGTTGTGGGACGCGTCGAGTGGCTATGGATTGAGTCCGTCAACCGGGTTTATGAAGCCCGGATTGATACTGGTGCCACCACCTCGTCCATTAGTGCATTGGACATCACACCGTTTGAAAAAGACGGTAAACGCTGGGTTCGATTCCGCCTGGCACCGGATGACAGTGATAACAGCTACGAAATTGAAGCCCCGCTGGTTCGCTATGTACGCATACGCCAGGCCTCTTCTCAAGAGCTGGACCGCAGGCCCGTTGCAGCATTGACTGTGCGCCTGGGCAAGATGACTGAAATTGCCGAGTTCACCCTGACAGATCGCACGCAAATGAGTTATCCCATTTTGTTGGGACGAGAATTCCTGCGTGATGTCGCTGTGGTGGATGTCGCCAAAAGCACTGTCCAGCCCAAACCTGAAATCGTGGCGGGCAAAGAGCAACCCGAAGCAGTCAGTAAAACCAAGAAAAAATAAAGGACATCGACATGGCATCCCGCAAACCGTTTTATCTGCTGGTTGGCTTGCTCATTATTGCCGGTATCAGTCTCAGCCTCCATCGCCATTACACCTATGACATTCCATGGTTACCGGGAGAAAAACGCCAGACCTGGTCTATTGAAGCCAAGGTCGAGTTTGAAGCCAGCGGAGATGAAGTACTCGCTTCATTGGCTATACCGGCCACCCAACCCGGTTTTACCCAGCTCAGTCAACATACCGCCAGCCCCGGTTATGGACTGGCCTATACTGAAAAAGACAATGGCGGCCAGCGCGCTGAATGGTCTATCCGTGGTGCTAAAGGCGAACAATCCCTGTACTACCGGGTGGATATGCTGCTCGACCCCTATGCCGTCCCCCCTACCCCCAGTCAGCCACCAGAGCTCGAGGTCAATATTGAAAAAGAACCCTACGCGACTGCGGCAAACCAGTTGCTTGACCGGGCTCAGGAACGATCTTCAACGCCTTTCACACTGGCTCGTGAACTGATTCTGGAATTCCAGAACCAGACTCAGAATGCCGAGCTGCTGGCGCAGCTCAAATCGCAAATCAGCTGGGTCGTGCAACTGCTCCACCAGGCTGGTGTGCCAGCTCGTGCAGTTCACGCACTGTACCTGGAAGACGGCCGTCGCCGTCAGGAGTTGATTGACTACATTCAGGTATTTGATGGCGAAGACTACAAACTGTTTGATCCTGAAACCGGCACGCAGGGCCGTCCTGACAATCTATTACTGTGGGAATATCACTCCGGACCGGTACTTGAGGTCGTCGGTGGCAGAAATTCCATGGTGACCTTCTCAATGATTGAACAGGAACAGCCATTCAGCGTCGCCCTGAATCAGAAGTTCTCTGAGAGTGAACTGCTGAATTTCTCACTCTATACCCTGCCGCTGGAGGAGCAGACTCTCTTCAAAGGCATACTGCTGATTCCGGTAGGTGTGTTAGTGGTTGTGTTGTTGCGGATTCTGGTTGGTGTCAAGACCTCCGGCACCTTCATGCCTGTCCTTATTGCATTGGCCTTCATTCAGACCAGTCTGCTTACCGGTCTGGTCGGCTTTTTATTGATTGTTGGCATGGGACTGATGATTCGCTCCTATCTGTCCTACCTGAATCTCCTTTTGGTGGCACGAATATCGGCAGTGATTATTATGGTGATAGGCATGATCGCGCTGTTCTCCATTATTGCCTATAAACTCGGTCTCACTGAGGGCATGAAAGTCACCTTCTTCCCGATGATTATTCTGGCCTGGACGATTGAACGCATGTCGATACTGTGGGAAGAGGAAGGTCCACATCAGGTGCTGATTCAGGGCGGCGGTTCCCTCATGGTCGCCATTCTGGCTTACCTGGCCATGAATAATGAACTCATCCGCCACCTCACCTTCAACTATCTTGGCCTGCAGCTGGTGTTTATGGCACTGGTACTGATGGCGGGTAACTACACCGGTTATCGATTGCTGGAGCTGAAACGCTTCAAACCGATGGTTGAGGACAAATAATGAGCGGACCCTTAATCAACTGGTTCAAGGAAGTCAGGGAACGTTACGTTCACCCCAGCAAGCTCGCGAAAAAAGGTGTGCTGGGCATGAACAGACGTAACATCTCTTACATCAGTCGCTATAACTCACGGCGTCTTTATCCATTGGTTGATGACAAACTGCAAACCAAAAAAATGGTGCTTGAAGCCGGCATTACAGCACCGGATTTATATGGCGTGATCCGCGAGCAGCATGAAGTCAAAGATCTGGCCAAGATGATTACCGACCTGCCCGGATTCTGCATTAAACCGGCACATGGCAGTGGCGGTAAAGGCATTATGGTCATCACTCGGAAAGATGATCTCGGCTATCACAAAACCAATGGACAAATCGCTTCTATCGGTGATCTTGAGCGACATGTTTCCAATGTGCTCGCCGGGCTGTTCTCTCTTGGCGGCAAGGCCGATGTGGCGATTATCGAGAGCCTGATTGAGTTCGATGACTGTTTTACCGGTTACACCTACGAAGGTGTGCCAGACACCCGCGTCATTGTATTCAAGGGTTTTCCCATCATGGCCATGATGCGACTGTCGACTTCCGACTCCAACGGCAAAGCCAATCTCCATCAGGGGGCTGTGGGCGTTGGTCTCGACATCGGCGATGGCAGTGCGTTGAAAGCGGTACAGTTTGACCGGCCGATCTTGTTGCATCCGGATACCGGCACCAATTTACATAGCCTGCAGGTGCCACACTGGGAACAGTTGCTGACACTGGCCGCCTCCTGCTACGAAATGTCAGGACTGGGTTATCTTGGTACCGATATCGTGCTCGACCGGCAGAAAGGTCCGATGCTATTGGAGCTCAATGCCCGTCCCGGTCTCAGTATTCAGGTCGCCAATGGCGAGGGTTTAGTACCCCGTCTGCGCCAGATCGAGGCACTGGGCAACAAACACAAAATGAATGTGCAGCAACGCGTTGCCTATTCCCGCGAGCATTTCACCCGCAAGTGATAACCGCTGTTAGAATCAAACTCTGAGTTTGGCTGGAGGTTGCTATGCAGAACGTGGACAGATTCAATGCACTGGCTATGGCGCTGGGTGTTTTCCTGGGCCTGACTGCACTAGGCTGGCTGGTTGCCAGTGCCGCCATTGATGTCAAGGAATATGAGCGCTCAGTCACTGTCAAAGGCCTGGCGGAAGAAGAATTCACCGCTGATGTGGTTATCTGGCCGATTCAGTTTACCCAGGCCAGCAACAACCTGCCCGCCTTGTATCAGGACATTGATACCAACACCGGCACCATCATCACATTTCTGACTGACCAGGGTGTCAACCGTGAAGATATCACCATCGGCACCCCAGCTATCACCGACAAATCAGCACAGCAATACGGTAACCAGAACCGGGCAGAATTCAGGTACACCGGCATGCAGACTGTCACTGTCTATTCAGAAGCCATCGATACGGTACGCGATGTCATGGGCAAGCTGTCAGAACTGGGCAAACAGGGTATCGTACTGTCCGGCAATAACTATCAGTCACAAACCGAATATTTGTTCACCCGCCTCAATGAGGTCAAACCGGCCATGATTGAGGATGCCACCCGTAAAGCCAGAGAAGTCGCAGAAAAATTTGCTGAAGACTCTGACAGCCAGCTGGGTAAAATCCGCCGTGCTTCACAAGGCCAGTTCAGCATCAGCCCTCGTGATAACAACACCCCGCATATCAAGAAAGTCAGAGTCGTCTCAACGATCGAATATTACCTTTCGGACTGATGCAGCACTTTGTCAGAACAGTTAAGGGACGAGGAACAGGAGATAACAGGGACAGTCGCTTCAGTGAATTCGAACGCGAGCAAATCGATGACGGCTGGTTTCAGGAAGAGGCTCTCCCCGCTTTTCGCACCGAAGTGGCCATCGAAACGCCGCGCAGTATTATCACCCGCAATGATTCTCCTGATTTACCTTTCACCCAGTCGATTAACGCCTATCGTGGCTGTGAGCATGGCTGCATTTATTGTTTCGCTCGACCCTCTCATGCCTATCTGGGGCTGTCCCCCGGCCTCGACTTTGAGAGTAAACTGACAGCCAAACCGGATGCCGCGGCACTGCTGCGCAAGGAGCTAATGGCAACGTCATATGAGTGCGATCCGATTTCACTGGGTGCCAACACCGATCCTTATCAGCCGATAGAACGTCAGTATCAAATCACCCGTGAGATTTTGACCGTACTGGAAAGTTACAAACACCCCTGCACTATCGTCACCAAGTCAGCGCTGGTCGAACGCGATATCGATATTCTGTCACGGCTTGCGCCCGACAATCTGGTTAAAGTGAACATCTCTATCACCACACTGGATAAAACCCTGGCACGGAAGCTCGAACCCAGAGCCAGCAGCCCGCAGCGGCGCTTACAAACCATCAGCACCCTGCGCGAGGCCAGGATTCCAGTCAGTGTATTGATTGCACCCGTGATTCCGGTGTTGACGGATACCGAGTTGGAACAGATTATTGCAGCCTGTGCTGAAGCCGGTGCAAGCTCAGCCGGCTTTATTCTGCTGCGCCTGCCTCGTGAAGTCAGTGACCTATTCGAGAACTGGCTGCATGATCACTACCCCGATAAAGCCGAGCATGTGATGAACCGCATCAGGGACAGCCGCGGCGGCAAGACCAATGATCCCCGCTTCGGCCACCGTCTGCAGGGGCAAGGCTTTTATGCTGATATGACTAATCAGCGTTTTCAGCGAGCGATTAAAAAGCACGGTTTGAATCAGTGCTCAACGCCGCTGAATCGCGACTTGTTTCGCCCCCATCCACAGCAAATGGACTTATTCTGATGGCCAAAAGCTTAATTATTATCGGATTGATTCTGGTCGCCTTGGGACTGATCTGGCAGTTTGCCCCCTGGCTGCTTAGCTGGTTTGGCAAACTGCCCGGTGATATCAATATCGATAAGGGTGATAGCCGTATTTTTATTCCCATCACCTCTATGGCGGTGGTCAGCCTGCTGCTGACCATTATCATCAACCTGTTCCGCTAGGTCGAATCGAGAGCTGAACTAATCAGTCTCGCCTGTCACCATCTTTGTGATGCCACATCCACATATTGGTATTCATCAACCAACACGGGCCTGACCGAACTCATCAACTGATTTTAATGGTTTTGCCTTCTTTAACTGACTGCAGTGCGGCATTGATCGCAGCACAGTTGCCCCGGGCATCAGCCATACTCAGGAAGGGCGCTTTATTATTCAAAATGCAGTCAGAGAAATGTTCGATTTCACGATTGAAATGATTCGCCATCGGCAAGGACACAGTCTCTGACTCACCGGCATCGGTCCAGTAGGAAATCAGCGGCTGCTCATCATGTGGTTGCCAGACGGTGTGGCAGGTAATCCCGCCTTTGGTGCCGATGATTTCATAAACACTACGACGGGCGTGTTCAAAACTCATTTCGAAATGACCATAGCGGCCGTCACCGAAATCAAAAATACCGCTCAGGCTGACATCAGCGCCGTGTTCATTCAGCTTGGCCATCGCGGTAGCAGCGACTGGCTCGTTATCAAACCAGTGGCGTGCAGTATGAACGGCATAGGGACCGATATCCCACATCGCGCCGCCGCCATCGGCAATATCCCGGTTGATGCGATACAAACGGGCCGGTTTCATTGGAAAGGCAAATGCGGTTTTGACAGTCCTGACCTCGCCAATCTTGCCGGAATCAATCAGGTCCCGAACAAAATCATGCTGGGTGTGGAAGCGATACATGAAGCCTTCCATCACGGTGACGTTATTGGCTCTGGCGGCCGCGTCAATGGCATCAATGTCTGCCACATGCAGTGCCATCGGTTTTTCGATCAGCACATGTTTGCCGTGGTCAATCGCTTTCAAAGCCCACTCCGCATGTTCCTCATTAGCCATAGGCAAATAAATCGCATCTATATCATCACGCGCCAGCAGGGCCTGTGGATCATCCAGCGCTTCAGCATCGGTCTCATTTGGTGCATGCTTTTGCAGCGTCTCTGCCGCTGCACCCGGTCTGCGGCTGGCAATGGCTACCAGCTTGGCGTTCTCTGCCTCGACGATCGCCGGCATCAGTTTGTCATTAACCCGGGCCGCACCCAGGATTCCCCAACGAAGTTGTTCAGCCATGGATAGATTCCTTAATTAATTCAGTAATGCAGCTCATGATAACGACTGAAACGATGAAAACCAAACCGACAAAACCCTAGCAAATGGGGTGTTTTTATCTGAGTTTGCCTGCCTTATGCTAGTGTGGTTTTACATTCACATAGATAAGGAGCCGGTTATGACTATTGAAGTTGGCCAAACCCTGCCTGCAGGGAAATTAAGCGAAAGTATCGGTTTTGACCCTGAAAACGGATGTCCGCTCAAACCTGAGCCCAAAGACGTCGGTGAAATGGTGAAAGGTAAAACCGTCGTCATTTTTGGCGTGCCGGGTGCCTTTACCCCGCTTTGTTCTGCCGAGCACCTGCCTGGTTTTGTTAAGCATGCAGATCAGATCAAGGCAGCAGGCGCCGATGAAATCTGGTGTATGGCAGTCAATGACGCCTTCGTCATGGCCTCATGGGGTCGTGAAAACGACGTCGAAGGTAAAGTACGCATGATGGCCGATGGCAGTGCCGAATACAGCAAGGCGCTGGGACTGGACCGTGATATGAGCGGTGGCGGCATGGGTATTCGCTGCTATCGTTTTGCCATGATTGTGGAAGACGGCGTGGTCAAATATATCGGTGTCGAAGGCTCCGGTGAGTTCGGCCGTTCTAAAGCAGAAACTATTCTGGAAGAACTGAAGAAATAGCGCCTTTCGCGGGACACAGCACAGGCGCTGATTATCAAAGTTGCAAAGCAATCAGTGTTAATCGGCGCCTGTCAGGTTTCTTCAATGATGATTATGGTTCCTGGCGCCAATGTTCTTCCACTTCGGTGTCACCGCCAATAAAGACGACTGTCGCCAGGTCGCTGAAAATACCGTGTTCAACCACACCGGGAATGGTATCCAGGATCATCGTCAGTTCCAGGCTGTCGACATGATCAAACTTCATATCCAGCACCAGACTGCCATGAGCGGTCACCGCGACATTATCACCGCTGGCATTCAGTCTTAAATCACCGCGCCCACCCTGCTGTTTGAGTTGATTAAATACCAGTTTCCAGGCATCGGGCATCACTTCCACCGGTATCGGCGACTTTTCACCGATCACTTCCACCAGTTTGCTTTCGTCGACCATCACAAAAAACTGATCGGCGGCCGTTGCCAGCAACTTTTCTCTAACCAGATCCTGACCGCGTCCTTTGAGCAGGGTTAAGTCCGAGGTCACTTCATCGGCGCCGTCCACATACAGATCAAGCTCGTTAAGGGAATCAATCGACACCACCGGCAAACCGGCTTCTTTGGCCTTGATCGCGCTGATCGCTGAACTGCTGACCGTGGTGACATTGAGATTTTCATTGTGATGTCGCTTGGCTAGCGCTTCAATAAACAGGTTCGCGGTGGAACCGGTGCCCAATCCAACAATCATGTCGGCTTCAACCAGGTTTGCAGCATGAACAGCAACGCGCTGCTTAGGGTTCATCGTAGTTTCCGCAGTCATAAACAACCTCCTTTTGTGCACCTGAATTTGAAGGGGCACCTTGGTCTTGGCAGAATGTTAGCTCAGCTTAACACTCAAACAGACCATGTCCAGCCGCGCCCGGTTCGGGTGAGCAGCAAATTGAGGACACCCCATAATCAAACAGGAATTCATCATGGCACAGTTCAGTTCGATTATCAGCGAGATTGAGAAGGCCACCGGCAAGAATCTGCAGAATGCCAATATCACCAGTATCGGCGGTGGTTGCATTAACTCGGCGTTCCGGCTCGACAATGGTTCGGCGTCCTACTTCATCAAGGTCAACAGTCCGCAACTGGCATCCATGTTCGAGGCCGAAGCGCATGGACTGCATGAGATGCGGGCCACTGATTCCATCAGGGTGCCGGAAGTAATTGGCTACGGTGTAGCTGATGGGCATAGCTACCTGGCTTTGGAATACATCCCATTGGGCAGCCTGCGTGGCAGCGCCTCGGCACTCATGGGCGAACAACTGGCCAGAATGCATCATGTCCCCCAGCCCTATTTTGGCTGGCATATGGACAACACCATAGGCAGTACCCCGCAAATTAATGACCAGAAACATGACTGGTTGAGCTTCTGGCGTGATGAGCGTCTGGGACAGCAGTTACAGTTTGCCGCCGGCAACGGATTCGGTGGCCGCCTGCAAAGTCAGGGCGAAAAATTGCTGATAAATCTGGATAAACTGTTGGACGGACACGAACCGCAACCTGCTCTGCTGCATGGTGATTTATGGGGCGGCAATGCCGCCGCAGATGATGCCGGCAACCCGGTCATTTTCGACCCAGCCTGTTATTACGGTGACCGTGAAGCCGATCTGGCAATGACAGAGTTATTTGGCGGTTTCGGCGGAGATTTCTTCGCTGCCTATAACGCCGAGTATCCGGTCGACAGCGGTTATCAGATGCGAAAAACGCTTTATAATCTTTATCATATTATCAATCATCTCAACTTATTCGGCGGTGGCTATCTCGGTCAGGCTGAGTCCATGATTGATCGTTTACTGGCACAGGTTTAAAGAGGAAAAATGAGTCAAATCAAAGTTTTGTTTGTCTGCATGGGCAATATCTGTCGATCTCCTACTGCTGAGGGCGTGTTCACCCACCTGGTAGAAAAGCACGGCACACTGGATCGCTTTATGATTGATTCGGCTGGCACTCATGCCTATCACATCGGTGAGGAGCCGGATGCCCGTGCTCAGCAAACCGCGCGTCAGCGTGGTATTGATCTGTCACATATTCGTGCCCGCAAGTTCGCCCGAACTGATTTTGAAATGTTCGACCATATTCTGGCGATGGACACCGACAACTATGACATCCTACATGCCGCCTGCCCGCCTGACCTGAGAAACAAAATCAAACTGTTCCTCGACTATGCGCCGGAACGTGATGAAAATGATGTACCGGATCCTTACTACGGTGGCCAGAACGGTTTTGATCATGTGTTTGACCTTGTTGAAGATGCCTCTGTTGGCTTCTACAAGACGGTCATGACCAAGGTAACTACCCCCAATTAAGTAGTTGCTTTGATCGCAGGGCAGCGTATGATTGCGCGTTGACCTGAATTTCAATAAGGACTGTCAACGTGAACGCGCACCACAAAGGTCAGACAATGGTGTCTGCTTCCCTGCTGGGTATAGTTTTGTCTTTCATGCCGCAACTGGCAGCGGCAGCCACTGAAGTGAAATTACTCGATCTGACCACCCACTGGGTGGGTTATGCGGCTATCGCTTTGTTTATCTTCGCCTACGCACTGGTGGTGGTCGAAGAAGAAATCCACATGCGTAAATCCAAGCCGGTGATGGTCGCAGCGGGTCTTATCTGGGCGTTGATTGCGCTGGTTTACGCACAACAGCCCGATTCCGCGTATCACCACACCGCCGAAGTGATGATCCGGCATAACCTTCTCGAATACGCCGAACTGTTCCTGTTCCTGCTGGCCGCAATGACCTACATCGGCACCATGGGTGAACGCGGTGTTTTCGATGCTTTACGAGCCTGGCTGATTAACAAAGGCTTCTCCCTCCGGACTATTTTCTGGTTGACCGGTCTGCTCGCGTTCTTCATTTCACCGGTAGCAGATAACCTCACCACCGCCTTGCTTATGGCAACAGTGGTCATGGCCGTAGGTGGCAATAACCTGGGCTTTGTCAGTGTCGCCTGTATCAACATCGTGGTTGCCGCTAATGCCGGTGGCGCTTTCAGCCCCTTTGGTGATATCACCACGCTCATGGTCTGGCAGAAAGGTGTCGTTGATTTTCATGAATTCTTCGCTCTGTTTCTGCCTTCATTGGTGAACTGGTTTATCCCCGCCTTCCTGATGTCATTGACAGTCAAAAACGTGACGCCGGAAGCCGGCAAGGACACCGTGGTTTTGAAGGATGGTGCCTTCGTTGTGATCGGCCTGTTTCTGCTGACAATCGCGATGGCAGTCTGTGCGCACAACTTCCTGCACCTGCCACCGGTGGTCGGCATGATGACCGGTCTCGGCTTTCTCAAAATCTATGGCTACATTCTCAAACTGCGTGAGTCGCGGCTGATGATGCAACTGGAACAAGTAGGAGAAGGCAAAAGACCCTTCAATATTTTCCGCCAGATTGAACGTGCCGAATGGGACACTTTGATGTTCTTCTACGGCATTATTCTCTGCGTGGGCGGTCTCGGCACTATCGGTTATCTGAGCCTGGGCTCGGAACTGATGTACGGTGACCTGGGCCCGACCACTGCCAATATCCTGATCGGCCTGATTTCAGCCGTTGTCGATAACATTCCGGTGATGTTCGCGGTTCTGTCGATGATGCCGGAAATGAGCCATGGTCAATGGCTGCTGGTCACACTGACCGCCGGGGTCGGGGGGTCTCTACTGTCGATTGGCTCGGCAGCGGGGGTCGCCGTGATGGGTCAGGCACGCGGCATTTATACTTTCTTTAGCCATTTGAAATGGATATGGGCCATCGCCCTGGGTTATGCCGCCAGTATCTGGCTGCACCTGTGGCTTAACGCCTCATTATTCGAAGTGGCTATGCATTAAATAAAAAAGCGGCTTGATAGCCGCTTTTTTGTATTGACTCAGTCGTATAGCCTTAACACCAGCTCGGCAATACAGGCCGCACGCTTGCTGTTCTCAACTTCAATCTTAACCTCGCGAACCAGCTCCAGCCCTCTTCTCAGTTCACGGATTTCAATGATCCGGGTGCGGGCACGAATACGTTTACCGGCTTTGACCGGTGCCGGAAACACGACTTTATTCATGCCGTAATTCACGACAAGCCGTGCCTCAGGATAGTCATTTTTTTCCGGGTTCACGGTATCGGTCAGCATTGGAATGAGTGACAGCGTCAGAAAACCGTGAGCAATCGTGGTTTTGAAAGGCGATTCCTGTGCTGCACGTTCCGGATCGGTGTGAATCCACTGATGATCACCGGTCACACCGGCGAACTGATCAATGCAGCGCTGGTCAAGCTGAAACCACTCACCGACGTAGCTCTCTTCGCCCAGCTCTGCCTCGAGGCGCTGGCGCAGGGCAACGAATTTCTCGCTGAGCGCCTTATCTTCCGGGATGGTGAGTGTTTCATCCGGCTCGTGGAAAAAGTGAAAATACTGTGTCCATGGCAGCGACAGGTTTCGGATATCCGAGACTTTTTTATTCAGCGTTTCCGGCCAGTTTTTTAAGGTGGTCTCCACCCGGCTCTTTAATTCGCTGTTCAAGGACTCGAGTTTTTCCTGCCCTTGCTTTAATGATTCAACCAACCGCATATGATTTCCTTTTTCCTGCCCCATCGCCCCAAGCTGAGACTTCGCTTCAATGCTGAAGTTTACGCCGCAAAATCTGAACCAACTGACGAATGTTTCACATCATCATCGGTCAGCGGACATCCATTCCCATCCAGCTACACCGCCGTAGCACAAAAGCCGCGCAGCGGGTACAATTTAGCGTTTATTTATCGACGACTTTAGCGACCATCATGCTCTACAGCACAGACGACTTGCGAATTATCGGCATACAGGAAGTCCTGCCGCCGGCGCAATTACACGAAGAACTGCCGATCACCGATCAAGCATCGGAGACGGTATTTCTTGCCCGCAAGGCCAGTCAGGACATTCTGCACAAGCGTGATGATCGTCTCATTGTCATCGTCGGACCCTGCTCAATTCATGATCCGATTGCTGCCCGTGAGTATGCCACAAGACTCAAACCGCTGATCGAAGAATTGAAGGATGATCTGCATATCATCATGCGGGTTTACTTCGAGAAACCGCGCTCTGTGGTGGGCTGGAAAGGTCTGATCAATGACCCTTATCTGGATGGCAGCTTTAAAATCAATGACGGTCTTCACATCGCCCGTAAACTGCTGCTGGATCTGGCTGAAATGGGCATACCGGCTGCCACCGAATACCTGGATCTGATCAGCCCGCAGTACATCGCCGATCTGGTGTCCTGGGGGGCGATTGGTGCCCGTACCACCGAAAGCCAGGCTCACCGCGAACTGGCTTCAGGTCTATCCTGCCCGGTTGGTTTCAAGAACGCCACCGATGGTGGTTTGCAGATCGCCGTCGATGCCTGCCTGTCAGCTTCAAAACCGCATCACTTCATGTCGCTGACCAAAGCCGGCCGCTCGGCTATATTCTCAACTACCGGTAATCCGGATTGTCATGTCATTCTGCGCGGTGGCCGCGCGCCTAACTTTGACGCGGAAAGCGTCGATGCCGCGGCTGAAGTCATTGGTCGCTCCGGCCAGTCTGCAAGAATGATGATCGATTGCAGCCACGCCAACAGCGGCAAGAACCACATTCAGCAGGAAACGGTTTGCCGTGATGTCGCAGCTCAGGTTGCCAAGGGCGATAATCGCATCATTGGCCTGATGCTGGAAAGTCACCTGGTTGCCGGTCGTCAGAATGCCGAACCCGGCAAGGAATTGGTTTACGGTCAAAGCATTACCGATGCCTGCATGGCCTGGGATAACACCGAAGTCTTATTGCGTGAACTCGCTGAGGCTGTCCGCGAACGTCGTCAGCATCAATAATTTCAATCAATCCGCCCGGAATTTCCCGGCACTCTGATTGTCGTTCTACTGCGCGCTAAGTTGCTCTGCAGCAAGGAGATAAACTTGCCTGTGGCGTTTCGAAAATAGCTGTTTTTAGGCTATAATTAGCGATTAACGATTTTCAGCCGGGCCCCGCTCGCACTGAAATCAGAACGAATTCCTGAGAAAATCAGTAGGTTATTAAATGGCAGATTATGCCCTGATATTGTTAAGCACGATACTGGTGAACAACATTGTCCTGGTGAAATTCCTGGGGCTGTGTCCGTTCATGGGGGTATCACGCAAGCTGGAGACCGCCATGGGAATGGCGCTGGCAACCACCTTTGTGCTGACTTTGTCCTCTATCAGCAGCTACCTGATCAATGAATACCTGCTCGCCCCATTCGGTATCGAATTTCTGCGAACCATCAGCTTTATCTTTGTGATTGCAGTGGTAGTGCAGTTCACCGAAATGGTGGTGCACAAAACCAGTCCTTTGCTGTATCAGGTGCTGGGTATTTTCCTGCCGCTGATCACGACCAACTGTGCCGTGCTCGGTGTTGCCCTGCTCAACGTACAGGAACAGCATGGCTTTATAGAATCGGCCCTGTACGGGTTTGGTGCTGCGATTGGTTTCTCCATGGTACTGGTGATTTTTGCCGGCATGCGTGAACGCCTGGCGGCGGCTGATGTGCCCGTGCCATTCCAGGGCGCTGCTATCGGCCTTATCACGGCCGGGTTAATGTCTATGGCCTTTATGGGCTTTGCCGGACTGGTGAAGGTCTAAGCCTATGTTGACAGCGATTATTGCCCTGACGCTGCTGGCGTTACTCCTCGGATTATTGCTTGGTTTTGCCTCGGTCAAATTCAAGGTCGAAGGCGACCCGATTGTCGAGCAAATTGATAAACTGCTGCCACAAACCCAGTGCGGTCAGTGCAGTTTTGCCGGCTGCCGTCCCTACGCTGAAGCCATTGCCGCCGGAGAAGTGGATATCAACCGCTGCCCGCCGGGGGGGGAATCAACCATTCAGGCGCTGGCCGACCTGCTGGATGTCGAGCCCAAGCCGCTGGATGAAGAATGTGGCGTAGAAAAACCCAAGATGCTGGCAGTCATTGATGAAGAGCGCTGCATCGGCTGCACACTGTGTATTCAGGCCTGTCCGGTAGATGCCATTCTGGGTGCCGCAAAACACATGCACACAGTGATTGCCGATGAATGCACTGGCTGTGAACTGTGCGTTGAGCCCTGCCCGGTCGACTGTATCGATATGGTGGAAATGGCACAGAATCCGAATACCTGGCGCTGGCCGGATCCGTCTCACCTGCAACTTGAACGCGGAGGTCAGGCATGAACCAGCCTTTAGGAGATTTCCCGGGCGGCCTGAAACTGCGCGGTCACAAAAAACGCTCGACCCAGACACCGATCCGTAAAACACCGCTGTCACGTCACCTAATTCTGCCATTGCAGCAGCATATCGGTGCCGCCGCAATGCCGGTGGTGGAAGTCGGCGACAAAGTGCTGAAAGGCCAGCGCATTGCCCGTGCTGATGGCCATGTATCGGTGTGTCTGCATGCGCCAAGTTCTGGTACGGTGGTCGCGATTGATGAACAGCCGATCCCGCATCCATCCGGCCTCAGTGCTCCCTGCGTCACGATTGAAACCGATGGCGAAGATCAGTGGATTGAACGTCACCCGGTTGAAAATTATCGCGATATTTCGCCACACGAAATCCGTCAGATTATCCGTGATGCCGGTATTGTGGGTCTCGGCGGCGCCGGTTTCCCAAGCTTTATCAAGCTCAATCCCGGCGTGCATCACACCGTTGATACCCTGCTGTTGAACGGCGCGGAATGTGAGCCCTATATTTCCTGCGACGACATGCTGATGCGCGAACGCGCTGACGGTATTCTCGACGGCGTTGAAATCATGCAGCATGCTTTGCGTGCCCGCGAAGTCATCCTCGCCATTGAGGACAACAAGCCGCTGGCGATATCGGCGATGAAACTGGCGCTGGCTGCCAGACCACAGCTGACAGATACCCGTATCGTCGTGATTCCAACCCGCTATCCCACCGGTGGTGAAAAACAGATTATCCAGGTGGTGACCGGCAAAGAAGTGCCTACAAACGGCCTGCCGATTGATATCGGTATCGTCTCGCACAACATGGGTACCGCCTATGCCGTGGGCCGTGCCATTAATCACGGCGAGCCGCTGATTTCCCGTATCGTCACCGTGACCGGTACCGACGTCACCCATGCCGGTAATTTTGAGACCCTGTTCGGCACCCCGATTTCAGAGCTGCTGGCTTTTGCCGAAACCCAGCGGGAGCCGGATGAGCCATTTATCCTCGGCGGTCCCATGATGGGCTTCAACCTGTCCGGCGATAACCTGCCAGTGACCAAAACCGCCAACTGTATTCTGGTCGGTGTTGAGGATGCCGCGCCTAAAACAGAACCGCTGCCCTGTATCCGCTGCGGTGATTGTGCCTCCGTCTGCCCGGCCAACCTGCTGCCACAGCAGCTTTATTGGCATTCGCGTGCCAAGGATTTCGAACAGACCCGTGATTACAATCTGTTTGATTGTATCGAGTGCGGCTGCTGCGATTATGTCTGCCCCAGCAAAATTCCTCTGGTGTCTTATTTCCGTTTTGCGAAAACCGAAATCATGAACCAGGAACGCGAACGAAAGAAATCAGATCTGGCCCGCGAACGCTTCGAAACCCGCCAGGCCCGGATGGAACGCGAACAACGAGAAAAAGAAGAGCGTCAGCGTCAGCGTAAAGCCGCGTTGGCTGCATCCAAAGCAAAAAAAGAAAAAGAGGCTGCAGCCGAGACCACGGCAGCAGACGACAAGGAGAACTGAGACCATGGCGCTATTTCGGATAAGTCCGCCGTTTCTGGCGGGGACTAACCGTGTCACGCTGCAAATGCTGCAGGTGCTGCTAGCCATGGTGCCGGCAGTCATTGCCATGGTCTATTTCTTCGGCCCGGCCGTCATTATCAACATCGTTCTGGCCCTGGTCGTGGCGCTGGGTGCTGAAGCCCTGCTGCTCAAAATTCGTCACCGTCCTATCAAGCCATTTATCAGCGATGGTAGTGCGGCGGTGACTGCAGTTTTGCTGGCTGTAGCGATTCCTCCTTTGTCACCCTGGTGGCTGACTGTGACCGGCGTTCTGTTCTCGATCGTATTCGCCAAACACCTCTATGGTGGACTGGGTTATAACCCGTTTAATCCGGCCATGGTGGGTTATGTCTTACTACTGTTGTCTTTCCCACTGGAAATGACAACCTGGCTACCGGTACTCTCGCTGGCTGATAATCCGCTGGGTTTTGTTGATGCCTTTCATCTGATTTTCTATGGAGAATCTGCAGCCGGCCTGACCCCGGACGCGGTTTCCGGTGCGACCCCGTTGGATGCAATGAAAACCCAGATAGGTCAACAGATCCAGCCTGAACTGATTGTCAATCAGAACCTGTTCGGTTTTGTCGGCGGCCTGGGCTGGGAATGGATCAACATCTGGTTTCTGCTTGGTGGACTCTATCTGCTCTACAAACGCGTCATCAGCTGGCAAGTGCCGGTCGCCATGCTGGGCACGCTGTTTGTATTGAGCCTGGTTACACAGTGGTTTGCACCGGATATCAGCGGTTCGCCCTTATTCCATCTGTTCAGTGGCGGCACGATGATTGGCGCCTTCTTTATCGCGACGGATCCCGTATCCGGCTCCACCACTCCCAATGGCCGTCTGGTTTTTGGTGCCGGTGTCGGCGCTTTAACCTTTATCATCCGCGTCTGGGGCGGTTACCCTGACGGCGTGGCATTTGGTGTGCTGCTGATGAATATGCTGGTGCCACTGATTGATTACTACACCCAGCCCAAAGTTTATGGAACCGGCAAGTCATGAAGGATCTGCAGAAACATATCATCCGGGTGGGTCTGTTACTGGGTCTGTTTGCTATTGTCGCGACCACGCTGGTTGCACTCACTGAAGCAAACACGCGCGAACAGATCAAGGAAAATCAACGCCAGGCCCTGCTGGACGGTATTAATGCGCTGATTCCACATGATGAATACGATAATGCCATTCTGCAGGACACGCTGGTATTGCAGGCGACTGAGGCGCTGGGCACTGAAGAGCCGACTCTAGTTTATCGGGCGCGTCAGAATGGCGAGCCGGTGGCGGCAGTACTGACCGTGATTGCGCCGGACGGCTACTCTGGCACTATCAGAATGCTGGTGGGTATTTACCATAGCGGTAAATTGGCCGGGGTCCGTGTCATCGACCACAAGGAAACACCGGGTCTGGGCGATAAAATCGATGTCAAAAAAGATGACTGGATTCTTCAGTTCGAGGGGCTGTCACTCGGCAATCCGCCAGCATCCAAGTGGAAAGTGAAAAAAGATGGCGGCGAATTCGATCAGTTTACCGGTGCCACTATCACGCCACGCGCCGTGGTCGGTGCCGTCAAACAATCGCTGAAGTATTTCCGCACACATCGTGATGAGCTGTTCGCTGTCACGGAGGAAGCCAAATGAACGCATACAAGCAGATTATTCTAGACGGATTATGGAAAAATAATCCCGGTCTGGTTCAGCTTCTGGGCCTCTGCCCGCTGCTGGCTGTAACCAACACTGTGATTAATGGTTTGGGACTGGGCCTTGCGACTATCCTGACACTGGTCGCCTCGAACGGCATTATTTCAATGCTACGCAATCAAATTCCTGATGAAGCCCGGCTGCCGGTGTTCGTCATGATCATTGCTTCCATCGTGACTATCATCGAGCTGTCGATGAATGCCTGGTTCCATGAACTGTATTTGATTCTGGGTATTTTCATTCCGCTGATTGTGACCAACTGTGCCATTATCGGCCGCGCTGAAGCTTTCGCTGCTCGTAATTCGGTGGGTCCAGCACTGCTTGATGGCCTGATGATGGGGTTGGGGTTCGCTGCTGTATTGATTCTGCTTGGCGCAATGCGTGAACTGCTGGGTCAGGGCACCCTGTTCTCACAGGCTTATCTGATGTTTGGTGAGGGGTCACGTGGACTGACAATCACTGTCATTGAAGACTACCGTGGTTTTCTGATGGCCTTGCTACCGCCCGGTGCCTTTATTGGCCTGGGGCTGATAGTCGCGCTCAAAAACAGCATTGATATTCGGCTGGCGAAACGCGAACCCAAAGCCAGTGTGGTTGAGGTTGAAACCCCGGCAGCAGGTTAAGCAAGATGAACCAGGCGCAGCGGCGCGAGTTTTTTGCCACTCTGAAGGCGCATAATCCGACGCCTACCACGGAGCTCAAATACAGCAGCCCGTTTGAATTACTGGTGGCTGTCATCCTGTCGGCGCAGGCGACCGATGTCGGCGTCAACAAGGCGACAGATAAACTCTATCCGGTCGCCAACACGCCGCAAGCCATTCTCGATCTCGGCGTAGAGGGTCTGAAGCACTACATCAAGACCATTGGCCTATTCAACAGCAAAGCCGAGAACGTGATCAAAACCTGCCGCATGCTGTTGGAAAAGCACGGTGGCGAGGTGCCTCAGGATCGCGCCGCGCTGGAAGCCTTACCCGGTGTCGGCCGCAAAACAGCCAACGTCATACTCAATACCGTCTTCAAACAACCGGTCATGGCGGTCGATACACATATCTTCCGTCTTTCTAACCGCACTGGGCTGGCAAAAGGTAAAACCGTGCGCGCGGTGGAGGACAAGCTGATGAAAGTGGTTCCCGGCGAATACATGCTTGACGCCCATCACTGGCTGATTCTCCATGGCCGCTATGTCTGCACTGCCCGCAAGCCCAAATGCGGTGAATGCTGCGTCAGCCATCTGTGTGATTTTTTCCGTGACCAACAGCGGCGTGCCGCCCGCTGCGCCTGAGATGTTTGGACAAAACCGCCAACAATTGAGACAGGTCTTTTTCGACGTCTGGACGAAAATGCAGACGAATCAGCCCCTGGAAGGCATGGAGCGGGGGCTGGCACAGATCATCGACATGCACCCTGAATATCATGCGCTGCTCGCTGATCCGGATAAACTCGATAAAGACTTCAGCGTCGAGGCTGGTGAGTCCAACCCCTTCCTGCATATGGGACTGCATATCTCCCTGCATGAGCAGGTCAGCACCGACCGCCCTGCCGGTATCCGCGAACTGTATCAGCAACTGCTGCAAAAATATGGCAATCACCATGATTGCGAACATGCAATGATAGACTGTCTGGCAGAAATATTGTGGCAGTCACAACGTGATGGTCAGCCACCTTCAGAACTGGAATATCTTCGGGCATTGCAGCGCTTGCTGGATAAGCCCTAGACTGAAACATTATTCCTTTATGCGCTCTCAGCAGAAGGATTCGCTCACACAGCCGGAGACCCGCTCATGAAAGCATATGGATATACCGCGGCTGACGCCGCCCCGACACTGATCGAACGTGAACTGCCTGAGCCGGAAGGACGTGATTTATTGATTGCCATCGACGCGATTGCCGTCAACCCAGTCGACACCAAGGTAAAAGCGGGTATTCAGGGTAAACTGGAACAACCCAAAATCGTTGGTTGGGACGCTGCTGGAACCGTGCTAGCTGCCGGCAGAGACTGTGAGTTGTTCAAAGTGGGTGACAAGGTGTTTTATGCCGGGGATGTCAGCCGTGATGGTTGCTATGCCAGTCACCAGCTGGTCGATGAACGCATTGTCGGCTTTGCGCCACGTAAGCTCTCCGCGCCTGAGGCAGCAGCCATGCCACTGACCAGCATCACTGCCTGGGAAGCACTTTTCTCACGCATGAAGATTTATCCTAACCTTGATAAGGGTAAAACCCTGCTGATTATCGGCGCAGCCGGTGGCGTCGGTTCGATTGCGATTCAGTTTGCCAAAAAAGTTGCTGAACTGAATGTTGTGGCGACGGCGTCCAGAGAGCAGTCCGCAGCCTGGTGTCGTGAGCTGGGTGCCGATCACGTTATTGATCATCACGATCTCAGCGAAGAATATGGTCGACTCAATATTGCTGACCCCGACTATATTCTCTGCCTCGGCGATACTGACCCCTACTATGATCTGGTCACTGATCTCATCGCCCCCCAAGGCCTCATTTGCTTTGTGGTCACCAGTCAGCAGAACCACAATATCGATAAGCTCAAAACCAAGAGTGCCGGCATCGTTTGGGAATTCATGTTCACCCGACCGATGTATAAAACGGCTGATATCACTGCCCAGCATCAGTTACTAAACCGTATTGCTGAAATGTTGGATGAGGGCATGATTCAATCCACCTTGAAACAAACACTGGGTCCCATCAATGCCGAGACATTAACTCAGGCCCATCAGCAATTGCGTGAAGCCCATACACTGGGCAAAATTGCGCTGACAGCAATCGAGTAATTCACTGGATAAAGCGCCTATTGGCGTGGCACAGCGCGGCTGATGACCGTATAATTGGCGCAGGTTTTCAATTTCTGCTTGAGGTTCAACGATGAATAAAAATAAATCAGGTATATTCCTTGTCGGTAGTCTTGTGACATTTGCCATTCTTTTCGGTATCGCTTTGCTGATTTTGGACAGCATGGAAAATGTGGCTAAAAACGTCACTGCACCGGCCAGCATGGAACCTGAAGCGGTTCAAGAACGTATTGGCCCCGTCGCTGAAGTCAATGTGGGTGAACCACCTGCCGTTGAAGCCCCACCCGCTGAAGCAGAAACCGGTGGTGCTGGCGGTGTCGGCGAGCAAATCGTCTCTTCTGTCTGTGCCTCCTGCCACGCTGCTGGTCTGATGCAGTCTCCCAAATTGGGTAACGCAGATGACTGGGCGCCTCGCATCGAAAAAGGCATCGAGACCCTGTATGACCATGCCATCAATGGTTTCAACATGATGCCAGCCAAAGGTGGCCGTGCCGACCTGAGCGAAGATGATGTCAAAGCGGCTGTTGATTACATGGTGTCGGAAGCCCAATAAACCTCATTAGCAATGTAGAGCCGGCACTGCCTGCTATTCCAGGCAGTGCCTTTTTAACTCATAGAGACTGGGATAAGCCTGAGCGCGACGCCAGAAAAAGTTAATGAATCTGCTCGAATTTAACCTACCGCTTATCGCCCTGATTCCATTTCTGGGCGCCCCCCTGGCAGCCTGGGCTGCCAATATCAACCGTGCTGCGTCGGCCTGGACCGCGGGATTGGTCACACTGGTATCCCTGTTATTCCTGCTGCCGGCAATTCAGTTACCTTTTGAAGGTCAGACCTTAATCCAGAGCTGGTCCTGGCTACCGTCACTGGGGCTGGAGTTCGCTTTCCGCCTGGATGGGCTGGCTTTACTGTTTGCCCTGTTAATTTTGCTAATCGGGCTACTGGTCATTCTCTATGCTCGCTATTACCTGTCCCCCAAAGATTCAATGGGTCGCTTTTTTGCCTATCTATTAATGTTTATGGGGTCGATGCTGGGCATCGTACTCTCGGAAAACCTGATTCAACTGGTCGTGTTCTGGGAACTGACCTCTTTGACCTCCTTCCTGCTGATCAGCTACTGGCAACATCAACAGGATGCACGTGACGGTGCCCGCATGGCACTCGCCATTACCGGTGCCGGTGGTCTGGCGATGCTCGCCGGTGTGATTATGCTGGGCAATATTGTCGGCAGTTATAACCTGACCGAAGTGCTGGCTGCCGGCGAACAGATTCGACAACATGAAAACTACCTGACGGTACTGGTGCTGATCCTGCTCGGGGTGTTTACCAAATCAGCACAATTCCCGTTCCATTTCTGGTTGCCACATGCAATGGCCGCCCCGACCCCAGTGTCGGCCTATCTGCACTCTGCGACCATGGTGAAAGCTGGTATTTTCATGCTGGCACGGCTGTTTCCGGCATTATCAGGCACAGAAGCCTGGGGCTGGCTGGTCGGTGGTGCCGGTATGTTTACCATGGTGCTCGGCGCCTACACCGCATTGTTCAAACATGACCTGAAAGGTCTGCTGGCCTACTCCACTATCAGTCATCTGGGCCTGATTACGCTGCTGTTTGGTTTCAGTACCCAACTGGCTGCTGTAGCGGCCATTTTCCACATCATTAACCACGCCACCTTCAAGGCGTCGCTGTTTATGGTCGCCGGCATTATCGACCATGAATGCGGTAGTCGTGACATGCGTATGGTGAACGGCATGCTCAAGTACATGCCGCATACTGCGGTGCTGGCGATGATAGCCGCCTCGGCAATGGCCGGTGTACCGCTGCTGAATGGTTTCCTGAGTAAGGAAATGTTCTTCGAACAGGCCGTCACCGCAACCGATGGCAGCATGATGACCTGGGCCATTCCCGTCCTCGTCACTATCGGCGCGATTTTCTCCGTCGCCTACTCGCTGCGGTTTATTCACGATGTGTTCTTTAACGGTGAACCGGTTGGACTCACCAAAACCCCACATGAACCGCCACGGTTTATGAAAATCCCGGTCGATATTCTGGTTCTGCTGTGTCTGGGTGTTGGTATTGCTCCAATGATTCTGGTGGCACCGATTCTGTCTGTCGCGGTTTCCGCCAGTTTGCAATCGGCACCGCCGGCTTTCAGCCTCGCTATCTGGCATGGCTTTAATCTACCGCTAATGATGAGTTTTATTGCGATGGCGATTGGTGTGGTGGTCTATTTCAATCGCTACAAACTATTCCGCTGGCACGATGAAAATCTGCCACGAATTGACGCCCGAATCCTGTTCAACATGGCGTTACACGGTGTGCTGGTTGCCACTGGAAAAATCAGCCGCCTGTTTGATCGTGGCTCGCTGCAAAATGCCTCCAGCTGGGTTCTGCTCACTGCCGTGCTCGCCGTAGTTTATGGCTTTCTCCAGTTCAACAGCCCCGTACTCGGCAACCGTGATTTGATGGCCATCGACTGGCTGACTCTGTCCTTAGCGGCCTTTGTAGTTATTGCCAGTGTGTTGTCTGCGGTGTTACATCATCAACGACTGATATCGCTGATCATTGTCGGTGTCGTCGGCCTGATTGTGTCGCTGGGCTTTGTTAAATTCTCAGCACCGGATCTGGCTCTGACTCAGCTCTCAGTTGAAGTGGTGACGATTGTTCTGTTGTTGCTGGCTTTGTTTTTCCTGCCACAGCACACACCACAGGAACGCAATGCAAAAAGAATGACGCGCGATATCGCAATCTCGGTCAGTGCTGGCGTCATTGTGATGCTAATGGCAATGGCTGTTATGAGCCGTGACTATGCACCGATTTCCGACTTCTTTATCCAGAACAGTAAACCAGGCGGTGGTGGCACCAACGTCGTCAACGTCATTCTGGTCGACTTCCGTGGCTTCGATACCTTGGGCGAGATAGTGGTACTGGCGCTGGCCGGTCTGGGTATTTTTGCCATGCTCAAAAATCTGCGTCTACCCGCGCCTTTGCGTGATATTCAGGGCCGTGAGTGGAGTCATGACCCCCACCCGCCGATTATGCAGACACTGACCAGACTGCTGTTCCCGCTGATGCTACTGGTTGCGGTATTTGTGTTCCTGCGTGGTCACAATCTGCCTGGCGGTGGCTTTATAGCCGGTCTGGTCGCCGCTGTCGCGCTGATATCGCAATATCTTGCTAACGGTATCGACTGGACCAATGCCCGCATCAAGGCGAATATGCATACCGTCATTGCCTTCGGTCTGGCTGCGGCCGTGGTGACCGGCATCGTCGCCATGCTGCTGTCATATCCTTTCCTGACCTCGACCTTCACTTATCTGAAATGGCCGCTGGTCGGTAAATTTGAGGTCGCCAGTGCAATGGCCTTCGACTTGGGCGTCTTCCTGGTCGTGGTCGGTGCAACGGTACTGATCCTGGTTGAGCTCGGCAAGCTCAGCCATGCCTCACATCAAATGAGACATGAGGAGCATTACTAATGGAGTGGATAGTCGCTCTCGTCATCGGTGTTATGACTTCCAGTGGCGTATATCTGGTTCTACGCGCACGGACCTTCCCGGTCGTGCTGGGTCTGACACTGCTCTCCTATGCCGTTAACGTGTTCCTGTTCACTATGGGGCGTCTACAGGTGGGGCAGGCCGCAATTATCTCGCCGGATGCCAATGCCTATACAGATCCTCTGCCACAGGCGCTGGTCCTGACAGCCATTGTTATTGCTTTCGGCATGACCGCGTTTCTGATTGTGCTCTCACTGAAAGCCCGCAGCGAACTCGGTAATGACCATGTCGATGGCCTGAGCTATGTTGCCGAGGAACAGGCCGTGAAATCCAGACAAAAGGCGGATCATTGATGAGTTCTGTCTGGCCTGTATTACCGGTTTTATTGCCGCTGATTGGTGGCATCGCTCTGTTATTCAGTCGTTTTGGCGGCCTGCAGTTACAACGTAGCTTGAGTCTGCTGTTCACGGCCGGCTTGATTGTTATCACACTGCAAACCCTGTTTGTTGCCACGACGGAAGGTCATCAGGTTTATCTACTGGGTAACTGGCTGGCACCTTTCGGTATTGTGCTGGTGCTGGATCAGTTATCAGCGCTGATGGTGCTGTTGACCGCGGTGCTGTCCCTATTTGCCCTGATGTATGCGATTGCGCAGGACACCGACAAACAGGGTGAAGATTTCCATACCCTGTTCCAGATCCAGTTGTTCGGACTCAACGGTGCCTTTCTGACCGGTGACCTGTTTAACCTGTTTGTGTTCTTCGAAGTCTTGCTGCTGGCTTCTTATGGTCTACTGCTACACGGTGGCGGCAGATTACGAACCAAGGGCGGTCTGCACTATGTAGTCATTAACCTGGTCGGTTCCAGCCTGTTTCTCTTTGCGGTGGGTACGCTATACGGTGTGCTCGGTACGCTCAACATGGCAGATTTGGCAGCTAAGATGGCAACGGTCAGTGCTGATGATCAGGGCGTTGTTGCTGCCTCAGCATTACTCCTATTGGTGGTTTTCGGCATCAAGGCCGCGATATTCCCGCTCTATCTGTGGTTACCCGGCGCTTATGCCAATACCTCGGCTGCCGTGGCGGCTTTGTTCGCCATCATGACCAAGGTCGGCCTCTACGCCATTATCCGTGTTCACGGCACTTTGTTTGCAGAACAAGCGGGATCGCTGGCCGGTTTGCACACTGAGCTGCTGCTGTGGCTAGGTATGCTGACGCTGGTTCTGGCTGTGTTTGGTGTGTTTGCAGCCAGAGGGCTGAAAGAACAGGCCGCCTTCCTGATTCTGGCCTCAGTAGCCACTCTGCTGGTTGGCATCGGTATCGATAACAGCGCAGCACTATCGGCCAGTCTTTATTACCTGGTGCACTCAACCTTGATTGGGGGTGCGATGTTCTTGCTGGCCGATCTGGTAGCGCGCGGCCGCGGCAGTTATGCCGACAGACTGCGCAGTGCACCGGCGATGTCACGGGCGATTTTGATGGGAAGTCTGTTTCTGCTATCAGCCATTGCGATTGCCGGTGTGCCGCCATTGTCCGGTTTCTTTGGTAAAGTCCTGATTCTGGACTCGGCTATCGGTCATCCTGCCCAAGCCTGGATTTTCACTATCGTGCTGCTGGGCAGTTTGCTGATGATGATTGCACTGGCCAGAAGTGGCTCAATTTTGTTTTATCAAATCAGTGATGACGGTGAAAATGACGGAGAAGCTTTCAATATCAGAGCGACCACAGTAATGATGGCCCTGTTGATGCTGAGCCCGGTTCTGGTTGTCGCCGCAGGCCCGATGACGATGCTGACTGAGCAGATCGCCCAACAGTTATCAGACAGCCAGGCTTATATTGATGCTGTCCTCGGTCAAGCGGCGGTAACGGGAAAATAATATGTTAAGAAAAGTGTTTCCCCACCCCCTGTTAACAGTCGCTTTATGGCTGATCTGGCTGTTATTGAACAACACCGTCTCATTCGGCCATGTGGTGCTGGGCGCTTTACTGGCCACCTTTATTCCCTGGTTTACTTCCTCCTTCTGGCCGGAAAAAGTGCAAATCCATCGCCCCTGGCTACTGGTCAAATTTGTGGTGGTGGTTATTTATGAAATTCTGGTCGCCAATGTAGTGGTCGCCAAACTGATCCTGACACGTCAGGATAAATTGCAGCCGGGCTTTCTTTACGTCCCGCTGGAGCTGAAATCACCGGTGGCAATTGGGCTGTTGGCCAACACAATCTCACTGACACCCGGTACCGTCACCTGTGACTTGTCGGAGGATCAGCAAAGCCTGCTGATTCATGCCCTGCATATTGAGGATGCTGAAGCGACCGTCGCTGATATCAAGCATCACTTTGAAAAACCACTGAAGGAGATCTTTGACTAATGCTGGAATACGCTATCATTATCGCCTTCGTCATGGTGTGTGCTGCCTTATTGCTGAGCCTGTACCGACTACTGGCAGGCCCGGATATCCCGGATCGCATCCTGGCACTGGATACCCTCTACATCAATTCTATCGCCCTGCTGATCCTGCTGGGGATCCACCTTAACAGTATGCTGTATTACGAAGCCGCACTGCTTATTGCGCTGATGGGCTTTATGGGCACCCTGGCGCTCAGTAAATATCTGCTTCGCGGCGACATCATGGAATAAGCGATGCTCGAAATTATTCTGTCTGTACTCATTATTCTGGGTGGTTTTTTCACCCTGGTCGGTTCACTGGGCCTGTTCAAACTGCCTGATTTCTATATGCGCCTTCACGGCCCCACCAAGGCCAGCACACTGGGCGTGGGCGCGGTGCTGATCGCCTCAGCTATCTATTTCAGCTTCAGCACCCATGAAATCAGTTTGCATGAAGTGCTGGTCACACTGTTTCTGTTTATTACTGCCCCGGTCAGTGCTCACCTGATGGCTAAAGCCGCACTGCATATCAAGGTCAGACAGGATAAACGCACCCTCAACAAGTCCGATCAGTAATGCATATCTGGGTGGATGCCGATGCTTGCCCGACCCCGATTCGTGAAATCCTGTTTCGCGCCTCCAGGCGCACCGGTCTGCCACTCACCTTTATTGCCAACCACCCGTTGAAAATGCCGGCAGACAGTCAGATCAACTTCAAACAGGTCACAGCCGGTTTTGACAAAGCTGATGACGAAATCGCCTCACTGGTGAGTCAAGGTGATTTGGTCATCAGTGCCGATATTCCACTTGCCAGCATCGTCATCGATCTGGGTGCCTTATGCCTGAGTCCGCGTGGTGAGTTGCTGGATAAAACGAATATTGCCGCCCGCCTCAGCATGCGTGATTTTATGGATACCCTACGTTCCAGCGGCGTTGAGACCGGCGGTCATAAGAGCTTTCATCAACGCGACCGCCAGCAGTTTGCCAATCAACTGGATCGTATTCTGGCCGGCAGATAAGCTTCTTCGCTCCAATAAAAAAGCCGCTGACAACTGACAGCGGCTTTTTTGTAGATGAGCATCATTTTACATCCGGTATTCGACACCGACATAAGCGGAGAGTGGCGCGCCCGGGGAGAGGATAGCATCAGACTCCGAAGCTACTGCTCTTACACCATGACTCGCAATGTAGTCACGTTCGAACAGATTACGTACTTCGGCAAACACCTTGAAGTTCTGGTTAGACCAACCACTCTTCAAACCAAACAAAGTGTAATCATCGATCTTGTAGCTGTTGGCAAAATCTGCGTAACGCTCGCCGACATAATCCATGGTGGGGCCAATATAGAAACCATTTTTATGGCGATAAAGCATTTCCCCTTTTAACGAGAACTTGGGTGCAGCAGGCAGCGTGTTATCCCCTAATACCTCATCGTCATCAAAGCGGAAACGGTTCCAGGTCATGCTCATCAGAGGCGTCAGACGATGGTGACGGTCTTCAGTCAGGGCAATATCCGCACTTAACAGGGCCTCGATACCCGCGTGGATAGTTTCATCCGCATTACTGGTAAGGAAAGTACCGGGTGCAGAGGGGTCTTCGACCGAGAGAATTTCATTGTCCAACTGTGCAAAATACGCAGAAATGTCCCAACCCCACTGGCTGTTTTCAGCCAGCGCTTTATGGCCGCGCGTGCCTACTTCAAACACTTCCCCTTTCATCGCATCCAACGCCTCTGTGCTGGTGCCGTCATCCAATTGATAAGTCGTAGGCGGTTCGTAAAGACTGCTCAGATTGGTATAAATTGATGTGTCCTGATTCAACTGATAAATCAGACCTACACGGGGATTGATGTGGTTGTAGCCATCTTCTACCTGCCTGACTTCGGACGAGGACACCGTGGTTGATCGAACTTCACGATTGGCCCGGACAGCCTGAGCCCCGGCAATTAATGTCCAGTCATCAGCAAAATTCCAGCGGTCCAACACGACCAGTTCGAGGGTATCGGCATCGTTATCATTGATTTGCCATTTATCTGTCTTGTCGCCGGAAATATGATTATAGTTACCGCCATCTACCCACGTCACACCGTAATTGAAACCGATCAACCAGTCATGATCGCCCACTTTGTGGTGATAACGTGCCATGGTGCCCAGATTGCGCTGACGGTTATCAATTAATAGTGTGAAAAACGGCGGTGAATAGACTATGGGGTGAAACAGCTCCTGCTGTTCATATGAAACACCAAGCTCAAGCCGGCGATTGTTATCAATTTCCCAAGTGGTTTTATTGGCAATACGCCAGGTATCGACATCCAACTGGAAGTGCCCAAGATCACGTTCATTAACAGGTCGGGACTGGTCACGATCTTCCCGAACCTGGGCCCGGGTCAGCCCACCAGCCAACTCTTCATCGCTATCCAGCTTGGTAAAGTAAAAACGGGTCGACACATTCTCACTCAAACGTAGACCGCCATTGGCATAAATCCCGGTTCGGGTGTGCTTGGAGTGATCCCGGTAGCCATCCCTCTGCTTGTTTTCAATCGTCACCAGACCATCGACGTTGTCATTAAACACCTGAGCAGCAGTCATTCTTGTAAGTCGCTCGCCATGGCTGCCTCTAGAAACTGATAGCGTCAGCGGCGAGACATCATAAGCAGTCTGGCTGATAAAGTTGACCGCGCCGCCCAGCGTACTCGCACCGTATTTCATGGCGTTAGCACCGCGGGCAAAGACCGCATATTTAGCGCTCAGTGGATCAATAAACCGGTTGTGGTTATTACCATCTGCAGCGGTCACAGGCAGGCCATCCTGAAACAATCTGACACCATTGGTATCGTAATCGGTGGCATCCAGGTTGGAGCCTCGACTGGATAGAAAAACACTGTCAGTGCCGGTTGGGCTGACAGCCCAGACGCCCGGTACATATCTCAATGCCCCTTCAAAGCTGGCCACCTGTCCCTCGGTCAGTTGGTCGATATCAATCAGGCTGACTCCACCCGGTGTCTGACGGATTTCCTGTTTATCCGCTTCCATACCGAAGTTACCGGGCGCCACGGCTTCAGCGGTCACTTCCATCTGCTCGAGCGAGATATTGCCATGCTCGGCGTGAGCCTGGGCAGCTATCGCCAGCAAACACACAGTTGTCAGCTTGGTCAGAGATCGATTCAGTGGGTTCAGAGACATGCCTGGTCCAGTTGTTATTGAACCGGCAGTTTAGTGCAGGGCTAAAAGATGCAAATGAGGGATTTCACGCAGGATACGTGAAATCCCTTAATAGTGAATGCGGGATAGCTCAGTGGTGGTGACCGCCTGTGCCATCTACCACTCTGACAACCGGTGCGGGGTATTCAAGTTTGGCTGCGTCATGACCGCCATGACTCTTTTTGCCCCCATGCTCACCATGGTGTTCATGGCCTTTAGGCTTCTGACCCGGAATTTGATCCCAGTTCACTTCACCAACCACACATTCCTGTTTGACCGGGAAATAGAGCCTAGTGGTCGTGCCGACACCAATCTGGCCCCTGAAGGCAAACTCATCATAATGTTCATTCTCCAGCACACCGCCATACCAGGTAATTTGAGTGACATCTTCAGTCACTGTTTTGCCGTGAGACTGATAAGGTTTTTCCAGTACTGATTTCACGACATCCAGTTCCCAACCCGGCTTGGGCATCGGCTTGGCACCACGAACGCCATAAGGAATACTGATGGTGACCTTGGTTGTGGCAGATCCTTCACAGCCGTGACTGATGCCAATGACACCCTTGTAGTAACTGCCACTTTCAGCATCTTTTTGCTGTATTACCGCGTGGGCACTGGCGAATGACGGCAATGCCAGTAACAGCATGGGGATCAATTTATTCATCTTGGTCTCTCAATAAATAGTTTTATAGTCAGGTAATTGTCATCAGAATCGTCTGGGTCGTGCGTATCACCCAGTTCGATTCAGGCATCCGCTTTCAGCATCGCACGGATATTCGACATGTGCGCGTCTTTGCGTGCCTTGCGCTCTTCCGGGTCTGCTTTGGTCTTTTCTGACATCCAGATCAGGTCTTCGGATGGTAATTCTCGCAGGAAACGACTTTCCTCACATTCGATTTTCTCACCATAACGCTTACGACTGTTGGCCAGCGTCATGACGAGGCTTCGCTGAGCACGGGTGATACCCACATAACAAAGCCGGCGCTCTTCCTCAATGCTGTCTTCTTCGATACTGGTACGATGCGGCAGGATTTCTTCTTCCATGCCGATCATGAACACATGAGGAAATTCCAGACCTTTCGCTGCGTGCAGAGTCATCAGGTGCACGGCATCAGCCTGGTTTTCATCTTCCTGCCGGTCCAGAATGTCCATCAGGGTCAATCTGGCGGCGATGTCGCCAATACTTTTGTCTTCGGTATCCTGCTCGATAATACGATCAATCCAGCTGAGCAGTTCCTCGACATTCTCCATTCGACGCTCGGCTTTATTAGGGTCACCACTGACCTCTTCCAACCAGCCTCGGTATTCAATCTCCTCCACCATATCGCGGATGGCGCTGATGAGATCACCGCGTTTGGCTCGGTCAGAAATATCCACCAGCCAATGCGCAAAATGCGACAGGTTGGCGACGGCCTTTTCCGATAACTGCTCAGCCAGCCCCATTTCAAAACAGGCCCCGAACAGGCTGGTATTACGCTCTCCGGCATAGTTACCCAGGGACTGTAGCGTACTGGCGCCGATACCTCGCCGAGGGGTGTTAATCACCCGCAGAAAAGCATTGTCATCATCCTGATTGGCCAACAGGCGAAGATAAGCCATGATGTCCTTCACTTCGACCCGTGAGAAGAAGGAGGTACCACCGGTCAGGAAGTACGGCACATTATGCTCACGCAGCACTTTCTCAATCAGACGCGATTGGTGGTTACTTCGATAGAGAATGGCGTAATCCTTAAAGCTCGCCTGATGCTTGAGCTTGTGATAAAGCAGCTCGGACACGACTTTCTCAGCTTCATGCTCGTCGTCACGGCAGCCAATCACCCGAATCGCGTCGCCCTCACCCATCGCACTCCACAGCTGTTTCTCAAATACGTGGGGATTATTGCTGATAAGGGTATTAGCGACCCGCAGTATACGACCCATGGAGCGGTAATTCTGCTCCAGTTTTATCAGTTTTAAACGCGGAAAATCGGTCTGCAGTTGGGCCAGATTCTCAGGACGGGCACCACGCCAGGAATAGACTGACTGATCATCATCCCCCACCACAGTGAGGGCTTCACGGATACCCACCAGCTGTTTGACCAGTTCGTACTGACAGCCATTAGTGTCCTGGTACTCATCCACCAGCAGGTAATGAATGCGAGCCTGCCATTTTTTGAGCACTTCGTGATGCTCACGAAACAGCAGCACCGGCTGCAGGATCAAATCATCAAAATCGACGGCATTATAGGCCTTGAGCGCCTGAACATATAATGGATAAACCTTTGCAGCAGATTGCGGCGTTCCCGGCTCGGCAATCTGCATTGCCTGATCTGGGGTCACCAGCTGGTTTTTCCATTCTGAAATGTGCCATTGCACTTTTTCCGCGTGATCACTGTCGGCGGCAAAGTCCCGGCCCATAATGTCCCGCAATACTGAAAGGCTGTCCTGCGCATCAAAGATAGAAAAGCCGCTGCGATAGCCGAGGGATTTGTATTCACGCCGCAGGATATTCAGTCCCAGTGTATGGAAAGTCGACACCATCAGGCCGCGAGCGGAGACGCCCTGCTTACTACCCATCAACTGCGCCACACGCTCTTTCATTTCACGTGCGGCTTTATTAGTGAATGTCACCGCCGCGATATTGCGGGCAGGAATGCCGCACTGTTCAATGAGATAGGCGATCTTACGGGTAATCACGCGGGTCTTACCGGAACCTGCACCCGCCAGTACTAACAGCGGTCCTTCGATATAACGAGCAGCTTCCCGCTGCTGTGGATTCAGATCATTCACAGTCCAGCAGACTCAAAACGTCTGTAGCCGATAGCCTCACTGAGATGTTCAGTGCGGATATCCTGACTGCCGGCGAGATCGGCGATCGTGCGTGCCACTTTGAGAATACGGTGATAGGCACGTGCCGACAGGCCGAGCCGGGTAATCGCTTTTTCCACCAGTTGATAATCACTGTCGCTCAAGGGACAAAAAACCTCTATTTCTTTCTGTTCCAACACATTGTTCGCCTTGCCCTGCCTTGCCAGTTGCTTCTGACGTGCACGGCTTACCCGATGTCTAACCTGCGCCGAGCTCTCCGCACTGGCATCCTGAGCCTGACTGCGAAGCAAGGTTTTATCGACCGCCGGCACTTCCACCAGCATATCGATGCGGTCCATCAGTGGACCTGACACTTTGCCGCGATAACGGCGCACCTGATCGGCGGTGCAATGGCAGCGGGGCTCGCCCAGATAGCCACAGGGGCAAGGGTTCATGGCCGCGACCAACTGAAACCGCGCCGGAAATTCGGCTTGATTGGCTGCTCGCGAAACGGTGATCTTGCCAGATTCTAATGGCTCACGCAGCACCTCTAAGACGTGGCGGTCGAATTCGGGCAGTTCATCCAGAAATAACACCCCATGATGCGCAAGTGATATCTCACCCGGCCGAGGGTGACTGCCCCCACCAACCAGCGCGGCAGCGGAGGCAGTGTGGTGCGGTGCCCTGAAAGGTCGCTGCTGCCACTGAGACACACTAAAGCCCTTGCTGGAGATGGAATGAACGGTGGCAGTTTCCACGGCTTCCTTTTCCGACATTTCTGACAAGATACCCGGCAAGCGACTCGCCAGCATGGTCTTACCGGTACCCGGCGGTCCAGAAAACAACAAGCTATGATGCCCGGCGGCTGCAATTTCCAGCGCCCGTCTGGCATGCCCCTGTCCACGCACATCACTTAGATCCGGATAGTCCGGTATCACATTCCGGGTATCAGTCTTGCTGATGGGGAGTTCCTGCTGCCCATGCAGATGCGAACAGACTGCCAGCAGGCTCTGCGCCCCGAAGTTACTACCCTGTTCAACCAAGCCGGCTTCTTGCGCATTATCAAACGGCAAAATCAGAGTGTGGCCTGCACTCGCTGCAGCCAGTGCCGTCGGTAATACCCCATGCACTGGTCGGCATTCTCCGGTTAGTCCCAACTCGCCAATGAACTCCTTGTCTTCAAGCGCCTTCACAGGAATTTGACCTGATGCTGCGAGAATTCCGAGTGCGATAGGAAGATCAAAGCGGCCGCCCTCTTTGGGTAAATCGGCAGGAGCGAGATTAACGGTGATGCGTTGCTGCGGGAAATTGAAATGGGAATTAAGCAAGGCACTGCGGACGCGGTCCTTGCTCTCCTTCACTGCGGTTTCCGGCATCCCAACTATAGACAAACTGGGCAATCCATTTGAAAGGTGCACTTCCACGACTACCGACTGTGCTGAAACGCCGGTGACAGCCCGGCTTTTTACCGTTGCAATACTCATTCGCCATCCTTGGAAAATTCGATTAATCGATTCTAACTGATATGTCTTTTATGAAGTAGTGAACTATTACGAATAACACCTGACGTAAACATGGATTGTCAGTGTGAAATTTTTAGTTGCAACATGCTTGTGTTAGCTTTTATGGCGCACAACTCATCTGAATAAATACTGGAGATAACATGGACAAGCCCAGCTTGAGGACTTTATTGTTTTTAATTTCAAGCACTTTCACCACGACCCTGCTCGCCGATCAGGTCACTCTGGATGATGGCAGCCTGCTCAAAGGCACCATCAAAGAAGTCGCAAACGGTCAACTTGTCATTAACACCGCCTTCGCTGATGATGTCACCATTGATTACAGCCGTGTTAGTCAAATCTCTACCGACAGTAAATACGTTGTTGAGCTGAACAGCCGTGATCGCATCGTGGGTCAACTCACCGTCGATCCCAATGGTCAGCATAAAATGACCAACACCGCTTTCGGCACGGTCAACGTCGACCCGGCCAATATCCGTAGTGTTTGGGCCACCGACGCTGCCAAACCTCAAGTCGCTGCTGTTGAAGCTGAGTACCAGCAGGAGATTGCTGATATTAAAGCTTCCAAAGAACAGGAAGTGGCTGAAATCAAAGAGTCCTATGAGCAGGCGATGACCGCGATTCGCCAGGAGCGGGATCGTTTAAGTGACCCTTGGAGCGGCAGCCTCGCCTTTGGTGCCACCGGCTCCAGCGGTAACACCAAACGTTTCGGCGCCCACGGTCGGGGTGAATTGAACCGTGAGACCGACCTGGAACGCATGAATCTCTATTTCGCGATTAACTTCCAGAAAGAAGATGGTGAACAAACAGTCAATGAAAAACTGGCTGGTGTCTCACTGGAACGTGATATCACCGAAATGTGGTTTGCCCGTGGTGCCATGGACTTTGAAATAGATGATTTTGAAGAACTGGATCTGCGCGCCATTGCCTCTGCCAGTCTGGGTCGCTTTTTCATCCGTGAAGACGATCTCAAATTCAAAGGTTTCGCTGGTGTGGGTTACCGTTATGAAGGCTATTCAAACGGTACTACCGAAAAAGATCCCACCGGTGTACTCGGCTATGCCGTTGACTATCGCATGAACAGCCATCTGAAGCTGTTCCATGATTTCACTTATTACCCTTCATTCAGCAGCCCGGGTAAGAACTACCTGATTGTCACTAACTTTGGTGGTGAAATGCCGCTGGCTGAAGATAACTGGAAGCTGCGTGCCAGCGTCCGATCTCAGCACAACAGTCAACCGGCTGCTGATGCAGAAAAAACGGATACGACCTATCAAATGGACCTAGTCTACGACTGGGAGTAAACCCATTTGGTTTTCAGAAAAGGCGCCTGCGGGCGCCTTTTTTGTTTATAGCAACAGTCTGAGAATGAACTGTCTGCAGTCAAACCTGTCTTTTCTGCAAAGGCAGTTTAAAGCCTGCCCGGTTCAGGGTATCCTGCCCTCTCTGATTTTGACCTGAAAGGAAATCCACATTGATGAAACTCATTGCTCTGCTATTTGCCATGCTAACAACACTGCTGCTCACTGCCTGCGGCAATGATGACTTTCAGGGCAGATATGTCGCTACCGATGGCATCACCAGTTATGAATTCCTGCCTGAAGGCAAGTTAATCATCCTTGATGGTGACAAAGTTATCAGCGCGCAGTATGACTATGACAGCAGCGAGCAAATCATCACGCTGAAATCTGAACAGGAACTGCACAGCGATACGCTGACGGTCAGAGAAAACGGCAAGCTCAGCTTCGACGACACCACCCTGACAAAAGGGGTCGATTATCACATGCTGGAAGACTCCACCTGGATCGGTCATGAAGGCCAGTACACCTTCGCCCTCACCTTCACCAAAACCGAAGACGGCATGGAAACCTATTCCCAACTGGTCAGCTATTACGATGATGATATGACCTATGTCTATCAGACCGATGACAGCATCACTCGGCTGGCCGGAGACAAACTACTGCTGGACCGCACCCAGTATCGTGTATCGGATGTCACAGAAGACAGCCTGACACTCACTATCGGCAGCAACAGCATGCAGCTAAATAAATACCCGAAAGACACTGACATTGAATTCCGCGAAGGTTACCAGTCCGAAGATGACGTGCCGATGGAATAATTCATCAGGCAATAAAAAAGGCGCCCTAGGCGCCTTTTTTGTCTCTGAACATTGATCAGAGTTAATCCAGATAGGTACAGCAATAATCCACCAGCTCGGTGATTTTAATATCAAAGGATGAATTTGCCGGTACATTGAAAGACTCACCACCTTTGATGTGGTGCCACTCTGTGGTGTCTTTCAGTCGATAACTCAAATCGCCGGCCATAATTTCCATCAGCTCGGCTTTTTCTGTGCCGAAGGTGTAATCACCGGGCATCATAATGCCCAGGGTTTTGAAGCTGCCATCGGCAAATGTCACTTTGCGGCTGGTCACCTTGCCATCAAAATAAACGTTAGCTTCACGGGTGACCGTGACATTGGTAAATTCGGACATGTTCTTCTCTTTAAGTAGTTAGTTTTTCTTGTTCGCTTCCATCTCAGCCACGCGTTTTTCCAGCGCTTCGAGCTTTTCACGAGTACGTTGCAAAACCTGAGTTTGCACATCATATTCTTCACGGGTCACCAAATCCAGCTTGTTGAAAGTGGCAGTCAGTGCAGACCGGATATTCTTCTCGGCATCGGCCTGCATCTGAACCAGACCGGGCGGTAAAGCATTGGTGATGCTATTGACGACTTCCTCAATTTTCTTGGTATCAATCATCTTATTTCCCTTTAAATTGCTGTCCGTCTCTATTCTACGGGAATGAGGGACAGACTCAATTTGTTATTAACCCAATCTTTGTTGAGCGGAACACCAGCGAAAACAGTTTGTCATCAACAGGGAGCCTAGCTAGACTAAAAGTACATTTGAACCACAACGGAATGAATCATGAGCACAGCGACTATCTGGACCCTTTTTGCACTTGGCGTGATTTTCGCCGCCCTGATCGGCTTTGCTATCGGTCGTCGTCAGGCACCAGGCGGCGCAGTCCAACTCAAAGACCTGCAGGAAATACACGACCAGCAACTGGCGCAAAAACAACTGGAACTGGAAGCCTACCAGCAGGAAGTCCATGAGCACTACCACAAGACCGCTAACCTGTTTAAAGACATGGCCGGTTCTTATAAAGAGCTCTTCGACCATCTTTCAACCGGCTCTGACAAACTCGGTGACTTCTCAGATCAACGCATTCTGCCGGAACGTGCTGGTGCACTGTTGGATGGGCCAGATACACATCCCAAGACTGATTTCATGAATCCTAAGGATAAGGATGAGGATGCATTAACTCGATGAATTTCAGCTATAAAGATCATAAAAAGAAGGAACGATTTTATGAAAGACATTCCATTCAAAGAATTCGAAAATAAATTCGACTTATATTTTGAGGAAGTTGCTGAGATGAACCAAAAGCTCAGCGTCTCTTTGGATGACGGCCGGAAAGCTATCTTGGTGAGTGAAAATGAGTGGGACGAAGTTCAGAAAAAAATATATTCAGAGTAAAGATTGAGAAGTCACTCAGTACTGAAATAGCAAAATATGCATCTTTCAAGTATCGAGCTGGTTTTTCAACCCACTCTCCCGCTGATGCCGAGTGTGGATGGTATGTTTTAAAACCGGCTCGGTTGCCAGGATACTGAGTGTTTTTCTGGCACGGGTAACCGCGGTATAGAGCAGTTCACGGTTGAGGATGGGGCTTATTTCATCGGGCAATAAAATACTGATGGCATCAAACTCGGAGCCCTGGCTTTTATGCACGGTCATGGCAAACACGGTCTCGTGTGCTGGCAGGCGGTTAAGCCCGACCCACCTGAGTTCTTCACCGAAATAGAAGCAGGCTTTGAGCTGGCCTTGCTCATCTCTGAGCATCACGCCGATATCACCGTTGAACAACTGCTGGCGATAATCATTCTGCGTGATCATAATGGGTCTGCCCGGATAATAAGTCTGAGCAGTTCGCCAGCCTCGCTGGGCCAGCAACCGGGTCATCATCCGATTGACCGACGTCACTGATTGCGGACCTTGTTTAAGTGCAGCCAGCACGCGGAATTCATCAAAGGCCTGCAGAATCTGTTGCGGTCTGGCCTCGTTTTCAACGGCATCAACAAAGGTCTGATACCCCCTCGAAACCGTGTTGAACAGACTCTGTTCATCGGGCGGCAGCCAAGTGGATTCAGGCTGTGCCTGCAACAGATGAATGGCATTATCACTGTGGCCGGCATTCACCTGCGATGCGAGTTGACCAATCAGGCTGTCTTTGTCGAAACGGTAGCTATGCTGCAGACGGACAAAGCTATCGGTAAGGATATGGCTCGCATTCAGGCCTTCATTGTTCGAGAGCGAAGAAGCTTGGTATTTATCCAGGCCGAGAGTATGGAATTGGATCATGAACTCATCGGAGAAATGGCCTTGGTCGCCTTCACTCAGGTTAGCCAGCACTGCGCCGGATTCTACTGAAGCGAGTTGCTGACTATCACCCAGCAATATCAACCTGGCTTTCTGGGGCATGGCCCGCATCAGCTTCGCCATTAGGCTGATATCAATCATCGAGGCTTCGTCGATGATGAGCACATCGAGTGGCAGGGTTCGTTCCGCGTTATAACGGCCCTGTTCGTTGTGTTCGGTAATACCAAGCAGTCTATGTAGGGTTTTCACTTCCAGATTCTGTTCCCGACTGATGGATTGTTGCAGCCGGGCGGCAGCCTTGCCAGTGGGGGCAGCCAGGCCAATTCTCAAATCATCGGACTGCTTGCTCAAGCACTGCAGGATTTTCAGAACAATGGTGGTTTTGCCGGTGCCGGGACCACCTGAAATAACCGCGATATGCCAGCTGAGGGCGATGGCAACGGCGACTTTTTGCCAGTCGATACCTTCAACCGGATTGTGCCAGTCGGCCAGGTCCTTGTTGAGTTGAAAAACATCCAGGTCTTCAACCTGATGCAAACGCTGGCGAATAGCATCAGCCACATCCCGTTCATCCAGCCAGTAACGATAGAGATACAGCAGCCCATCATCAGTCAGAATCAGGGGTTTATATTCACCGGGCTCACCTACCGACTTACCGGCTTTTAATGCCGCCTGCCAGTCTTCAATGCTTCCCGGCAACAAGTCGACCATGGCTTGCAGGGTCTCAGGCAGATGGGCCAGATTGAGACAGACATGGCCCTGTGCCATCGCTTCGGTCAGCAAACCTGCCGTAAGGCTGATGACTGGGTGTTCGCCCTGCTCTTTGCGGTCTATAAAAGCAGCAAACTGACAGGCCAGTTCACTGAAACCATGTTGACGCAGCAGGTTCAGTGGCTCAGTCATCGGCCACCTCGGTCATCGCTTTATCCAGCGCTTCCAGCAAGTCGGATGACGGCCTGTCGAAATAGATACCCGCCTGTCCCCAGTCGGGCTGCATGCCACGGATAAACAGGTAATAGACACCACCGAAGTGGCTGTCCGGGTCGTAATCCGGCAAGCGGGTTTTGAGGTAACGATGTAGAGCTAGGCTGTAAATCAGGTATTGCAGCGGATAACCATGCATGACCATCGCCTCATTCAGTGCCGTCTGGTCATACTGCGCCACTTTATCGCCCAGCCAGTTGGACTTGTAGTCAGCGACATAGAAGCGACTCTCATATTCAAACACCAGGTCGATAAAGCCTTTCATAAAGCCCTGGATATCATTAAAGCTGAGTTGTTTCAGTACTCGCTCCAGTACCGGCATGGTGTGGGTAAATGGCTGCAAGGCACGTTTTAAACGACTGACGGAGAGATCATTGACCGGAAAGTAGAATGCCATCTCATCAAGCCGTTTTTCGGGGCTGAGTGCATTCAAAGTCAGTGAGGATTCGGTCGAGAGTGAAGTTTTCACCACGGACTGCAGCCAGTCCATGACTACTGGCGTCCAGTCGCTATCGATACCGTATTGGTTCAGCGTTTTGTGCACCAGCTGCTGCCATTCGGGGCCGGTGGCCTGAAAGTCCCAGTGTTCAAACAGACTATGCAGACAGGTGCCGGCATTGGCGCCACGCGGGAAGCCGAAGCGATCCAGTCTGTGCTCTGGCGTTTGCGGCCACTCAAGCGTGACCGTCTCGGCATCATAATCGGGTTGTTCGACGCTATGGCCCCGGGTGAGACCACTGAAGCTGCTGACCTGCCAGACTTTTTTAATCTCAGCGTTAAATTCTCTCGCCTGCAACTGTGCACTTTTATCAGATTGAATGATGCGCTGTGTCGTCGTCATTGCTTCTGATTTCTGAACACGGATGTTGTCCGGGGTCCCGGCTGCCAGCTGGCTGATATCCTCGAGCATACCAGCCGCATCGGGTTTGTCTTTATTGCTGTGTAAAAGACTGAACAGGGCCGTTTTCTGAGCTTCCTTGGCGGCGCCCCAGTTGATGATGCAACGCTCACGGGCCCGGGTCAGCGCGACATAAAGCAGACGCAAATCTTCTGCCTTTTCTTCCTGCTCAACCACCGGCTCTGCCAGCGTAAATCCGGGTTCACCAAAAGCGACGCAGGCTTCATTGTCTTCACCACGATGGAAGGTCATGATCGTCGGCTTTTGTGGTGGTTTGCCGTAATGCCAGAGGAAGGGACAGAACACCACCGGATACTCCAGCCCTTTACTGGTGTGAATGGTGATGACTTTAACCAGTTGCTCGTCACTTTCCAGCCGGATTTGAGCGGCATCCTGCGTTGCCGCACTGGACTGACGCTGGGCAGCAAACCAGGTCAGAATCGCATCAATACTGCTGTTGCGTTTACTGGCATAAGCCTGAATCAGTTCTGCCAGATGCATCAGGTTGGTCAATTGCCGCTCGCCATCAGGCTGAGCCAGTAAGCGCCGCTGTACATCCAGTTCCACCATCAGGGATCGCAGCATGACGATAAAGCCTTTCTGCCGCCAGCGCTCATGCAGTGTCACAAAGGCATCGGTCTCTGCCAGCCAGGCATTATCATCCTGTTGCAATTCGTATATCTGCAGTGCGGTTTTAGCAAACATTGGCGTCGCCAGTGCGGTCGCGATCAGGCTGTCGTTACTGGGATTGGCGATTGCCATCAACACCCTTTCCAGCATCACCGCCTGTACCGATTGAAATACGTTATCGCGGGATTGCTGCACGCTGTTCACTCCGCGAAGACGCAGCGCCTGCTGAATCGATGAAGCCTGGGTGTGGCTGCGAACCAGCACGGCGATATCACCACCGTTAAGCGGGCGGCTGTTGTCATGTTTGTCGGTCAGCATGACCTTGCCCGCATTCGACTGCGCGATGAGTTCGACGATTTGATCGGCCGTATTGGCGGCAGCCCAGGCATGCATATCGCCCTTGTTGACCGGGTCCTGTTCTGCATCCAGCCAGACGAACTCCAGCGGTGCTGCGGCCTTGCCGTCAATCGTCAGCGCTGGCTTATTGTCGCGGGCGGATTTGACCGGGTGGAAAGGAATCTCATCATAGATAAAGGCTTTTTCAACCCGTTCGAAGAGGCTGTTAACGGCTTCCACCAGCAGCGGATGCGAACGCCAGTTGGTATCAAGATTAAACTCCTTCTCTGAAGCCCGCTTGGCATTCAGGTAAGTGAAGATGTCGGCACCCCGGAAGCTGTAAATCGCCTGCTTGGGGTCACCGACAAAAAACACCGGATGGCCGCTACCGCTGAACAGGCGATAAAAACAGTCATACTGAATCGGATCGGTGTCCTGGAATTCATCGATCAGCGCGGCACGAAACTGCTCACGAATCCGGGCGGCCAGTTTATCGCCCTGACTGCCGTGTAAAGCCTGTTGCAGGTTTAACAGCAGGTCATCAAAAGCCTGCATTTTATTCTGCAATTTGCGTTTGGGCAGTTCCTGACACAGATACTCAGCGAGCTGAAGGCGCAGATGTTGGAGCTGCAGTTCACGGCTGGCTGTGAGCTTCTGATGCGACTCCATAAACCGCTGAGCGTGTGACCAGAATGGATGGTCCGGTAAAGTCTGGTTTTTCTTCAGCGCCGGTTCCAGCCGCTCACGGGTGAAGCGATTCAATTGCTCAAACACCTGATCCGGCAGGCTCTCCTGATTCAACATATCCACCAGCATTTGCAGCCAGTTCTGCACCCAGTCTGAACGGTAACTGTTGGCTTTCAGCAGCTGGTTGTCGGTAATAATCGCAATCACTTCGGCACTGTAATTGAGCCAGCATTGTTTCAGGGATTGAAAGTCGGTTTCCGCCTGCAGTCGGGCAATGTCAGCGTCGACTTCAGCCAATGGCAGGTAATTGAGATAAGGTTTACCGGGCAGATTCCCGACGGCACTGAGCAGGGTTTCCGGCGTCTGTTTCTGACGCAGCAGGTAATGCGCAAACGCCGGATCGGCCGTGCTGACTTCCCGCCGCCAGAAGTCGTCGGCAACCGCCTGCTTGATGGCTTCTTCATCGGTCACCATTTCCATATCAAAGAAATGACCGCTCTCAAAGGCAAAGTCCTGCAGTGCGCGCTGACAAAAGCCGTGAATCGTGTAAATCGCCGCTTCATCAAAGCTCTGAATGGCCAGTTTCAGTCTTTTCAACGCCTTGGGATCCGCCCCTTCCTGCTCACTGAGCTTAAGTCGCTCATCCACCAGCCGTTGACGCAACCTGCCGCGCAGTTCTTCGGTAGCGGCGCGGGTGTAGGTAACAACCAGGATCTGGCTGACTTCCAGTTCCTTTTCAATCACCAACCGGCAATACAGTTCTGCCAGGGTAAAGGTTTTACCGGTGCCGGCACTGGCCTCAATCAGATTGAGGCCCTCAAGCGCCACGGTATCTGCTGAAAAGAGGCTCACAGCTTGCCTCCTTCAATATGCTGAAGGATATCCTGATAAACCTGCTGAGCGATTTCGCCAAACTCCTCGTCAATCGGTGGCTCGGGGTAAAGCAGTTGATAGTAAGGGTCATCCTGTTCGGCCATGGCGCGGTTACTGTCCGGTGCCCAGATCTTGGCAGCCCGCCTGAAGGCATCCTCGGGGTTCTTACTTTCAGTCGCCTTAAAGTATTCCAAACTGCTTTTATCAAAAAACTTGAGTGGCTGATGACAACCCTGCCAGTAGAGTTTAAGCAGGCCGGCCATGATCTGCGTCGCACCGGTTACTGGTAGAAACAGCATTTCCGAGTCTTCGGTAATCAGGCGGGTTTCCAGCACCACCGCTTCCGGGCGCAGGATGTTGAGCAGCAGATGATCAATCCAAGCAGCAATGATGTCTCTGCCTTTTTTCCTGGCGAGTCGATAGCGTAACAATCCCTGCGGGCTGATATTGTCGAGCTGCCCGCCCAGATAAAAACCATCAATACTGACATCCACCGGTATCGCAAACTGTTCCCCCAAAGGCAGATTGGCTTCGAGCTTATCGACAAACTCCTCCACCTTACCGGCTTCCTGCTCATACCAGGCATCACCAACATAACCCTGTGGCAACATGCCGGTGGCATCAATCACCGGTTTCAGACCTTCATCACTGCGTTGACTTAGCTTGGCATCCAGCAGTAACTGTCGAAGTTGCCAGCTTTCCAGACCGTCAAGCTGGAAGGGTTCCCGGCTTTCTAGTTCTTCGTCTTCCAGTTCCAGCCTGACGCCGAGCCGTTCACGTAATAAAAAACGTGCGGGATGGGCAAAGAAACGCGCCAGTTGAGATGCAGTTAACTCGCGCCAGCTGTCATCGGCTTCGGGCAGTGGTGCATCGAACCAGGCCTGCTGCTGCCATTCGCTGTCATCGGGACACTGCGAATGCTTATAGCTGAAAAGCCCGGGGTGACTACCATCAAAATAACGGCGGCTAAAAGGCTGCAATGGGTGATGGGTTTTGATCTGACTCAGTATGTCTTCGCCTGTCTCGGTTTCAAAACGCTCGTTAAGCAAATCCTGTAAATCACTGACCAGCACCGAGGGGGGAATGTCACTGTTATCGACAATGCTGGCACCGACATAGCTGATGTAGAGCTGACGGCGCGCGGACAATAAAGCTTCCAGGAACAGATAACGATCATCTTCACGGCGGGAGCGATCCCCCTCGCGGTGATCATGGGCCAGCAGGTCAAAACTGAGTGCCGGTTGCCGACGCGGGAAAACCTCGTCATTCATGCCGATAAGGCAAACAATGTCAAAAGGAATACTACGCATAGGGACCATGCCGCAGAAGGTAATGCCATGGCCCATAAACCGATGCGTGCTATCGACGCCATCGAGATGTGACTGCAACCAGCTCTGCACCAGGTCGACCGCGATATCGTCATTGAAACTGGCGTGCTCGCTGCTTTCCACCAGTCGTTCCAGCTGCCTGCGAATCGCGTTCACTTCAATGTCAAACTGCGGGTCTTCAAGCCCGTCAGTCTCAAAAAAAGCATCCAGACAAAGATTGAGCTGGCTTTGCCAGGCCGCAATATTTTGTCTTCTGGATAACTGCTGACGCCAGTGATCGAGGGTATCAATGAACTGACACAATGCAGCGACGATGCGGGCCCGCTCGCCACTGATCCCATCCATCGCAAGTTCACCATCAAACAGTCTTAGCGGTTGACCGGGCTCGTTCAGTGGCATGGCAAAACCCAGCATCAATCGGTTGAGACCAGCTCGCCAGGTGTTGGCATCGCTGGCTGGCAAATCAAGCTGGCTTTTATCGTTTTGATCAAGGCCCCAGCGGGTGCGGGTGTCGCGGCACCATTCACGAATCCAGACCAGCGCTGCATCATCCAGCCGGAAGCGTTGCTGCACGGCCGGGCACTCCAGCAGGGCCAGTACCGTCTCCACATCAAAGCGTGACTGCGGCAGCTGCAACAGCGTGAAGAAGGTATTGATAAGCTGACTTTCCTGCTGGCCACTGCTGTCAGCAATACTAAAAGGAATGCGGAGCTTTTCTTCGGCAGCACCGAACACCGCCTCAATCCATGGCGCATAGACATCAATATCCGGCGTCATCACCACGATATCGGTCGGCGACAAATTCGGCTCGCGTTCAAACATGGCCAGCAACTGATCATGCAGCACTTCAATTTCACGCATCGGGCTGTGGCAGACATGAATCGCTATCGAGTCATCCTCTTCCGCAACCGGTGCTTTTTCGCCCCGCACCAGCTCGAACATATCTGCCTGAATATCGGCGAGCATAAAACCGGTTGCAGGCTCAGCGAACACGCTTTCTTCCTCGTGCTCGGTTTCCTGTAGCTGGCGGAAAAACGACTGACCTTGTTTACCCAGACTCGCCAGCAGTGGATGACTCGGTTCAGATTCCTCAATCTCGAAGTCGAACTGCAACTGTTCTTTCTGCTGCTGTTTCTGATCCCGGAGATCACCCCAGTAATGTTCACTCGGCGACAGGTAATACAGGGTGATGTCGATAAATCTAGCCAGCAGCTCAAAGGTCTGCAGATACACCGGCGGCAAAGCAGAAATGCCAAAGATGCTGATTCTGTGTGGCAGTCCCGGCGGCGGCGAGTCATTGTTTCTGAGCTGCTCATGCATCTTCTGCAGCAGGTAAGCACGATGCTTGGGCTCATTGTCATGTTCCGTCAGCCAGTACCATAGCTGACTCTGCCAGTTATCGGTCTCGCCCCGCTCCCAACGCTGGACCCAGTCCGGACGGTACATCAGGTACTGGTCAAAGGTATCGGCGATGCGCTCAGCTAACTGATAGCGTTTGAGTTCATCTTGGTTGTCACCCAGATACGCCGCTACCAGTTCAAATCCTGGCTGATCAACACAGCGCGGCAACAAGGCATAGATCCGCCATGCCAGAGACGACTTCGCATAAGGCGACTGCAGGGGGATCTCAGGCCAGAGTTCGCGAAATAAATCCCAGATATAGGCAGACGGAAACGGAAACTGTAGATTGGCGGCGATGCCGTGACGGTTCGCCAGAAACAGGGAAAGCCAGCGCGATAATTCATTACTCTGAACCAGAATGGTTTCGGCCTCAAACGGCCCGAGCGGTGAGACGCGTTGCTGTTCGGCCAGGTGGTCAGCCAGAAATCCCATATTGTTGCTGTAAACCACCTTGAGCATGCGCGTGCTTATCCCTTAAATTCTATTGCTATCGATGCATTCTACAGTGAAACATTTGGCCTGTTCAGGCATCAATATGGTATCTGATAACGAAGTCGGAATTGATTATGACTAAAAGCTATAAAAAAGATGACTCAGCCATAGAGCAACTGGATAACCTGCAATATCAGGTCACCCAGCAATGCGGTACCGAACCGCCCTTCAACAACGCCTTCTGGGATAACAAAGAGCCGGGACTGTATGTCGACATCGTCTCCGGTGAGCCTTTGTTTTCCTCTACAGACAAGTTTGACTCCGGTACCGGCTGGCCCAGCTTCACGCAGCCGGTCGAAGCTGACAATGTCACTGACCATCAGGATGAAAGTCTTGGCATGAGCCGAACGGAGGTACGTTCGCGTCACGGTGACTCACATCTTGGCCATGTGTTTCCGGATGGACCCATCGACCGTGGCGGCATGCGTTACTGCATCAACTCAGCCAGTCTGCGCTTCATTCCGGCTGATAAGCTGGAACAAGAAGGCTACGGCGAATATCAGCATTTATTCGAGGCTAAGAAAGCCACCAGCGAAGAGACCGCGATCGTGGCCGGCGGTTGTTACTGGGGCATGGAAGAATTATTCCGCAAGCAGCCGGGCGTGCTCAGAACCCGGGTCGGCTTTACCGGCGGCCATGTACCGGATGTCAGCTACAGTGACGTGAAACAGGGCCATACCGGCCATGCCGAAGCGCTGGAAATTGTCTATGACCCGCAAAAGACCAGCTACCGGGAGTTGCTGGAGTTTTTCTTCATCATGCATGACCCCACCACCAAGAATCGTCAGGGCAATGATGTCGGTGACAGTTACCGCTCAGCGATTTTCTGTATGAATGAGGAACAGGCCAGAATCGCCTCAGAGGTGATTAAAGACTTTGATGCCAGCGGCAAACTGCCCGGTCCGATTGTGACTGAAGTAGTCAAAGCCGGACCGTTCTATGAGGCGGAACCCGAACATCAGGATTATCTGCAGCACTATCCCACTGGTTACACCTGTCACTGGGTCAGAAAAGACTGGGCGCTGGATAAATAAGCTTAAGCCCGGCTGAGGCCGGGCGCTATTTCAGCTTGCGGATATCAAACAGGTCGAGAATCTTGCGCTCGAACCAGGGCTCGGTAATACCGCGCTTCATCTTGTAGAGGAAGTATTTCTCGAAGGCGATTTTACTCCACTGCACCCAATGGCCTTTTTTCATCCAGGCCACATTGCGTGGCGGGATCTGCGGCTCGGCGATAAAGGCGGCGCCGGTATGACCCAGGTCTGCCAGGCAGATGGCATTCCAGCTGGGGCGGCTTTTCAGTTCACGGCCTTCAATCGAGGCAGTGATGTTATCCACGGTAGCGCGGGTCATGCTCTCAATCATATAACCGGTTTTGGGCGCCCCGACCGGCAAGGCGGTGGCTTCCACTGGCGGTATCGCGATACAGACCCCAATGCCGTAGATATTGGGATAAGCGACATTACGCTGATACTGATCGACTTTCAGAAAACCGCGCGGATTAACGGCGTCCTCGCCGAGCGCGGCAACACAGTCAACGCCTCTGAAGGCCGGGATCATCATTGAATATTTAAACGGCAACTGATGGGTTTTAATGGTTTCGGCCTTATCGTCCACCTCTTCCACCCGCATCTGGCCGGATTCGACCTGCTTCACCCGCGCATTGGTGATCCACTTGATATCGTTCTTGCGAAACTCGGATTCGAACAGACCTTTGGAGTCGCCGACGCCGCCCAGCCCCATGTGACCGATATAGGGCTCCGGGGTCACAAAGGTCATCGGCACGCGGTCACGGACTTTGGCTTTTCGCAGCGCCCGGTTCATGATCATCGCAAACTCGTAGGCGGGGCCGAAGCAAGATGCACCCTGCACGGCGCCCACCACGATCGGCCCGGGATCTTTGATGAACTGACGCCAGTTGTCGTAGGCATCCTCAGCATGATCGACCGTGCAGATAGACTCCGTAAAGCCCTTGGGGCCAAAGCCTTCGATTTCATCAAAAGCGAGTTTGGGCCCCGTCGCCACCACCAGGTAATCATAAGTGAGATGGCTGCCATCAGAGAGCGTCAGACGATTGTACTGCGCTTCAATCTCGCTGACGCCACTGTCGTAAAAATCGATGCCTTTATTGTGCAATGCCGGCGCGAGTTCGAAGCTGATATGTCGGCGTTGTCGCCAACCAACTGCCACCCAGGGATTACTGGGAACAAAATGAAAGATCGGGGTGTTGGAGACGACCGATATGCGATGGTTATTACCCAACGCTTCCTTCAGTTCGTAGGCGGCGGGCAAGCCGCCTGTGCTTGCGCCTATGATGACTACGTGCGCCATAATGATTCCCGGCTCTCAGACAGAAACGCTCAAACTAAAACTTTTTGTGCTAACTGACAATCAGTGCAGGGTGTCCGGATCGCTGCCGAGTGAGACTGCATCACTGAATATTTCAGCCACATCAACCTTATCAAAGTGATAATGTTCATTGCAGAATTCACAGGCGACTTCGATACCACCCTCGGCATCAATGATGTCTTCCGCCTCTTCCTGCCCCAGCATGCTGATGGTCTCAGAAACCCGCTCGCGGGAACAAGTACACGCAAAACTGAGCATGGCCGGATCAAATACCCGCACCTCTTCTTCGTGAAACAGACGGTGCAGCAGTGTTTCCATTTCCAGCGTCAGCAATTCTTCATCGGTAATGGTGGACGCCAGCTGACTGATACGTGACCAGTCCTCTTCTGCTTTTTCCTTGTCGGCTTCTTCGGTGGGCAATTGCTGCAAAAACAGGCCTGCCACATTGTGGTCATTGGCGTAGAGCCAGATTTTGGTGGCGAGTTGTTCGGAATGGACAAAATAGGTTTCCAGCGTATCGGCAATGGTATTGCCCTGCACACTCACCACGCCCTGATATGGCTGCTTGGCACCTTCCACTTCAATGGTAATCGCCAGCGTACCTTCGCCGGTCAGCTCACTGAGGCCCTGGTTTTCGTCCAGTTCGCCATCCCACTGGGCAAAGGCACGCAGGGTATTGGCACTGGTGCATTCGACCATCAACAGACTGACGGGACCTTCGGAGCGAATTTGCAGCACCAGCCGGCCTTTAATTTTGACCGTGGAAGTCAGCAAGGCGGCAGCGCCCATCATCTCGCCCAATATGCGGCGGATAGCAGCAGGATAGTCCCGGCGGTTGATCACTTCCTGCCAGGTTTCCTGCAGGTTAACCCACTCGCCGCGGATAGCCGCATTATCAAAAAGAAAACGTTGTAAACAATCTGACTTCACGTTGAAACACCTATCGTGGTGATGCTGAATAAAACAAAAAGGCCGGACATCGCTGTCCGGCCCATTCTATCGCATCAGGGTCTGAGTTCTAAGCAATCTTGAGCAGAATCTCGTTGATACGTTTGACGTAGGTTGCCGGATCTTCCAGCTGACCGCCTTCTGCCAGCAATGCCTGATCAAAGATAATCGAGGTCCAGTCAGTGAAACGGGCTTCATCCGACTCGTCTTTCAGTTTAACGACCATCGGATGCTCCGGATTCAGTTCCAGGATGGGTTTGCTACCAGGCACATCCTGACCGGCCGCTTTCAACATCCGCTCCAGGTTCTGACTCATATCATAATGATCCGCCACCAGGCAGGCTGGGGAATCGGTCAGACGGTGGGTGATGCGTACATCTTTGACCTTGTCATCAAGGTTTTTCTTGACCCGTTCGACCAGGTCTTCGAAATTCTTGTCGGTCTCCTCGTGGGCTTTTTTCTCTTCCTCATCTTCCAGCTCGCCCAAATCCAGATCGCCCTTGGCGACAGATTGCATGTGCTTGCCGTCAAACTCGGTCAGCGAATTCACCAACCATTCGTCAACGCGGTCGGTGAGCAGCAGCACTTCGATGCCTTTCTTGCGGAAGACTTCCAGGTGCGGGCTGTTTTTCGCCGCCGCGTAGTTTTCAGCGGTGATGTAATAAATCTTGTCCTGCTTGTCTTTCATGCGACCGATATAGTCTTCCAGCGATACAGTCTGTTCAGCACTACCGGACTCGGTTGTCGCGAAACGAAGCAGTTTGGCCAAGGTTTCCTTGTTGGCAAAGTCTTCACCCGGCCCTTCCTTGATAACCTGACCGAACTCTTTCCAGAATTCAGCATATTGCTCAGGCTCGTTGTTGGCCATTTTGCTGAGTTCGCTCAGTACTTTTTTCACTGAGGCGGCACGGATGGTGTCGATGGTCTTGCTGCTTTGCAGGATTTCACGCGACACGTTCAGCGGCAGATCGTTGGTGTCGATCACACCGCGAATAAACCGCAGGTAACGTGGCATCAACTGCTCGCTGTCTTCCATGATGAAAACGCGTTTCACATACAGCTTGATACCGTGCATACGATCGCGATCCCACAGATCAAACGGTGCCTTTGACGGGATATACAGCAGCGAGGTGTATTCGATATTGCCTTCGACCTTGTTGTGGCTCCAGGTCATGGGGTCCTGAAAGTCGTGGGCAATCTGCTTGTAGAACTCCTTATATTCCTCGTCGGAAATATCGTTCTTGGACAGCGTCCAGAGGGCGGTCGCCTTATTGACGGTCTCTTCGCCCTGATCGGCTTCGTCAATCTCACCGTCTTCATTGGGCGTCGCCTCTTTTTTCATGACGATAGGCAAATTGATGTGGTCGGAGTATTTGCTGATGATGTTGCGCAGACGCCAGCCATTAAGGAATTCGTCTTCACCTTCACGCAGGTGCAGGGTAATTTCGGTACCGCGGTCGGCTTTTTCAATGGTTTCGATGGTGAACTCACCCTCACCGGCCGATTCCCATTGCACGCCATGCTCAGCACCGACGCCAGCGCGGCGGGTCTTCAGTGTGACTTTGTCAGCGACGATAAAAGCAGAGTAGAAACCGACACCAAACTGACCGATCAGCTGAGAATCCTTGGATTCATCTCCGGTCAGGCTGTCGAAGAATTTACGGGTACCACTGCGGGCAATAGTACCGATATTGTCGATGACTTCTTCACGGTTCATACCGATGCCGTTGTCGCTGATGGTGACAGTACGGGCGTCGGCATCAAAGTCGACCCGGATTTTCAGTTCAGCGTCTTCTTCATAGAGTGCATCGTCCGACAGGGCCTGAAAGCGCAGCTTGTCGGCTGCATCGGCCGCGTTGGAAATCAATTCACGCAGAAAAATCTCCTTGTTTGAGTACAAGGAGTGGATCATCAGGTTCAGTAACTGTTTAACTTCAGTCTGGAAACCCATGGTTTCCTTATGTGCATCAACGCCCATTGAAATAACGCCTCCATCTGGCTGTTGGTTGGAATATGGACAGCAAATGGGGTCGCTGGATCACAAAATCAAGTCAATAATTCAAATTTGCGTGAACTTGGATTTTTGTCATCTGACCACCATAATGGGTGAGTATCAATAAGGATACTTCAAGCGCCACGACCGGACTGTTTTCTACATGTCGAAAAATGAGCTTCGCATCCTGACCTACAACCTGCACAAGGGTTTTAATACAAGTAATCGGCAGTTCACCCTGCACCCCATCCGAGATGCGCTGGTTGAAACCAACGCCGATATCATGCTGTTGCAGGAAATCCAGGGTGAACACAGCCAGCACGGCTTAGTGCATCATCAGTGGCCCAGCGAACCGCATTTCGAGTTTCTGGCTCAAGATGTCTGGCCACACTACGCCTATGCCAAAAATGCGGTCTACAGCGTCGGCCATCATGGTAATGCGATTCTGAGTAAATACCCGTTGGATAACTGGGAAAACATCAACGTCTCGCCCTTCACCTGGGCCAGCCGCAGTCTGCTGCACGGTGAAATCAAACTGCCCTGGCATGATGAGGTGTTACATATCATCTGCATTCACTTGGGCCTGATAGGCATGGAAAGACGGCGTCAGTTCGTCACCCTGTGCGAACGCATTGAAGAACATGTCCCCCATGATGCCCCGCTGATTGTGGCGGGCGATTTTAATGACTGGGCCGGTCAGGCAGAAAAAAGACTGTCGCAACACCTGGAACTGAAAGAGGCCTATCGCACCTTGCACAATCGCTATGCCCGCACCTGGCCCTCCTGGATGCCGGTGCTTAAGATGGACCGGATTTATTACCGCGGCATGGAGCCGACGCTCTGCGAGAGACCGCCGCACTCTTCCTGGAACCGTTTATCTGATCATGCACCACTGATCGCTTCGTTTGAGTTCTGATGGCACTCAGTCATGTCACTAAAACAGCGCTTATCCGGCTGGGCCAACTCACTGAAGCAACATGTCACTGCAATTTATCTGGTCTACCGTGACCCGGACACACCCACCCTGACCCGCTGGCTGGCCTTTCTGGTGGTTGCCTATGCACTAAGTCCGATTGATTTGATCCCGGATTTTATACCGGTGATTGGTTACCTGGATGATTTGATTCTTCTGCCACTGGGATGCTGGCTGGTGATACGTAGCGTGCCTGATGCGGTCTGGCAGCGAAGTCTGAAACAGGCGGGAGATCGTGTTGCACTGCCCCGCTTCAAATGGATGACTTATGTGGTGGTATTGATGTGGGTTGTTGTCGCACTGATGTTGAGCTACTGGCTGCTCATGTGAAAGATTGGAACTGGACATTTTGACGATTTGTGCTTAAATTGCGCGCGAATCGCAAAACTTGGAGCCGAAAATGCCTGATATTGTCGTGATGTTTTTCTTGCTGGGTTTAACCGCCGGCGTCGTCAAGTCTGATCTGGAGATTCCCAAAGCCGCTTACGATGTGCTCAGTCTGTTATTGATGCTCACTATCGGCCTCAAAGGGGGGATGGCATTACACGGCAATATGGGCTGGCATCTGTTACCGGAATTGCTCAGCGTTGCCGCATTAGGTTTTCTTATACCGGCTGTGCTCTATCCTCTGCTGCGAAAACTGGTTGGCCTCAATGTCGCAGACAGTGCCAGTTTTGCCGCGCACTACGGTTCGGTCAGTGCAGGTACCTTCGCAGTCGCACTGGCCTACGCTGAAACCCATAGTATGGATATTGGCGGTCAGGTCACGCTCTACCTTGTCTTGCTGGAACTGCCAGCGATCCTGTTCGGCTTGCTGATTTTCAATAAGCTTTCCGGTGAAAAAGCTTCACGCAGCAAGTCTCACATTCTGCATGAGGCCCTCACCAACCGTGGTGTCTTACTGCTGGGCGGGGGTGTGATTATTGGCTGGATGTATGGTCCATCCAAGGGCGCCGATGTGACAGATCTCTACACCGTGATGTTCAAAGGGGTACTGGCTCTGTTCCTGCTGGAAATGGGTCTGGTCGCCTCCGAAGCGCTGAAACGGGTATCCATGGATAAAATCCGTGTCGTGCTGTTTGCGGTGCTGGCGCCTTCCGTTCTCGCTGTCTTTGGTCTGCTTACTGGCCACTGGCTGGGTCTGCCTGAGGGCTCAGTCCTCATTTTGGGCACATTAACCGCGAGTGCTTCTTATATCGCGGCACCGGTCGCCATCCGCGCTGCTATTCCCAAAGCGGATATCGGTCTCGCCATGCTGGCCTCGCTGGGTCTGACCTTCCCGTTCAATGTACTGATTGGGATTCCGCTCTACCATAGCTGGATTCAGTAACAAGCCCCTTCTTGCCGGATATGGATGATGGATGCTCATCGTGAAGTGGCTGACATGCATCAGCCACCGCTTGCTGCTGTTAGCCAGGCGAATGTGCTCCCCCATCCCTGCTCCGTTTACAGGGAGTGCTTTGTCTGACGCTGATTGGCAACAATCAGCCTTAAACTCGGTCCATATGTCATTCCAGATTAATCAGCAGGAGGCTTTATGGATTTACAGCTCACGGGCAAGTTGGCTCTGGTCACAGGCAGCACCGCCGGTATTGGCTTTGCCATCGCCAAAATGCTGGCCGCGGAAGGGGCTGATGTCATCATCAACGGCCGCAGTCAGGAGTCAGTTGATGAAGCAGTTGCCTCGCTGACGACCGAAGCGAGCGGTCGCCTGTTCGGATTTGCCGGGGATATCGGCACAGCGGAAGTTGCTGAGAGACTTTATGAGCAATTCCCTGAGGTTGAGATTCTCATCAATAACATGGGGATATTTGAGCCGGTTGCTTTTGAAGAGATCCGTGACAGTGACTGGCGGCGCTTTTTCGAGCTTAATGTGCTTAGCGGAGTGCGCCTGGCAAGACTTTATTTGCCTGTCATGAAACGGAAAGACTGGGGTCGTATCATCTTCATTTCCAGTGAAAGTGGCATACAGATACCGGCAGAGATGATCCATTATGGTATGACCAAGTCCGCCCAGATCGCGGTAGCACGGGGTATAGCAGAGGATGTCGCCGGTACCGGTATCACCGTCAACAGTGTGTTGCCCGGCCCCACTCGCTCTCGTGGCGTCGCGGATTTCGTCGAAGACATGGCTCAGCAACAGGGGCAGACGCTGGAACAGTTCGAAGCGGATTTTTTTGAACATGTCCGCCCCACTTCGTTAATCAAACGATTTGCCAGTACGGATGAAGTGGCTTCGATAGTCTGCTATTTATCCAGCCCATTGGCGTCAGCCACAACAGGGGCTGCTGTCAGAGTGGATGGGGGCGTTGTTAAAAGTGCGTTCTAAACTGCAGGCAAAGCATACTTTGCGCTTTTTCATGACGCAATCGAGACAACATCACTCAAAGACTGTGCAAAGATAAGATGTCTCACATATCTGAATCCAGTCATAGCTCAAGGATTAATAGAACGCGCGGTTATCAGGCAATTTATGAATGACAATCATTACATAGGACGCTACGCGCCATCTCCCACCGGGCCACTGCATTTTGGCTCTCTGGTTGCTGCGGTAGCCAGTTATCTCGATGCCAGGGCACATGATGGTTGCTGGTTATTACGCATGGAAGACCTGGATAAACCCCGTGAAATGCCCGGCGCCGCTGACGAGATTTTGCGTGCACTGGATGGCTATGGTTTTGAGTGGCATGGTGAAGTGCTTTACCAAAGTCAACGCCACGAGGCTTATCAGGCCAAGCTGGACACACTCATCAGCGAAGGTCAGGTATACAGTTGTAATTGCAGTCGCCGTGAAGTGGCTGACATTGCCCATGCCGGAATTGAAGGCCCAGTCTATCCCGGCTTTTGCCGAGATGGACTCAGTCGAGAACGAGATACAGTGGCTTGGCGCTATAAAGTGGATGTGTCACATCTGATTTTCAAAGACCAGATTCAGGGACAGATTGATCATGCCATGCAGCGTGATATTGGCGATTTTGTTCTCAAACGTGCTGATGGCCAGTTCGCCTATCAGCTTGCTGTTGTTGTTGATGATGCCGAACAGGGAATCACCCATGTGGTTCGGGGGGCAGACCTGTTGAATTCCACCAGTCGGCAATTACTGCTGCAATACAGTCTCAAACTGTCATCACCGGTGTATGCCCATATTCCTGTAGTCACCAATGAAAGCGGTGAAAAGCTGAGCAAACAAACCCAGGCAGAAGCCCTACAGGTTAATGATGCGCCGCAGATGCTGGCACGAGCATTTCACTACCTCGGACTCCATCCTCCTGTGGAGATCCATACCCTGCCGCTCAGCGACATCTGGCGCTGGGGAATCGAGCACTGGCAGATTGCCAGAGTGCCGGTGGAATCTCCGTCTCAGTCAGTGCAAAAAATAGTAAAAGGCGATTAATGAAATCCGGTTTACGGCCGACACAATCAGGGTACTGATTAGTTTGCCTTCAATGGCAAAAGATTTCACAAGGAAACATCGCATGCTCAGCCAGCTGACCGTCAGAAAAAAACTTATTCTCGTTGCCATCATGGTCGCCCTGACACTGATCATCATTCTGGCGCTGGAACAGTATGCCATGCGTAAGGTAGTGCAACTGGAAACACTGGCTATTGAAGCTCAGCAGGCGGAAGTGGAAATGCTGACACTGAGGCGGCATGAGAAAGATTTTCTGGCCACACTGGATCCCCAGTACATCACCGGTTTTCAACAAACTCAGGCGTCCCTGATAAGCCGAGCGGATCAGATGGTCATCACCATGGAAAAAGAGGGGCTGGACAGCGCAGCAGGAGAAGATCTGGGCTTCTATGTCAGCGACTACGCCATCCTTTTCAGTGATATTTATGCGCTGCAGAAAACAATTGGACTCTCCCCCACAGACGGCCTCTATGGCGCGCTGCGGGCTTCAGTTCATAATATCGAGGAACGACTCAACACTTTCAATGAAGACACGCTGCTCAAGCATATGCTGATGCTGAGACGTCATGAAAAAGATTTCATGCTGCGTCTGGACACAAAATATACCTCCCGCTTCAACGACCAGATCCAAACTTTCAAGCTTGCTCTTAGTGACAGCTTCCTGCCTGCAGGCACCCAGGCTGAAATCAGTGGTTTGCTGGATAATTACCAACAGGATTTCCTGGCGCTGGTTGAGGGCTATCAGAAAAAAGGCCTCGACAGTAACAGCGGCGTGCTGGGAGAAATGCAATCCACCATTCAGCAAAGTAAGGATGCGCTGGATAGCCTGGATACGCAGATGCAGTCATCAGTGCCGGCCACTATTAAACGTTATGAGATCTGGATTCTGGCGATTTCTGTTGTGCTCGGTATCGGCATAATCTGGCTCATCATGGCCATCAGCCGCAGTATTATCCAGCCACTACAGCAACTGTCAGACACCATGCATGAAGTCGAAGACAGTAAAAATCTCGGTATTCGTGTGCCGGTCAACGGCAACGATGAGATCGCCGAGATGGCGGCCTCATTCAATGGTATGACTACCGCCTTCCAGAAGCTGATTGAAGATGTTTTAGGCTCAGCGCAGACCGTCAGTGCCGCTGCCGAACAGCTTGCAGTGGTGTCACAACAAAGTCGTGAAGGCGTCATGAACCAGCAAAGCAGCAGTGAACAAGTGGCTACTGCGATGAATGAAATGACCGCCACGGTTCAGGAAGTTGCCCGCTATGCCGCCCAGGCAGCAAGTGCGTCCAAGACTTCAGATGAGGAAACCGTCAAAGGTAAAACGGTGGTGCAGAAAACCGTGGCCGGCATTAAACAGCTTGCCGTGCAAAGTACAAACAATGCCGAAGCTATCAAAAATCTGCAGTTGGAAAGCGACAACATCGGCACGGTACTCACCGTGATCCAGGAAATCGCTGAGCAGACTAACCTACTGGCCTTGAATGCCGCCATTGAGGCTGCTCGAGCCGGTGAGTCAGGTCGCGGTTTCGCCGTAGTCGCCGATGAAGTTCGCACGCTGGCCCAGCGCAGTCAGCAGTCGACCGAAGAAATCAAAACCATCATTGAACGTCTTCAAAGCGGCGCGAATCATTGTGTCGACGCCATGCTGAGCGGTAAAGAGCAGGTCGAACAGACCGTGACCCAGGTTGAAGAAGCCGGCCAGTCGCTTGATGTAATCGCAGACAAGGTGAAATCTATTCTCGACATGAATACACATATTGCCAGCGCAGCAGAAGAGCAAAGCGCAGTGGCCGAAGATATCAATCGAAATATCACCAATATCGCCCAGGTTGCAGAAGAGAATGCTGATAGTACTTCTCAGACCACTGAAACCAGTCAGAGCCTCGCCAAACTGGCCGCGGATCTGCAGAAATTGATTAATCAGTTTAAGGTATAGCGACCGCAATCAGGCGGTTTCGTGAACTGCTTGTTGTCAGACAATAAGTAGTTCGCGCTATCATCAAACTGAAGTTCTTATCAGGATGATGAGTTATGTACCGCTTGAGTTGTTTGATACTGAGTTTGTTTCTGTTGCTGTCTGTGACCGGCTGTGATCAATCAGCATCAGAAACTGTCAACCAGCAAGCTATCCTGATTAGCGGCGAGATAGACATCCAGGGCAAGGCGAGAGCGAAAAAAGGAAGTAGCCTGACTGTCAGACTGGAAAAGCTGTCTGCACTGCCCGACGGCAATGCCATTATTGTCGAGAAAAAGACAGCGCTGGAAAAGCCACAACATCCCCTGCCCTTCAAACTTCGCGTCTACCGTGATCAACTACAGGTAGGTACATCCTACATTCTGAGAATACGCTATCAGACAGCAGAGGGGCGTCGCTGGACCAGCAGCCAACTTTACACTGTTGACCGTGCCAGCGAAGAGACCAGGCTGGGTAAAGTCACCCTGTTGCCGGTGATCCCGCCTTTGTCTGCTAAACCTGATTTATTTCTTTGTGGTGAGAAAACGTTGAAGCTGGTTGAGCGGCATCAGCAGGTACAGCTGCATCTGCAGGATGATGTCTATCACCTGCAAAGCGTCGCTTCTGCCTCAGGCGCAAAATATCACTCCTCTGATGGCAAAGTCGTATTCTGGAACAAAGGCAATGAAGCCATGTTGTCCATGGCTGAGTTTGAATGGCCGGGCTGCGCCCGGGTCAGTGAAGATGTACTGGCTTTGTTCCCTTTTCGTGCTCACGGCAATGAACCGGGCTGGACTCTGTCGGCCAATGTCGATGAAGTGGTGCTGGACTGGAATTATGGTCAGCAACACCTGGTTATTCCCTACCCGGAACTGAAACTCACCCATAGCGGTTTCGTCCTTTTCTCGGAAACCAACACCTCGCTACTCAAGGTCAATGTGCTCAACAGCCTTTGCCGCGACAGCATGTCCGGCAGACCCTATCCCCAGCATGTCGAGTTACATTACAGTGATCTGCACCTCAGTGGCTGTGGCGGTGACAGCAATGCCTTACTAACCGGCAAAGAATGGCTTGTCGAAGATATCGCCAGCAAGGGAATGGTTGACTTCACCCGCGTCACTTTAGAATTTGACAATAAAGGTCGCCTGTCCGGTCATGCCAGCTGCAACCATTACACCACGGCGTATGAGTTCAATGAACAGCTCGATATTGCCGCTCCGATTGCCACCCGGAAAAGCTGTGCACCCGCATTAATGAAACAGGAAAAGCGCTTTCTCACATTGCTGAGTGAGGTGGAGCGAATGGATTTCGACGCCAGTGGCGCCCTCATTCTGTCAACAGCGAACGGTCGCACCTTGACCGCCCGCCGCTGACTCTTTGCTACTGTACTACCACGTGGCTGTGGTAACGACGATTGCCTTCCAGCTTACGTAACAACACATAGAAAATCGGCGTGAAGAACAGACCAAAGAAGGTCACACCGAGCATGCCTGAGAACACGGTAATACCAATGTCGTTACGCATTTCGGAGCCTGCACCGGTGGACAGTACCATCGGCACCACGCCCATGATGAAAGCGAATGAGGTCATCAGAATCGGGCGCAGACGCATGCGGCTGGCTTTAATTGCCGCTTTCACAGTCTGCATGCCGTTGATTTCCAGCTCACGGGCAAATTCCACTATGAGGATCGCATTCTTACTCGCCAGCCCCGCCAGCACAAAGAAACTGATCTGGGTAAAGATATTACTGTCACCATCAGTGACCCAGACGCCAAATACCGCAGCCAGTATTGATAACGGCACAATGGTAATGACTACTAGCGGCAATATCAGACTCTCATACTGCGCGGCCAGCACCAGGAATACCAGTAACAGACACAGCGGGAAGATATACATCGCTGTGTTACCGCTTAATACCTGCTGATAGGTCAGATCGGTCCACTCGAACACCATACCCGGCGGTAGCGTTTCCTCGAGGATTTCACTGATCGCATCCTGTGCCTGACCGCTGGAATAACCGGGCGCGGCATTACCGTTGAGATCCGCAGCAAGATAACCGTTGTAGTGCGCCGCACTCTCTGGACCATAACTTTCCTGCATATCAATCACACTCCCGAGCGGCACCATTTCACCTTGGGTATTGCGTACTTTGAGATTAAGCGCATCATCCGGGCTGTTACGGTAAGGCGCGTCGGCCTGTGCGATCACCTGATAGGTTCTGCCAAACTGGTTGAAATCATTGATATACAAAGAGCCGAGGTAAATCTGCATGGTGTCGAAGATTTCCTTGACGTTCAGCCCCAGTTGTTTGGCCTTGGTACGATCCAGATCGGCATAGAGCTGTGGCACATTGATTTCGTAGTTGGAATAAACACTGGTCAGGGCCGGACTCTGCCAGGCCTGTTGCAGCGTCTGATCTACAGCTTCAGCCAGTTTTTCATACCCCAGATCGGCGCGATCCTCTATCTGCAGCTTGAAACCACCTGTGGTTCCCAGACCGCGTACGGGTGGCGGTGGGAAAATGGCAATAAAGGCTTCTTCAATCTGTGCGAATTTGGCCTGCAAACGACCGGCAATGGCCCCCGCCGACAGACTCGGATCGGTACGCTCATCAAAAGAATCCAGCGGCACAAACACAATGCCGGCACTCGGGCTGTTGGTAAAACCATTGACCGACAGACCCGGAAACTGAACCGCATTGGCAACCCCCGGTTCTTCCAATGCAATTCGCCCCATTTCACGGATGACTTCCTCGGTACGTGCGAGAGATGCACCATCCGGTAACTGTGCAAAACTGATGAGATACTGCTTGTCCTGCGCCGGCACAAAGCCTTTGGGCAAGGCATTCAGACCATAGACGGTAAAACCCAGCAAAATGGCATAAATCACTACCGAAATGGATTTATGTCTGAGTAGGCCCGCTACCGAGTTGGAATAACCGTGTGAGGCCCGCTTGAAGCTGCGGTTGAACAATCTGAAGAACCAGCCAAACAAAAAGTCCATTACCTTGGTCAGGCGGTCTTTGGGCGCATCATGGCCACGCAGCAACAGGGCAGATAATGCCGGACTCAGGGTCAGCGAGTTGATGGCAGAAATCACGGTGGAGATAGCAATCGTCATCGCAAACTGCTGATAGAACTGACCGGTCAGGCCACTCACAAAGGCTATTGGCACAAACACCGCCACCAGGGTCAGAGAAATAGCGATAATCGGTCCACTGACCTCGCGCATCGCCTGATAACTGGCCTCCAGCGGCGACAGTCCGGACTCGATATTACGCTCGACGTTTTCCACCACCACGATGGCATCATCGACCACGATACCTATCGCCAGTACCAGTCCGAACAGCGACAAGGTATTAATTGAGAAGCCAAACAGATGCATGATCGCAAAAGTACCGATAATCGACACCGGCACCGCCAGCAGCGGAATCAGTGAGGCGCGCCAGGTCTGCAGGAACACAACCACGACAATAACGACCAGCAGCAGTGCTTCAAGCAGGGTTTTAATCACCGCACGAATCGATTCCTTAACGAAGACCGTCGGGTCATAGACGACTTCGTAATCAACACCTTCAGGAAAACGCTGCTTGAGGTCTGCCATGCTGGCGCGCACGCTATCAGAAATCTGAATGGCATTGGCGCCGGGCGACTGAAAGATCGGAATTGCCACCGCAGGCTGATTATTGAGCATGGAGTTCAGGCTGTGCTCGGAGGCTTCGAGTTCGACCCGGGCGACGTCCTTGAGCCTGGTGATCTGCCCTGCTTCGCCGGCGCGGATAATGATTTCCTCAAACTCTTCCGGTGTTTCCAGCCGTCCCTTGGCGTTAATAGGCAGTTGCAGCTCAACCGCATCGTCCATTGGCGCGCCGCCAATCAGACCCGCTGCGACCTGTACGTTCTGTTCACGAATGGCGTTGACCACATCACTGGCAGTCAGTCCACGTTCAGCCACTTTTTCCGGATTAAGCCAAATTCGCATGGCATAGTCACCGGAGCCGAACAGACGCACATTACCAACACCTTCCACCTTGGCGAGCTCATCTTTGACATGCATCAAGGCATAGTTACGCAGATACAGCTCGTCGTAGCGCTTATCCGGCGAAATCAAATGCACCACCATGGTGAGATCAGGCGAACTCTTGACGACGGTGACACCCAGCTGACGCGTGACTTCCGGCAGACGCGGTGTGGCCTGGGTGACCCGGTTCTGCACCATCTGCTGTGCCAGGTCCGGATCGGTACCGATTTTGAAAGTCACCGTCAGTGTCATGCGGCCATCAGAGGTCGCTTGGGAGAACATATACAGCATGTTTTCGACACCGCTCAGCTGTTCCTCCAGCGGTCGTGCCACAGTCTCGGCAATGACTTTGGGATTAGCGCCGGGGAATGAAGCATTCACTACCACCGATGGCGGTGCCACCTCGGGATATTCCGAGATAGGCAGCTGGAACATAGAGATAAGCCCAGCAATAAAAATGAGCATGGACAAAACGCCGGCGAAAATCGGGCGGTCCACAAAAAACTTGGATATATTCATCGCGTTCCTTCGTTCAGAAAGCTACAGGCTCGGCGGCGCTTATTCAGTGGCGGCGACTTGCTGAGTCTCGGCGGGTTTGGCAGTGACCTTGCTGTTTGGGCGGATATGCGAGAGGCCGTTCACCACCACACGATCACCGCTTTGCAGACCAGTTAAGACGATGCGGTTACCTTCGTGATGGGCACCGAGTGTCACCTCGTGATAGCTCACTTCATCATTGTCATTGATGACGTAGACGAACTTCTTGTCCTGGTTGGTACCGACCGCGCGTTCCGGTATTAGCATGACTGACTGCGGTTCGGCCGTGCCCAGCCTGACATTGGCGTACATGCCCGGCGTCAGTGCGCCATCGGTATTCTCAAAAATAGCCCTGGCGCGGATTGTGCCACTACTGACATCCAGCTGGTTATCAAAAGAGTGAATCACGCCCTGATAGGTCACGCTGTTATCGGCAGCCAGCGTCATTTCCACCGGCATGGCTTTGTCCCCTTGCGACCGGCGGACAGTTCTCAGGTAAGTCTGCTCATCGATATCGAACTCAGCATAGAGCTTGTCATTGGCAACCAGCGTCGTCAGCACCGGCGCATTGGGTGAAGTCTCGATGATATTACCGACCGTGAGCTCGGCCCGGCTGACCTGTCCGGCAAACGGCGCACGGATATAGCAGTAATCCAGATCGAGTTTGGCCTGTGCCAGAGCGCTGCTGGCCTCTTCAATCGCAGCGGTCGCGACCTGAAATTCATTCCTGGCCGCATCAAAGACACTTTCCGATACCAGTTTCTTCTTGACCAGTTGCTCACTGCGCTCAAGCTCATCTTTAGCCAGTTTGGCTCGGGAGCGGGCTGAGGTCAGCTGGGCCTCCGCCCGTTTTACTGCAGCCTGATAGGGACGCGGATCAATCACAAATAGCAAATCCCCCTTTTCCACCTGCTGTGCATCTTCAAACAAGACCTGCTGTAGCTCACCGCCAACCAGCGGTTTGATTTCAGCCATATCCACAGCGCTGAGACGACCGGAAAAGCCCGTCCAGATGCGGACCTCTTCGGTAGCAACCGTGATAAATTCAGCCACAGGTGGCGGTGGCGCAGCGGAGGGCGGCGCTTCCTGAGTCTGCTCGCTGATGGCGCTGTTAAAATAAACGGCAACGGCTGCAGCAGCGATCAGCAGCAACAAGCTCAGCTTGAACCAGCCGCGTGATTGACGTTTTGATGACGTGTTTGACATGCTTTTTCTCCCGCTGCCTGGTTGGCAACGCTGACCTTCCTTGAAATCATTCCAGAGTGGAATGCAGAAGCAAAAGCTTACATACCGGTCGGTATGCACGTCAAGTCAGGCACTTACCGCGCTTTTCAGACTCCTTTTAAATTTTACCTATCATATTGATTTTAAATAAAACAAGCTTGTTTTTGCGCTGATGACAAAGAACCCGGTACTGCGCAAAAAAAGATGACAAGGCGATGACATTTTCCTTGCCACACAAACCGTATGGTATTTATACTGGTAACCAACTTTTTATGTAGTGAACAAGATGTCTGTTGTAGAAACCAAAGAAAAATTGCTGGAAACAGCACTGGCGCTGATCTGGCAAAGCAATTACAGCGTGGTCGGCGTCAATGAAATCTGTAAACAGGCAGGCGTCACCAAAGGTGCGTTCTACCATCACTTTGAATCCAAAGCCAGCCTGTTCTGTGAAGCCACGGCCTATTACTGGCAGGTCATCAAAAAAGATCTCGACAACATCTTCTCCCCCGTCAACAGCCCGTTGGAACAGCTGGAAAACCTGATTCAGTTCCTGTTCCGCTCCAAACTCAGCGATGGCACCGTTCGCGGATGTCCCTTTTTCAATGCCGGTGCGCAAATCGGTACTGATGATGAGAAAGTGCTGGAAGCCCTGAAAAACCTGTCACAGACTGCGATCACCTACAATCTTGCCCTGATTAAGGCACTGGATGCCGGTGGCTATCTGGAACGCACCGGAGATATGGAGCAGCAGGCACGACTGGTCTATCACTATATTCATGGCGTCATGAGCTACGCTTATGTGCAACCGGATATCAACACTATCAAGAAAGACTTGCCGGAAGGTCTGTATCGACTACTGGGGGTGAAACGGGACTACTGGTTCAGTACCTCCCCAACCTGGGAAGCCGAGCCGTCTATTTTGCAGCACCAGGCTTGATCAGGCCCGAAGTGGCCATGTCTCCAGAACTTTATATCTAACACCCTGCTCTGTCGAAATCGATTCCACCAGAGCAAAATGTTCAGCAATAATCCTAATGGGCTCAAACTGTTTTGAGGGGCGTTGCTGCGCTTTACGTGCCATCGTGATGTGAGCGCGGTAATGACGTTTGTCCAGTCTGACAGGATAAGCCTCGACCAAGCGGGTCAGGGCATTAACCAGTGAGTACAGGTTCTTCGGCTGACGGTGACAGGCCAGACATAAGACCCGCGGCCGTCTCCAATAGTCCAGTTCATCAAATTGCAGGGTGATCGGACTCCCCTTAATTTTCGCGGCATCGCGCTGAACGGCTTCAGCAATGGCATCATCGACATTGCCCAGAAACACTAAGGTGATATGCAGGTTCTCGGGCACCAGTTTGCGCCCCGGCTGTTCTATCGACTGATTAAGCGCATCAATCTCAGCGCGGCTCTCATCATCAGGCCATAAAGCGAAAAACAGTCGTTTCATCAGACTTAAAAACTAATGGTCTGATTTCGGCCGCTGTGTTTGGCGCGATAGAGTGCCTGGTCTGCCCGTTGGATACAGTCTTCAATCATCTCATCATCCCGGAAATCGGTGACACCAAAACTGGCGGTAATGGTCATGTTATCAAGCCCGAATTCAGTCTGGCCAATCAGCTTGCGCAGTTGCTCAGCCAGTTTCCAGCCTCCCTGCAACTCGGTTTCAGGACAGAGAATCAGAAACTCTTCACCGCCCCAGCGACCAGCTATATCAATGCCACGCACGTTATCCAGCAGAAGGTTCGCCATTGTTTTTAGAATTTCGTCACCGACCACATGGCCAAAAGCGTCATTAATACGTTTGAAATGATCGATATCCATCATCAACAGTGAGAAGGTATGTCCATATCGATAGTAACGTTGCTGTTCCGCCTCAAAAGCCTGCTGCAGAAAGAGGCGATTAGGCATCCCAGTCAGATGATCCCGCTGCGAGACATGCTCCAGTTGCCGGTTAGCTGCCTGTAACTCCCGGTTGGCTCGCCTGACAGTAAAGTAGTGATAGAAAAACAGGGAGGCCAGCAGCACAAGGCCGGCGAGCACCTGCCAGACCAGCGTCATATTGACCTTGTAGTCAAACTCCAGTGACAGCCAGTTATTGAGGATCCGCTGCCGCTCTTCTTCATGCGTCTCGGCAATGGCCTTGTTATAGATTGAGAGCAACTGCGGCAGGTCACGCCGAACCCCAACCGACATGGCATAATGTTCCTCCAGCACACCACTGATCTTGATATGCGAAATGCCATGCTTGAGGGTCTGATAATTGATACTGGGAACGGTATCGATAAAACCATAGACCTGCCCCTTCTCAACCAGTTTAAGGCCCGCTCTCGCTGAATCCACCAGCAACAGACTGATATCCGGATACTGCGCGCGAATCAGCTCCACCGCAGCATAGCCTCTGACCATCGCAAAGGATTTGTCCATCAGAGGCAGCAGATTGATGATGAATTGTTGATCGGGCTGGGTTGCAATGGCAAAGGGATAATTAATAAACGGCCGGGTGACGCTGAGGTAATGACGGCGGCTGGGCACATCCTGAGCACTGGATAAGACATCACACTTGTTTTCCTGCATGTATCGCAGCGCCTGCTCCCAACTGGCGGTGGGCTGTATTCTCACCGGCTTATTCATCATCTGCGACCACAATTCATGAAAGTCGGACATGATGCCAGTGTGCTGACCCGCTTCTCCTATGGCTTCATAGGGCATCCAGTCGGGATCACTACAGAGGCGGATGACGTCGACACTTTCCAGCCACTTCTGCTCTGCACTGGTCAACGACAGGCGCTGTTCAGCGCCCAGAACAGGAGAAATCGCTGCCAGCAGAAGTATCGCCAGCAGCGGTTTCAGTAAAGATTGTTTCATCCTTGAAAACATAGGAATAGCTCAGCTTAATCAGTGGTCACGGATAAAGACCCAGTCATCAGCTTTCGACATTTCTTCGCTGAAACGGTAACCATCGTAATCAAATTGCTTGATGGCTTCAGGATCGGATAACTGCTGGTCAATGATAAAGCGGCTCATCAGACCACGGGCTTTCTTGGCATAGAAGCTGATCATCTTGTACTGGCCGTTTTTCCAGTCCTTGAAAATCGGTGTGATAATACGAGCATCAAGTTGCTTGGCCTGCACCGCTTTAAAATATTCATTGGAAGCGAGGTTAATCAGGACACGGTCCTTGAGGCCTTCTTCCTGTTGCAATGATTCACGCAGTTTTTTGCCCCAGAATGCATACAAATCCTTGCCAGCTTTGTTATCAAGTCGGGTCCCCATTTCCAGGCGGTAAGGCTGAATCAGGTCCAGCGGTTTCAGCACTCCGTACAGACCCGACAGGATACGCAGGTGCTTCTGTGCATAATCAAAACCGGCTTTATCCAGCGTTTCGGCATCAAGACCGGTATACACATCCCCTTTAAACGCCAACACGGCCTGCTTGGCATTACTTGCGTCAAAAGGTGTATGCCAGGACTCATAACGGGCAGCATTGAGCCCGGCCAGTTTGTCACTGAGTTTCATCAGGCTGGCAATTTCAGCCGTGCTCATCTCTCTCAGTCTGTCGATGAGTTTGGCCGAGTCGTCCAGAAACCTCGGCTGACTGGCGTCTTTGGTGACAGGCGCGGTATCGAAATCCAGTGTTTTTGCGGGTGAAATCACCATCAACATGGTTTGCTTCTATCCTCTTGTTTTCTATTTATTTTTGATTGGGGTCACTGCGTCGGTCGCCGCCCGGCTGACCGGCATCGCCCATGCTTTCTACTGACTGCGAATAATCGTCGTCATCGTCATCTGGACTTTCGTCTTCCTGCTCCCAATTATCGAAAGGGAAAGGCCGGCGATCATCGGTATAAGTCAAAAATGCCACAATCCGGTAGACATATTTCGATAAGTCGTCAGCAAAATCACCGATATCATCATTTGGTTTTCCAGTGAACAGGGCAAATAGTAATTGAACAATCACCACGACCGTCACCAGCATCATCACCAGGTAGAGAATCACAGCAAACAGAATCATATAGAGAATCCGCAGCCACTGATTTTTATTGCTGACATTTTTTTTGACGGTTTCGTTATCCATAGCATTTCTCCATGTAGGTCCTGAGCTTACTTTACCACTTCACTGGCCCTAGAGCTTGAAGCCGGATTGTGGGACACTTAGCCGATTGTAATCAAGATTAATGAATTTGAAATGAAATTATCGGCGGCGTGCCTGATCACTGGCATAGACAAATTCACTGAGTCCACCGGTAAAGCCGTGTCTTGGCTCGTGCTGGGCATGGTGTTACTGATCTGTTACGACGTTGCGATGCGTTATTTGTTCCAGCAAGGGTCGGTGGCTTTGCAGGAATTGGAGTGGCATCTTTTCGCCTTGCTGTTTTTACTCGGCGGCGCCTACACCTTGAAGCATGATGAGCATGTGCGTGTAGACATTCTCTACCAAAGCCGCTTTGTCAGCGACCGCGGCCGCGCCTGGATTAGTATCCTCGGCACTTGCCTGTTTCTGTTTCCTTTCTGCTTCCTGATTTTATTCACCACCTGGCCTTTTGTTGAAAACGCTTTTTACTACAAGGAAGGCTCGCCCGACCCCGGTGGTCTGCCTTATCGTTTTCTGCTTAAAGGTGCGATTCTGGTCGCCTTTATCATGTTGATGCTGCAGGGCCTGTCCGAGCTGTTGAAACAGGTTCAGATTTTACGTCACAAGGAGAGCCGCTGATGGAATACTGGGCGCTCGCCATGTTCGCCGTGTTGTTCCTGCTGTTGCTGGCAGGTTACCCGGTGGCTTTCACTCTGGGCGCTATCGCGCTCACCTTCGGCAGTATTTTCCTGGGCATGGATTTCTTCAATCTGTTGCCGCTCCGCATCTGGGGCATTATGACCAACTTCACCCTGCTGGCAGTGCCACTGTTCGTGTTTATGGGGGTGCTGCTGGAGAAGTCCGGCATTGCTGAAGAACTGCTCGATACCATGGGCCGTCTGTTTGGCAAAGTCCGCGGCGGGCTGGCGATTTCTGTTGTTGTGGTCGGTGCTTTGCTCGCGGCCACGACCGGCGTGGTTGGTGCTTCTGTAGTAACTATGGCCGTGATTGCGCTGCCGGTCATGCTGAAGCGGGGTTATGCCCCGTCGCTGGCCAGTGGCACCATTGCCGCATCCGGCACACTGGGACAGATCATTCCGCCCAGTATCATTCTGATCCTGCTGGGGGATGTGATTGGTGTGCCAGTCGGTGAATTGTTTATTGCTGCAACCATCCCGGGTGCGCTGCTTATCGGCGGTTACATTCTTTATATCGTCTGGGTCGCCTGGCGCAAACCCGAGTTGGCACCGGCAATGAACAGCAATGAAGAGTTTGATACCGGCCTTGCTTTGGCCGTGATTAAAAGCCTGCTACCCCCACTGTTTCTGATTATCGCGGTGCTGGGGTCTATTTTCTTCGGCGTGGCCTCTCCCACCGAATCTGCGGCAGTGGGTGCATTGGGCGCCATGATCCTGGCAGCACTGCATAAGCGTCTTAATCTCGATAACCTGCGCGAAGCGATGCAGAAAACCACCCGACTGACCAGCATGGTGTTCATCATCTTTATCGGTGCCACAGCCTTTGGTCTGGTGTTTGTCGGGATGGGCGGGGACAAGCTGATTCTGGAAATTTTCACTGGACTGCCGGGCGGTAAATGGACATTCCTGATTCTGAGCATGCTGTTGATTTTCCTGCTCGGTTTCTTCCTCGACTTTATCGAAATCTGCTTTATCGTGGTGCCAGTAATCGCGCCGGTAGCAGTGCACATGGGGCTGGATCCGCTGTGGTTTGCCCTGTTGATTGCCCTTAATCTGCAAACATCTTTTCTGACACCGCCGTTTGGCTTTTCTCTGTTCTATCTGAAAGCCAGTGCGCCGCCCAGTCTTAAACTCCAGTCAATATACAAAGGCATTGTGCCATTTGTCGCACTGCAGGTGATGGTACTGGCGCTGATGATTGCCTTTCCGCAAATCAGCCTGTGGCTGCCGGGGCTAATGGAAAATTAAACCTATCATGCCCGCCTCATCGGCGGGCATGTGTGCCTTCCCCTACAACGGCGGAATAATATCGATTTCAGGCAGAGCCTTGTCCTGTTTAAGCCGCTGATATTCGCGTTTGACCTGTTCGTCGATAGTGACAATTTCTTCCTTGAGCATCGCACTACTCTCTTCGGCTGCCATGAGAAACGCTTCCAGTGCCTTTTCATTTTCCGGTGCTTGCTCCCCCGTTTGTATCAGGCCTCCTTCATGCGCCAGTGAGTCCCGGTAATTATTCACCAGCCTCAATTTTTGAATGAGGGACTCATTACGGCTGAAAGGTTTGAACAGTTCTATTAACCTCGGAAAGGCAGCATCATCTATCGTTTTCAATGGCACTTCATAGGCCAGACTGGATGAAATCCGCAGATGAACAAAAGTCTGGCAGCGGTAGAGACAAAATCTGAGTCCCTCTTCCAGGTACTGGTAATTCACCATGCATTTCGCCAGCTTTTCCGGATAAGGGGCAATCTGTTTAGCCATAGTCTGCGCTCCTATTCTTTAAATGATTCTATAAAAGGCTGTTACTTATGAGTCTTCTGAGCGTGTTAAACCTTCAGTTGATTGTGATTGGGAGATGATTTTGTTGAGTCTGCCGGGAACAGACTAACTGCCAGTAAATATAAAAGCAGTGCCACAACAATCAGCACCCTGAAGCCAAACTCCATCGCTATCAGGGTTGCCAGGATTGGACTTATCACTGAGGCGAAACCATTGATGCCCCAGGCCCAGGGAATCATTTCATCATGCTCACGACCGAGCATGCTCATCGCCGCCGGGAACGGAATCCCCATGCAGAACCCCAGAGGCATAATCATCAGGATCGCCAGCAGATAACGTGGCAAGTCAGACTGCGCCAGTAAAAAACCGGAGATCGAAGCATAGCTGCTGATATAGACCGCGCTCAGCACAATCATCACCAGCACTGCCACCACAACCTGCTGGCGCGGTTGTAACATTTTGAGCCGGCCCGAGAGATAACTGCCGGCACCGGCTGCCAGCAGGAATCCGGCTATAACTGTGGTCACCGCATACACAGGATGATGCAGAATCAGCACAAACTTCTGAATAAAGGCGATTTCAACGAATAAAAACGCCAGCCCCAGCGCAAAAAAGTAAGCCAGCACCCGTTTATGCAGCGGCTGCGCCTTGTCCCGATCTCTACGCCGTCGACGCCAGAGCCATAATGGCAACAGCAATAATAGCAAGCTTGCCACCAGCGCCTGCGTTAGTGCCGCTATGAGCAATAGATAGCCGCTTTCCAGCAGGAAAAGACTACCGGCATCCAGCAGCGATAGAATCTCGGGCAAGCTCTCCCATTTAAAGAATTGCGAGAAATACGGCCGATTATCTGTTGCAGGATCAATATTGAATTTATAGTCAGCAATGAACTGTGTTTTGTCTTCTGACAGCAGTGCGGTTGCCGCCTGATAAAAATACGGCTGTTTGAGCCGATGAAAGCGGTTAGCCTCTTGCTCCGTCATGCCCGGATAATAGCCGAGGTCGAAATTATATTGCTCGCTGAACTGTTTAAGCTGGCTGATTTCTCGGTGATTAACCGGCCCATTTTTCACCACCAGCGTCGTGGTTTGCCAGCTTCTGATTAATAGCATGCTTTGTGATGGTGTCAGCCTGAAAGATTGCATGGCTTCCGCCAGTGTTGCCATTAATTTGGGCATCACTCTGGGTGGGTGCGTGGTCTGCTGCGTAAGACTGATATAACCGCCGGGCTTAAGGTGTCTCAGATAGGCCCGCATTGACTCCACGGTAAACAGATAATTCTCGTTCACCGAAAACAGACCGCCGCCAGCAGCGGCCGAGCTCATCAATGACATGGTAATCAGGTCATACTGACGCTCTGTCTTACTGGCAAAAGCGCGGGCTTCAGACTGGTGAACATTGACCTGGGGCAAGTTGTATAGCTCACCGGCAAAATCGGCGTAATCTTGTTGTAGCAGCGCGATTAGCTGCGGGTTTTCTTCCACCGCGTCTATATTCGATGCGTCAAACATCAACGCCTGCAACACATCACTGCCAGCCCCTGCACCCAACACCAGTACATCGTGCATCGGCTTCAACTGGTATGGCAGCGCTGAACTGGTCTGCCCCAAAAATCGCAAAGGTTCAAAATCGCCATCAAAACGGGTGATGGCACTCATTGCATCGGCATCGGTGAAGACGGCCAACTGCTCGGGGATCTCAGCATCACTGAGTATACTGAGCCCCGGCGCATAGCGCAGTGGCACCTGCTTTGACTCCACCACGCTCAACACACCGAGCGGGCTGGACTCACGCTGCAATACGCTTGTTTCAGGCACCGTCAGCATCTGGCTCAGGCTTTTGTACGATGACACCTTGAGTTGCAATGAGGCTGGCAGCAAGAACACTGTGACTGCCGCAGTCGCCAGCAGACTGGCTTGCCAGATGGTTTTCTGTCTGCCGATCCAAAGCGATGATTGTGTCACCAGCAATAATCCCATCAGCAAAACCAGACAGGGTAAGACCAGCAGGATGTGTTCGACATCCATCACAAACAGTAAGGCAATAATGCCAACACTACCCAGTGCCGCCCCCAGCAAGTCGGATGCATAGAGTGTGGGAATCTCGCGACGAAACTGATACAGGGACAGGCCGATAATATTGGCAGCAAAAAAGAAAGGGATGGCCAGAATCAGATACACCACAAGCCAGTAAAACAGTTGCCAGGGGTCCCACAGCAATTCGGCCGGGTTGAACGGCAAGGCCTGCGCCAGCATATAACTCAATGGCATCGACAGGGCCAGGAGCAACAGATTGCCCATAATCACCGCGGTAAAATGGCGACTGACACGCTGGCGAGCCAGCGCCAGAAACACGCCACTCACCCCGTAACCCAGTAACGCCAGGCTGATCACCATAAAAGCAAAATGATGCCATTGGATCAGCGAAAACAAGCGCAATAGCAGCACTTCATACGCAAGTGTCGCGCCCGAAATCACGGCAATGGTCAGCAGATAGCCGGCACCGGGATGCATTCAGGTATCAGTGCTCGCCGGTCAAAGGCACAAACTGCACCGGCAGCAACTGCTCAGTGAGAATATCGCTGTCTTCCGTTTTTTTGACCAGCACCAGGTGCTGCACCATAAATCGGCTGCCGACCGGGATCACCATTCTGCCCCCCGGTTTTAACTGCTTCAGTAGTTTGGGCGGGATATGATCAGCGGCCGCCGTCACTATAATCGCATCAAACGGCGCCTGCTCCTCCCAGCCATAGTAACCATCACCATGTCGTGTGATAACCTTATCATAGCCGGTGCGCTTTAGATCTCCTGCGGCTCTATCACTGAGTTCCGGCACAATTTCGATGCTGTATACCTTCTCCACTAACTCTGCCAGTACCGCGGCCTGGTAACCGGAACCGGTGCCAATCTCCAGCACCTTATGGGCAGGCTCAAGCGCCAGCAGATTGGTCATCAGTGCGACGATGGCTGGTTGAGAAATGGTCTGACCATAGCCGATGGGCAGAGGCCGATTGCGATAGGACTGGTGTTTGTGCTTTTCCGGCACAAACTCATGACGAGGCACGGCCTTCATGGCCTTCAGCACCTTCGGGTCCAGCTCAGATTGGTCGAGGATGGCATCACTGCTTCGAAGATCCTCGGCTACCTCCTCGACCAGTGCCTCACGCTGCTGCTTGAAATCATCCTCAGCCTTAACCGGACTCAGGCTGACGCAGGTCAGCGCCATGACTATCAGGGAAACAGCAAAATTCAGAAACGGTGTCAGTGTCATTTCTTGCCTCCAACATATTGTTTTTGGTAAGAAGCTACGGCTCTAAGATACTACGGGACAGCTGATGATACTAAATAAGGAATCTTATTCGTCGTCGACTCAGGCCTTACTCAGTGCCATAAACACCATGTCATCGGTGGAGTGCTCCTCAAACGGCACAAAACCCATTTTTTGATACAGATACAAAGCTCTGGGGTTATCCCGCAATACATTAAGTGTGATGGTATCTGGCTGATGACGTTCGGTCGCTTCGATAATCAGGAGTTGGATCAATGCCTTACCCAGCCCCTGACCACGGTAGAGCGGATTGATAATAACCCGTCCCAGATGAACAGTCTCAGCATCACGCGGCCAGAATTGACCGAAGCCCATCAAGGCTTCATCCGCATCTGTCAGCGAATAGCTTTCGCTGTCTGTCATCTGCAGCAGTTTGGGCAGTGCATGTCCAGAAAAAGGAAAACCGAAGTCCGGTCCCGCCCAGTGAACACAGGACTGGGCATCCGTAATCCAGGATGACAGTGCTTCATAATGGCTGGCTCTGGGCTCAGCCAGAGAGAGTTTCATTGTTAGGGAATAATCAGGTGTCATATGCCTATTATGGCGGACAGCCGTTATGACAACAAACCGGACCCGGCCAGCACCGGTGCTGAAAAACCTCTAATTATCCCCTGAACGTCGACGACCAGAATAGATACTTAACAGCGTGACAGTGAGCAGAATCAATGCCATGCCGATAATTTGCACGCCGGTGAGTGTTTGATTCAACACCGCCACACCGAACAACGAGGCCGTCACCGGTTCGACCATGGCTACCACCGCAGCAATTGAGGGCGCGGTATATTTCAGTCCCACAATATAAAGAATAAATGACACGCCGCCACCAAAAATACCCAGGACAGCAAACAAAGGCCAGCTAGAGGAGCCGGGCACATCAATGGCCTGTTCAATATCAATCAGCCCGACCAGAACAAGCACCAGCAACGCCAGGGCAATGGAAAGAATTGCCTGAGGACTCCCATGCGGCGCGGCATATTTGAAGCCGAAGATAAACACAGCATAGGATAATCCGGACAACAGACCGTAGATGATGCCGAGCATTGTGGTGAAGCCGGCATCCTGAGCATAAATCCCGGTCAACAGCACCACGCCAGTCATCACCACCAGCATCGCAGCCCATTTCTGGATGCTTGGTTTCTCAAGCCCGCAGGCAAAAGAAATGAGGTAAACAAACACCGGCGCGCAGTACATCAGGGTGGCTGCGACAGCGACGCTGCCCTCATTAATGCTCAGGAAATAAAACGAGAAATTACCGGCGACGCCGACACCGGCAATCGCTGACCAGAACCAAAGCCGCCACTGCTTCAAACCACTATGTCGGGACCGAAGCGCGAGCCAGCCCAGTACAAAAATGAGACCAATACCCCCCCGATAGAAAGACACCACCAGCGCATCCCAGCCAAACGCCATCAGCAGCGCCGCAAGTCCACCGGACAGTCCCCAGAATAAGGCCGCCAGAATGACAAAAAAGGCGCTGAAACGCGCCAGTTGTAGTGCTTGTATTGGCATGGTTCAGTAAGAACAGCAGCCTGGATCAGGCAGCATGAATCCGATTTCTTCCGGCCTGTTTTGCCTGATAAAGCGCACGGTCAACACGGTCGACAAAATCTCTCAGTTCATCTTTGTGCGCAGGTATTATGGTGCCAGTGCCAATGCTGATAGTCAGGATTTGTGAAACGACTGATTCAGCGTGAGGTATCTGCTGTTTGAAAATAAACTGCTGACAGCGTTCGGCAATTTTCTGTGTGGCTTCCGCATCAGTCTCAGGCAACACCATGACAAATTCCTCACCGCCGAAACGGGCAAAAAAGTCACGTGAACGGGTGGCCGCTTCTGACAGAACCTGCGCCACTTTTATTAAACAATCATCGCCCTGCATATGGCCATAAAAGTCATTGTACTGCTTGAAAAAATCGATATCGAACAGTAACAGCGACAAAGGCTGCTGTTCACGCCGGGCCCGCACCCACTCCTGCTCGAGGACCGAGTCGAGCATGCGCCGGTTGGATACGCCGGTCAGACCATCTTTAAATGAGAGGTCTTCCAGCTCTTTCTGCAGATCCAGCAGTTTCTGCTCGGTTTCCTTGCGCTCACTGATATCAAACATAAAGCCAATCAATGCTTCAACTTCACCATTTTCATCGCGAGCCACATGCACTACATCACGGATCCAGACATAGTTGCCATCTTTGGTCAGAGCACGATAATCAGCTTCATGATCGGTGCCTGCCTTGGACTGCGATACACAGAAATCCACCACCCATTTCTGATCGTCAGGATGCATGCGCTCAGCCCAGTCATTGACCGACACCCAGCTTGAGGGCGTCCAGCCCAGTAGTTCTTCGATCTGGGGCCCGATATAGGCAAACTGCATGGTGTTCCAGTCGATTTTCCAGGGAATCGCACGCGTCGATTCCAGTAGGGTTTTATAGACGTCGTTATCTGGCTCGACAGATTTTGAATTGTCTTTCATCTTGCAGAATCCTTGTATACCAGCACACGTCCCTGATGATAATGTCGTTCCGTGACACAGTTCACAGGATTATCGCCTAACTGCGCTCAAAACCAAAGCTCAAGACGTCGTTCAAAGCAGTTTTGGCGGCAATAAGCATCATCAAACGATCCAGGCCCAAAGCCACACCAGTGCAAGGTGGCAGACCGTGTTCTATTGCTGCCAGCAAATGCTCATCAATAGGCATAATTGCTTTACCCTGCTCTTGTCGCTGCCTGTTATCTGCCTCGAAACGACGCCTCAATTCCTCTGAATCAAGGCACTCATCGTAACCGTTGGCCAGCTCCAGACCGCCGACATAGACTTCAAAGCGTGCTGCTACCGGAATCCCGTCAGCATTATGATAAACCTTTGCCAGTTGGGCCTGCGATGCCGGAAAGTCATAGATAATCACAGGCCTGTTGAGTTTGCAGAGTTCGGGTTCAATGACTTCACTCATCAGCATTTCCAGCCAGCCGTCATAATCTGTTTGCCAGTCGGTGGGTAATGAGGATATTGAGGACAGGGCGACTTGTTTCAGCATCCCCTCACCAGTCTGCTCAATATCGATATTTAAATATTGCTGAAAAACCTGGTGGTAGGACAGTTTAACTGCTTCAGGCATTGCCGCTACCTGTTGCAATAATTCATCCACTTCCCGCATCAAACCGTAGTAATCCAGCGCCGGGCGATACCACTCCAGCATAGTGAATTCAGGGTTGTGCAGGCGGCCGAGTTCACCATTACGAAAGACTTTGGCGATTTGATAAATATCGCCGCTGCCGGCAGCAAGCAGCCGCTTCATTGCAAACTCAGGCGAGGTTTGCAGAAAGTAGCTGATAGACTGATTACCCGCAGGCTGGTAATGCGCTTCGAAACTGTCGAGATAGGTCGCTGTCGGCGCCGCCTGGGACAGAACCGGCGTGTCGACTTCCATCACATTGCGCAGCGCAAAAAAATGGCGGACATCAGCTAGAAGCTGAGCCCGCCTTTTTAGCGTGTCGATGTTAGCTGTCGGTTGCCAGTCCTGCTGTGTACTCATAACTGAGAAAGGCGTTTACACAGCTTTTTCGATGAAAACATCGCAGGGTTCTGCTTCAGGCCAAGACATATCGCGCACGGAGAGTGGGAGCATATTAAAATATGTGACCATTCGAGTACGCGATATAACGCTGGCATGGAGCATAAGCCGAAGATGAATTAATCCTTGGCGCGCTCGACGTAGGATGAGGTCCGAGTATCGACTTTCAGCACTTCGCCGATTTCGATAAACAGTGGCACACGTACTACCGCACCGGTTTCCAGCGTGGCTGGCTTACCACCACCGCTTGAAGTGTCGCCACGGACACCCGGATCGGTTTCAACCACAGCCAGGTTCACGAAATTAGGCGGTGAAACCAGCAGAGGTGACCCGTTCCAGAGCGTGACGGTATAGGTGTATTGCTCTTTAAGCCAGTCTTTGGATTCGGCAATGGCGTTTGCATCAGCGGCGTATTGCTCGAAGGTGTTTGGGTCCATAAAGTGCCAGAACTCACCATCGTTGTAGGAATATTCCAGATCTATTTCGATGACGTCCGCACCTTCCACGCTATCACCGGATTTGAACGTGCGCTCATTAACACGACCGGTTTTCAGGTTACGGAATTTAACGCGGTTAAAGGCCTGGCCTTTACCCGGCTTAACGAACTCATTTTCGATAATGCTGCAAGGGTCGCCATCCAGCATGAATTTGAGACCCGATTTGAATTCATTTGTACTATAGCTTGCCATCTTGACCTCTTTTAGGGGACGATCTTCGCCTGCCTGAGAATAAAAGTGACTATGATACCGCAATCCCCGCCTCTAAAGACAAAACAAAGCTGGCAATCCGCCTTGGCCAATGCCGTGTCTGATGCCGGGGAATTACTGGCGCAGCTGGGTCTGAGTGGCGCATTACAAGCTATCGACAAAGATAAGATTCGCCAGTTTCCACTGCGGGTGCCGCAGAGCTACATTAACAAGATGCGCTACGGTGACAAGCAGGATCCCCTGTTAAAACAGGTGTTTCCGCTGATTGACGAGAGTCTGGATATTGCAGGCTATGGCAAAGATCCGGTCGGCGATCAGTTTGCGGTGACCTCACCCGGTATGCTGCAGAAGTATCAGGGTCGTGCCCTTCTAGTGGCAACCGGCGCCTGTGCGATTCACTGCCGTTATTGCTTTCGCCGCCATTTCCCCTACGCTGAGAGCAATCCGCTTGCCAGTCAGCTAGCCGACACACTGGCCGCATTAAGAGCAGACCCCAGCATTAATGAAGTGATTTTAAGCGGCGGCGACCCACTCTCTCTCAATGATGAGAAGTTGTCCAGACTGGTGGCTGAGCTGGAACAGATCCCGCATCTCAAACGATTAAGGATTCATACCCGGCTACCGGTTGTCTTGCCGGAGCGCATTGATACCGGGCTGCTGGACTGGATAAGCAACTGCAAACTTAAAGTCGTCATGGTCATCCACGCCAACCATGCCAACGAGATTGATGATGAGGCTGAGCTGGCGCTAATGAGATTACAGCAGGCGGGTTGTCAGCTACTGAACCAGACGGTGTTGCTCAAAGGAATTAATGATTCGGTCGCCGCCTTAGTGAATCTGAGTGAGCGCCTCAATGAAGTCAATGTGATGCCCTATTATCTGCATCTGTTGGATAAAGTGGCCGGCGCGCATCATTTTGATGTCGCAGAATCCAGCGCAGTTGAACTCATTGATAAGATCAGAACACAGCTGCCGGGTTATCTCGTCCCCAGATTGGTACGCGAAATTCAGGGAGAAGCAAGTAAGACAGTGATCCGCTGAATTGATAACAGGCACAAAAAAGCCCTCTCCCTTGCGGGAAGAGGGCCAGTGTCAGTTGAATTAGCTTAGCCGCGTTTATTCATTGGCACGTATTCACGCATTTCACTGCCCACATAGATCTGGGTCGGACGATAAATGCGGTTGTTGGCGATTTGTTCACGCCAGTGAGCCAGCCAGCCGGCACTGCGGGCAACCGCAAACAATGCGGTGAACTGATCTTCCGGAATGCCCATTTCTGAATACAGAATGCCGGAATAGAAATCGACATTCGGATAGACACCTTTGTGACCCAGTCGGTCGGCACATACTTCTTCCAGTTTCAGCGCTGTGTCGAACATATCGTCAAGCGCGCCGCCACGTTCAGCGACCAGTTTTTCTACCAGTTTGTGCAGGATGGTCGCGCGCGGGTCTTTAACTTTGTATTCGCGGTGGCCCATCCCCCAGATGACTTCTTTGTTTTTCAGCTTGCCATCAACCCAGGCTTCAACATTATCCGGTGAACCGATTTCCTGCAGCATCCCCACAACACGCTGGTTGGCACCGCCATGCAGTGGACCGGACAAGGTACCAATCGCTGCAGAAATGACGCTGTATGGAGACGCCAGGGTGGAACCGGCAACGAGTGCTGCAAAAGTGGAAGCATTCAAAGTGTGTTCCGCATGCAAAATCAGGCAGACATCCATGATTTTGGCCATCAACGGATCCGGCTCTTTACCTGTGAACATATACAGCAGGTTTTCAGCGACCGACATATCTGAACGAGGCTGAATCGGGTCCCAGCCATAGCGGATGTGCTCCCACATTGCGACCAGCGGTGACATCTGCGCAATGATGTTAACGGTCATATTACGCACGTAATCCAGGTCTTCGCAGGTATCGGCGCCGGTCAGGCATTCTGTGCCTGGATAGAACATGCCAAGGCTGGATACCGCAGTCTGCAGCATATCCATCGGGTGGCCGTCATGCGGGAAGTGACGCATCATTTCACGGATGTGATATTTGATGCGATAGTTCTGACGCAGCTCATGTTTGAAGTCGTCGAGTGCTTTCTGAGTCGGCAGTTCGCCATTGAGCAGCAACAGGGTAGATTCTTCAAAGCTGCTGTTTTCTGCCAGGGTTTCCAGCGGGTAGCCGCGATAACTCAGTATGCCTTTCTCACCATCGATGTAAGAAATGGCGGACTTTGTTGCGGGGACACCTTCCAGGCCGGGTAAAAAATCACTCATCTACAACCTCATAAAATAACTTGATGGCGGAGATTTGGAGCGCTTATTCGAAACAGGTATGTGATATCGGGGTATCCCTCAACAGGGCCAGATCCGGACTGAGATGAGTTTATCTGCATTTCATGGTTTGCCAGAGCCGCGCCACGCTTCGATATCACATTAAAAAGCGCACCAGAAAAGCAGGCATTATACTGCATTGATACTGCCGTCACACCCCGGATATGGTTAGCGATTGATTCGTCAGCTTTTATCGCAGAATATCGGACCAGATATTCTGTGCCCAGGCATCGGCAAAACGACCTTCCATTTCGGTGGCAATCGAGGTGGCTCCACCGCCCGGCATGGCATTCATCTGGCCATCGGCTTCATCGTAGCCAAACACAGCCGCCACATGCCCCGCCCGCTCATCATCGACAAAGCTGTAGCAGGTATTGCCGAATTTAGGACTGGCTTCTACCGGCTTCTCTCTGAGTAAGGCAATCACCGCGGCAGCACAGACTTTGGCCTGTGAGTTGGCAATGTGTCCTGATTTGGGCATATTCGAGGCCACCGCGTCACCAATCACATGGACATTGGCCACGGCTGTCGACTCGTAGCTTCTGAAATCCACTTCACACCAGCGCCGATCAACATTGATGACCCCGGCCAGTGCGGCGACGTGGCCGGCCTTCTGGGAGGGGATCACATTCAGCACATCGGCCTGGAAACTATCAAACAGGCTTTCGACCGTCAGGCTCCCCACATCGACCGTTTCAATCGCATTGCTCGGATAATAATCAATCAGGCCCGAATAATGCGTTTCCCAGGCATTTTCAAACAGGGCCTTTTTGGAGACGATACCCCCGTTGGCATCCAGGATAATCAGCTTTCCCCGGGGATTATGTTTTTTCAGAAAAAAAGCAACCTGGCAGGCGCGTTCATAAGGCCCGGGCGGGCAGCGAAACGGCGCTGCAGGCACCGTCATTACAACCTTACCGCCCTGCGGCATGGCTTTGAGCTGATTGAACAGCAACTGTGTCTGCGGGCCGGCTTTCCAGGCGTGCGGGATTTTATTGTTAACCACATCCGCAGTCAGCATCGGCAGCGTGTCATAAATAAAATCGACACCGGGCGCAACAATCAGACGGTCATAGCCAATATCAGTGCCATCACCCAGTTTGACCAGACGCTTTTGCGTATCAATGGCGGTGACCGAGGCCTGGACCGTTCTGACCTTGTGTTTTGACGATAAAGACTGGTAATCATGCGTCAGCTGCTGCAGGCTGCGGCTACCGCTCAGCACCATATTGCTCTGCGGACAGGACACGAAACGGCTGTTTTTTTCGACCATGACAACGTCAAGATCCGGTGCCCAGAGCTTGAGGTATTTGGCTGCTGTGGCGCCAGCGAAGCCACCTCCCACCACAACAACACGCTGTTGTTTGGTGTCGGTTTTGGCAGCGAGTTTGAGCTGAGGGAATAAAGCCAGTGAACTGGCAGCGGCGGCCGTCTGTATCAGTCTCCGTCGGTTTATCGCCATGATTCCCTCCCCTGTTCTATCGCCCGGCTGCAGGCCTACAGACTATCCTAGCCTGAATCGCAAGTTGATTGCTCAGCTGTGTTCGGTTTTAGTCAAATCCAGCTCGGTGAAATAGTCATTGCGAGTCAAGGCCTCGGCCTTTTTAGCATCCGCCAGGATGATGCTCTGATCACCCTCATGGGTTTCCAGAATCAGACATTCCTGATGATGATCGTTCGTTGCCAGGTTTTTTGCTCTGCCATCGAGCATATCGCCGTCATTCATGGTGACAGCCATCTCAAAACCCTGCATACACGCGAGTTCGAGGTTATCAACAACACCGCAGTCTAAAGTGGGTTCGTTCATTTTCATCCTCCGTTTATTGAGGTTCGGTCACACCGAATCTGCTACCCGAATCAGGAGACTTTTTCCCCCTGCGCCTGCAGATCGGCGTGATAGGAAGAACGGACCATTGGCCCGCTGGCCACGTGATCAAAGCCCATTTGCTTGCCCAGTTCACCCAGCTCATCAAATTCAGCAGGGGTCACAAAACGATCCACCGGCAGGTGATGACGGCTGGGCTGCAGATACTGGCCCAGAGTCAGCATTCGGCAGCCGTGATCGCGTAAATCCTGCATGACCTGTTTAACTTCTTCCATCGTTTCACCCAGCCCCAGCATCAGGCCGGATTTGGTCGGTACTTCCGGGTGCAGTTCCTGGAAGCGGCGAATCAAATCCAAAGACCACTGATAATCAGAACCGGGACGGGCTGCCTTGTACAGGCGCGGCACAGTCTCCAGGTTGTGGTTGAAAATATCCGGCGGACTCTGGGTCAATATATCTAATGCGACATCCATACGGCCACGAAAATCCGGGACCAGCACTTCGATATCAGTCGAAGGCGATTGTCGGCGTACTTCATCAATACACTGCACAAAGTGATTGGCACCGCCATCTCGCAGATCATCGCGATCCACTGAGGTGATGACGACGTGTTTAAGCTGCATCGCGGCAATGGTTTTGGCCAGGTGCGCCGGTTCATTTTCATCCAGCGGATCCGGGCGCCCATGCGCCACATCACAGAACGGGCAGCGACGGGTGCAGATATTACCCATGATCAGGAAAGTCGCGGTGCCATGGGCAAAGCATTCACCCAGATTAGGACAGGCTGCTTCCTCGCAGACGCTGTGAAGGTTATGCTCGCGCAGCATATCCTTAATGTGTTGAACTCTTGGATCGCCGTGCGATTTGGCCCGAATCCACTCCGGCTTACGCTTCGGCTGGCTGGGTTCAATCTTGATGGGAATGCGGGAAACCTTGGACTCGCCCTTCAGCGCGCGAACGTCGCGTTTCCCCTCTGCTGTTTCTGTCATGTATTCATACCTGTCTGCATCTGCTTGTTAAATGCAGAGATAAATTGTTGTTTGGCGTCGACCATATCGATTTTGATGCCGAGTGAGGTCAGATCAATCACTTCCATCCCGGCCTGACCGCAGGGATTGATATAGCTGAAAGGAGTCAGGTCCATATCAATATTGAAACTGACACCATGATAACAGGCGCCGCGTTTGACCCGTAAACCCAGCGAAGCAATCTTGCGATCATCAACATAGACACCGGGCGCGTCTTTTCTGGCATAGGCGTCGATATCAAAACCTGCCAGCATCGTGATCACGGTCTGTTCGAGACGGCTGACCATATCTCTGACACCGGCTTTTTGGCGACGTAAATCAATCAGGGGATAGGCAATCAACTGTCCCGGGCCGTGGTAAGTGACCTGACCGCCGCGATCAGTCGCCACCAGCGGAATCTCATGCAGGTCAAGCACATGTTCAGCCTGACCGTTCGCGCCCTGAGTAAAAACCGGCTGGTGTTCCAGCAGCCAGAGTTCGTCCTCGGTATCGGCTTCACGGGTCAGCGTAAATTCACGCATGTTATCGACCACCGGTTGATAGTCGACAAGCCCCAGGTCTTTAATGATCATCAGAGCACGTATTTGATGCGATGATGGCTGGTCAGGTCCTGATAAATCGCATCGAGCTGCGGCTTGCTGGTCGCGCGAATGGTCACCGTAATCGAGGTGAATTTACCACCGGAACTCTGACGGCTGCTGACCGCCCCTTCTGAAATGTCTTCCACATGGCGACGAATAATTTCGACCACGATCTGGTCCAGATCGTCACTGGTTTCCCCCATGGCTTTGATGGCAAAGTCACAGGGAAACTCGAGCAGTGTTTCCTGTTGTTTGTCCTGTTCGCTCATACGCTGCCCTCCGTTTTGAGACGCTGGTAAAGCGCGTCAAGCTGCTGCCAGACCGGACCGGGTTTGCCGCTACCCACTGGCATATCATCCAGTGTTGTCACCGGCAACAACTCACGGGTGGAGCTGCTGATCCAGATTTCATCGGCCTGTTTCAACTGCTCGGCAGAGACCGCCTGTTCGCGATACGGTACACCGGCTGAGCGGGCCAGCTCCAGCACCACATCCCGGGTGATACCGGGCAGCACTTTCTCGTCCTTGGGCGCGGTATAGATGACAGCATCCATTACCGCATAGCTGTTGCTGGCAGAGCCCTCGGTCATATAACCATCTCGGATCAGTATGGCTTCCTGGGCGCCGACATCCTGTGCCTGCTGTCTCAGCAGGCTGTTGGGCAACAGGGTAATCGCCTTGATGTCACACTGGGCCCAGCGAATATCCTTGACTGTAATCGCCTTGATGCCGTCCTGTTTATACCATTCAGGCAGCGGCTTAATCGGATTGGTCATCACAAAGGCGGTGGGTTCGATGCCTTCCGGAAAAACATGGTCACGGGGCGCAACACCTCGCGTTACCTGCAGATACACCGCCTGGTTATCACCGTCATTATCTTTGACCAGCCGGGCGATAATCTCGCTCCACTGTTCGATACTGTGGGGATTAGCCATGCGAACCCCATCCAGGCTGCGTTGCAGCCGCTGCAGGTGTTCCTTCAGACAGAATGGCAGGCCCTGATAAACCGGGATGACCTCATACACCCCGTCACCCAGCAGAAAACCGCGATCGAGCACAGAAACATGCGCCTGCTCGGCGGGCAGATACTCGCCGTTTAAAAAGACAGTTCTCACAGTTTAACCCCAGATCCACAGCAGAATGTGGTCAATCAGTCGACGCCACCAACTGCCTTGCTCAACGGCATTGAGTGCAACCAGGGGTTGCTTGGCCACCACTTCTTCGCCCAGGCGGATTTCAACTTCTCCCAGCTGGGTGCCGGCCTCGATCGGGGCTATCACCGGTTGCTGAATATTAGTGCTGGCAGCCAGTTCATCATATTGACCGCGGGGAACAGTCACTGATAAGCCTTGTGCCAGACCTAAAGCCAGGGTGTCCTGAGCGCCTTTCCAGACCTTGGTATCGGTAATACTGGCATTGGCCTGATACAGCTGATGGGTTTCAAAGAAACGGAAGCCATAGTTCATCAGTTTCTGCGTTTCCTGGGCTCGGGCGTTTTCGCTGCGGGTACCGAGCACCACTGTAATCAGTCTCATATCCCCACGCTTGGCAGAAGCTGCCAGGCAATAGCCGGCTTCTTCGGTGTGACCGGTTTTCAGACCGTCAACGCTGTTATCACGCCACAACAGCTTATTGCGGTTGTGCTGCGTGATCTCGTTGTAGGTGAATTCTTTTTCCGCGTACCACTCATAGTGTTCAGGAAAGTCGCGAATCAAAGCCGCTGACAAGGTCGCGATATCACGCGCCGTCGTATAATGATCCGGATCCGGCAGCCCGGTCGCATTCATGTAGTTGGTGTTGTACATGCCCAGTTGCTGCGCGTACTGGTTCATCATCTGGGCAAACACTTCCTCGCTGCCGGCGATGTGCTCTGCCAGGGCCACGGCAGCATCATTACCGGACTGCACAATCATGCCGCGCAGCAGAGCTTCCACTGATACCTTGGTATTCACCTTGATGAAGCTGCGTGAGCCAATCATGCGCCAGGCTTTTTCACTGATCAGCACTTCATCACCCAACGCAATATTGCCGGCATGCAGCTCGTGCGACACCACATAAGAGGTCATCAGTTTGGTAATACTGGCCGGTGGCAGTTTTTCATCCGGATTCTCGGCAGCCAGCACTTTGCCACTGTTGTAATCAATCAGAATATGGGATTTGGCGGCCACTGCCGGTGCTGATGGCTTAGGCGCGACAACGCCTGCCTGCACCGAAACAAAAGCAGTCAGAAACAGAAAAAATAAAACAACTTTCGTGTTTTTCAGCATGATGAACTCTCAGGAAAAAAGGTTTAATCGACGACGATATGGCTGTCGCGAAAGCCGAGTCCGACCAATCTGGCAGCCAGATCATCCCCATAAGCCACACTGGCCAGGGGGCCGACTCTGACCCGATACAGGGTACCCTGGACACCGCTCACCGGCATGATGGTGACGCTGTCCGCGATATCCTGTTGCAAGCGAACTTTTACCTGCTCAGCGCGATTCAGGGTGCTAAATGCCCCGACCTGCAAAAACATCGCTGCTGAGCCCACTGGCTTTACCGGCTGGGACTCCCGCTCTCTGGAAGTGACTGTTTTTCCAGCCTTGCCAGGGGTAATCGCTCGAACTTCAACTAGGCCAGTGCCTTTGGAGACAATGCCCAGTTTGGTCGCAGCGCTATATGATAAATCAATCAGGCGGTTGTCGTGAAATGGTCCGCGATCATTGACCTTGACGATGACCTTACGGCCATTCTCAAGATTGGTGACTTCAGCATAACTGGGCAGCGGCAGTGTCTTATGCGCCGCTGTCATCTTGTACATATCGTAAATTTCGCCACTGGAAGTACGACGACCGTGAAACTTGGTGCCGTACCATGAAGCAATGCCCTTTTCACGATAGCCCTCGGCGCTGGTCAAGGTGTAGTAATTTTTGCCAAAGACTTCATACTGCGCCGGGTTGCCATATTTACTGCGTGGCTCATTCTTGGGCACAGCATCCGGTATCTGACTGATATCAGGCGCTCTGGATGGCGCGCTGTCTTTTTCAGACACGCTACCGCAGGCAACCAGCAGTAAATACGCCAGCCCCAGCGCAGCCCTCTGCCAGATAACTGAAAACCGCATTACATCTCGCCCAACTGTTGCCGGATCGCCTCCGCCAGCTGCACCACAGCCATCGCATACATACGACTGTGATTATAGCGAGTGATGGCATAAAAGTTCTGGCGACCCAACCAGTATTCCTCACCATCAGGCTGAGTCAGCGCAATGACCGAAAGCGCGTCATTGCCGGCCGGCAGTTGCCCCAGAGAGAAACCGGCGGTGGCCAACTGCTCACGGCTGAAGGCCGGTTTCAAATCGGTGCCATTTATGCCTTCCGGTAGTGATTGATTGAGCTCAGTGCGATGAACAATGCTTTCGCCAGGCACCCAACCATGCACGGCAAGGTAGTTGGCAATGCTGCCAATCGCATCTGTCGGGTTGGTCCAGATATCACGATGACCATCCTGGTCGAAATCCACCGCATAAGCGCGGTAGCTGCTGGGCATAAACTGCCCCAGACCCATCGCCCCGGCGTAGGAGCCTACAGGCTCCAGCTGAGACATCTCTTCTTCACGAGTCAGAATCAGGAAATTCTCCAGCTCACTGGTAAAAAACGGGCTGCGTGGTGGGTAGCGGAAGGCGAGCGTCGACAGCGCATCAATCACGCGGTAGCCGCCAACATTACCACCATAGCGGGTTTCCACTCCTAGGATAGACACGATGATTTCTGCCGGCACCCCATATTTCTGCTCGGCCTGGGCTAATGCCTCTTTATGTTCCTGCCAGAACTGGACACCACCAGCAATACGAGAATCCGTCAGGAAAATATCGCGATACTCATGCCAGGGTTTGCTCTTTTCCGCCGGTCTGGAAATCGCTTTGAGAATGCTGTCTTTGACTTCAACTTCAGCAAAAACCTGTTCCAGTTCCGCTTCATTAAAGCCGTGTTCCGTCACCATTTTGTCGATGAACTTTGGCAAGTCCGGTAAATCCGGATTGGCCAGCACTGGCAGAGAAGTCAGACACAACAAGGCACTACTGAACACAAACTGTTTCACGGCGACATCATCCTTCGGTGGGTATGAATAGACATCAGGATACCGAAGCCGGCAAGCAAGGTCACCATGGAGGTGCCACCATAACTCACCAGCGGCAGGGGTACCCCGACCACAGGTAACAAGCCGGTAACCATACCGACATTAACGAACACATAAACCAGAAAGGTAATCGAAATACTGCCCGCCAGCAGCCGCGAAAAGCTGCTCTGGGCCTGGCTGGCGATAAACAGCCCTCGGCCTGCTATCAGCAGATAAAGGCATAGTATCAAGGCCGCGCCGGCGAGGCCGAACTCTTCGGCAATGACAGCAAAAATAAAGTCGGTGGAGCGTTCCGGCAGAAACTCAAGGTGAGACTGCGTTCCCTGTAACCAGCCCTGCCCGAAAGTCCCGCCGGAACCGATAGCAATCTTGGACTGAATAATGTGATAGCCCGCACCCAGCGGATCATTCTCCGGGTTAAGGAAAGTCAGAACCCGTCGCCGTTGATAGTCATGCATGAAATACCACAACACCGGTGCAGCCGCGGCACAGGCACTGAGAAAGCCAATGATCAGTTTCCAGCTGATGCCAGCCAGGAACAGAACGATCAGACCGGAGCTGGCAATCAGAATAGCCGTACCCAGATCCGGTTGCTTGGCAATTAGAAATGCCGGCAGACCAATCAGTACCAGGCTCATCAGTATCCGAAATGCTGTCGGCGGCAAAGGCCGCTCGGCCAGGAACGCGGCCACTAGAATCGGTACCGCCAGTTTGATGATCTCGGACGGCTGAAACCGGAAAAAGCCCAGATTCAGCCAACGCTGGGCGCCCTTACCTTCGTGACCGAACAGCAACACGGCACCCAGCAATATCAAACCAAACGCGTATAGCCAATACGCGCTGTCACGCATTCTGTCGGGATGAATTTGCGCCACCAGCAACATCGCCCCCATGGCAACACCGAGCCTGACTAACTGACGAATAATCAGTGCGCTATCCTGACCACCGGCACTGTAAAGCATCATCAGCCCGACACCCAGCAGCAGTAACAGGCCGAACAGCAGCATGGCATCGATATGCAGCAACTGAAACAACCTGCCCGGTTGCCAGGATTGTCGCTGTGGTCTGTCACTGATCAGGCTGTGGTTCATCCAGTTCCAATCCGAAATGTTCAATCATCATTTTGCGGGCGATCGGTGCAGCGGTTTTACTCCCACTGCCCCCGTTTTCGACCACGACTGCGACCACAAACTCAGGTTTGTCGGCAGGGGCGAAAGCAATAAACAGGGCATGATCATGCAGCTTTCTTTCCAGCGTTTCCGCGTCGTATTTCTCATCCTGAGCAATACCAAAAACCTGCGCCGTGCCGGTTTTACCGGCCACCTTGAATGGCATGTCCTCACCAACATGTCTGGCGGTGCCGCGCTGACCGTGAATCACCTCGACCATAGAGTCTACCACCGCTTCCCAATGCTGGCTGTTCTGCATTGGCAGACTGTTAACGCGCTCACTGCCGCGCAACTCCATCTCGTTTTGTCCAGCCTTACGACTGGCACGAACCACCTGAGGTTCCTGCATGACGCCGCGCATGGCGAGGGTCGAGGTAGCATGTGCCAATTGTATAGGCGTGGTCTGATTAAAGCCCTGTCCAATACCGGAAATCAGGGTTTCACCCGGGAACCAGGCTTGGTTGCGACTGGCGCGTTTCCACTCTCTCGATGGAGATAACCCACTGCTCTCGCTGGGAATATCAATACCGGTTTGATGACCGAAGCCAAACAGGTCCAGGAACTGATGCAGGCGATCTATGCCCAGCGTATGAGCCAGATCGTAAAAATAAACATCACAGGACTGGGCCACGGCATCATTCATATCCATCATGCCGTGCCCATGGTGTTTCCAGCAGCGATAACGATGATCATGGCCGGGCAAGGTGTACCAGCCCGGGCAATAAGTCTTGGAGTGCTCGCCAACCACACCGAGCTCCAGTCCGGCCAGTGCCACAAAAGGCTTCAGGGTAGAACCCGGCGGGTAACTGCCCCGTAGCGCCCGGTCATAAAGCGGCCGCTCAGGAGAGTCTCTGAGTTCGGCATAGTCTTTACTGCTGATACCCGACACAAACAGGTTGGGATCAAAATCCGGCTTACTGACCAGTGCCAGCACGCCGCCGGTGCGTGGGTCCATGGCAACTACCGAGCCATTGAAATCAGTCAGCGATTCACTGGCAACACGCTGGAGATTGATATCGAGATTGAGATAGAGATCATCACCGGAGCTGGATGACACCGACATCAGTTCACGAACAATACGTCCCTGCACATTGGTTTCCACCTGACGGTAGCCGACTTCGCCATGAAGCAGCTGCTCGTATTCCTTTTCCACACCGGTCTTACCAATCTGCAAGGTGCCCTTGTAGTCCTGCTGATCGATGATCTGCAATTCTCGCTCATTGATCCGCCCCACGTACCCCACCGCGTGCGCAAACAGATTGCCCTGCGGATAATGACGAATCAGACGGCCCTGGATATCAACGCCGGGAAAACGGTAACGGTTGGCAGAGAAACGGGCGACTTCGGCTTCAGTAAGCCGCTGACGAATCACCACCTGCTGGAAGCGACGATGACGTTTAAGCCTGTCCTGGAAGTCGGCAATATCCTCTTCTGTCAGTGCCAGTAGCTTTGCCAGCTCATTCAGCGTTGCTTCCACATCGGCCACCTTCTCGGGCACCATTTCCAGACTGAAGGTGGGAATGTTTTCAGCGATGAGTACGCCATTACGGTCATAAATCAGACCCCGCTGCGGCGGCAGCGGCTCGATGTCGACACGGTTACGATTGGATAGCGAGTCGAAATGCTCGTACTCAAATACCTGTAACACCACCAGCCGGACTATCACCACACTGAACACCAGAATCGATATCAGTGCAGCCACTAATAGCCGGCCGTTGATCAAGCGACTCTCACGGAAATGGTCTTTCAGCGTGAAGCGTGAAGACATAATGACTCAGCTCACCTGGAATGTGCGGCGGATCTTACGCAGTACAGCATACATCACCGGCCACATCAGGGTACTGGTCAGGACAGGCATCCAGATAACCCAGTTCATATCCGGTCCCGCCGCAATGATGGCGACAAAGTGGACCAGCAGTACCACAGAAAATATCGTCAAAGCCTGCTGCCACAAAGGATACTGTCGCAACTGCAGGTGGAAACGGGCAATCAGATAGACTGCCAGCGCGTAACTGAATGCCATGATGCCCAGCGTCGTGCCCATCATCGCATCCATCAACAGACCGGTCAGCCAGCCAACACCGATACTAACCCGGTGTGGCAAAGCCATGGCCCAGTAAATGAGCGTCATCACCACCCATTCCGGGCGGAAATAGCGGGCAAAATCAGGTAATGGCACCAGCATGAGCAGCATGGCAATAATCAAAGTCACGACAATCACAAAGCCGTTTCTGGATTCAGCGGTCGTCGCCATCTGCCGCCTCCTCTGTTTCGGCCTGCGGTGGTGTCAGCGTCATGTCTGCAGCAGATGCGGAAGGTGTTACCGTCGCCGCTGCTTCAGAAGCAGCAGGCATTGGGGCCAGCAACGGTTCGGTATGAATTTTCTCGCCGGGCAACACCAGCATGACTTCACGACTGGTGGACAGATTTGCTGCCGGCTGAACTTTGATATCGGCAAAGGCTTTACCCTGCGGGAAATCAACCGATACCACTTTGCCCACCGGGTAGCCGACCGGGAAACGTCCGCCCAGACCCGACGTCACCAGCAGGTCGCCTTTTCTGACATCGGCATTGTGAGGCAGAAAATCCATCTGCAGGTTTTCCCCCAGTCCCCGTCCGGTCACTACCGCTCTGAGACCGTTACGGTTGATTTGCACCGGAATGCTGTGACTTGGGTCGGTCAATAAAACCACACGACTGGATAAGTGGGACGTCTCGGTCACCTGCCCCATAACCCCGTGGGCATCGAGCACCGGCTGACCGATGTAAACCCCGTAGTTATTCCCTTTGTCGATAATCACCTGCTGTGAGAACGGATCCAGATCCACCGTCAACAATTCTGCCACCTGCACCCGTTCCTGCAGGCGAAATGAGGAACCCAGCAGTTCGCGCAGACGCATGTTTTCACGCTCCAGAGCCTGCATTTTCTGCAAGCGGATACTCTGAAGCTTATTGGTGGCAGTCATCACCGTGATTTGCTCTCGCAGTTGCTCACGGTCATTGAAGAACTCACCAACCCAGTCGGCAAAGTTGGTTGGCAGCGAGGCTGTCGCCTGAATTGGATACACCAGTGTGGATAAAGTCGAACGGACTGGTTTGAAGTAATCAAGACGTGAGTCCAGGAAAAACAGCACCAGTGACGCCAGCAAAGCCAGCATCATCCGGGCGTTCAATGATGGTGTATCAGAAAATAGCGGTTTGATGGCTTACGTCCAAAACTAAAAGACCTTCGCAAATAAAACGCATTTGCAAAGGTCTTAATCTAACGGTTCTCAGAGATTATTCAAATGTAAAGACGTCAGTCCCTTTTTCATCAATCATTTCCAGTGCCCGGCCGCCACCACGCGCGACACAGGTCAGCGGGTCTTCAGCGATAATCGCCGGCAGCCCGGTTTCTTCAATCAACAGGCGATCCAGATCCCGCAGCAGCGCACCACCACCGGTCAGGACAATACCTCGCTCAGCCACGTCAGCGCCCAGTTCGGGCGGGGTTTGTTCCAGCGCCGTTTTCACTGCAGCAACGATACCGGACAGCGGATCCTGCAGTGCTTCCAGAATTTCATTGCTGTTCAGTGTAAAGCTGCGTGGCACACCTTCAGCGAGGTTTCGGCCACGGACTTCCATTTCTTTGACTTCATTACCGGGGTAAGCCGAACCAATTTCTTTTTTGATTTTCTCGGCGGTCGACTCACCAATCAGGGTGCCGTAGTTGCGGCGCACGTAATTGACAATGGCTTCATCAAACAGGTCGCCACCAATACGCACAGAGGCCGAATAAACGATACCGTTCAGAGAAATAACAGCCACCTCGGTAGTGCCGCCACCAATGTCCAGCACCATCGAGCCACTGGCTTCATCGACCGGCATCCCGGCACCAATCGCCGCAGCCATCGGTTCTTCAATCAGGAATACATCACGGGCACCGGCACCGGCGGCAGATTCACGAATCGCACGGCGTTCAACCTGGGTAGAGCCGCAGGGAACACAGACCAGCACTCTCGGGCTGGGTTTCAGGAAGCGGCCTTCATGCACTTTACGAATGAAGTGCTGCAGCATTTTTTCAGTTACGGTGAAATCTGCAATAACGCCGTCTTTAAGCGGTCTGATGGCGGTAATGTTGCCCGGGGTCCGTCCCAGCATACGCTTTGCTTCCACCCCCACGGCGGCAATCGAACGGGGGCCACCCGGTCCTTTATCCTGACGAATCGCCACTACTGACGGCTCGTCGAGCACGATACCTTTACCGCGCACATAAATCAGCGTATTTGCTGTTCCCAAATCGATCGACAGATCGTTGGAAAAAATTCCACGTAAACGTTCAAACATTGAAGAAACCACACCTGACAGGGGTAAAAACGATACTTTAGCAATGCTCAGGACTGTTGAGCAAGCTGCTAATGATTTAAACTTGGCGCTTTATTGAAGCAATTAACATTTGGAACTGTCGATGAGTTTAGATAAACACGATGTAGAAAAAATTGCGCATCTGGCGCGCCTGTCAATACAGGAAGAAGACATCCCTCATTACGCTCAGGGTCTGAACAACATCCTCAATCTGGTAGAACAAATGAGCGCGGTTGACACCAGTGGCATCCAGCCTATGGCTCACCCACTCGATGCACATCAACGCCTGCGTCCGGACGAAGTCACCGAAGTGGATCAGCGTGAGGCTTTCCAGGCCATCGCCCCTAAAACCGAGGCCGGTGTTTATCTGGTTCCCAAAGTCATCGAATAAAGCGACACAGGCAAACAAATGCATAACAAATCACTCTCAGAACTCTCGACAGCCCTGCAGACAGGTGAGATCAGCAGTGTTGAACTCACCCAGCATTATCTGGATCGCATCAATCAACACAACGGCGATCTGAATGCCTTTATCACCGTGACCGAAGACCGGGCTCTGGAACAGGCTAAAGCCGCGGATAAATTATTGGCCGACAAGCAAGGCGGCCCGCTGACCGGTATTCCCCTCGCACACAAAGATATTTTCTGCACCAAGGGCATTCGCACCAGTTGTGCTTCCAAAATGCTGGACAAGTTCATCGCCCCCTATGACGCCACTGTGGTGGAAAAAACCGATGCCGCAGGCATGGTGACGCTGGGCAAAACCAATATGGATGAGTTCGCGATGGGCTCATCCAATGAAACCAGTTATTACGGCCCGGTGAAAAACCCCTGGGATACCGGCTGTGTACCCGGTGGCTCATCCGGTGGTTCAGCGGCCGCAATGGCAGCGCGTCTGGCCCCAGTGGCGACCGGTACCGACACCGGCGGCTCGATTCGTCAACCATCGTCATTGTGTAACCTGACTGGTCTGAAACCGACCTATGGCCGGATTTCGCGTTACGGCATGATTGCCTTTGCCTCTAGCCTGGATCAGGCGGGTCCAATGGCCAACAGCGCTGAAGATGCTGCCTGGCTGATGAACATCATGTCCGGCTTCGACCCGAGAGACTCCACCAGTGTGGATCGTGATGTGCCTGACTACACCGCGACCCTGAATGATTCTCTGGAAGGCCTGACCATTGGTCTGCCTAAGGAATATTTCGGTGAAGGTCTGGATCCACAGGTGGCTGAAGTCGTCGAAACCGCAATTAAGCAATACGAATCGATGGGCGCCAAACTGAAAGAAATCACCCTGCCCAACACCCACCTGGCGGTACCGACCTATTACGTCGTGGCGCCGGCAGAGTGTTCATCGAACCTGTCACGTATGGACGGCGTGCGTTTCGGTCATCGCGCTGAAGATCCGAAAGATCTGATGGATCTCTACACCCGTTCACGCGGTGAAGGTTTCGGTGAAGAAGTTAAACGCCGCATCATGATCGGCACCTATGCCCTGTCTGCCGGCTACTATGACGCCTACTATCTGAAAGCCCAACAGTGCCGTCGCCTGATCCGGGATGACTTCCTCAAAGCCTATGAAGAAGTCGATGTCATCATGGGTCCTTCAGCACCGACCCCAGCCTTCCGCTTTGGTGAGAAAACCGATGATCCGGTGGCGATGTACATGGAAGATATTTACACCATCAACGTCAACCTGGCTGGCCTGCCCGGTATGTCGATTCCGGCTGGTTTTGTGAACGGCATGCCCGTAGGGCTGCAAATCATCGGTAACTATTTTGATGAAGCCCGCCTGCTCAATGTGGCTCACCAATATCAGCAGCAAACCGACTGGCACACCCGCATGCCGGATGCGTTCAAATAAATGCTGACAACGAAAGGGGCTTAGGCCCCTTTTTTGTGTTTAACCACAGAGGCACAGAGGTTTATCCGCAGACTACGCAGATTTTCACAGATGAAATAAACCAGCCAAAAATACAGATGGAGCAACATCAGCAGCGGTTAAATCACCGTCAACAATTGTGTTCTGCTGCTTCAAATATCTGCGTCCATCTGCGTAATCTGCGGATAGTCTACTTTTTGACTCTGTGCCTCTGTGGTTCATCATTTGTAACCAAGCAGAAACCAGACATAAGGCGATCTGCTATCCTTGCAGCACGATCGAATTCGGTTAAAAGGAAGCCGTGCATGAAAGCCGCAGAACTGTTTATCAGAGCGCTGGAAAACGAAGGTGTGGAGTATCTGTTCGGTATTCCCGGTGAGGAAAATCTGGATGTGATGGATGCCCTGCTCGATTCCTCGATTCGCTTTATCACTACCCGCCATGAACAGGGTGCCGCTTTTATGGCTGATGTCTACGGCAGGCTCACCGGCCGCGCCGGGGTCTGCATTGCCACACTGGGACCGGGCGCGACCAACCTGATTACCGGTGTCGCTGATGCCAATATGGACCACGCCCCCTTAATTGCAATTGCTGGTCAGGCTTCCACCCGCCGTCTGCATAAGGAATCACATCAGGTGCTGGATCTGGAAGCGATGTTCCGGCCGATCACCAAATACGCCACCCGTATTGTCAGCCCGGAAGTCATTCCCGAGATTGTCCGTAAAGCCTTCAAGGTCGCCCAGACAGAAAAAACCGGTGCCTGTTTTATTGAATTCCCAGAAAACATCGCTGAAATGGAAATTGATGATTTGCCGCTGCGGGTCAAACACGCGACACCGCCGGAACCGGCTGCAGAGCACATCGAGCGCGCCGCTGAGATCATTTCCAATGCCAAGAATCCCATTATTCTTGCCGGAAACGGGGTGGTCCGGGCCAATGCCAGCGAGGAACTGGCCGAGTTTGCTGAGAAGCTACGAATTCCGGTTGCCAACACCTTCATGGCCAAGGGTGTCATCCCCTTCCGGCATCCGATGGCGCTGGGCAGTGTTGGTCTGCAGTCCAATGATTATGCCAACTGCGGCTTTGCCAGTGCCGATGTGATTATCTGCGTCGGTTATGACATGGTCGAATACCATCCCTACCTCTGGCATCCTTCACGGGATCGTACGATTATCCATATCGACAGCACCCATGCCGAAGTGGATGCCCACTACAGCGTAGTGCTGGGTATCGTTGGTAACCTGCGCCATAGCCTCAATCGACTTGCTGCGCTAACGACACCGCATGAAGGTAAGGCTTTGCGGATCCTGCGTGACAGCCTGATTGAAGAAATGAATCAGCACCGTGATGACACCGAGTTTCCGGTCAAGCCACAGAAAATCATCTGGGATCTCCGCACCGCGATGGATCTGGAGGATATCGTCATCTGTGATGTCGGTGCCCACAAGATGTGGATGTCCCGCATGTTCCGCTGTGAATATCCCAACACCTGCATTATTTCCAACGGTTTTGCCAGTATGGGCATTGCCGTGCCCGGTGCCATTGCCGCCAAGCTTGCTTATCCTGACAGGAAAGTCGTCGCAGTCACCGGTGATGCCGGCTTTATGATGAACTCTCAGGAAATCGAGACCGCAATGCGGCTGCATATCCCAATTGTGATCCTGATCTGGAACGATGCCAGTTACGGCCTGATTGAGTGGAAACAGAAAAACGAATTCGGTCGCACCAGCCATGTTGAATTCACCAACCCAGATTTTGTCCAGTATGCGCAATCTTTCGGTGCCGTCGGTGTCAGAGTCGAGAAGACTGAACAGCTGATGCCAGTGCTGCAGGAAGCCCTGGAACGCGACACGGTCACCGTGATTGATTGTCCGGTCGATTATCGGGAAAATCTCAAACTGACAGAAACCCTTGGACAACTGACTTTAACGACATGAAACCTGCAATCAGAAATCTGCTCATTGTTGTGATGGCCGCCGTGGCCGGCCTGTTGACTTACACCCTGCTGCCGACATCAGGCCAGCCCATGCCTGAAATCAGCTTCAGCGACATCGATGGTGGTCAGCATCAGCTTACTGACTACAAAGGCCAGCCGATTCTGATGATTTTCTGGGCCACAGATTGTCCTGGTTGCATAAAAGAAATGCCTGAGCTCATTGCTCTGCATGAAGAATATGCTGACAAAGGCCTGGCCATGATCAGCGTAGCCATGCCGCATGATTACCCCGAGCACATCAAGGCCATGCGTGAGCAGAAAGGTCTGCCTTATCTCATTACCTGGGATGAAAGCGGTGAAATCAGTGCTGCCTTTGATAATGTACGCGTCACTCCGACCCATTTCCTGATTTCGCCAGAGGGCGAGATTGTGATGCGCAAAATCGGCGTACTGGATATCGAGCTGCTGGAAGACAGACTCGCCATGATGGGACTTACACCGGTACAATCATAAATTCACTACACATCTAAAAGCTTATATGGTATAAAGTCCGGCTTTAATAGATGCAGGCAGGGGCCTTGGTTGGAACCCTGCGAAGAGTAAAGTTCATCAGGAGCAGGTTCTAAAATGGCCAGAGTATGTCAGGTAACGGGCAAACGCCCAATGAGCGGCAACAACGTTTCGCA
>CAYMEE010000001.1:149371-152917 GCA_964389455.1 uncultured Methylophaga sp. | reverse complement strand
CCAGAGTATGTCAGGTAACGGGCAAACGCCCAATGAGCGGCAACAACGTTTCGCACGCTCACAACAAAACAAAACGTCGTTTTTTACCCAACCTTCAATCTCACCGTTTTTGGGTTGAGTCTGAAAACCGCTGGGTAAAACTGCGTGTCAGCAACCACGGTCTGCGCATCATCGATAAGAAAGGCATCGATGTTGTTCTGACTGAAATGCGTGCTCGCGGCGAAAAAATCTAGGAGATAAGACATGCGTGATAAAATCAGACTCGTTTCGTCTGCCGGTACTGGTCACTTCTACACCACCGACAAAAACAAACGCACCATGCCTGAAAAGATGGAGATCAAAAAGTTTGATCCAGTCGTTCGCAAGCATGTGATGTACAAAGAAGCAAAAATCAAGTAATCACCACTTGAACACTGCTTACCGAAAAAGCCCGCTTATGCGGGTTTTTTTGTGCGCGTCAGCTGATTTATCATGGTCAAAAATGACAGGGACACCACAGCATGACTCAGATCACTAATAATGCCTCATCCGTTGTTATCGCCCGCCAACCTATTTTCGATCGTCACTATAAGGTCTATGGCTATGAATTGCTTTTCCGTGGCGCCGGACACCACCCCAAAGCGGATCTGAGTAATTTCTCTGCCGATGTCGCCACCAGCCGGGTCATCAACTATGCCTTTCTGGAACTGGGTATCGACCGTGTTATTGGTAAGCATATTGCCTTTATCAACCTGACACGTTCTTTCATTCTCAATGATGAGCCGATTCCCGCCAGCCAGGATAAAGTGATATTGGAGGTGCTGGAAGATATTGCAGTTGATTCAGAACTATTAGCTGGCATCAGAAAACTCAAACAGCAGGGATACCTCATTGCACTGGATGATTTTGTCTATCATGAATCAATGAAACCGCTGATAGAGCTGGCCTCAATAGTTAAAGTCGACGTACTGAACCTGGATGATGACACCCTGCGAGAGCATGTTGCTGAACTCAGGCAATACGATGTCAGGCTATTAGCAGAGAAAGTCGAGACCCTGACCCATTATCAGCTTTGCTACGAGCTCGGCTTCGATTATTTTCAAGGCTTCTTTTTCTGTCGACCTGATGTCATTCAGGATAGCCCCATCCCAGACAACCAACTTGTCTTACTGGAGATAATCCAGAGGCTGCAGGAGCCGGATGTCGAATTCAAGGATATTGAACTACTTATCAGCAAAGATGCCGGTCTTAGTTATAAACTACTCCGGTTGCTGAACTCGGCAGCGCTGTCGCTGCCACGCCAGATTAACTCTATTCGTGAAGGTTTGGTCATTCTTGGTCTCAAGGCGATCAAAACCTGGACCACGCTCATCGTGATGAGCGAGATTGATTATCAGCCTAAAGAGTTGCTTGACTACTCGCTGATCCGGGCCAAAATGTGCGAATCGCTGTCAGCAGCCTATGACTGCAGTGCTGAAAGTGGTTTCCTGGTGGGACTGTTTTCCACGATTGATGCCATGCTGGACAGACCCATGGCAACGATTATCGATCCGCTGCCATTGAGTGAAGCCACCAAACAGGCATTAAACAGCAATCAAGGTGATCTGGGGAATCTGTTACTGGATGTGATTCGTTATGAACAGGGACGATGGGATGAAATCAGTGATGAGCAGGTCACGCTGGAACAGTTAAGTGACGTCTATATTGATGCGGCCGAATGGGCACTGAAAACAAAGCAAGCTATCTGAATCTATGAGCAATACGGTACTACTGGAAGCATCGCAACTCTCTCGCTACTTTGGTGGCAAAATCGCTGTCGATGATGTCAGTTTCAGCGTCAATCAGGGTGAAGTGGTCGGCTTTCTGGGTCCTAATGGTGCCGGTAAATCCACCACCATGCGCATGCTGACCGGCAACCTGGCTCCCGATCACGGAGAAATCACGGTCAACGGCATTGATCTGCTGGACAAACCGGGTCAGGCCAAAGCCCACATCGGTTATCTGCCGGAAACACCACCACTCTACAAAGAATTGACTGTGCGTGAGTTTCTGCGCTTCTGTGCCCGCCTCAATCAAATTGACGCTAAGCAGCAGCATAGTGCGGTTGAGACAGCAATGGCTCGTTGCGGCCTGACAGCCGTGTCGCAACGCCTGATTGGCAATCTGTCAAAAGGTTTCCAGCAACGGGTCGGCATTGCCCAGGCGATTATTCACTCCCCGGCTGTCGTGATTCTGGATGAACCTACATCCGGTCTGGATCCGATTCAGATCCGCGAAATACGCCAATTAATCCGCGATATTGCCGATGAACACAGTGTGATTCTTTCAACGCATATCCTGCCGGAAGTGCAGATGCTGTGTGACCGGGTGCAGATCATCTCTCAGGGTCAGTTACTGTTTAACGACACCATTGATAAGCTCAGCCTGCAGATGCAGGCCCACACCCTGCTGGTTGAGTTCGAACAGCCCCTGGCTGCCGACTTTCTCAGGCAAGTCGATGGCGTCACCTCGGTGGAAACCATCCACCTGCAGTGCCACCGTCTGCATTATCGTCCCGATAAGAATCCTACCCAGGCCCTGCTGAGCCGGGCAGTCAGTGACAACTGGCGACTGACCACACTGATGCCTGAACAGCGCTCAATGGAGGACGTGTTCCTGAAAATCATTCAGAAAGAAGAAGCCGATGTTTAATATTGCCCGTAACGAACTGCATCGCCTGTTTCTGTCGCCACTGGCCTGGGTCATGCTGGCACTCGCACAGCTGTTGCTGGCTTATCTGTTTCTGACCCATATCGACTATTTCAGCAGCATCCAGGCTCGTATTTCCGCCATTCCCGGTGCCCCCGGCGTCACTGAAATGGTCGCTATGCCGCTACTCAGCAATGCCGCCATTATTATTCTGCTGATAACACCCCTGCTGACGATGCGCAGCATCGCTGAAGAGCGTCGCAACGAGACATTACCGCTACTGTCTTCAGCCCCGTTGAGCAGCACTCAGATTGTACTGGGCAAATATCTGGGGAATCTGGCCTTCTTTACGCTGATTGCTATGCTGACGCTGATGATGCCAGTGTCACTCAGTGTTGGCACCAGCCTGGACTGGTATCAACTCAGTGCCGGCATGCTCGGCCTGCTTCTGTTGATTGCCAGCTTCACGGCCATTGGTATTTTTATGTCGTCGCTCTGTCGTCAGCCTACCATCGCTGCCGTCAGCACTTTTTCCGTATTGTTTCTGCTGTGGATTATTGATTGGGCCGGCAATACTAACGCCGGTTTCTCAGTGCTGAGCTGGCTGTCTTTGCTGAATCATTTCGAACCGATGACACGAGGCCAGATCAACACGCAGGATCTCAGCTTCTATCTGATTGTCATCGTCACATTTATTCTGCTGACCATACGCCGGCTGGATCGAGAGAGACTGGACTAACCCAAACTTATTATGAAAATCACCCGTCGCACACAACGCCTATTCCGGCTGCAACAGGCTCTGTTCTATGTGCTGTTGGTTGCCGCGGTCATATTGCTGGCAAAGCTATCTATTGATCACAATCGCCAGTTCGACTGGAC
>CAYMEE010000001.1:77781-149271 GCA_964389455.1 uncultured Methylophaga sp. | reverse complement strand
CAGCAGCAATGGCTGGTGTTTATCGAAGGTCACGGTGAGCGCAGCCTGTTCGATAAAAATAATTTCAGTCTGGCGACATGGGCCAGACAACTGGAGAGCCAGGGCTTTAAACTGCATGCGCAGAACCTGATTGATACGCCGCAATTACCCGGCAATACCGCCGCGCTCGTTATCGCCAGCCCGACCCGGGACTGGCTGCCGGGCGAAGTCGAGTTGGTAAAAGACTATCTCAGCGACGGTGGCAACTTACTGTGGCTGGCAGATCCGGAGCAGAGTGATTCGCTCTCGGCGCTGAGCGAAATGCTGGGCATTGAATTCATACCCGGTACTGTGATGGATCCGACCTCGGTCAGCCTGGGACTCGAAGATCCTCGTTTTGTGCTCATCAGTGACTATGCCAATCATCCGATTGGTCAGGCGGTCGCCAGCGTTTCTCTGCTTGCCGATGCTGTTGCCATTCAACAAACAGAACCGCTTGAGCAAAACCAGCAATGGAACAGTCTGAATCTGCTGAGAAGCCAGCCCGGTGCCTGGGTGGAAACAACACCAATCAATCAGAGTAACCTGGGTTCACAAGCCTATGATGCCGGCGCTGATGTATCGGGTCCCTTATCTATGGGTTACGTACTCAGCCGTCAACTGAATGATATTGGAAAACAGCAGCGGATTGCCGTCCTTGGTGACAGTGATTTTGCCAGTAATGCCCATATCGGCAATGCTGCCAATCTTGAGCTGGCAATGGCACTGGCCAACTGGCTGGCGGCTGATGACAAACTGATTGAGATTCCAGTAAAAACCAGTGTCGGCACCCAGCTTGATTTAAACCGCAACCAGACAATAATTATCGGCTTTGGCTTCCTGCTGGTGATACCATTGTTATTACTGGCAACCAGCCTGGGTATCTGGTGGCGGAGACGACGCCGATGAAAAGCAGCTATCTGACCAATCTGATTTTACTGGCAATTGTAATTGCCTTGCTTTGGCTGTCTCAACAGGAACAACCGGCTGAACAACAAGCCTCCACCCTGTCGTCGCTCGATACCGAAGCCATTGAGCTGATTCAGATTGCCCGCAGCGGCAAGGTCAACCTCCGACTTGAGCGTCAGCAAAATCACTGGATTTTAACCGAACCGTTTAATGCCCGTGCCAACCCCACCCGCATTAACTTGCTCTTGAGTCTGCTCAGGGCCCCTGTGCATGGCGAGTTTCAACCGATGGACCAGTCGGCACTCGACCAGTTCGGACTCAGCAATCCGGATGTTATTCTCAGCATGAACAACGAGCAGTTTGCTTTTGGCGGTGTTGAGTCTCTCAGCGAGAATCGTTATGTGCTGCATCAGGGCATGATTTTCCTGGTACAGGATGATGTCACGCCCCTGCTGACTGCGTCCGCCGGCAGTTTTGTTGATAACCGCCTGATTCCAGAGAGTAATCAGCTGACCCGACTGACTCTGCCCGCGGCAGATGATGAGCAAAAAGTCCGTTTCTCTCTGCAGGAAGGAGAATGGCACAGCGATAACAGCGAACTCTCCACTGACGCTATCAAAACCCTGGTCGACAGCTGGCAGCATGCCTATGCAATGCAGGTGCGTTATCTGCCGAATGCGCAGCTCAACGCCATGACAGAACCACATATTAAGCTCTGGCTTGCTGATCAAGCAGAACCGATGCAGTTGCTGATGCGTCAGAACGGTCAGACTTTGCAGCTGATTAACCCTGCTCTGAGGCTGCAGTATGATTTCCCCCTGGCCATCAAAAGCCAGCTGCTGCCATCACCACCGAAACAATAAAACATGCCTGAATTACCTGAAGTCGAAACCACCCGCCGTGGTATCCAGCCCTTTGTCGAGGGTGAAACTATCAATAATATGACTGTGCGTCACAGAGGCCTGCGCTGGCCGGTGCCTGAAGGTTTAGAGCAACTGCTAATCGGTCAGATAGTACATCAGGTCTCACGCCGTGCCAAATATCTGCTGCTGCAATGCGACACTGGCACCCTGATGATTCATCTGGGCATGTCCGGCCGGCTCCGGGTTCTGGACAATGATGACAATATCGCCAAGCATGATCACGTCGATATCTATTTCAGTAACGGCAAAGTACTTCGCTTTACCGATCCGAGACGTTTCGGCGCGGTACTTTGGTGTGAAGACAAACCGGATCAACATCCGCTCATACATCATCTGGGTCCGGAACCGCTATCAGAAGATTTTGACGGCGATTACCTGTATCAGCGTGCCAAAGGCCGCAGCAGTAATATCAAAAGCTTTATCATGAATGGCGAAATTGTTGTTGGCGTCGGTAATATTTATGCCAATGAAGCTTTATTCCTGTCCGGCATCCACCCGGCCAAAGCGGCGGGCAAAATCAGTAAGGCCAAAATGCACAAACTGGTAGAAGCCATCAAACTGGTACTGGAGAAAGCCCTGCTGGCCGGCGGCACTACGCTGCGTGATTTTCGTAAAAGCGATGGCAAACCGGGTTACTTCACTCAGGAACTGCATGTTTACGGGCGTCAGGATCAACCTTGTCTGCTTTGTGAACAGCCGATTGTCTGTATTCGCCAGGCACAGAGAGCGACTTACTATTGCAGCCAATGTCAGCCTCGATAATCAGACTGACGGCAGCCTGAATTACTTCTGATCAGCGAAATAATCTGCCAGTAAGCGGATTTCCTCTTCGGTATAACCTTGGGCATGCTGCATCATCACGGTAGCGGGACGCTCACCATTTTGAAACTGCTGCATCTGCTTAATGAAATAAAGCCTGTCCAGACCGGCCAGGCTGGGCGTACCACCGACACTATGACCCTGAGTACCATGACAGGCGGCGCAGCTGGAAGCGAGCAATGCGGCATTGCGTCCTTCTGCCTGCACAGTCATACAGGCAAGCATTAAAATACAGGCCAGTGGCAGCCGGGATAACAACATCCTGCTCTCCTAATCCAAACTCTAAGCTTAGCCTACGTTATAATTGCGATTTATTCACCTGCTTATGGCTCTCGCCCTTCAACTATGTCAGAAAAAATTCAACTTGATGATTTTATCCCCGAAGAACTCAATGGCATGCGCCTGGATCAGGCCCTCGCCAGGATGTTTCCCGAGTTCTCCCGAGGTCAGCTGACAAAGTGGATCAAGGCCGGTGATGTCACTGTCGATGATAATCAGCTTCGCCCCCGAGACAGTGTCTCAGGCGGTGAACAGGTCAGGATTCACACCATCCTGGAAAGTCAGGACGACAGCTGGCAGGCCGAGGCCATTTCGCTGGATATTGTCTATGAAGATGACGATGTCATTATTCTTAACAAACCCGCAGGCATGGTGGTTCACCCCGGTGCCGGTAATCAGCAGGGTACGCTGGTCAACGCCCTGCTCGCTCATGCGCCGCAACTGGCCAATATACCTCGCGCCGGCATAGTGCATCGTATCGATAAAGCCACCACAGGCTTACTGATGGTGGCTAAAACCCTGCAGGCTCACAACTCGCTGGTGTCACAATTGCAGGCCCGTACCGTGGTGCGTGAATATCAGGCTATCGCGGTTGGGGTTATGACTGCCGGCGGTACGGTCGATGAGCCCATTGGCCGCCATCATATCGATCGTAAACGCATGGCTATCAGTCAGGGCGGCAAGCCGGCGGTGACCCATTACCGGGTCGAACAGCGTTTCCGCGCCCACACCTATATCCGCTGTAAGCTGGAAACCGGCCGCACCCATCAGATTCGGGTGCATATGGCGCATATCCGCCACCCGCTGCTCGGCGACCCGGTCTATGGCGGCCGTTTCAAGATTCCCAAGGGCATGTCGGAAAAATGCCGTGAGGCGATTCAGGGCTTCCGGCGTCAGGCACTGCATGCCGGTGTGTTAGGCTTCAAGCATCCATCCACCGGAGAAGATGTCAGTTGGCAGGTGGATTTACCGCAGGATATGCAGCAGATCCTGGCCGAGCTGGCCGAAGATGCTGCACGGGATGAGGAATGACAGCAAAAAGACGCTTTCATGAAAAACTGAGTTGGCTTCTCGATAACAGTATTCCGCTACCGGGCGGCTACCGAATCGGCCTCGACGGCTTTATCGGACTGATCCCGGGTGTAGGCGATTTTTTCAGTGGTCTCTTGTCTTCTCTGATTGTGATCAAAGCCAATCAATTGGGCGTGCCGCGCAGCGTACTGCTGAGAATGGTAATTAATGTGCTGGTTGATACCGGGCTGGGCAGCCTGCCTCTGGTCGGGGACCTGTTTGATTTTGTCTGGAAAGCCAATCAGAAGAACAGTGCGTTACTCGCTCATTATGAGCAGGCACCGCAGCAAACCGTGCGTCGCTCACTGCTGGAGAATATGCTGTTTATTCTGGCTATCTTAATAATTCTCGCCCTGGTCGTGATGTTAATGGGCTGGCTGATTGGTCTGTTGTGGTCACGTATCCAGGGATACTGATATTTTTAACAGGGAGATTTTCATGGATTTTATCCGCGTTCTTGTTGCGATCCTATTGCCACCACTCGGTGTATTTCTGCAAGTCGGACTGGGCGGGGCCTTCTGGCTCAATATTCTTCTGACCCTGCTCGGTTACATTCCGGGAATCGTTCATGCGGTCTGGATTATTGCCAAGCGCTGAACTTGCATCGCGGCCAGCCTGTCTTTATCCGCTAGATCGGTCGGATTAATTGCACTCTGAGTTCTGGATTATCACAAATGAATAAAGTTTTAATTTCTGTTCTGGGTAGTGACCAGCCCGGGATAATGGCTAAGGTGGCCAGCATCATCAATCAGCACAACGGTAATATTGAGAACCTGAGCCAGACACTCTTGGATAACGTGTTCGGTGCGTTGCTGATGGCCAACCTCGCGGAAGATGACAGTGCCGATAAGCTCCAGCAGTCCTTGCAGGATCAGACTCAGGGAATGAACCTGTATATCCGGGTCCACCCCTGGCAGGATGCCCCTTCAGACTGGCATCAGAACAAACCTGAAACCCAGCCTTATATCGTCACCGCGATTGGTCCTGACCGTCAGGGACTGGTGGCTGAAATCGCCGGCGAATTATTCAAGCATGGTGTCAACATCAGCAATATTCAGGCTATTTTCAAAGGCGGTAAAAACCCGATGGATAACCTGATGGTGTTTGAAGTTGATGTGCCCCGAGCCACGGTAATGAATGACCTGCGCGATGCATTGGATGCGATTGCGGCCAGACTGGACCTTGAAATCAATGTCCAGCACCGCAGGATATTCGAATCTGTCAGCAATATTCTCAATTAACCCGTCGTTAAATCAGGACTCAGTATGCTTACGCCAAAAGAGATTATTTCCACCCTGCAAATGGTCCGTGAGGAAAACCTGGACCTGCGTACCGTTACCGTCGGCATTAATTTGACGGACTGTGTCAGCGACGATATCGAGACCTTCAAACGCAAGATTTACGACAAAATTACCCGTACCGCGGGGCAACTGGTCGCGACCTGCAACCGCATTGAACGCCGTTATGGTATCGAAGTGGCCAATAAGCGTATTTCGGTCAGCCCGATAGGCGTGGTTGGCGCCCCGTTTAATGCTGATCAAATGGTCGAAATTGCACTGACGCTGGACAAGGCAGCGATTGAGTTAGGCGTCGATTTTGTGGGTGGTTTCAGCGCCCTGGTCGAAAAAGGCTTTAGCCGCGGTGATCAGGCACTGATTGATGCGATTCCACAAGCTTTAACAGAAAGCCAGCGGGTCTGCTCTTCGGTTAATGTCGCCAGTACCCGGGCTGGTCTCAATATGGATGCCATCAAGCGAATGGGGCTGGTGATTAAACAGGCCGCGGAAATGACTGCCGAGGACGATGGTCTGGCTGCCGCCAAACTGGTGGTATTTGCCAATATTCCGCAGGACGTACCATTTATGGCTGGTGCATATCTGGGTATTGGTGAAGCCGATGCTGTAGTCAGTGTTGGTGTCAGTGGTCCCGGCGTGGTGAAAGCGGCGCTGGAAAGGGCCATGGCCGAAGAAGATAATTTGGATCTCAGTCGCGCTGCCGATGTGATTAAACAAACTGCAGCCCGTCTCACCCGTGCCGGTGAACTGGTGGGCCGTGAGGTCGCCCAGATTCTGGGCCTGCCATTTGGCATTGTCGATCTGTCATTGGCACCGACACCAAATGAAAATGACAGTGTCGGTGAAATCTTTGAGGCCATCGGTCTGCCTGCGATCGGCGCGCCCGGCAGTACCGCATTTCTGGCCATGCTCAATGATGCGGTTAAAAAAGGCGGCGCCTTTGCCAGCTCCCATGTAGGGGGCTTAAGCGGTGCCTTTATCCCGGTCTGTGAAGATCTGACTATCGCCCGCTCAGCCGCAGAGGGCACGCTGGCGCTGGAAAAACTGGAAGCGATGACCGCAGTCTGCTCGGTGGGTCTCGATATGATCGCCTTGCCTGGTGATACCTCGGCAGAAATGCTGTCAGCGATTATTGCCGATGAGATGGCCATTGGTGTCATCAACAAGAAAACCACGGCAGCACGATTAATTCCCGCACCGGGAAAACAAGCTGGTGATCATGTCTTCTTCGGTGGCCTGCTGGGAGAAGGGCCGGTGATGACAGTCAACATGGGTAGTCAGGAAAATCGTTTTGTGCGGCTGGGTGGTCGTATCCCTGCCCCCATCCAGAGCCTCGTCAACTAAGCATTAACGCAGCTCAGATCAGCTTGATCTGAGCTCGCCCTTCTTCCCCCTATCAAAAGGGGTTTCAAATATTCTGAATTTATCGGCATACTAAGAGTCTAATCCGTGCTGAGTAAAGCTGCTCGAGCACTGAAAGCCTCTATTAGCCGAGTTTTAATGCAGGCTGTTTCACATTATTCCGATATTGCTGCGCATCTCGATTGATGATGCGTTGTTCATATGAAATATTAGTCTCACTCTCTACAGTCATGAGGCTCCAAGATGGAGAAATGACTCTCATTCCAACCAGGGAGGATTGAACCGCGTGTTCAAGCACAACACCAAGCAACCACCCTTCAGATTCCTCACCGCCGGTATATTCATGATCCTCCTGACGCAGCTATTCAACCTGCCCTTGGGTCATGCCAAGCCAAGCTTAACTGATTCTCAAACAGGCACGCCGTTCACCCATCAGACTGTGATTGAGCTTGCTAAAGCCCTTTCGGAAGAAGCCTTTGAGGCACCCCAAACAGCGCCAGAGTCGCTGACCAATCTCAGCTATTCTGCCTATCGTAAAATCAACTTCCAGCAACGGGCTGCCATATGGGGTAACAGTCCTGCGCTGTTTTCGATTCAGTTGTTTGCGCCGGGCTATCTGTACGAACACCTGATTGATATAGATATTGTTGAAGACGGTATGGCTTATTCGGTGGGTCTGACTGAAGATTCGTTCAGCGTGCCCCGGGAGACCATGGCTAAAATCTTGGCTGATGTCGGAAAATATGCCGGTATACGTCTGCATTTCCCGCTTAACAGTGCCGATTACAAAGACGAGTTTCTGGTTTTTCAGGGTGCCAGTTATTTCCGCGCAGTGTCCAAAGATCAACTATACGGGATTTCTGCCCGTGGCCTCGCGATTGATGTCGCTGAACCACAAGGTGAAGAACATCCCATCTTCAGACGATTCTGGGTTGAGCGGCCGGGCAAAGATCAGAAAGCCATCGTAGTGCACGCCCTGCTCGACAGCCCCGGCGTCACGGGTGCCTACCGTTTTGGTATTTATCCTGATAATCCCACCAGAATGGATGTGAACGTGATTCTTTTCCCTCGCCGGGACCTTGAGCATGTCGGTATTGCGCCACTGACCTCAATGTTTATGCATGGTGAAATGCAGGCTGCTGATAAGCCCGACTACCGACCGGCCGTGCATGACTCGGAGGGCCTGGCTGTGGTCCGGGGAAATAATGAGCGGCTCTGGCGGCCATTGACGAATCCTGACTCCTTGCAGATAAGCGCCTTTATTGATGAAAACCCGAAGGGCTTTGGACTGATTCAGCGCAATCGACAGTTCCATCACTACCAGGATTTGGAAGCGATGTATCACAAGCGCCCCTCTGTCTGGGTCAAACCCCTCGGTGACTGGGGGAAAGGTCAGCTGCAATTAGTCGAGATTCCCTCTGAAAACGAAACCAACGACAATATCGTTGTTTACTGGCGGCCGGCTGCGATCCTCAAAAAAGGTCAGAAATACCGTTACGCCTATCGTTTAACCTGGCCTGACAACCTCAAACCATTGAGTGACAAAACAAAAGTCATCAGAAGTGCCAGTGGCCTGCGCCTGAATGACAATCAGCGTGAAATCGTTATCGATTACAGCAATATCAAGGCGAAAGATATCAAAGACATTAGTATCGACGTCTCACTGGATCAGGGCCAACTGCTGGATTCCCGCATCCAGCATAATTCTGAAACCGGTGGCGCCCGTGTTTTTCTGAGTTTTGATAATCAGGATGCCAACGTTATCGAGTTCCGGGTGCAATTGAAAAAGCAGCAACAGGCCTTCACCGAAACCTGGCTTTATCGCTGGATTAAACCCACTTTATTTTCGGATCGATTATGAAAGCAGAGCGCGCACTCCCTGAGCTTGCCCCGCTGGATATGCCTCGCCACCGGGTCAATGAAAAAGGGTTTACATTAAAACGGCATCAGCGGCAGTTCCTTTTCCCCCTGAGCACATTGCTGGCCCGTTTTTTTATCCTGGTCTCTACACTGGCATTGTCAGCTTATGGCATCAGCGAGATGTACAGCGTGTTGAGTACCACTACCGTCACGCTGTTGCAATGGCTGTTCCTGAGCCTGTTCAGTATCAACTTTATCTGGATTTCTTTTGCTTTTTCGCAGGCCTTTCTGGGATTTCTTTTAACGCTTAAGCCCAGGCTTCTGCGTGTACCTGAGGCTGCTGATGCCCCTTTCAGAACAGCGATTCTGGTACCGATTTACAAGGAAGAGCCCGCTCGTATCGCCGCAGCAGTCAGAACCATGCGGCAGGAATTGCTGATTAAAGCGCCCGGTAAATATGCCTTTTTTATTCTCAGTGATACCAATCAGGCTGAGGCCTGGCTAGCTGAAGAACAGGCCCTGATGCCGCTATTCGATAACGACCAACATGCCTGTCCGGTTTATTACCGGCGCCGGGCCAATAACAAAGAACGCAAGGCCGGCAATATCGCTGACTGGGTGACTAATTGGGGCGGTGATTACGAAGCCATGATTGTGCTCGATGCCGACAGTATTATGAGTGCTGACAGCATGATCTCCTTGTCGCGACGTCTGGCTGCTGCACCCGAGATGGGCCTGATTCAAACCCTGCCCACGATCATCAATGCCAGCAGCTTGTATGGGCGTTTACAACAATTTGCCAATCACTGTTACGGGCCTATATACGCAGCTGGCCTGTCAGCATGGCATGGGTTGTCATCCAATTTCTGGGGTCACAATGCCATTATCCGAACCCGCGCCTTTGCCGAGTCCTGTGGCCTGCCTCTATTGCCTGGTACACCGCCTTTCGGTGGTCATATCCTCAGTCATGACTTTATTGAAGCCGCCATGCTGAGACGCAAAGGCTGGGGCGTCAGATTTGATACCGATATCCAATGCTCTTATGAGGAGGCGCCCCCCTCACTTGATACGGTGTTGACCCGTGACCGCCGTTGGTGTCAGGGCAACCTGCAACATAGCCGCCTGCTGTTGGCCCATGATCTGGTGGTGCCCACCCGGCTGCATATTCTCTCCGGTATTATGTCTTATCTTAGTGCCGTATTCTGGCTGGCACTGATAATCACCGGCCTTGCCATCGCCGTACAGGCCCAGTTTGTCAGGCCGGAATATTTTTCTGACCCCTCACTGTTCCCGACCTGGCCGGTCTTTGATGCGGAGCGGGCGCTGAGACTGTTCGTCATCTCCATGTTTGTGCTACTGGCACCCAAGCTGTTCGGCTGGTTCAGTGCGCTGGTCAACTTCAGAAAATGCAGGCATTTCGGTGGACCGCTTCTGCTGACAGCCAGTACCTTGTTTGAAATCGTTTTTTCTGCACTATACGCGCCCATTCTGATGCTGGCTCAATGCACTGTGGTGTATAAAATCTTCCGAGGTAAAGACAGCGGCTGGAGTCCACAATCCCGCGATGATGGTGCACTCTCATTACAGCAGGCTTACCTGGCTCATCGGGGCCACACGGTATTTGGTGTCGCCCTTGGCGGACTTGCCTATATGATCAGTTTCAAGCTGTTTTTATGGTTAATTCCCATCGCTGGCTGCCTGATGCTGTCTATTCCATTGTCATGGCTCAGCGGTGGCAAAAAGCGAGGACAGCTTTTCACCTGGCTGGGTCTATTCAGGGCGCCGGAAGAAAAGCAGCCAAGCAACATTGTGAAGACCTTTCGCGACAACACAAAACATTTACAGCCAGTGCCGCCCGTGGATTCGCCTCTGGAATGTCTTGAGAATAACCATGCCCTGTTCTCATGGCATCTGGCACAACTGCCTTTACTCGATTCACACAAGCCGGGGGAATTTCATGCGCCCACTGTCACAGCAAAATGGAAGCTGGAGCAGGCAGCCACTTTGCAGGAGCTCCAATCCTGGCTGGACCCTGCTGAGATGATGGCCTTGCTATCACAACATACGCATATCCAGAAATTACGCGATAACGGCTTGGTAACACAGCACTAAAGTTTTGGATGGCATCCGTCGTATATGGCCGGCCGCTCACTATCGAATTTTCCGAAAAAGGGGCTTTGAGTCACATAAGTCCAAGCTTAACTGAGCTAAGGTAGCTAACAGAAAATATCAACAGCGGTCCGCCAGCATGCTGGTTAATCTACTGTCCTTATTCACATTGAGAAAAAGGTATGACTGAAAAAATCGCCAAGTGGCTTTTCCTCATTTCACTCATCATCGCCATTTATGTCTATGGCTTTTTCAGTCATCGTCATCACTGGTTTCCGGCAGATTTCGTCTATTTTATGCAGAACGGACTCAAGGAAGCACTGAAGTTGACCGACGATAGCCTGCCGTTCCAGTACTGGGAAACGGACAAAACCCGTAAAATCGTGAACAATTATCCTGACAAAATGGCACCGGGACTCACTCTGATTAGCCGGGTCGGCAAGGATGACAAACTCATCGCGGAGGTCATAGACGCCGATGGTAATGTGATTCATCACTGGTCACTCGACTGGTTTGATATCTGGCCTAATGCAAACCACCTGCCTGATCACCTGAACCCCAAGGAACCACCTGGCAGCCATATACATGGCATGGTGCTGATGAAGGATGGCAGTTTAGTCTTTAATTATGATGGACTGGGTATGGTGCGTGTCGACGCCAACAATGAGGTCATCTGGCGCCTGCCATATCGCACTCATCATTCACTTTACCAGTCAGAAGATGGCCACCTCTGGGTGCCGGGTATGATTACCCACGACAAGCCTCTGGATGATCTCCCCTTCTATAAACCCAATTTTGATGAGTTCACCATTCTGGAAGTCGATCCGGATAATGGCAAAATTCTTCAGGAAATCTCCTTGCATACCCTGTTTCAGGACAATCAGCTTCAGGGCCTGCTCTATCTCTCTTCGCTCGGCCTCCACCCCGAATCCAAGGGCGACACGCTGCATTTGAATGATATTGAGCTGTTCCCCGAGAATATGGAACCCGGCTTTTTCGGGCCGGGCGACATCATGCTGTCAATGCGTAATATCAATACTGTGCTGGTCTTTGACACAGACAACTGGCAGAAGAAGTTCGTCTCCATCGGGCCGTTTGTGCGTCAGCATGATCCGGACTTTGTCGATGGCGATACCATTTCAATTTATGACAATAATGACTCAGCCCCGGCGGAATCAGGTGTGCAAAGCAGAATTCTGCTTCAGGATGCTCCCAGCGGTGAAGTCTCCGTTGCCTATACAGGCACTGAAGAAGAACCCTTTTTCTCTTTCCTTCTGGGTAAGCATGAATGGCTGAGTAATGACAATATTCTGATTTCTGACTCGCGTAACGGCAGGGTGATTGAGGTCACACCTGACGGTCAAATCATCTGGGAATACAACAATATTGTCAGGGAAGGCGTCGTGGGTTTTGTCGAAACCGCACAGAGGCTGTCTGACCATTTCTCCCCTGCGTTTTTCAACGAACTGAAAAAGACTTCACAATCAGCGCCAACATCTGAAATCGACTCTTCCAACTGACAATAATGGAATCCGACTATGATTAGAGCTCTCGCTACTTTTATCTTACTGTTATCTAATCTGCTGCAGCCGGCCCATGCCTATATCGGCCCTGGCGGCGGACTCACAGCCATCGGCGCCATCATTGCCGTCATCGCCGTGGTCGTGGTGCTGTTTTTTGGTTTTCTCTGGTATCCGATTAAGCGTTTACGTAAAAAATGGCGGGCACGCCAGACTGAAACTGACAACCCTGATCAGCCCGGCTGACTGACATGCTAATCGAACTCCTGGGCGCCTCCTTTCTGGTCATCGGCTTTCTGATACTGTTCAGAATACTGAACTTGATGGCGCAAGCCAGAAACGCGCTGAGCCTGTCCCGGCTGTCCCTGTTTGAAATCAGCCGCCGGGACATCGACGATGATGAAAAGGAACAGAACTTACGTCGTCACAGCCTCAGCCTGATTAAAGCTATTGCCGGGCTGCTGCTGGGAACCAGCATGGCTGCAGGTTTACCAGTCGTGATTCTGTGGGGACTGGATAGGGTCGGCCTGATATCGCTGGAAGCCACCATGCTGATGGCCTCTTCATGGCCGTTCCTGCTGACTGCCACGGTCATCACCATCATCTATTTCTGGCTCGTATTTCGTCGGCAACATCGCCAAAGCAAGACAGCGTCGTCTTTTGAAAACCGCTATTCGGGCAGTACCCGCCTGCTGCACAACCTGGCCTTTGCCAGTGTTCCGGCACAACTGGTGCTGGCGGACCTGGAAGACAAGCTTTACCTCAAACAGACCAGTGCCGAGTCAGCCGATCACCCGGTGTTCATCACTTCGCTGCCACGGGCCGGGACCACGCTGCTGCTAGAGCTATGTTATGCCACGGGTGAATTTGCTACACATAGCTATCGCTATATGCCATTCGTGTTTACCCCCCTGTTCTGGCAGCGACTGACCAAGTCGATGCAGACCACCGGAGAAGCACAGGAACGGGCACATGGTGACGGCATGCTGGTCAATGAAGACAGCCCGGAAGCTTTTGAGGAAATGCTTTGGATGGCCCATTGGGAAAAGCCCTACCACAAACACCATATCAGCCCTTGGGAGACGGGCGACAAAGAAGACTTTCTGCGCTTTTTCCGTCACCACATGCGCAAGGTGGTTCACCTTCATAACAGGAATTCGCCCACACCAGCGATTCGCTATATATCCAAAAACAATCTGAATATCGCCCGCATCGACTGGCTGCTCAGACACCTGCCCACAGCCAAAATAGTGGTGCCGTTCAGACACCCCCTCAGTCACACAGCGTCTTTGCAGCGCCAGCATCTCCGCTTTTTATCCATACATGAGAATGATGCCTTTGCCCGCCACTATATGGCTGGAATCGGACACTTTGACTTTGGCGCCAATCTCCGTCCGGTTAATTTTGATAACTGGCTGGACCAGGATGAATTACCACCTGCCTCTGACATCAACTTCTGGCTCTATTACTGGACTTGTGCTTACCGGCATCTATTGAATAAGACGCACCAGAATATTGTCTTTCTGGACTATGATGCCCTCTGCCGGGAGCCTGAGAAAATACTGACTCAGCTGGCCGCTTTCCTTGACCTGGAGCACCCGGACAAATTGATTCAGCAGCAAACCCGGCTTGAGGTGAAACCTCAGCGCAGTGATTACAGCAGCAACTCGGCGAGAGAAGCTTACCTGAATGATGCCTTTGTAATTTATGAACAATTAAAGGCACGCAGCCTTGTCAGCCAGGATGATGCGAAAACGGCCAGTTGATCAACTGTCAGCTCAGCAGTAAAAACGACTTATCAATTCAACGAATCTGTATGCTGCCCGTCATCCCCAATTCAGCATGAGTCATACCTGACGCCTCATCATCCACATGACAATGCAGGTCATGCAGTTCACCGGTCTGGACGGGTACAAACCACCATTCAACCCGATGTCCCGGAAATACCTCTATCTCGCTGATGTCGCCCTTGATTTCAGCGGTACGACTGAAGCCTTCAGCGCTTTCTTTCATCACCTGTACCTTGCGTGAAAATACCCGTTTCGCCAGTCCATATGACGTAAAGTAGTGCTTAACTTTGCTGTTGTTGATTAATACCAGCTTATAAAGCTTGCCGGTTTCAAACTCGAGGTGACTGGGTGAGAATTTATGCTCGTTAGCGACACCCAGTTGCACTTCCACCTCTATCGGTGCCTGACGGGTCAGATCACCTTCCGCTCTGACAAGACTGGCCATACTCATAACCCCCAACATCATGAGCCATAAGCAGAAATGGCCAGACTTAGGTGACTTAGCTGGCTGAGGCAACATGCTCATTCTCCTTTTTCTATATACCTGACTAAATAATTCATTTCTAGACTACATTCAGGTTTTCGACGTGCTTTGAGAGGCTTAGTTTCTGACGTAAGATGAAATCGTGATAGTCACATCCACAGGAGGTTGGCTATGCATTCAGGCAAACAAGCGCTGTTTCTGTTATTGGCGTGTTTCCCCCTCTTTGCCGATCAGGTAGAAGATAAACCTGCTTCGAACACATCTCCCCTGCCCGTCATACTCTGGGATCGGCTGAAGACCAGCAGCATTGAGACATGGCACTCGCCCGATCATCATGAACTTTATTTGCCTTTGTTCAGCTGGCATGTGCCTTTCGCCTGGGATAATGATCGCCGCAAAGCATACAATGAACAGGCATGGGGCGCCGGCTATGGCCTGACGCGCTATGATAACGATGGCAACTGGCATGGCCTGTATTTGATGGCTTTTCGGGATTCGCAGGATGAGTGGGAACCGGTGGCTGGCTATGGCTACGAAAAAATATGGCGACCACTTGAACAGCAGCAGGACTTTCGGCTCGGACTGGGCCTGACCGCAGGGATGACTATGCGTGAAAACTGGAATTATGTGCCTGTTCCCTATGTGCTGCCACTGGGGTCAATAGGCTATAAAAGCCTGACTTTTCAGGCAACGTATGTACCGGGTACCCGTAACAAAGGCAATGTCTTCCTGGGCTGGTTACGCTGGCAATTTGACTGATGATTAACGCCCGGACTGGTACGATTAAGTACAGCGCACTCCTCTCTCGCAACAAGACAGGCTGGGGACAGCAGGATAGCCAAAACGTGTGAGCAATATGACTGGTCGGAGTGAGAGGATTTGAACCTCCGCCCCCTGCCTCCCGAAGGCAGTGCTCTACCAGGCTGAGCTACACTCCGCAGTCAGTGACTATAAGTAAACACGCTCTCGATTGAAATATCCAGACCCTAAGACAGCCTTCAGGACAGTCGCCCTGAAGTGATCTGTACTCAATTTCCAGGACTAATCCAGCCCACGCTGAAGCTTTCTGGCGACTTTGGCCACGTGCTCACCCTGGAAACGAGCAATCTTGACTTCATTTTCAGTCGGCTGACGGCTACCATCAGCGCCTGCCAGCGTGCTTGCGCCATAAGGGGTACCCCCCGTGATTTCGTCCATATTGGTGAGCTCAGGCACCGAATAAGGCACACCAACCACCACCATGCCGAAGTGAAACAGATTGGTGTGAAAAGAGGTCAATGTGGTCTCCTGACCGCCATGCTGGCTTCCGGTCGAGGTAAACACGCTGCCGACCTTACCTATCAGTTTACCTTTAGCCCAGAGCCCGCCGGTCTGATCCAGAAACTGACGCATCTGAGCGCACATATTGCCGTATCGGGTAGGTGTGCCGAAAATAATGGCATCATAATCAGCCAGTTCCTGTGGGCTTGCCAGCGGTGCATCCTGATCCAGTTTGGCGCCAGCGTTTTCCGCCTGCTCTTTTGTCATCAGTTCAGGCACACGCTTGAGCGTCACCTCGGTACCTTCGACCTTTCCGGCACCTTCTGCCACCGCTTTAGCCATCGTTTCTATGTGTCCGTACATACTGTAATAAACCACCAGCACTTTAGTCATAAGACCTCCATTGGATTATTGGTTCAACCACTGTAATGCTTGTTTCGGATCGTCGAAAAATTTCACTTCACCGGAAATAAACCAGCTAGCCAGCTTCGCAGCCACAGACTGCCATTTTTTATAACCATAAATGGCAACTCTATCGAACTCGTTGCCGTGTTTCAGTCCCAGCTTGAAATCATCCCAGGCGGCTCTTGGCTCCCAGCCTTCAAGCTCCACAGCATCAATGAACGCATTGACTCGTGGAGATCTAATCTCAGCCAGAGCCGCTTCGAGCATAGGTGTCATGCTTTGGTAATCTTCATGCGTCAGTTTGCCGCTCACTTTTAGAAAAAGATAAAACTGTTCACCACAACGCTCAATACCTATATTCAAGCCGTGTTTTTTCAGTTCCATAAGCTAGCTCCTGAATCCAGTGCTACATTAACTAGGGTGCTTATGAACACGCTTGGTTCCCTTTATCACAGACAAAAAAAAGGGCTGATAAATATCAGCCCTTTTAATTATTCAGAAATAATCAGATTATTTCTTGGCAGCTTCGCGCTCCTGAACTTCCTTAATGACTTCATCAGCCACGTTACGAGGACATGGGCTGTATTGCTGGAATTCCATAGAGAACTGACCACGACCAGAAGTCATGGTACGCAGCGTACCGATGTAACCGAACATTTCGCTCAGCGGCACATCAGCTTTGATACGAACACCTGTTGCGCCCGGCTCCTGAGACTTGATCATGCCACGGCGACGGTTAAGATCACCGATGACATCACCAACATTATCTTCAGGTGAGAACACGTCGACTTTCATGATCGGTTCCAGCAGTTGCGGACCGGCTTTCGGCATGGATTGACGGTAAGCCGCCTGTGAAGCCAGTTCGTAAGCTACAGCAGAGGAGTCAACCGCGTGGAAAGCACCGTCTTGCAGGTTGACTTTCACGTCCAGGCAAGGGAAGCCAGCCAGAACACCACGGTCCATCATTTTCTTGAAGCCGCTTTGAACTGCAGGCCAGAATTCACGAGGTACGTTACCACCGGTCACAGTTGACTCAAATGTGAAACCACTGCCGGCTTCGCCTGGCTCGATGGTGTAATCGATACGGGCGAACTGACCAGAACCACCGGTTTGTTTCTTATGGGTGTAAGTATCAGTCACCGGTTTGGTGATAGTTTCACGGTAGGCAACTTGAGGCTCACCAACGATAACATCAATATTGTGGGTACGTTTGAGGATATCAACTTTGATATCCAGGTGAAGCTCACCCATACCTTTCATAATGGTTTCGCCACTGTCTTCGTCAGTTTCAACCCGGAACGAAGGATCTTCTTTGATCATTTTACCCAGTGCGATGCCGAGCTTTTCAGCAGAACCTTTATCTTTAGGCGCAATCGCAATAGAGATAACAGGATCCGGGAACACCATTGGCTCCAGGGTGGCTGGGTTTTTAGGATCACACAGCGTGTGACCGGTTTGTACATCTTTCATACCGATGACGGCAACGATATCACCGGCATGAGCATAATCGAGCTCGTTACGGTCATTCGCGTGCATTTCCACCATCCGACCAACACGTTCGGTCTTGCCGGTGAAGGTGTTCATGATGGTGTCACCCTTACGGATTTCACCGGAGTAGATACGGATAAAGGTCAGGGCACCGAAACGGTCATCCATAATCTTGAATGCCAGTGCACGAAGTGGGCCGTTGATATCAACGGTCGCAACTTTACCGGTTTCGTTACCTTCCAGATCAACTTCTGGTTGTGGATCAACCTGAGTTGGGTCAGGCAGATAGTCGACAACGGCGTCCAGCAGCAGCTGAATACCTTTGTTTTTGAAAGCAGAGCCGCAGTAAGTCGGGAAGAACGACAGGTTCAATGTCCCTTTACGGATGCAGTCTTTCAGGTCGTCGATTGATGGCTCTTCACCTTCAAGGTATTTTTCCATCAGATCATCGTCCTGCTCAACCGCAGTTTCGATCAGTTTTTCACGCCACTCTTCAATTTGATCAGCCATCTCTGCAGGTGGCTCTTCGATGCTGTATTTCTCTGCATCTTTCTCGTCTTCCCAGATCCAGGCTTTGCGAGTCAGCAGGTCAACAACACCTTTGAATTCGTCTTCAATACCGATTGGCAGCACCATGACCAGCGGGGTCGCAGCCAGAACATCTTCAACCTGCTTAACAACACGGTAGAAATCAGCACCCATGCGGTCCAGTTTGTTAACGAAGATCAGACGAGAGACTTCTGATTCGTTAGCGTAACGCCAGTTGGTTTCAGATTGAGGCTCAACACCACCACTACCACAGAAAACACCTACACCACCGTCAAGTACTTTCAGTGAACGATAAACTTCGATGGTGAAGTCAACGTGTCCCGGGGTATCGATAACGTTCAGACGATGACCGTTCCAGGCACAGGTAGTCGCAGCAGACTGAATGGTGATACCACGTTCGGCTTCCTGATCCATGAAGTCCATGGTGGATTCACCTTCGTGAACTTCACCTGTTTTGTGGATTTTACCGGTCAGTTTCAGGATACGCTCAGTTGTGGTGGTTTTACCCGCGTCAACGTGCGCGAAGATACCTATGTTTCTGTACTTGGATAAATCGGAAGCCATAATCCTATGTCTCTAAATTGATGTTAATTGAACAGTGTCGTGCAATTACACGGTAGTTAAACCCGCCAATTCTAAACTAGTTCGACGGAACTTGCATCCATTATTCATGAAAGACGTGACAGATTGTTGTCTGCCGCCGTTTAGGGGGATTTTTTCTTTACCTGACTGGCGTTTAGCCTGTCTTTATTGCGCCGTTAACACCGGCTTATTTGAATTTTTTCTGCATCGGCAGCCATTGGTAGCGATAGACCACACCTGGCACCGCCAGCACCAGAAATAAACTCAGGGTGGTGACAAAAAACTCCCATTGCTGAGTGTAGACATCACCGGAAAAACGAATTTCAAATGCGATACCAATCAGCAGACTGATGAAGTAATAAACCAGTAACTCGACAAGTCTTATCCACACCGGCTTTGGTTGCAACGGCCAGATAAAAAAGACACGGTTACCTATCCACGGCAGATTCGCAATCAGCACAAACAGCCCTATCATCAGCCAGACAGACATGATTTTGTTATACCTCTAGGCAAAAACAATGGTACAGATTTTCATCAAAATGCCGGGAACAATCCCCAGACCCAGCACCATCAGCGCATTGGCACTCAGCATAATCTGCATCATGCTGCCTGCTTCCAGCTTGTGGTCTACCACCGGTTTGTCGAAATACATGACCTTAATAACCCGCAGGTAATAGAAGGCACCGATAACGGAGGTGAGCACCGCAACCAGCGCTACAAAAAGCAGGTCAACATCTATCACCGCTTTAATCACAGTTAACTTGGCATAAAACCCCGCCAGTGGCGGAATCCCGGCCATGGAAAACATCAGGATCAGCATCATCAGCGCAAACCAGGGCTGGCGCTCACTGAGCCCTTTGAAATCATCGATATTCTCAGCTTCAAAGCCCTGCCGGCTCAATAGCAAGATCATACCGAAAGCACCCAGTGTCATCAGGGCATAAATCAGCGTATAAAACAGCGCCGCCGAGAAACCTTCCTGTGTACCGGATAATACCCCCATCAGCAGAAAACCGACGTGGGAAATAGTGGAATAGGCCAGCATACGTTTCAGATTGCTCTGCGCAATCGCCACGACATTGCCGACAATCATCGACAATACCGCGAGCAGAACCAGCATATCCTGCCAGTGATGCTGCAAGTCTATCAGCCCTTCTGCCAATAATCGAATGATCATGGCAAAGGCCGCAATTTTCGGAGCCGCTGCAATAAACAAGGTCATCGCAGTGGGCGCGCCATGATAGACATCCGGTAACCACATATGAAACGGCACGGCCCCGAATTTAAAGCCTATCCCGATAACCAGGAAGACAATACCAAAGCTCAAAATCGTCTCATCGCCATTGCCCGTGGCCACGGCCTGGGCAATCTCATTCATCGACAGGCTGCCGGTAACACCATAAATAATCGACATGCCATAAAGCAGCATGCCCGAGGCGATACTGCCAAGAATGAAATACTTCATGGCAGCTTCGGTCGCCACCCCGGAGTCTCGCTGCATCGCCACCATGGCATAGAGGCACAGTGACATCAGTTCCAGACCCAGGTACAGGGTCAGCATATGATAAGCCGACACCATGATCAGCATGCCTAGCGTGGAGAAAATAGCCAATACAAAAAACTCGCCCTGCAATAACCGGCGGGCTTTGAGGTAGGCCTGTGAATACAGCAGTACGAGCATATTCACCAGGCAGATAAACAGTTTAAGCAAGTCGCTGAGATTATCTTTGATGTAAGTGTCGGCAAAGGTCAGGCCGCCCTCACCAATAAACCAGACCACCACTACGGCAGTTGCCAACAGGGTCAGCTGGCTGAGACCGTAAACCCATTGTGTTCTGCGCGCCCCGGTGAATGCTACCACCAGCAAAATGACACAGGCCATGCCCAGCATCAGCATCTCCGGCAGTGCAAACAGCATATTGGGAACCTGAAACATGAAGTCTGATCCTCTCTCTACAGCTTGGATTGCGACACTTGGGTCAGTAAATGCTCGACCGATGCATGCATCACGCCCAGTAACGGATCCGGCCAGACACCGATCAGCAGCACAATTACCGCCAGTGATGCCAGCATCCAGAATTCACGGCGGTTGATATCGGACAGTGCCTTCACTTCATCATTGGCAACCTCACCGAAAAACACCCGTTTGACCATCCACAAGGTATAAGCCGCGCCCAGAATCAGGGTCGTCGCAGCCAGAAAAGCAAACCAGAAGTTGGCCTGGAAAGCTGCCAGAATCACCATAAATTCGCCGACAAAACCGGAGGTACCCGGCAGACCGGCATTGGCCATGGCAAAAAACACGGCAAACGCTGCAAATTTAGGCATGGTGTTGACCACCCCACCATAGGCATTGATTTCCCGCGTATGCATACGGTCATACAAGACGCCAACCGCAAGGAACATCGCTGCTGAGATAAAACCGTGTGAAATCATCTGCACCATCGCGCCTTCAATCGCCAGTACCGCCCCACTCCCCGTTGACGCATTGGCAAATATATCAAACACGATAAACAGACCCAGGGTCACAAAACCCATATGGGCAATACTGGAGTAGGCAATCAGCTTTTTCAGATCGGTCTGTGCCAGCGCGACAAAACCGATATACACCACCGCGATCAGAGACAGGGTGATAATGAGCCAGTCCAGTGCCAGGCTGGCATCCGGCGCGATCGGCAAGGCAAAACGCAGGAAACCATAACCGCCGATTTTAAGCGTAATCGCCGCCAGTATCACCGAACCACCAGTCGGTGCCTCCACGTGGGCATCCGGCAGCCAGGTATGCACCGGCCACATCGGCACCTTGACCGCAAAGGCAATCAGGAACGCCAACAGCAGCCAGATCTGCTCATCCAGACTCAGCGCAACATCATGGAAATCGAGAATGGCAAAACTGTCACTGACATGGCGCAGATACAGCAGCGCCACCAGCAGAAACACCGATCCGAAGAAGGTGTAGAGAAAGAACTTCAGCGTCGCATAAACCCGGTTCGGACCACCCCAAATGCCAATCACCAGAAACAGCGGTATCAGCATAGCTTCAAAAAACACATAAAACAGCACCGCATCCAACGCTGAGAACACGGCGATCATCAGGCCTTCCATGATTAGAAAAGCGGCCAGGTACTGACTGGGCCGGTACTGAATCACTTCCCAGGCAGCGACCACCACCAGCAAGGTGGAAATCGTGGTCAGAATAATGAGCGGCATCGAAAAACCATCAACACCAAGGTGATAGAAAACATTGAAAGTCTCTATCCACGGCAGCTTTTCGACAAACTGCATCTGATGTGTGTTGCTGTCAAAGCCGGTGTAGAGGCCGAATGACAACAACATGGTGACGGTGGCGATGCCCAGCGCGAACGGTTTCAGCAGATTCCGCTGGTCGCCCAGCATAATCGCGATAATGCCGCCCAGAATCGGCAGCCAGATTAGTACACTCAGTAAAGGTAACTCTGCAAACATGTCAGTCCCTTAACCCACAAACAGGGTCAGCAGCAGCCATACCCCCACAATCATTGCAAATGCATAGTGATACAGATAACCCGACTGCACATGGCGCACAAACCTGGCCAGCCAGTAAACCGACTTGGCAGAGCCATTTACAATCGCACCATCTATCAGGAAACGGTCACCGACCCGCCACAACAGTCCGCCGAGTCCGCGTGAACCTCCGGCGAAGACTTTGTCATTGAAATCGTCAAAACCATATTTATTTTCAAGCAAGCGGTGTAGGCCATGCAATTTGTCCTTAAGCATGCCCGGTATTTCTGGCCGGTGCAGATACAAATACCAGGCCATCGCAACGCCGGCCAGTGCCAGCCAGAATGGCAGCGCCTGCAGGCCATGCAGCATAAATGCCCAGACACCGTGATAATGGCTGCCCAGTTCACCCAGCACATGATGCGGCCCGGCGACAAAAATGGCATTGCCAAAGAAACGGCCGAACACCACATCACCAATAAAATAACCGGCCAGCACCGACGGTATCGCCAGCAGAATCAGTGGCACGGTGACCACCTTGGGTGATTCATGCGGCGCATGGCCATGGCTGTCAAAACGTTCTTTGCCATGGAACACCAGGAAAAACAGCCGGAAACTGTAGAGCGCGGTGACAAACACCCCGACCAGTACGGCAAAGTAGGCAAAATCACTGCCGGCGATTTCAGAAGCATGCACGGCTTCGATAATGGCATCCTTGGAAAAAAATCCAGCCAGGCCGGGAAATCCGATTAAAGCCAGTGAACCAATCAGGCTGGTCCAGTAAGTAATTGGCATATACTTTTTCAGGCCACCCATATGCCGAATGTCCTGTTGATGATGCAGGGCGATAATGACCGAGCCTGCCGCCAGAAATAACAGGGCCTTGAAAAAAGCATGGGTTAGCAGATGGAAGATTCCGGCGGCATAAGCCGAGGCGCCCAGCGCCACAGTCATATAGCCAAGCTGTGACAACGTGGAATAGGCAATCACGCGTTTGATGTCATGCTGCACCAGGCCCAGCAGGCCCATAAACAAGGCGGTGACGGCACCGATTATCAGAATGAAAGACAACGCGGTTTCAGACAGCTCAAACAGCGGTGACATACGCGCCACCATAAAGATCCCCGCAGTGACCATCGTCGCGGCATGGATAAGCGCGGATATTGGCGTCGGGCCTTCCATTGAATCAGGCAGCCAGACATGTAAAGGTACCTGGGCCGATTTACCCATCGCACCGATAAACAGCAGGATGCAGGTCACGGTAATCACCGACCACTGGGCATCACCAAACAGGGCTATCGATTTTTCGGCCATGGTCGGGGCCTGGGTGAATACCTGAACATAATCCAGACTACCGGCATACATCAGCACCGCCGCGATACCGAGCAGGAAGCCGAAGTCACCGACACGGTTGACCAGAAAGGCCTTGAGGTTGGCATAGATCGCGGTCGGCTTTTTGTACCAGAAGCCAATCAACAGGTAAGACACCAGCCCCACAGCTTCCCAGCCGAAGAAAAGCTGCATGAAGTTGTTGGCCATCACCAGCATCAGCATGGCGAAGGTAAACAGCGAGATATAACTGAAGAAACGGCAGTAACCGTCATCATCGTGCATGTAACCGATGGTGTAGATATGTACCATCAGCGACACGAAGGTCACTACCGCCATCATCACGGCAGTCAGGGAATCGACCATAAAGCCGATTTCCAGTGTCAGTGACCCGGCCTGCAACCATTGATAGACACTGTCATTGAAATAAACGCCATCGGCCACCACCAGCTTGAACACCCACAAAGACAGCAGGAAGGCGATGCCAACCCCGGCAATGGTGACACGGTGCGACCAGTCACGGCCGATTCGATTACCGAAAAAACCGGCAATAATGCTGCCAATCAACGGGGCAAGAACGATGGCGAGCAGCAAACTTTTCATCAACTACCCCTTCAGCCTGTCGAGATCAGACACATTAATGGTGCTGAGATTACGAAACAGCAGCACCAGAATGGCCAGGCCAATGGCAGCTTCGGCGGCAGCCACGGTCAGAATAAAGAAGACAAACACCTGCCCCGCCGGATCCCCGGAGAAATGCGAGAAAGCAATGAAGTTGAGGTTCACGGCCAACAGCATCAGTTCAATACACATCAACAGAATGATGATGTTTTTTCGGTTCAGAAAAATACCGGCCACTGCCAGACTGAACAGCAGCGCCGCCAGGATAAGATAGTCCGAAAGCACAATCATGAGGCTTGGTCTCCTTCATCCTGTTTTTTGCGCAGGTTAACCAGACGCACACGGTCTTCACGGCGCACGGCAACCTGTTTACCGATATCCTGCAGTTTGCGACTGTGCTCGCGCAGAGTCAGGGTAATCGCGGCGACAATCGCCACCGTCAGAATCACCGAGGCAATCTCGAATGGATACACATAAACGGTGTAGAGCAAGCGACCCAGTTGCTTGGTGTTGCTCTCTTCCACCACTTCAGGCGCGGCAATATTAAAGGCCGGTGCATTGAGTACCGTGATCATCTCTACCACAATCAGCGCCGCCACCAGAATGCCCAGCGGCAAATAACGGGCAAAACCCTCTTTCAGCGGTGCGACATCAATATCCAGCATCATCACCACGAACAGGAACAACACCAGTACTGCGCCGACATAAACGAGCACCAGGCTAATCGCCAGAAACTCAGCATGCAGCATCAGCCAGATACCGGCACTGGTGAAAAAAGCCAATACCAGAAACAAAGCTGCCTTGACGGGATTACGAACGGTAATCACCATCACGGCGGCAAAGATTAAAATGGCAGCAAAACTGTAAAAAATCAGCGAATTCATCTAGCGATACGGTGCATCCGCCTCCCTGTCTGCAGCGATTTGTTTTTCATATTTATCCCCGACCGCCAGCAACTTGTCCTTGGTAATAATGTGGTCGCCGCGCGCTTCAAAATGAAACTCGAATTGGCGGGTTTCAACGATTGAGTCCACTGGACAGGACTCTTCGCAGAAACCACAGTAAATGCATTTAAACAAATCAATATCGTAACGAGTGGTACGCCGGGTCCCATCATCACGCGGCTCGGTATCAATGGTGATTGCCAGTGCCGGGCAAACCGCCTCGCACAATTTGCAACCAATGCAGCGCTCCTCACCGTTGGGATAACGCCGCAAGGCATGCAGCCCCCGGAAACGCGGCGATTGTGGGGTTTTCTCTTCCGGGTATTGCACCGTCACTTTACGGGCAAACAGATAACGGCCGGTCAGCCGCAGCCCCTGTATCAACTCCCACAGGAAAAAGCTTTTGAAGAAATGGCGTATCTGACGCATCACGCCCCTCCCGCAGCCAATGCTGCTGTTTCTGTAAACCAAGGACCAATATCCATTACCTGAGCGATAGAAATAATCACCAGCCACACCAAGGTGACGGGGATAAACACTTTCCAGCCCAGACGCATAATCTGATCATAACGATAACGCGGGAACGTAGCCCGTAGCCACAGGTAAATAAACAGGAAAAAAGCGGTCTTGGCGAGCAACCAGATCAGGCCCGGCACCCAGGAAAATAAACCTTCCAGAACCGGTATGCCCTCAAAAGGCGATAACCAGCCGCCCATAAACAGGGTCGCCGCCAGAATAGAAATCAGGATCATGTCGGCATATTCGGCCAGGAAGAAAACGGCGAAGGCCATACCCGAATATTCCACATGGAAACCGGCCACGATCTCCGATTCCCCCTCGGCGATATCAAACGGCGCGCGGTTGGTTTCGGCAACGCCGGATACAAAATAAACCACAAACAGCGGCAACAACGGTAGCCAGTACCAGTGCAGAATCCCGCCCTGCTGTGCCAGCACGATTTCACTCAGATTCAGACTGCCGGCCGCCACCAGCACCCCCACCAGGGCAAAGCCCATCGCGATCTCGTAGGACACTACCTGGGCTGCACTGCGCAGGCCACCGAGGAAGGCATAACGGGAGTTCGAAGCCCAGCCGGCAATCACTACCCCATAAACACTCATTGAGGTAATCGCCAGCACATACAGCAAACCGGCGTTAATATCGGCCAGTACCAGTTCGGCATCGAAGGGAATCACCGCCCAGGCCGCCAGAGCCGGGCCAATGGCAAGCACCGGGGCAATCAGAAACAGGTACAGATTGGAGCGCGCCGGAAAGATGACCTCTTTCATCAACAGCTTGAGGCCGTCGGCAATCGGTTGCAGCAGTCCCCAGGGACCAACCCGGTTAGGCCCGATCCGGGTCTGAATATAGCCAATCACTTTGCGTTCGGCATAGGTCAGATAGGCCACCGCCAGCATCAGCGGCCCCACAATCAACATGATTTTGAGCAATGTGGGCAGAATGTGATCGAGCAGGATATCCATTACTGTGCTCCCGCCTGAGCTACCTGAACCTGGCTGAATAGACTGCCCAATTGCGCACTGATGGGCGTCGCCGCGGCCAGATAAATACAGCCGTCTGCGATATCGTCGTCAATTTCCAGCGGCACAGTGACCTGACGGTCGTCCTGACTGATTACCACTTCATGCTGCGGATCCAGACCGCGTTGTTCGGCTTCTTTTGCATTGATTCGGGCAAAGCCATTAGACCGGCTTTCCGGTGTCTGCTGCAGCGCTTCACTGTGACGCACCGTGCTGTCTGTGGCATACATCGGCACTTCAGAGATCAGCATCAAGTCTGACTCAATTTCCAGTGATTCAGGAATAAATCGGTGCTCACTGTTTTTCTCTGTATTGCGAAGCGGGCTGTCTATTTCATCCACCACATCCTGTGAAGAGATATAGTCAAAACCATTAAGCTTGCTGACATTGCCCAGCACTCTCAGAATCTTCCAGCCGGGACGACTGTCACCGCGAGGGGCAACCGCACCGGCAAACTGCTGCGGACGCTCGTCGATACCAATGAAAGTGCCGGAGGTTTCGGCAAAACAGGCCATCGGCAGGATCACGTTGGCATACTGCCTGACCCAGTCATTATCAAAACTGCTGATGGAAACAACAAAGCTGGCTCTGCGCAGGGCATCACGCACAATCGTCGGCTGCGCGGTATCCAGCATTGGATCAAAGCCCATCAGCACGTAACCCCGCAGGGCCCGCTCCCAGCTTTGTCTGGCATTCAGTCCTTTATTGACGGGGACTGTACCGGCACGCCGGTGAGCCTGACTATTGGCCGCCGGCAGAATCACCAGCCTGCTGTCACTGAGCTCAGCTACCAGTCTCGCCAGTGAGCGCAAAGTGCTCGCCTGTGGCTGGTGATTGATCAGGTCGCCGACAAACAGGCTGGCATTCATCGCATTGGAGAGCTGCAATGCCACATTCTGCTCGAAAGGCGAAGGTGAGCGGTCAGGTAATAGATCCAGCCACTCATCAGCCTCCTGTCTGGCTGCTGCCAGCAGGGCTTTGGCAATACCAGCGAGGGTCTGCACCATTTGCTTGCTGTTGACGGCGATTTGGCGATCGACCGGCATCAGTAAATCCCGTTTAAACAGGTTGATACTGCTGACCGTAGCGCCAGCCAATGAGGCCTGGCGGATGCGGTGAGCAATAATAGGCTGCTCGCTGCGGATATTGGTGCCCAGCAGTACAATCGCATCACTGTCGTCAATATCAGCCAGTTGCCAGTCCTTCAGCGTGATATCCATGCCACTGTCGGCAAAATCCTGCTGCCGCAGGCGATGATCAATATTATCGCTGCCCAGCCCGCGTAACCATTTCTGGAACAGGTAGGCTTCTTCGAGTGTGGCGGTAGGCGAAATCAGACCGGCGACTTCTTCCGCACCGAATTTGTTAATGACGCCTTTTAGACCCTCCACCGTTTTTTCCAGCGCCGTCTGCCAGTCGACCACCTGCCACTGATTATCCACTTTAATCATCGGCTCGCTGAGCCGGGCTTCACTGTTCATGCCCAGATAACTGAATCGATCGCGGTCCGACAGCCAGGATTCATTGACGTCTTCATTGTCACGCGGCACCACCCGCATCACATCGTTCTTGCGGATATGCAGCTCGATATTGGAGCCCACCGCATCATGCGGTGCGATTGACGGCCTTGCCTGCATTTCCCAGGCTCGCGCTTTGTAACGGAAAGGTTTGGAGGTGAGGGCGCCGACCGGACACAGATCAATGATATTGCCAGACAGTTCCGACACCAGGCTGTGCTCGACATAGGTACCGATTTCCATATGCTCGCCGCGACCGGTGGCACCCAGCTCCTTGATTCCGGCAATTTCCTGGCCGAAACGCACACAGCGGGTGCAGTGAATACAGCGGGTCATATCGGTCTGAATCAACGGCCCGATGTCTTTGTCTTTCACCGCCCGCTTACGCTCGGTGAAACGGCTGATACCTTCACCGTAGCCCATCGATAGATCCTGAAGTTCGCATTCACCGCCCTGATCGCAAATAGGACAATCAAGCGGGTGGTTAATCAGCAAAAACTCCATCACACTGCGCTGGGCATTAACGGCAATCTTGGAGTCCGTGAAGACCTTCATGCCATCCGACACCGGGGTGGAACAGGCCGGCAGCGGTTTACGCGCTTTGTCCACCTCGACCAGACACATGCGGCAGTTGGCAGCGATCGACAGTTTCTTGTGATAACAGAAACGCGGAATATCGATCCCAGCCTCATCCGCGGCCTGGATAATCATTTTGGTGGGGTCCACTTTGAGTGGAATGCCGTCAATTTCGATATTAACCATAAGTCTAAGCCGTGTTATCCATGCAACGTCCATGATCGATGTGATACTGGAATTCATCACGGAAGTGTTTGATAAAGCTTATCACCGGCGCCGCCGCGGCATCGCCCAGCGCACAAATGGTATTACCGTTGATGTTTTCGGCCATATCCACCAGCTTGTCCAGATCTTCCTGCCGGCCCTGGCCTTCCTCGATTCGCTTAATGACGCGATAGAGCCAGCCAGTTCCCTCGCGACAGGGCGTGCACTGGCCGCAGGATTCTTCGTAATAGAAATAGGCAATGCGCTGCAGCGCTTTGACCATGCAGGTGGTTTCGTCCATCACAATGACCGAGCCCGCGCCCAGCATCGAACCGCCCTTGCCGATGCCGTCATAACTCATATCCAGTTCCATCATGCGTTCACCCGGCACTACTGGCGTGGAACTGCCACCGGGAATCACGGCCTTGATTTTGTTGCCATTGCGCATCCCACCAGCCAGTTCCAGTAAGTCAGCGAAGGGCGTACCCAAGGGCACTTCGTAATTACCGGGTTTATTCACATGCCCGGTCATGCAGAAAATCTTGCTGCCGCCGTTATTGGGCGTGCCCAGCTCATGGAACCAGTCGGCGCCGTATTGCAGAATCACCGGAATCGACGCCAGACTCTCGGTGTTGTTGATGGTCGTGGGTTTGCCATAAAGCCCGTAACCTGCCGGAAACGGTGGCTTGTAACGCGGCTGACCCTTTTTGCCTTCCAGCGACTCCAGCAAGGCGGTTTCTTCACCGCAGATATAAGCCCCGGCGCCGATATGGGTATGCAGTTCAAAATGAAAACCGCTACCCAGAATATCCCGGCCCAGGTAGCCGGCTTCCCTTGCTTCTTCGAGTGCGGCTTCAAAGCGCTCGATGGGCTCGTAGAATTCACCTCGGATATAGTTATAACCAGTCTGAGCACCAATCGCATAACCGGAGATAATCATGCCCTCGATAAGCTGATGCGGGTTGTATCGCAAAATATCGCGATCCTTGCAGGTGCCCGGTTCGCCCTCATCAGAGTTACAGACAATGTATTTATCGCCGGGCAATCGCCGCGGCATAAAGCTCCATTTGAGCCCGGTCGGGAAGCCCGCACCGCCACGTCCGCGCAGGGCCGAGTTTTTAACCTGTTCGATAATCTCTTCCGGCCGCATCTGATTTTTGAGCACACTTTCCAGCACCTGGTAGCCACCGACAGAGCGATAAGCCTCCAGCGTCCAGGAAGGCGTCAGATGCGAGGTGCGGAAACAAACTTGATCCAGTTTCATGAGGCCAGTCCGTCCAGAATGTCGTCGATTTTTTCCGGCGTCAGGTATTCGTGATAATCCCGGTCCAGCAGCATCATGGGGGCTCCAACGCAAGCCCCGAGACATTCCACCTCTTTCAGCGTAAACAGGCCATCTTCAGTGGTTTCACCGGGTTTAATATTGAGCTTGTTCTGCAGGTGGTCCATGATTTTTTCCGAACCACACAGCAGGCAGGAAATATTGGTGCAGACACTGATTTTGTGTTTACCGATCGGTTCCAGTTCAAACATGGTGTAGAAGGTCGCCACTTCATACACGCTAATGGCCGGGATATCGAGATAATCCGCCAGCGCATCCATGATGCCACGGCTAAGCCAGCCGTCATTGGCATCCTGCAGAATATGCAGACAGGGAATAACGGCAGACTGCGCCTGACCTTCCGGATACTTGGCAATCCACTTATCCATCTGCTCACGCAGGCGGTCGCTGAATAATTCCTCTTTGGGGCCGGTCAGTAACATCTGTGTCATCGATCAATCTCACCAAATACAATATCCATGGTGCCGATGATGGCGACCACATCCGCCAGCATATGACCTTTGGCCATTTCGTTCATCGCCGCCAGATGCGGAAAACCGGGGGCACGGATTTTGACCCGGTAGGGTTTGTTGGCGCCGTCTGAAACCAGATAAATGCCGAACTCACCTTTCGGGTGCTCAACCGTGGCATAAACCTCACCTTCCGGCACGCAGTAGCCTTCGGTAAATAATTTAAAGTGATGAATCATCGCTTCCATATCGTTTTTCATCACATCGCGTTTGGGCGGCACCACCTTGCTGTTGGCTGCCTGCACGGGGCCCGGGTTGGCACGCAGCCAGTCAATACATTGTTTGATGATGCGGTTGGACTGGCGCATTTCTTCGATCCGGACCAGATAGCGGTCATAGCAGTCACCCTCGCTGCCCACCGGGATATCAAAATCCAGCTGGTCGTATACCGCATAAGGCTGCTTGCGACGCAGATCCCATTCGATCCCGCTGCCACGCAGCATCGGGCCACTGAAGCCCAACTGAAGCGCACGCTCCGGACTGACCACACCAATACCGACAGTGCGCTGTTTCCAGATGCGGTTATCGGTCAGCAGCGTTTCATACTCGTCGACACATTTTGGAAAGCGCTGCGTGAAATCCTCGATAAAATCCAGCAGGCTGCCTTCGCGGTTACGATTTTTGTGTTTGACCTCTTTCTCGCTATGCCACTTGGAAGCCTGGTACTGCGGCATGCGATCCGGCAGATCCCGGTAAACACCGCCCGGACGATAATAGGTGGCATGCATGCGGGCACCGGAAACGGCCTCATACACATCCATCAGATCTTCCCGCTCGCGGAAGCAGTAGAGGAAAACCGTCATCGCCCCAATATCAAGACCATGGGCGCCGAGCCACATCAGGTGGTTCAGAATGCGGGTAATCTCATCGAACATCACGCGGATATACTGGGCCCGCACCGGAATCTCCAGCCCCAGTAATTTTTCTATCGCCATGACATAGGCATGCTCGTTACACATCATCGACACATAGTCGAGACGGTCCATGTAGCCGATGCTCTGGTTGAAGGGCTTGGATTCTGCCAGTTTCTCGGTGCCGCGATGCAGCAGACCGATATGCGGATCGGCATGTTCAATCACCTCACCGTCCATTTCCAGAATCAGCCGTAATACGCCGTGTGCAGCCGGATGCTGGGGGCCGAAGTTGAGCGTGTAATTCTTAATCTCGGCCACGTCAGCCTTCCTCCTGCCAGTAGCGGTTGTCGTCGCGGATGACTTTGGGGACCAGCGTGCGTGGTTCGATACTGACCGGCTCGTAGACTACGCGTTTTTTCTCCGGGTCATAGCGCATTTCAACATTGCCAATCAGCGGGAAATCCTTACGGAAAGGATGACCGACAAAACCATAGTCTGTGAGAATGCGCCGCAGGTCCTTATGACCGTCAAACAGAATACCGAACATATCAAAGGCTTCGCGCTCGTACCATTCGGCACTGTTCCAGATATTTGTGACGGTGGCGATAACCGGGTTTTCATCCTCTAGTCGGACTTTAAGACGAATTCGCTGATTGTGTTGAATAGACAGTAACTGATAGACGACCGCAAACCGATAACCGCCTTCAAGCGGTTCACTGTGTCCCAGACCATCGACAGCACGACTGAAACCAAACTCCGTGGACTGCTTGGTTTCCCAACTGCTGCCACCATAGTCAGAATAATCAACACCGCAGAGATCCATTAACTGCTCAAAGTCGTAGTTATCGCGGAGTCGGCGACAGACAGTGCTTATATGTTCAGCGGCAACCACCAGTGTGAGTTCATCGCGATCCAGCTCCGCGTCAAGTAGCTCATCCGCAAAATCCTGCTCCAATCGGGCTTTCAAGTCTTGCATCATCCGGTTCCTGCTCAACCTGCTGCCGGTTTGGCGATGGTATTGGTTCTTTGAATTTTTTTCTGCAGTTGCAGGATGCCGTATAGCAGTGACTCCGCCGTGGGTGGGCAGCCCGGCACATAGATATCGACCGGTACGATACGGTCACAGCCGCGCACCACCGAATAGGAATAATGGTAATAACCGCCCCCATTGGCACAGGAGCCCATCGAGATCACCCAGCGTGGTTCAGACATCTGGTCATAAACCTTACGCAATGCCGGTGCCATTTTGTTCACGAGGGTACCGGCCACAATCATCACATCAGACTGTCGTGGACTGGGGCGGAAAACGATACCGAAGCGATCCAAATCATAACGGGCGGCACCCGCATGCATCATTTCGACTGCACAGCAGGCCAGGCCAAAAGTCATCGGCCACAACGACCCGGTACGGGCCCAGTTAATCAGTTTATCGGCAGAGGTGGTGACGACGCCTTTTTCCAGTACACCTTCTATTCCCACTCAAGTGCCCCCTTCTTCCACTCGTAAATGAACCCGACCACCAGAATGGCAAGAAATAGAAACATCGACAGCAGACCGAAGACACCTATTTCATCGAGCACAATGGCCCAGGGAAACAGGAAAGCAATCTCCAGATCGAAAATGATGAACAAAATGGCGACCAGGTAATAACGCACATCAAATTTGCCGTGGGTATCTTCAAACGGTTCAAAACCGCATTCGTAGGCAGAGCGTTTTTCATCATCAGGGTTGCGTGGCCCCAGAATAAAACCGGCCAGCAACGGCATTACGCCGAAGCCAATGCCGATGATGATAAATAACAATATCGGGAGATAATTCTCCAGCATACTGCCTTCCTTACGGTCAATTAGTCTGAGCAAGATTGATGGGTTCAATCATGCGCCTGAATACACCCTGCGATGGGCAAATATCGAATCCGATACTACACACTCTCGCGGCTCATGAGAAGCCGAATCGCGGCATAAATATCGGCTTTTTGTTTACTTAATAAGATTGGACAGCCAAAATCTCATTGTGATGCAATTAACATCTTTCGTGACCGGGGCTTTGCCAGCTAACAGCAAATCACCCCAGCCTGATAAATGACAATTGAGCTCAGTCCGTGTTCATGTTGATTGGTATTTTCCATTAAACCCGGGACCCCCACCTTTTCAGTGAATAAGAACAAACTGTTTACCAAACCCGTCGCTGTTGCTGGCGTACTGATTCTGATTGCCATTAGTTGCGCCAGTATTGCGGCTGCTTATTTGTTTTCTCTAATACAGACTGATGTCAAAAGTCGGCTCAACGACACCCTGGAAGCCTCTATTAGCCGTGCCAAGAATGACATTCAGACACACAAACGTAACGCACGATACTGGTCTGAAAACCTGTCTCTTCGCCAGATAACGCAGATTATTGAGGCTGGCGGCTCTGAGTCTGTGGAAGACGATCTCTATCGCCGGCTCGATACCACACTGACTGCGATTACCGAATCCGAGCATTACCGTGACTACAAACTGTTCAACCTTGGCGGTGAGCTACTGTTATCCGGTCGGGATGGTGTCGAGGACCACCCCAAAAGCTTTAACCTGCCGTCATCATTGCTGCGGGAAGCTCGTTCCGGGGACGTTGCCGTCAGTCAACCTTTTGAAAGCCAGCAGCTATGGCAGGACATGGATGGCCATATCCGAGAAGGGCTGGCAACGATGATGTTTGTGGCCCCAGTCATTGACTGGTTTGGAGAAACAGTCGGCTTTTTTGCCTTTGAGATGAATCCAGATCGGCTATTCATACCGGCCTTTCATCAGAATCAGGTTGGTAACACCGGGCATAGCTACGCTATCGATCGCGATGGATTGTTACTGACTGAGAGCAAATTCAGTTCACAGCTTGTTACCGCAGGTCTGCTGAGCACGACGCATCCTCATGCTGACCTCAAACTGACTGTCCGTCGCCCAGACAATAATCTGCTCAAAGCCGACATCCCCGTTAATGCCCGACAATATAGTGAGTTTCCATTAACCAGAATGGCGCAATCTCTGACCAGACAAGCGTCGGGTATCGATATTGAGGGCTACCGTGATTACCGTGGTGTTGAAGTCATCGGTGCCTGGCGTTGGGATGAAGAACTGAATATGGGCATCGCCACTGAAACTGAAGTGGCTGAGGTCTACAAGCTCTACCGCTCACTGCTTTACAGTGTGATCTTCAGCATTGTCGTGGTTATCGCAATGACAGCCCTCGGCACCCTGCTTTATCGCCGCTCTACCATGCAAAGAATGGCCACCTTGCAACAGCGTGATGCCATCATCAACCAGACAGATGACGGCTTTGTCACTATCGATGATCAAGGCATGATTAACATGGTCAATCCCGCTGTCTGCACCCTTTTTGGCTATACAGAAACTGAACTGCTTGGTCAGCCGGTATCGATATTACTGCCCGAGGATGAACGCAGTCAGCACGACCACTATCTCGCCCATTCTGCACTGCATGCGCCCAAAGTCATCCACCGCACACGGGCCCTACAGGGACGACGTAAGGACGGCAGTCTGTTTCCGATTGAACTCAATGTCTCGCCGATGCAGTTCGGTCACCGCAAGTATTTTATCGGCGTTATTCGCGATATCTCAGAGCGACATCAATATCAGCAGGAACTCATCGATGCGATGCGTCAGGCGGAACAGGCCAACCGGGCCAAAAGTGAGTTTCTGGCCAAAATGAGCCATGAGCTGCGCACTCCGCTGAATGCCATTATCGGCTTTTCCCAGCTATTGAAGCTCGAAGAGCTTGAGGCTGACCAGCGTGAATCGGTCAATATGATTGAAAGCTCAGGCAGCCACCTTTTGAGTCTCATTAATGATGTATTGGATTTATCCCGGATTGAAAGTGGCCATATGACCATTTCAGTCGAGGATGTCGCGCTCAAACCGCTGATTGATCATTTACTGCCCCTGGTCGAAGTCCAACTGACCCCATTATCGCTGACCCTGGAAACGGATTATCCGGAGGATATCGACTCCGTTTTTGTCCGTGCCGACTACGTCAAACTCAAGCAGGTTCTGCTGAACTTGCTGTCCAATGCCGCCAAGTATAACCGGCCGCATGGCCAGATTCGGCTGAGAGTCAGTCACCAGCGTGAGAATATCCGTATAGCTGTCGAAGATACGGGTTATGGCATCGATGATGAAATGCAGTCTCGGCTGTTTGAACCTTTCAACCGACTCGACAAAGAACGCTCCAATATCCCCGGTACCGGTATCGGTCTTGCTATCAGTCATGAACTGGTCAAACTGATGAAAGGCCGCTTTGGTTTCGACAGCAACCTCGATGTGGGCTCTACTTTCTGGGTTGAGTTCAACACAAGCACAGTCTCAGTGCCTGGCTCACAGCCAGACAGCCAGGGTTTAGATGCCCCGCAAGCAACCGCCAGTCGTGCTACGCAGACGCATGTGCTTTGTATTGAAGACAACCCGACTAACCTTGATTTAATAAAGCAGTTTTTCAGCCGCCGTCGTGATATCAGGCTGAGCACGGCTGTGGATGCAGAGACCGGACTTGAGCTCGCGTTCGAACTGGAACCCGATATTATCCTGATGGATATTAACCTGCCCGGAAAGGATGGCTTTGAAGCGCTTAAGCAGTTGAAACAGTCTGCGATCACCCGTTACATTAAAGTGATTGCACTATCAGCCAATGCCATGAATGACGATATTGAAAAAGGCCTTGAAGCGGGCTTTGATCGTTATCTCACCAAACCGATTCATTTTGATGAGCTGGAACAGACCATCGACAGCCTGCTTGGTTAAACAGAATCGAGTTTGCTCAGTAAGTCTGCCCCGGTGATGGGTTTGCTGAAAAAATAACCCTGACCGTAATCACAACCCACCGTTTGCAGAAACTCACACTGCTCCCGGTTTTCCACCCCTTCTGCCACGACCTTCAAACCCAGTCCGTCTGACATAGCGACAATGGCATTGATCAACTCTCTGTCGGCTGGCTTGTTGAAAATATCATGCACAAAGCTGCGATCAATTTTGAGCACATCAAAGGGATAACTGCGTAAATAACTGAGTGAAGAATAGCCGGTACCAAAATCATCCATCGCCAGGGTAATGCCCATCTGATGGAGGGCCTCCAGCATTTCTCTGACCACCGATGAGCCACCTAATAAGACGCCTTCGGTAATTTCCAGCTCGATATTGGATGGTCGTATCTGATACTGACGAATTAGCTGGCCGAGGCTATCAATGAGACCAAAATCTCGAAACTGAACCGGAGACAGATTAATCGCCATCCGGAAATGGGGCTGACTCAATTGAATCTGTGCCAGCACTTTCAGAGCCTGTTCCAACACAAAACGACCAATAGGCAGAATCAAACTGCTCTGTTCTGCCACCGGAATAAACTCCTCCGGCGACACTTGTCCCAACACCGGATTATTCCAGCGCAGCAGGGCCTCAGCACCATTGATTCCCTGGCTCTGCAGATCTACCTGGGGTTGATACAGCAGAGTTAATTCGTTACTTTCCAGTGCCGAGTGTAGTTGCTCTTCAATCGTGAAACGGCGGGTCACATCCAGATTCATGGCTCGGGTGAAATAGCTACAGGTGTTGCGACCGCTCTCTTTCGCGTGAAACATCGCGGAATCAGCATTTCTCAGCAATTCAGTCGCCGTCGAGCCATCATTAGGATAAATCGCAATGCCGATACTAGCGGTCAGCAACATCTCACGCTGATCGATCATAAATGGTCTTCTGAACAAGGCCTCTACTGCCTCCAGCAGCGCTGGTAAGTGATCACGATGCGTAGTTTGATGCTGGAGAATAATAAACTCGTCCCCTCCCAGACGACCCAGAACGTGATCCTGAGTCACCACTTCCCTGAGCCTGCTCACAAGCTGCTGCAACAGGCGATCGCCAGTATCATGACCCAAGGTATCGTTAATTTTCTTGAAATGATCCACGTCCAGCATCAACACCGCCACATGCTGATTGGCTTTCCGGGCAGCTTTTATCATCGAGCCCAGGTTTTCCAGGGCTCGGAAACGATTGGGTAAATCGGTAAGTGGATCAAAATAAGCCAGATGCAGAATTTCCTCTTCCTGCTCCCGCGAATGCGTGATATCGGAAATCACTGAAATGAAACCGGTCAGTTCACCTTCATTATCACGCTGGTAATCCCAGCTGACTTCCAGAATACGTTCCTGGCCGTTGCGCGTCTGATTCCGGGTGATGATAGGCTCAGGTGCCGGTTGCTGCTTGACCAGATAAAAGAAGTAGTCCCGCATCTGTTTCTGATCGGTCTGATTAGTCTGAAAGTCCCAGATGTGATAACCGACCAGCGCACCATTGGGGTAACCCAGAATTTTATGATGTCCTGGATTGCTGTAGGTTATGCGGCCTTCAAGATCATTTTCCTGAATCCCGTCTGGCACAGTATCCAGAATCAGGTTGAGACGTTGCTGATTACTGTGCAGATCATTAATGAGCTGAACCTGGCGCCGGAAATAGTACTGGCCAAGAACAAACACCAGTATGGAAGTGATGAACACAAAAAACAGACCTTTCCAGGTCTGCAGTGCAGACAGCATGCTTTTGCTCAGGGAAATCAGATCGATAGCGTGGTCGGAGAAAATGATCCACAGCGCGGCAAACAGCGCATAGATCAGTGAGATTTTCAGTGCCGGCATCCAGGGCTGTGGCGGCTTGTCATGATGTGCTCTGTGCTCTTTAGGCAGTTTTGCCATGTCTGAATCCTTGACCTTGCGCTCTAATAATAACGGCTGATACCGCCTTCGCTTTAACAGGATTCTACAGCGTCGCTAATTGTACTACTTTGCCATATTTCAGACATAAAAAAAGCCCGATTAATTCGAGCTTTTTTGTTTGGTACCGACGGGCGGAGTCGAACCGCCACGGGCTATGCCCACCACCCCCTCAAGATGGCGTGTCTACCAATTTCACCACGTCGGCTTTAAAAGCGGGTATTTTACGGCAATTCCGGCAAATCTGCAGGAGTTTGTTCTTGTGTTTGTTCTGCAGGGACTGACTCGGTCACGCTTTTGGCTTTTTCCGGTCTGTCGACGGAGAAATAAGCCAGCGTCAGGCTGGTGGCAAAGAATATCGCCGCCAGAATCGCACTGCTGCGACTCAGAAAAGAGGCTGAACCACGGCTGCCGAACAGGCTGCCGGAAGCACCACCGCCACCTGCACCGCCACCGAATGCCGCACCGGCATCAGCGCCTTTACCGTGCTGAATCAGTACCAGACCGACCAGCATCAGACAGACAATAATATGTATCGTCAAAATTAAAGCGTGCATTTTATTAACCTAATTTTAGAACTGCGGCCTGACAGATTTTGACAAACTCATCGGCATGCAGCGATCCACCGCCGACCAGTCCACCATCCACATCAGGTTGTAAAAACAATGGCGCAGCATTATCACTGTTTATGCTGCCGCCGTAAAGTATTCTCAAGTTCTGCGCGATTTTTGCATCGTGCTTGGCCACGCGCTGACGCATGAAATGATGGACATCCTGAGCCCACTCAGGGGTTGCTGAACGTCCGGTACCAATCGCCCATACTGGCTCGTAAGCCAGTACCGTATGCGCAAGTCCTTTTACGCCGGAATAGGCAATAACGGTATCAAGCAGACGCGCCACGACTTCTTCGGTGCGGCCGACAGCATGCTCATCCGGACTTTCACCGATACAGATAATCGGGGTGATGCCTTCGCGAACGGCCATTTCATATTTCTCGGCCACAATGCGATCCAGTACCCGCTGGTCCAGATCCAGTTCAGCATAGAGGCAGCGGCGTTCGGAATGGCCTATCAATACATAATGACAGCCGAAATCAGCCAGCATCGCGGCCGAGATTTCACCGGTATAGGCGCCCTGCTTGAACTGTGACAGGTTCTGCGTGCCCCAGTAGAGCCCGGTGCCACTCAGCGTCTGCTGTACCTGCTGCAGATATACCGCCGGTGGAAACAAAGCCACATCGACCGAGGAAAAACTCTCAGCCTGGGCAAGAATGCCTGTGAGTAAGGCCTTGTTACTCTCGCTAGAGCCGTTCATTTTCCAATTACCAGCAATTAGCGGCTTACGCACGAATACGGTCTCTCGAAAGTAAAAACAGAAATTAACCTTGCCCGTGAACTGCGGCTAAAACTCAGCAGTTCGGGCTGTTCAATGAATCCGTTCATTGTATAACAATTCACTGGCAGCAAAAACCTGAAGGCTCAGGCATTGAGCACCGTTTCGATCACATCGGCCAGTTGCTGCGCCAGTTGCTTGGTCAGTGGGGCGTCACGCCCTTCCACCATGACACGAATCACGGGCTCAGTACCAGACGGTCTCAGCAGGACCCGACCCTCACTACCCAGTTGCTTCTCAACTTCTGCGACTGCTTCGGTAATCTCAGGATTGGCATCAATGTCGACCATCTTATCCACCCGCACATTGATCAGCTGCTGCGGGTACTTGGTCACCACTGAGCGTAGTGAATGAAGACTGTTACCTGTCTGCTGAATTTCAGCCAGCACCTGCAGGGCGGCGACAATGCCATCACCCGTTGTCGTTTTGTCGAGGCAGATAATGTGCCCTGAGGCTTCGCCGCCGATCTGGCCGCCCACCTCTTGCAGCATTTCCATCACATAGCGGTCACCGACTTTAGCACGATGCAGCGACATATCGAATTCGGCCAGCGCATGTTCCAGCCCCAGATTGGTCATTTGCGTACCGACGATGTGGGTCTGCTTATCACCACTGCGCTGGCGGGCACGGGCAATGATAAACAGCAATTCATCACCATCGACGATTTCACCACGGTGATCGACCATGATGATGCGATCCCCATCACCATCGAGGGCAATGCCCAGATCTGCTTTATTCTTGAGTACAGCTTGCTGCAGTAATCGTGGCTCGGTAGAGCCACAGTTCTGATTGATATTGAGGCCATCAGGTTCAGCCCCCATTACCACCACCTCGGCGCCGAGTTCTCGGAATACATCCGGTGCCACGTGGTAAGTGGCGCCATTTGCGCAATCAACCACGATTTTCAATTTACTCAGATCGATGCCGCTGGGAATTGTGCTTTTACAGAATTCAATATAACGTCCTGCTGCATCGCCGATACGGTGGGCTTTACCCAGGCGGATTGATTCAACAGTCTGCAGCGGTTGTTCCAGCATCGCTTCAATTTCGAGTTCGATATCGTCTGGCAGCTTGGTGCCTTGCGCCGAGAAAAACTTAATACCGTTATCGTGATAAGGATTATGTGAAGCGCTGATCACAATGCCTGCCTGCGCATGGAAGGTCCGTGTCAGGTAGGCAACTGCAGGCGTCGGCATCGGGCCCAACAAATAGATATCCACCCCGGCTGCAGACAAACCGGCTTGCAGGGCGGATTCAAACATATAACCGGAGATTCGGGTGTCTTTACCGATAATGACACGGCTGTTTTTGCCATTCGCCAGCACCCTGCCCACGGCCCAACCGAGCTTGAGCACAAAATCGGGCGTCACTACCCCATCACCGACCCGACCGCGTATACCGTCGGTGCCGAAATAACGTCTTTGTTTAGTCAAAATCTTCTACCTGCTGCACATGTTGTGTCAGTTTCACTGCCTGTGCGGTTTCACGCACATCATGTGTTCTTATTAGTTTAGCGCCCTGCCAGACGGCAATGGAAGCCAGTGCCAGACTACCGGCGAGGCGTTCGTTAACATCCACTTTCAGCATATCGCCGATAATCGATTTGCGAGAGACACCGACCAACACCGGATATGGCAAAGCCGTCAGTCTCGACAAGTGTTTCATCAACCGTAAATTATGCCGTGCACGTTTGCCAAAGCCAAACCCGGGATCCAGCATAATGCGTTCCGCCGGAATACCGGCCTGTTCACAGGCAGCAATCCGATCCAGCAGGAAAGTTTCGACTTCACTGACAACATCCTGATAGTCGGGCTCTTTCTGCATGGTCTGTGGCATGCCCTGCATATGCATCAGGCAAACCGGAACTTTGAGTTCTGCTGCAGCCTGCAGCGCACCATCAGCACGCAGTGCATTAACATCATTAATCAGCCCGGCACCCACAGCAACCGCAGCGCGCATCACCTCAGCCTTCATGGTATCGATAGAAATGGGCACATCGAGTTCTGAGCTGATGGCTTCAATGACCGGCGCCACGCGATCAATTTCTTCCTGCAGCTCTACCGGACTGGATCCGGGTCTTGTGGATTCACCGCCGATATCGAGAATATCTGCGCCATCTTCAACCAGTTTTACAGCTTGGCGGAGTGCAGCATCGCGTGAAAAAAATTTACCCCCGTCCGAGAAGGAATCGGGGGTCACGTTGACGATGCCCATAATACGGGGAGCGGACAAGTCCAAAGACTTGCCCGCGCAGTCAAACAGCATAAATGCTAATCCTTCTAGTGCAGTTGATCAGCCGGCTTGCCGGAAGGTGCCTGCTCATCACCAGACTCCGCAGTGGCAGAGGGTGGCGTGTTGGAGCGGTCATTCCAGTCTTTCGGTTCACCCGGTTCACGACCTTCCATAATCGCGTCGATCTGATCACTGTCGATAGTTTCATATTTCATCAACAGCTGCGCCATCTTATGCAGCTTGTCCATGTTTTCATCCAGCAGGGTTTGGGCACGCTGGTAGTTACGGTTGATGACCGCACGCACATCTTCATCAATCTGTTTCGCGGTCAGATCCGACATCGCTTTATGCTGCGTCACGCTGCGGCCCAGGAACACCTCACCTTCATCTTCACCGTAAGACATCGGCCCCATATTGTCGGACAGGCCCCACTTGGTGACCATGTTATGCGCCAGCTCTGTCGCCCGTTGAATATCATTAGAGGCACCGGTCGTAACCGCTTCGGCACCAAAGATCATTTCTTCCGCCAAACGACCGCCATAGAGACTGGAGATCTGACTTTCCAGCTGCTGCTTGGTGAAGCTGTATTTATCCTCGGTCGGCAGGAACATGGTCACACCCAGGGCACGGCCACGTGGAATGATACTGACCTTGTACACAGGATCGTGTCCCGGCACCAGACGACCGACAATGGCATGACCGGCTTCATGGTAGGCGGTCAGTTCTTTTTCCTTGTCGCTCATGACCATGGAACGGCGTTCTGCGCCCATCATGATTTTATCTTTGGCCAGTTCCAGTTCTTCCATACCCACAAGGCGCTTATTGGCACGTGCGGCAAACAGGGCCGCCTCGTTAACCAGGTTCGCCAGATCGGCACCGGAAAAACCGGGGGTACCCCGTGCAATCACGCGGGCTTCCACATCTTCAGCCGCAGGTACTTTGCGCAGGTGAACATTAATGATTTGCTCACGGCCACGGATATCAGGCAGTGGTACCACTACCTGGCGGTCAAAACGACCCGGACGCAGCAAGGCGGGATCCAGTACGTCAGGACGGTTAGTCGCGGCAATCACAATCACGCCTTCGTTACCTTCGAACCCATCCATTTCCACCAGTAACTGGTTCAATGTCTGTTCGCGTTCGTCATTACCGCCGCCGAGACCGGCACCACGATGACGGCCTACCGCATCAATCTCATCAATAAAGATGATGCAAGGTGCATGCTTTTTAGCCTGTTCGAACATGTCACGGACACGCGACGCACCGACACCGACAAACATCTCAACGAAGTCAGAACCGGAAATCGTAAAGAACGGGACTTTCGCTTCGCCGGCAATCGCTTTAGCCAACAGGGTTTTACCGGTACCGGGTGACCCCACCATCAAAATACCGCGTGGAATACGACCACCCAGTTTCTGGAATTTACTCGGATCACGCAGAAAGTCGACCAGTTCAGCTACTTCTTCTTTGGCTTCCTCGACACCGGCCACATCTTTGAATGTCACCTTCACCTGGTCATCGCTGAGCATGCGGGCTTTACTTTTACCGAAGGACATCGGGTTTTTGCCGCCACCGCCCTGCATCTGACGCATGAAGAAAATCCATACCGCAATCAGCAGCAGCATCGGGAACCAGGAGATAAATATCTGCATCAGCAGACTGGTTTTCTCTACGGGCTCAGCCTGAATGCTGACACCGTTATCCAGCAGGTCACCAATCAGACCCGGATCGTAATCCGGGCTGTAAGTGATGAACTTACTGCCATCGGTGAGCTTACCCTGGATTTCCCGACCCTGAATTTCGACGTTAGACACACCGCCATTTTTGACGTTGCTGATAAAGGTCGAGTAATCCATTTCATTGGACGAACTGCTTTGCGGGCCGAAATTGTTGAACACGGACATCAACACGATGGCGATGACCACCCACAAAACAATATTTTTCATCATGTCATTCAATGTTTGGTACCTCTGGTTACCATTAAACGCTATTTTAGTCCGCGACCGAGCAGGTAGACTTCACGACTCCTCGCTCTGGACGCATCAGGCTTGCGGGTGACAACTTTATTGAAGCTGTCCCGCATGTCCTTAAGAAATTCATCAAAGCCCTCACCCTGAAACACTTTGACCAGAAAACTGCCCTGTTTACTCAGGTTGGTGACGGCAAAATCCAATGCCAGTTCCACCAGATGCATGCTGGAAGGCTGATCAATTGATCCTACTCCTGTCATATTGGGGGCCATATCCGATAAAACAAGGTCTATCTGTCGACCATCCAGTACCTTATTGAGTTCATCCAGCACTTCATCCTCACGGAAGTCACCCTGAATGAAGTGAACACCGGTCAGCGGTGTCATTTCCAAGATGTCGAGCGCAACCACGGTGCCTTTGTCACCGACTTTACCCAGGGCATAATCAGACCAGCCACCCGGTGCGGCACCCAGATCAACCACACTCATGCCGGGTTTGACCAGCTTATCCTTTTTATCGATTTCTTCGAGCTTGAAAGTGGCGCGCGAGCGGTGGCCCGCCTGCTGGGCTTTTTTGACATACTGGTCATCAAAGTGTTCTTTGAGCCAGCCTTGACTGGATTTACTTCTGGCCATAACTCAGCCTTCGTTGGCTGCTTCAGCACGTTTGTCAGTGGTTAATACCAACATTAACCCAAACAGGCTCAACAGCAAATAGAGATTTTCACTCAGTTTATGCAGATCATTGAAACGTTCGATGTTACTGCCCTGCTCCAGGCCTATTTGTTTTAAAGCCTGCATTTCCGGCTGGATAAAGCCGACAAAGGCAAGACTCACCAGCAGCATCAGCAAAATCAACCAACTGCGCCAATATCGTGGAAACGCACGAACACCGAAAACAAACAGACGGCTGATCAGCAGAATAGTCGCTGACACCACACCAATGATATTAACCGCATAAAATAGTTTGCCGGCATAATTGCCGGCAATATGCACTTCCAGGTTGGCAAAGGCCATGGGCACCGCAAGATAGCCGATAGCCCAGAGACTGCCCACCCACAAAGTGAGCAGTAAGCGTTCACCACTGTAACCTGAGAACATCTTAGGCTTCAGCTCTCGTAGCTGATATCGACGATTTCATATTCGATATTACCGCCCGGAGCCTGAACCGTGACAACATCATCGATTTCCTTGCCGATCAGCGCACGGGCAATCGGTGACGAGACCGAAATCCGGTTCAGCTTAATATCAGACTCATAGTCGCCTACTATCTGATATTTAACCTCAGCATCGTTATCAATATTGAGCAAGGTGACTGTGACGCCGAAAACCACACGACCATCTTTAGGCAGAGAGGCCGGATCGATGATCTGTGATTGCGACAGTGTGCCTTCCAGCTCCTGAATACGGCCCTCAATAAAGCTCTGCTGCTCACGGGCAGCGTGATACTCGGCGTTTTCTTTCAAATCACCGTGCTCACGTGCTTCCGCGATTGCGGCCACGACCTGCGGCCGGGCAACGGTTTTCAGTTGTTTCAGTTCGTCCTTCAGTGCTTCGGCACCGCGCGAAGTAATAGGTACAGCCATTAATGTAATTCTCCATGCAAAGATTGCAGTCTGTTCACAGAAACAATGTCTTCACTATTAAGGGCTTGCACTGTTGCACGCGCCGCAGCCAAGGTGGTGGTGTAGTTCACCTGATGGTGCAATGCGGCACGACGAATCTCCCGCGAATCGGCAACGGATTGACGTCCTTCAGTGGTATTGACGATCAGATTGATTTCGTCGTTTTTGATCATGTCAACGATGTGCGGCTGACCTTCAGCCACTTTGTTGACCGGCGCACAATCGACACCGGCCTCGACCAGTACTTTCTGTGTGCCGCGTGTTGCGAGCAAAGAGAAGCCCAGTGCTGCCAAGTCTTTGGCAATCTGCACTACGGCTACCTTATCAGCCTCACGCACACTAATAAAGGCAGTACCGCCCGTTGGCAGAACCACTGAGGCTGCCAGCTGCGATTTGGCAAAAGCTTCCCCGAAGGTACGCCCCACACCCATGACTTCACCGGTGGATTTCATTTCTGGTCCCAGAATTGGATCCACGTTCTGGAACTTGATGAACGGGAATACCGCTTCTTTCACCGAGTAGTAGCTTGGAATCACTTCCTTGGTGACGTCCTGATCCTGCAGTGTTCGGCCGGCCATGGCACGAGCGGCGACTTTAGCCAGCGGCACACCGATAGATTTGGAGACATAAGGCACGGTACGGGAAGCACGCGGGTTGACTTCGAGGATATAAATTTCTTCACCCTTGATTGCAAACTGCGTATTCATCAGACCTTTAACACCCAGTTCCAGTGCCATCTGACGTACCTGCTCACGCATCTGATCCTGAACCGCGTTACTCAAGCTGTATGGCGGAATCGCACAGGCAGAGTCACCCGAGTGAACACCGGCCTGTTCGATATGTTCCATGATGCCGCCGATCAGGACTTCTTTACCATCACAAATGGCATCGACATCCACTTCAATGGCATCATCCAGGAAACGATCCAGCAGCACCGGTGAATCATTGGAGACCTTCACCGCATTCAGCATATAGCGCTGCAGCTCTTCCTCATTGTAGACAATTTCCATCGCGCGGCCACCCAGAACGTATGACGGGCGTACCACCAGCGGATAACCGATTTCTGCAGCCAGATTGACTGCATTGTCAATCGAGTGCGCCAGTCGGTTAGGCGGCTGCAACAGCCCCAGTTTCTCGACCATCTGCTGGAAACGTTCACGGTCTTCAGCATGGTCGATGGCGTCCGGTGAGGTACCAATAATCGGGACACCGGCTGCTTCCAGTGCTCGCGCCAGTTTCAACGGTGTCTGACCGCCGAACTGAACAATCACGCCTTTGGGTTTTTCCAGGTCAACGATTTCCAGCACATCTTCCAGCGTCAATGATTCGAAGTAGAGACGATCAGAGGTATCGTAATCGGTAGAGACGGTTTCCGGGTTACAGTTGACCATGATCGTTTCATAACCGTCTTCTCGCAAAGCCAGTGCCGCATGGACACAGCAATAATCGAATTCGATGCCCTGACCGATACGGTTAGGGCCACCACCCAGAATCATGATTTTGTCACGATCGCTTGGCTCAGCTTCGCATTCGATATCGTAGCTTGAGTACATGTATGCAGTCGTTGTCGCAAACTCCGCGGCACAGGTATCGACGCGTTTATAGATAGGACGCACCTGCATTTCCTGTCGGTATTCGCGCACCTGCTTTTCGGTTTTCTGCAGCAGTTTAGCCAGACGTGAGTCGGCAAAGCCTTTTCGCTTGAGGCGGAACATTTCGTTCTGATCCAGATCGTTAAGCGAGCGCTCTTTCAGGTTGTTTTCGATCTCGACGATTTCCTGGATTTGAATCAGGAACCAGGGATCGATGTGCGTCAGACGCTGAACTTCCTCGAAGCTGAATCCATAGCGGAAAGCATCAGCCACGTACCACAGGCGATCAGAGCCGGGCAGGCTCAGCTCACGGCGCAGGGTTTCCTCCACGCCTTCAACAGTCAGATCCAGAATTTCATTCAGGCCATCACGATCAATTTCCAGACCGCGCAGCGCTTTTTGCAATGATTCCTGGAAGCTGCGACCAATCGCCATGACTTCACCGACAGATTTCATCTGTGTGCTCAGACGATTATCAGCCTGTGGGAATTTCTCGAAAGTAAATCGCGGCACCTTGGTGACGACGTAATCTATGGAAGGCTCAAACGAAGCCGGTGTCGCGTTACCGGTGATTTCGTTCTGCAATTCATCCAGGGTATAACCTACCGCCAGCTTGGCAGCGACCTTGGCAATCGGGAAGCCCGTGGCTTTAGAGGCCAGAGCAGATGAACGTGATACCCGCGGGTTCATTTCAATAATAATCAGACGACCGGTTTCCGGGTTCACCGCAAACTGCACGTTGGAACCACCGGTATCGACACCAATCTCACGCAGTACCGCCAGCGAGGCGTTACGCATGATTTGATACTCTTTGTCAGTCAGGGTCTGGGCCGGCGCTACCGTAATGGAGTCACCAGTATGAACCCCCATCGGATCCAGGTTTTCAATCGAACAGATAATGATGGCGTTGTCCTTGCGGTCACGCACCACTTCCATTTCATATTCTTTCCAACCGATGATCGATTCTTCAATCAGCAGTTCGTGGGTCGGGCTCAGGTAAAGACCACGCTGACAAATCTCAACAAAGTCCTGCTTGTTGTAGGCGATACCACCACCGCTGCCGCCCATGGTGAATGACGGACGAATGATGACCGGAAAGCCAAATTTTTCCTGCACAGACAGCGCTTCATCGAGGCTGTGGGCAATGTCGGACTGAGGCATATCAAGACCGATTTTACGCATCGCTTCGCGGAACAGGTCACGGTCTTCGGCTTTGTTGATGGCTTCGCTGTCGGCACCAATCATTTCCACGCCGAATTCGGCCAGAACGCCGTTTTTCTCCAGATCCAATGCACAGTTCAGCGCTGTTTGGCCACCCATGGTGGGCAGGATGGCGTCAGGACGTTCGGCTTCAATGACCTTTTTTACTGCTTGCCAGTTAATAGGCTCAATGTAGGTGGCATCAGCCATATTAGGGTCGGTCATGATGGTGGCCGGGTTAGAGTTCACCAGGATGACCCGATAGCCTTCCTCTTTGAGGGCTTTACATGCCTGAGCACCGGAATAGTCGAATTCACAGGCCTGGCCGATAACAATCGGACCTGCGCCCAGAATCAGAATACTTTGAATATCAGTACGTTTCGCCATCGTGAGTTATTTACCTGTCGCTTGTTCGAGTAAATCGATAAAGTGATCAAAAAGTGGAGCCGCGTCTTGCGGGCCCGGACTGGCTTCAGGGTGCCCCTGGAAACTGAATGCCGGCTTGCTGGTGTGATGAATGCCCTGAAGGGTACCGTCAAACAGCGAGCGATGGGTCGCAGTCAGGGTCTCAGGCAGTGTTGCCTCATCAATCGCAAAACTGTGATTCTGACTGGTGATCATGACCAGTCCTGCCAGCAGTTCCTGAACCGGATGGTTGGCACCGTGATGGCCAAATTTCATTTTGACCGACTTGGCACCACAGGCCAGGCCCAGCAACTGGTGACCCAGACAGATACCGAAAATCGGCAGTTCTTTTTCCAACAGCGTCTGGATCGCTTCAATCGCGTAATCACAGGGTTCAGGATCACCGGGTCCGTTTGACAGGAACACACCGTCGGGGTTCAGGGCCAGGACCTCTTCAGCAGAGGTCTGAGCCGGAACGACAGTCAGCTTACAACCCCGTTCCACCAGCATGCGCAGGATGTTTTTCTTGGCACCGTAATCATAAGCCACGACATGAAAACGGGGTTCTGTCGCTTTCGGTTGGCCGTCCAGATGCCAAATGCCGTCATCCCAGCTGTAGCTATCCTTGGTGCTGACCACTTTGGCCAGGTCCATGCCTTTCAGGCCTTCGAAGGATTTGGCTGCTTCGATAGCCGCATTCACATCAATATTATCGCCGGCCACGATGCAGCCATTCATCGCGCCTTTCTCACGCAGTCGGCGTGTAAGGGCGCGGGTATCAATGCCAGCCAGACCGACCACATTATTACGGGTCAGGTAAGCATCCAAAGATTCTTCACTTCGCCATGTACTGACCACCGGAGACAAATCGCGGATGATCAAACCACTCGCATAAACCTGATCAGACTCTTCATCTTCCGCATTAACACCGGTATTACCGATGTGCGGATAGGTCAAAGTCACTATTTGACGGGTATAGGAAGGATCGGTCAGGATTTCCTGATAGCCAGTCATTGCTGTGTTAAACACAACTTCACCGACTGACTGGCCTATGGCTCCAATCGATTCGCCGTGATAGACCGTGCCGTCTTCAAGAGCAAGTAATGCACTCGTTCGCAAGGGAGACCTCCACCAGATGTAATAAAGGGACGAACATGACGTTCATCCCAGACAAAATCTTTGCAATTTTATCTCATAAGCGACTATCTCGTCCACGCTAAAACGATGACAAGCCCAGCCGCTGCCGGTACCATTGAGCCATCATTTATTGCTAGCCAAGGCTTAGGAATGTCTCATCCCGTTTTTCCCAAATCCGGTTTTCCCATGCACAGACCGCGCCGTATGCGCAAAGATGACTTTTCGCGGCAGCTGATGCGGGAAAATAGTTTGCAGGTCGATGACCTGATTTATCCCTGTTTTGTGCTCGAAGGTAACAACCAGCGTGAAGCGGTCAGCTCCATGCCCGGCGTTGAGCGGCTGAGCATTGACCTGTTGCTCAGGGAAGCCGAAGCCATTTCTGAATTAGGTGTGCCTGTCATGGCATTGTTCCCGGTCACACCGGTAGAGAAGAAAACGGAAGACGCCCGAGAGTCCTATAACCCGGAAGGGCTCGCGCAGCGCGCAGTCAGGGCTTTGCGAAGTGAATTCCCGCAACTGGGCATCATGACGGATGTCGCGCTGGACCCTTTTACGACGCATGGTCAGGACGGACTCATTGATAACACCGGCTATATTCTTAATGATGAAACTGTAGAAGTCCTGATCAAACAGGCTGTATCTCATGCCGAGGCTGGCGCACAGATTGTCGCTCCCTCCGATATGATGGACGGCCGTATTGGTGCCATTCGTGAAGCGCTGGAAGAAGCCGATCATATCTACACCCGCATCATGGCTTACTCTGCCAAATATGCTTCCAGTTTTTATGGCCCCTTTCGTGATGCCGTAGGCAGTGCCGGCAACCTTGCTGGTGGCAATAAATTCAGTTACCAGATGGACCCGGCCAATACTGATGAAGCGCTGCATGAAGTCGCGCTGGATATCGAAGAAGGCGCCGATATGGTCATGGTCAAACCGGGCATGCCTTATCTTGATGTGCTCTATCGCGTCAAACAGACCTTTCAGAAACCGACTTTTGTCTACCAGGTCAGCGGTGAATACGCGATGTTGAAATCCGCCGTTATCAATGGCTGGCTGACAGAAGACACGATTATGGAAAGCCTGCTCGCCTTCAAACGTGCCGGTGCAGATGGCATTCTCACCTACTTCGCCAAAGATATTGCCCAGCAACTCAAACAACGCAGCTAAGCTTTTATGACCGACAAGTACGCCGTGATAGGCAACCCCATCAGCCACAGTAAGTCACCTCTGATTCACAGTGAGTTTGCCAAGCAGACCGAACAGGCTCTCGAATACACGGCGATTGAGGTCCCGCAGGACCAACTGGAAAGCAGCCTGAGCCAGCTGCGCGACATTCTCAAACTCAAAGGCATCAATATTACTGTGCCCTTCAAGGAAAAGGCATGGCAACTGGTCCAGAATCAGTCAAACCGGGCCAAGCGGGCTGGTGCGATTAACACCCTGGTATTTAATGAGGATGGTTCAATCTATGGCGACAACACCGACGGTGTTGGCCTGTGTCGGGATCTGACCGAGAACAATGGCATTGAACTCAGAGGCAAACGCGTTCTCCTCCTGGGCGCTGGTGGTGCCGCGCGGGGTGTGATTGAGCCATTGTTGAGTTATGACCCGCTTGAGCTGTTCGTGGCCAACCGCACGGCCAGTAAAGCCCACGCGCTGGCGGATCTGTTCAGTGACCTTGGTCACATCCGCGGCGGCGGTTTTGAAGACATCAAGCCGCCATTTGATGTAGTTATTAACGCCACTGCCGCCAGCCTGCAGGGAGAAGTCCCGCCTCTACCCGAGGATCTGCTCGCGGACAATGCGGCCTGCTACGACATGATGTACAGCGATGCCGATACTGCTTTTATCACCTGGGCCAAACAACATGATTCGGCTAAGGCCATTGACGGTCTCGGCATGTTGGTTGAACAGGCTGCGGAAGCATTCCGGCTCTGGCGGGGAGTTATGCCTGATACACAAAGTGTGATGGCACTAATTCGGGATCAGTAGCGTGATTGAACTCGGAAATGCGAGATAAAAAATATCCTCATCACACTGCTCAGCCATTATTACTTGTTGGTTATGACTGCTTTCACAGTAGATGAGGATAAGGGGAAAAATGAAGCCCCACAGTGTCGATGCGACGGGGGTTCTTGAACCATCGGGTCCAAGAGGGAAACCGCATGAAGCCGGCAAACTTCCCGTCAAAGCGGGCCTGTTTTTCGACTTCGAGATTTTGGTTTCCTAAGCATTTGCTTATCGGCTCAAGACACACAGTGTCGCTGTCGAGCACCGCAGGGACATAACTAAATGATACGCAATATTAATTCGCTAAGCTCAAATTTTTTTACAGTTCGAGCTGGCGATCTTCATCCAGAAATGCACTAACCCGCTCTTTGAGCTGCAAAATTTTATTGTTCACTTTTTCCAGGTCATGACTCTCATCATGCTGGATTTGAATCAGCTCATGCGCAATATTGAGCGCCGCCATCACTGCAATGCGATCGACACCGACCACCTTGCCACTCTGGCGGATCTTTTCCATGTTCTCGTGAACCATGCGCGCTGAGGCAATCAATGCCTCTTTTTCTTCTTCCGGGCAGGCAATCTGATACTCCTTACCCAGGATGTTGACGGTAACCGGTGAACTCATAATTCATTATCCAATTCTTTCAGACGACTGACCATTTTTTCAATACGGTTTCGAGCCACATCGGTTTTTTCAATCAGTTGAGCCCTTTCGCTCAGCCAGGCTGCCTGTTGAGATTTGAGCAGCATGTTCTCTTCTCGCAAACGGCGACTGGTACGAAGCAGTTCATCGACTTGCTGTTCCAATTGTTGAATCGCGTGTTTATCCATTTATTGTGAGTTCTTGGCTATGCGAGAATGAGAATAATCAATTTACCCCCAACTGAAAGCCGCCTGAAACATATCTCAGGGCTGCAGATTGGGGGTAACACGGCTATAACTATAGACGCGCCCTGCCAATCGGGTCAACAACTGTCATAATAGTGGCTAATTCAGGGCCACAGCGTGATTGCAACGCCCGGCCGGCTAGTTATTAAATTCAGGACCTTAAGCTTTATGTCACAACTTTACTTCCCTTCGCTTGCTCCGGGTAAACAGACTGGAGATGCCCCCGCCACGCTGGCAGAACTGCAGGGTGCGCTTTGCGGTCTGCTATGCATGGATTCGGTTGCCGATCGCACCAACTGGTATAAACAGTTGTTTGAAGATTTCAGCCCCAGCGAAGAGGAGAAGCAGGATCTGACCCATCTGTTTGACGAAACGATGCAATCGCTGAACAGTCTGGACTTCGAGTTTGAGATGGAACTGCCGGATGACGATGCGCCACTGGCCTCGAGACTGTCGGCTATGGCCGACTGGTGCCAGGGACTGGTTTACGGTCTGGGTATCAGTGGAATGACCAATGAAACCGATCTGTCGGATGATTGTCGTGAATTTGTGACCGATGCTATTAAGATCAGCCAGGTCAGCTTTGATGAAATTCAGGATAGCGAAGAAGAAAAAGCCAACTTTGAAGAACTGGTCGAATACCTTCGGATGGGTTTATTCCTGCTCTACGGTGAGCTGCAACCTGTCGATCCGACTGAAGAAAAAAACACTGAGCATTAACCACAAACCGCCTGCCTCAGTGAATAGCAGTGAGACAGGCATAACAGATTAAACAGGCCCTATGTTGAAAAAAGAATTCGCCAAACGCCGCCAGCGTCTGATGGAAATCATGGGCGAAGACAGTATTGCTGTATTGCCCAATGCCCCTATTGCACCGCGTAACCGCGATGTCGACTTTCCCTACCGCAGCGACAGTCACTTTCATTATCTGACCGGTTTTGATGAACCGGACTCAGTAATGGTGCTGATCCCGGGCCGTGCACATGGCGAATATATCCTGTTCTGCCGCGAGCGGGATCTGGACAAAGAAATCTGGGATGGTTACCGCGCCGGTCAGGAAGGCGTCATTGAAATCTATGGCGCTGATGACTCCTATCCCATTAGCGATATGGATGATATTTTGCCCGGCCTGCTGGAAGGCAAGGAGAAAGTCTATTACACCATGGGTAATCAGCCCGCCTTTGATCAACACATGGTGTCCTGGCTCAATCATCTTCGTCAGGCAGCCCGCGCCGGCAAACACTCACCGCATGAAATCGTCGATCTGGAATACAGCCTCAATGAACTCCGGCTGTTTAAATCCGGTGCCGAAATTAAGGCCATGCGTCATGCCGCCGAAGCTTCGGTAAAAGCCCATATCCGTGCGATGCAGTTCACCCGCCCGGGTAAATGGGAATATGAAGTCGAAGCGGAGCTGATTCATGAGTTCATGAAACACGGTTGCCGCTCCCCCGCCTATCCTTCTATCGTCGGCGGCGGCGAAAACGGCTGTATCCTGCATTACATCGAAAACAACAGCAAGCTGAAAAATAATGACCTCTTGCTGATTGATGCCGGTGCCGAATATCAATGCTACGCTGCCGATATCACCCGGACATTCCCAGTCAACGGCAAGTTTACTGAAGCGCAGCGCCGGCTTTATCAGGTGGTATTGGATGCCCAGAAGGCCGCCATTGCAGCAGTCAAACCCGGCAACCACTGGAATCAGCCTCATGAAGCGGCGGTCGAAGTGCTTACCCAGGGCTTGATTGATCTGGGGCTGCTCACAGGTGAGTTACAGCAACTCATCGACGATAACGCCTACCGCGAATTTTTTATGCACCGAACCGGTCACTGGCTGGGCATGGATGTTCACGATGTCGGTGATTACAAGATTGATGAAGAGTGGCGCCTGCTGGAGCCGGGGATGGTATTAACCGTTGAGCCCGGTCTATATATCCGCGACCCGCAGCATGTTGATAAAAAGTGGCATTTCACCGGCATTCGCATCGAAGATGATGTGCTGGTGACCAAAGACGGCTGTGAAGTCCTGACAGAAGCTGCGCCCAAGGAAATTGATGAGATTGAGGCATTAATGGCTGAAGCCTTTTCAGCCTCAGCCGCTTAATAAAGGGTAAACAATGAATCAGGCTGACAGCGCGATAAAAGCCACTGACAAAGACTTCGATCTTTTGATTGTCGGCGGCGGTATGGTTGGTGCCTGCCTGGCTGTTGCCCTGGAACAGTCCTCACTCAATATCGGCCTGGTGGAAGCGCAGCCACTGCAAAGCAACAGCCAGCCCAGCTTTGATGACCGCGGCATCGCCTTGAGTTATGGCTCGCAGCGCATTTTTCAAAGCATGGGCCTGTGGCCAGACATCGCTCCTTTTGCCACCGCTATCAAATACATTCATATTTCTGACCGCGGCCGTTTTGGCGTCACCCGCCTGTCTGCTGACAAAGAACGTGTCCCGGCCCTGGGTCAGGTTATGACAGCGAGAGATCTGGGTCGAACCTTGAATCAGCGCTTACAGCAAATGACGCGTCTGAAACTGCTGTGCCCGGCCCAGGTGACAGCACTTGAACAGCATTGTGATCATGTCACCCTCACCCTGGATAACAGCGAGAAGATTCGAACTCGTCTGCTTGTTGCCGCCGACGGCCGCGATTCCACCATCCGCCAGCTATTGAAACTGGGGGCCTGGGAGCAGCAGTACCAGCAAACGGCTGTCACCGCCAATATCAGTACGGATAAGCCCCATCAGGGCTGGGCCTATGAACGCTTTACTGACAGTGGCCCGATGGCACTGCTGCCAATGTCTGATAACCGCAGCAGTCTGGTCTGGACCGTTCGTAGTGGAGATGAACAGGCACTGCTGAAACTGAGCGATAACGACTTTCTTGAACGGCTTCAACAGCGTTTTGGTTACCGGGCCGGTCGTTTTATCCGGGTTGGTCAGCGCCACAGTCATCCTTTAACGCTGATGCAATCCGACATGCCGGTACAACAGCGTGTCGTGTTTATTGGTAATGCTGCGCACAGCCTGCATCCAATTGCCGGTCAGGGCTTCAACCTGGGGCTTCGTGATGTGGCCGTTCTGGCAGAATGCCTGGCAGGTGCTGGTGAAGACTGCGGTGAGATGACGCTGCTTCAACGCTATCAGGACTGGCGCCAGAAAGATCAGGACCAGGTGGTGCAGGCGACTGATAAGCTCGTGAGGTTGTTCAGTAATGACATCAGCCTGCTGGGCCATCTTCGCGGGGCGGGGCTGGCCCTGCTCGATACGATGCCTGTCGCGAAACATCTATTGGCACAACGGAGTATGGGCCTGGGGCAGAAACAACCGCGTCTGGGTAGAGGCTTGAGCTTATGAATCAGACTTTTGATGTTGTCATTGTCGGTGGTGGCATGGTCGGTGCCACGTTGGCGGTGGCGCTGGCTACCGAACCGACATTGAAAATTGCGCTGGTTGAGGCGCAATTACCTGAAGCCCCGGCACCCGGTTCACCCTACGATCTTCGCGTCAGTGCCCTCACCCGCAGCAGCGAAACACTGCTGACCAACCTGGAACTGTGGTCGCAGCTACCGGCAGATCGCGTGAGTGCTTTTACCGATATGCGGGTCTGGGAAAATGAAGCTAACGAGCTGCACTTCAACAGTGCCGATCTGGGAGAGCCTTGGCTGGGGCATCTGCTGGAAAACCGGGTGCTGCAGTCCACCAGCATGGCCCAATGTCAGCGCATGCCCAATATCAAAGTCATAAGCCCGGCACAGCCGAGTCATTATGAACCCCATCAGGTCACGCTGGATAACGGCGACGTGCTGCAGGCCAATTTAATTGTCGCAGCCGATGGTGCCCAATCGCCTCTCCGTGAATGGGCAGGCATCAAACTCAAAGGCTGGTCCTATGATCAAAAGGGACTGGTTGCGACTGTCACCACCGAACAGAGTCATCAGCATACCGCCTGGCAGCGTTTTTTGAGCGAGGGCCCACTGGCGCTGCTGCCACTGCCCGAACTGAATCAATGCTCGATAGTCTGGTCGCTTAACAGCAGCAGTACCGATCGCTTACTGGCTATGTCGGAGGCGGAATTCATTGCAGAGCTCAACGAGGCCTGCCAGCTTAAACCTGCCCGCATCACCGCCATCAGTGAGCGCGCAGCTTTTCCATTGCAGTTACGTCATGCTGACAGCTACATCAAGCCGGGCCTGGCTCTGGTAGGCGATGCTGCACACATCATTCATCCGCTTGCCGGTCAGGGCGTTAATATCGGTTTGCTGGATGCCGCCACTTTGACTGAGGTCATTTTGAATGCCCACCGGCATGGCCGCCATATCGGCAGTCTGCATACCCTGCAGAAATATCAGCGCCAGCGTCACGCCGATAATCTACTGATGCAGTTCAGTATGGATATGTTCAAACGGGTATTCAGCAGTCAACTGGCCCCAGTGAGATGGCTGCGTCAGTTTGGTCTGCGCGGTGTTAATCACAGCCCCTGGCTGAAAAATCTGTTTATGCATCAGGCAGCGAGCCGCCCTTTTGCCACCCCGCCGTTGAGCCAGGCCGAGCATCGTCACTCACAATGACCTTACTGTGAACTGCCTCTCATCCGGCATTTGACCCCCGGTGGCCAACAAGCCAATACTGGCTCTTAACTGTAAACGGAGAAGATTCATGATTGGCTTTATTTCCCGCCAGTTCCTGACCGGACTCATCACGATTCTACCGCTGACATTAACCGCCTACCTGATTTACTGGTTTATTGTCTCGACTGAGAAAGCGCTCAGTGGTGTGATTAAGTTTATTTTGCCGGATTACCTGTATTGGCCCGGGATGGGGTTCATCGCTGCCCTGCTGCTGATTTTTATGATCGGTATGTTGATGCAACTTTATGTGGTGAAGGCTTTATTTCGTTACGTAGAGCAGCTGCTGTATCACATGCCCTTGATCAAATCGGTGTATGGCGCAATTCGTGACTTTTTCCAGTATTTTTCACCGACCCGTCAAAGCGAATTTGAGCAGGTGGTGGCGGTCAAGCTGGAAAACGGGATGGAATTGATTGGATTCATTACGCTGGACAGTTCGGAGTCATTGCCCATTGAATCTGAAGATGGTGAAGAACGGGTGTTGGTATTTCTACCCATGAGCTACAACATCGGCGGTTATCCGGTCATGATGCCCAAAAGCCGGGTACGACCGGTGAATATGACCATGGAACAGGCCATGCGTTTTGTGTTGACCGCCGGTGTGGCTGGCCACAATGGCAGCCAGGACTAGATGGGCAGAAACATGACCGTCGCCGCCCGCACCACCACGGTTTTGATGATACGGCCGGTTTTCTGAGAGATGATTTCGGCCAGGTTATCCTGGGTCGCAATCATTCTGCCTATTAGCCGCTGGTAGCTCAGGTTGCGTTTTTCATCAGCGAGGCTGTCACTGAGCATGAGTAAGTTACCCTCTTTATCACGGCTTTTTGCCAGCAGCCAGGCGGCAATCTCGATATTGCGGGCACTGTTATATAGCTTTTGCTGGTCGATGCTAGTCAGGTAGAAAAACTCAGTCTTGTTGTCATAAGAAGCCATCAGCATGCGCCGCAGGCCGACGATAAAGGCCAGAACCCGATCGCCCTGGTAAGTTTCATCTAGCGAAAGACGCACGATATCAGTGGGTCGCCTGATATGACTGTATTCAGCATAGTTAAAATTAAAAGGACGTGAAAAGGTCAGCTCGACGCTGGCTTTGATATCTCTGAGCTCCCGGTCATATCGCAGTCCCGGATTACGCTTGTAGAGCTTGACCATCAGTTTTTTCAGGTCACGCATGACGACCTGCTGGTGCAGCTCGATGACCTCATCAATATCGCTTTTTGCCAGTCTTTCAAGGCCATTATTGCTGTTGCCCGAGGCTGTCACGCAGCCCGTCATCAACAGTGTTACCAACAGCAGACTAAACCATTTCATCCAGAAACTGACCTCTGTCCGCTGAGGATTGTGCCGGTATTTCATTAATAAAGAGATACTGCTGCACGGCGCGTGGCAGAAATGCCGCCTGCTCATTGTCACCATCAAAACGACGGTCACTGCTGATAAAGTTTCTGACAAAACGGGCCTGTTGGCCATCCCGGCTGCTCTCGGGAGCAATAACCACCGAAGTATTGTCGGCACGCTCCGGGCTCAGGTTGCTGTTGACTTGCTCAACTTCAAAAATGACCGGCGCCCGTGCGCTGTTCCGGTTATCAACCGGAACCAGCGGATAAAAATCAGCGGGGCGGTTACTGTTTATTTGCATGTTTGTTCATCGAGGCCGCGGCCTTGCCCTGCCGGTTTCCTGCCCGACGCGGACGACGACGCCTGCCTTCCTCTTTTCTGCCGCGGTGCTGCGCAGGTTTCTTCTCACGCTTCACCGGCGGTTTGGGCTCGATCAGGGTTTCATCAGCGGTCGAGGCAATAGGCAGTTTATGTTTGATATAAGTTTCAATATCAGGCAGCGAGAACACAAATTCCTCGCAGGCAAAGCTGATGGCCACACCGCTGGCACCGGCCCGCGCGGTTCGCCCGGTACGATGCACATAATCTTCGACATCCTGAGGCAGGTCAAAGTTGAATACATGACTTACGGCCGGAATGTGCAGGCCACGTGCCGCCACATCTGTTGCCACCAGAAACGGGAATTCACCGTCCTGAAAATGCTGTAACAGCCGCTCGCGTTTTTTCTGAGGCACATCACCTGACAGCAGCGATGCCTTGTGACCATTGCCTTCCAGATAGCCCCAGACCGCATCAGCCGTCTGTTTAGTATTAACAAAAATAATACTGCGCTCAGGCTGCAGTCTCTCAATCAATGCCAGCAGCAGCGGGATTTTCTCTTCATTGGCCGGGTAATAAACCCATTCTTCAATGCGATCACCCATCATTTTTTCCGGCTCGACCTGAACTTTTTCAGGGTTGTTCATATGCTCATAGGCCAGCTCGCTGACCTTGTAGCTGAGCGTGGCCGAGAACAGCATGCCCAGGCGTTTGTCCGGTGCCGGAATTCGACGCAGGAAATAACGCACATCTTTAATAAAGCCCAGATCAAACATGCGATCGGCTTCATCCAACACCATCGCATCGATGAATTTCAGACTGAACACACGCTGCTTATGATAATCCAGCAACCGTCCTGGCGTGCCTACCAAAACATCACAGCCTTCATTCAATGCATCACGCTGTTTCTGGTAATCCTTGCCGCCGTGGGCAATCGCAATCCGCAGATTGGCTTCGGTGTTGAGCAGTTTGGCGTCTTTCATGATTTGAATCGCCAGCTCACGGGTTGGTGCCAGTATCAGCGCGCGCGGCTGTTTGCCGTCCCAGTTCTCAGGCGGGGCTTTTTCCAATAGCCGTTGAAACGTGGCCAGCAGAAAAGCGATGGTTTTACCGGTACCGGTCTGGGCCTGGCCGGCCACATCCCTGTCCTGCAGCAGTAAAGGCAGGGATTGCGCTTGAATCGGGGTACAGAACTCGAAACCTGCCTGGTCCAGGCCAGCCTGCAATGCGGGGTTTAGAGGCAGGGTTTTGAAGGCCTGGTCAGTTAGATGTGCACTCATATAAATACTTGCATTAGCGTTGATGATAGGAAAAAATGTTAGGCTCTATCGCATGGGAGTATATACCTAAGTCGGCCTGAAATGCAGGTTTGAACATATAACCTCGCCAGGCCCGGTATAATCCAACGATACTTTATATACCACTGGAGATGAAACATGAGCGATAACGTCACCAACGTGACCGATGGCGACTTTGACAGCCAAGTACTACAGTCCGACATCCCTGTCTTGGTTGACTACTGGGCAGAATGGTGTGGTCCATGCAAAATGATTGCACCCGTGCTGGAAGAAATCGGCGCTGAATATGCTGGCAAACTGAAAGTTGCCAAGCTGAACATCGACGAAAACCAGGACACACCACCGCGTTATGGTATCCGTGGTATCCCGACTCTGATGCTGTTTAAAGACGGCGAAGTGGAAGCAACCAAAGTGGGCGCTTTAACCAAGTCCCAGCTGGCCGCTTTCCTGGACAGCAATCTGTAATGATGTCCTTTCCCCACACCTGCGGGTGTGGGGCTGCCCTGCAGCTGATTTGGCGCGGAACCCCCGCTTGTCTGCGCCAGTCTATCAATTCGCCGTGCCCTCCCGCCGATCCGGCAACGGCATTTAACTAAAGTCAACGCAAATCAAAGAATGGATGTTTCCGAGCTACTTAACGACCTGAACAAACCCCAGCGTGAAGCGGTTGCCGCGCCTTTGGGCCATGCCCGTATTCTGGCCGGTGCCGGCAGTGGTAAAACCCGTGTTCTGGTGCACCGTATTGCCTGGCTGATTCAGGCTGAGGGGTTCTCACCCGCCAATATTCTGGCCGTGACCTTCACCAACAAAGCCGCAGCGGAAATGCGTGGCCGTATTGAAGAAATGCTCGGATATCCGCCCGGAGGCATGTGGGTTGGCACGTTCCATGGACTGGCCCATCGACTGCTGCGCGCCCACTGGAAAGATGCCGGTTTGCCGCAAAGCTTTCAGATCCTCGACAGCGACGATCAACTCCGTATGCTCAAGCGCATCATCCGCGCCATGGAACTGGATGAGGCTCAGTGGCCGCCGAAGCAGGCACAGTGGTATATCAATGTACAGAAAGATGAAGGTCTGCGGGCTAAAGATATTCAGGCCGGTAACGATCCCTACTCACAGAAAATGCTGGCCATCTACAAAGCCTATGAAGAAGCTTGTCAGCGCGCTGGGGTCATCGATTTCGGTGAGATTCTGCTGCGCTGTCATGAGCTCTGGCTCAAGCGCCCGGATATACTCGCCCAGTACCAGCAGCGTTTCAGTCAGATCCTGGTCGACGAATTTCAGGACACGAATACCCTCCAGTACGCCTGGTTGCGGCTATTAGCCGGCGACAGCGGCAAGATGTTTATTGTCGGCGATGATGATCAGTCTATCTATGGTTGGCGTGGCGCCCGTATCGAAAACATCCAGCAGTTCGACAAAGACTACCAGGGGGCTGCCACCATCCGCCTGGAACAGAACTATCGCTCCACCGGCAATATTCTGAAAGCGGCCAATGCCGTCATTGCCAATAACAGCGAACGGCTGGGTAAAGAGCTGTGGACTGAGGATGAGGATGGCTGCCCGATCCAGGTCTACAACGCTTTCAATGAACGCGATGAAGCTTCCTACCTGGTCGGTCAGGTGCAGAAGTGGGTCGATGATGGCGGACGTCGCAGTGATTGTGCCGTGTTGTACCGTTCCAATGCCCAGTCACGGGTGATTGAAGAAGCCTTGTTACAAGTCGCCATGCCCTACCGGGTTTATGGTGGTTTGCGCTTTTTCGAGCGGGCCGAAATTAAGGATGTGCTGTCTTACCTTCGCCTTATTGCCAACCGACAGGATGATGCGGCGTTTGAGCGTATCGTCAACACCCCCACCCGTGGCATTGGTGCGGCCACCCTGACTCAACTGCGTCAGTACGCCCGCGAACGTAATCTGTCGATGTGGCATAGCGCGCAGGAAATGCTCGAGGCTAAAGCCTTCGCTGCCCGGGCTGGTAATGCACTGGCTGGCTTTCTGACACTGATTGATTCATTGACGCCAGAGCAGCCGGATATGCCCCTGCATGAGCTGACCCAGCTGGTGATTGATGAGTCCGGTCTGCGCGCGCATTTTGCCAAGGACAAAACCGAAAAAGGCCAGGGCCGCATCGAAAACCTCGATGAGCTCATCAGCGCCACTCGTCAGTTTGTCCGGCCGCAGGACGAGGAAGTCGAAAACCTGACTGAGCTGGATGCCTTCCTGGCTCATGCAGCGCTCGAAGCTGGAGAGAATCAAGGCGATCGTTGGGAAGATTGTGTCCAGCTGATGACCCTGCACTCGGCCAAGGGTCTGGAATTTCCGGTGGTCTTTATGGTGGGCATGGAAGAAGGCCTGTTCCCCGGCCAGAAATCCAGCGATGATCCACTACGTCTCGCTGAAGAGCGCCGCCTGTGCTATGTCGGCATGACCCGGGCTCGCCAGACCTTGTATCTGCTCTACACTGAACAGCGTTTTCTTTACGGCCAGGAACTGATCCAGCGCCCCTCTCGTTTCCTCGGTGAATTACCGCTCGACTGTATTGAAGAAGTGCGTGCCCGCAGTAACCGCATTACCCCAGGGCTCAGAACCGTCAGCAACGCCGGTGCTATCGAACTCAACGAGGCCGGACTCAAAACCGGCCAGCAGGTCATGCACCAGAAATTCGGTCCGGGCACTGTCATTGATACCGAAGGCGCCGGAAAAAATGCTAGGGTACAGGTCAATTTTAAACATGCCGGCAGCAAGTGGCTGGTGCTGGCTTATGCTAAGTTAGAAGTCTTATAAGGAAACAACCATGTCAAAGCCTGCTTTTCTGCGTTATTTGCTGCCGGGCCTGCTGGCGCTGCTGCTGACTGCCTGCGGTCCTGAAGACCAGACAGAGAACAGTGCTGCAGTAGACAACGGCAAAACCTATAACTGGAAAATGGTGACCACCTGGCCGCCCGGTTTCCCGGTATTACAGGAAGGTGCGGAACGCTTTGCAGAGCATGTTCATGCGATGTCCAATGGCCGCATCAACATCAAGGTCTATGCCGGTGGTGAACTGATTCCAGCCCTGCAGACTTTTGATGCGGTATCTCAGGGCACTGTGGAAATGGGTCATGGCAGTGCCTATTACTGGGCCGGCAAAGTGCCGGAAGCCCAGTTTTTTTCCACAGTGCCCTTTGGCATGACGCCCCGTGGTATGAACGCCTGGCTCTATCACGGTGGTGGTCTGGAACTGTGGCGTGAAGTGTATGAGCCTTTCCATGTGGTCCCCTTCCCGCTGGGTAATACCGGTGTGCAGATGGGCGGCTGGTTCAATAAGGAAATCAATTCGGTTGAAGATTTGGAAGGCCTGAAAATGCGCATTCCCGGCCTCGGCGGTAAGGTCTTTGCCAAGGCTGGCGGTAACCCGGTACTGCTGGCCGGTAGCGAGGTATACACTGCGCTGGAACGCAACACCATTGATGCCACTGAATGGATAGGCCCTTATCATGATCAGCGTTTGGGTCTGTATCGCGCAGCCAAACACTATTACTATCCAGGCTGGCATGAGCCGGGCACGGTGCTCGAACTCACCGTTAACAAGCGTGCCTGGGACAGTCTGACGCCGGATCTGCAGGCGATCATTACCCATGCCGCCGAGTCAGAAAATGTCCTGATGCTGTCGGAAATGGAACAGAAAAACCTGGCAGCCCTGAAAGAACTCCAGGCCCGTGATGACATTGAGATCAAACGCTTCCCGGATGATGTGCTGGCCAGACTCCAGTCGATGACTAAGGAAACGCTGGAAGAAGAAGCCGCCGCCAATCCGGCTTTCAAACGCATTTATGAGGCTTATCAGACTTTCCGTAACAAGGACGACGCCTGGACAGCGATTTCCGAGAAGTCCTATCTCGCGATTGAGAACAACTAATGCTGTTTATTATCTTCACGGCTGAGGGGTTGCAGGAAGCGCAACAGGAAATCCTCAACCATCAAGCCGAATTGTGGCTGAACCCGGGCCTGAAAAATGAGTCTGATTTAGAACTCTTCAAACAGGCGGGTATTGCGGTTAATGCATTACCGGAAGAGACCGATGCTGCCAATGAAAAAGCTGTGATGGCCGCACTGGCGCATGTCGAAAGCCAGAGCCGCGATAAAGAAATTTTTGTTGAGTACTTATGAAGAACTATCTAATTGCTTTGATGATGCTGGTCAGCCTGCCGCTGGCCGCTGACAGTGAGTGGGATAAGGTCCAGAAGGCACTAAGCGAGCCGACGCAGATCACGGTTTATCGCAGCCCGAACTGTCAGTGCTGCCACAAATGGATTGAGCATCTGCGCAAACACAACTTCACCGTCGACGATCAGGTCACCCATAACCTGGAGGCCGTTGCGCCACGACAGCAAGTACCGACCGTGATGCGCTCCTGCCACACCGCCGTGGTCAATGGCTATCTGATTGAAGGTCATGTACCGGCGCAGGATATCAAGCGTCTGCTGGTTGAAAAACCGCCAATAACGGGGCTGTCGGTACCCGAAATGCCTGTCGGCACGCCGGGTATGGAAATGGGTGCCAAAAAAGATTTGTTCACGGTCGTCACCTTCGACAAAGACAATCAATTCCGTATTTTCAACCGTTACGAAGTCGGTCCCGATCAGCAGTATCGCAGCGTTTCCACCGGGGAGTGATCACCATTGGAAATCCTTGTGGTGCTGGGGCGCCTGCTGTTCTCGGCGTTTGCTAATGTTTTTCAGAAACAGCTGACACACCGGGGGTTGCACCCTTTTTTTATCGTTTTTGCGTCTTATGTGGTGCTGGCAGTCATCTCTCTGCCGCTGCTGTTCGCGTTTAATCCGTTTCAGCTATCAAGCCCTTTCTGGATCAATATCTTTTTTGCCGCACTGCTTGATATGGCCGGCACGTTGTTTCTGGTCATGTCATTATCGAAAACGGACCTCTCGGTGTTCGGCCCTTTAAATGCCTACAAGGTCGTGATTTCGATGCTGCTGGCGTTGGTGTTTCTGGGCGAAGTCCCAAGCCTGCAGGGCTTTGCCGGCGTTTTCGTTATTGTGGTTGGCAGCGTTTTTCTGTTTCCGCCCAAGACACATGAGGGCGGTCTCAGGCAGTTATTTCTGCAAAAAGGCGTGCAATTTCGTTTCTTGTCGATCCTGCTGTTTTCGATTGGCACCCTGCCGCTGAAAAACGCCGTCATCGATGGTGGCGCCCTGCCCACCACCGTATTCTGGTGCCTGCTGGGGCTGCCACTGGCCGGGCTCGCCCAGTGGCTGTTTGTACATGACAATTTCAAGGCCGATTTGGCCCTGGCCCGCAGTCAGGTTTACTCCTTTGTTTATCTGGGCTGCCTGATTTTTTTGATGCAGTACATGACCATGCTGGTGTTCTCGCAGTTACTGGTGGCTTATTCGCTGGCACTGTTTCAACTCAGTATGGTCTTACAGGTATTCCTGGGCTACCGCATTTTCAATGAAAAACATGTGTTACGACGGCTCGCTGCCTGCCTCGTTATGGTCGGCGGCAGCCTGATGGTATTGAGCGCCTGAGCATTGATGTCAGGTGCCTGTTATTATGCGTTTATCTGAATTAGGGAGGTGACAATGAAACTTCTATCTGTGCTGCTGGCGACCGTGTTCAGCACCTCAATCGTCCATGCGTCAACCACACTGACCCCGGCCTGGAAAACCCCCAATGAGCTACAGGCACCGGAATCAGTGATTTATCATCCGGGCAGCGATGCCCTATATGTGTCCAACGTCAATGGTGCACCGGATGCGGTCGATGGGAATGGCTTTATCAGCCAGCTTTCAGACGAGGGTGAAATCGAAGATTTGTACTGGGTAGATGGTCTGGATGCCCCCAAGGGACTGGCGATCAAAGATGATTTACTCTACGTCGCCGATATCGATGAATTAGTCGTTATCGATATCAACAGCAAAACTATCGACGCGCGTTACCCGGCAGAACAGGCCAAGTTTCTCAACGATGTCACCATCGATCAGCAAGGTCGGGTCTATGTCAGCGATATGATGACCAACCAGATCTACCGCCTGGCTGACGGCGAATTTTCCCTGTGGATGGATGATTCACAATTGGAAGCGCCCAATGGGCTGCTGGTTGAAGGCAATAAACTGATTATCGGCAGTTGGGGCATGATGACGGATGGATTTGCCACCGAGGTGCCGGGCCATCTCAAAGTCATTGATATCGAAACCCGCGCCATTCAAAGCCTGGGTGACGGTACGCCTGTCGGTAATCTCGATGGCGTCGAGGCTGATGGAAAAGGTAATTATCTGGTTACCGACTGGATGAATGGCCGTTTGCTATTGATCAACCCCAATGGCCGCAGTGAAACCCTGATTGAATTTGAACAGGGCAGCGCTGACCACACGGTCATGCCTGAGAAAAACCTGGTTATCGTGCCGATGATGATGCAGAACCAGGTGCAGGCTTTCAGGATTTCCCATCAATGATTTTTGATGATTTGATGCTCGACCAGCCTTTACTTGAAGCACTGGCTGCTGAAGGTTATACCACCCCGACCCCGGTGCAGCAGGAAGCCATTCCGCCTCTGCTGGCTGGCGAAGACGTACTGGCCTGTGCCGCTACCGGCACCGGTAAGACGCTGGCGTTCGTACTGCCTTTGCTTCAGAAACTCCTGGATGAGCCTGCTGATGGCCGTTTTGCTGTGGCTCTGATCCTGGCCCCGACCCGGGAACTGGCTTTCCAGACTCAACATGTGATTCAGCGTCTGGCCAGTGCAATTTCTCCGCGTGTTGCGATGGTCACCGGCGGTCAGTCACCGGCTGCCCAGGTAGAATACCTGCAACAGGGCTGCGATATTATCATCGCCACCCCGGGCCGCATGCTGCAGTTGGTTGAACAGGAACAGGCCGATTTATCCGCAGTGGAGTATGTCGTCATTGACGAAGCAGATCGCATGCTGGACATGGGTCAGGGGCCAGATGTCGCCAATGTGCTCGCCGCGATAAAAACCGCCTTCCAGACCTCGCTGTTTTCTGCAACACTGGCCGGTGCCGGTGTTGAGCTGTTTGCCAAAGCGCTGCTACCGGAAGCCCAGCGGATCGACATTGATGCCGCCAACCAGTATGCACAGCAGGTCAGCCAAAGCGTTTATCTCGCTGATAACAGGGAACACAAACTGGCGCTGCTGAAAGCCGCGCTGGAACTGGAAGACTGTCAGAGCGCGCTGGTGTTCTGCAACAAAAAAGAGCGGGCGATGGAAGTGGCTGACTATCTGCAATCACAGAATATCTCCGCCCAGGTGATTCACGGTGATTACTCCCAGGCCGACCGCCGCGAGCGTACCCGCAAGTTCCGCCAGGGGACTATCAAGGTGCTGGTCGCTACTGATGTCGCTTCACGCGGACTGGATTTGCCACAGGTGAGTCATGTCATCAATTACGATGTACCCTTCCGCGGCGATATTTATATTCATCGGGTCGGCCGCACTGGCCGTGCCGGACAACCCGGAAATGCATTCAATCTGGTCGAACCCAATGACCAGAAAAACCTGCAACGGGTGGAACATCACATCGGTCAGGCATTGCCCGTTCGCAAAATGAAAGGCCTTTCTCCCAAGGCCAAGAGCAATAAGAAAAAGAGCAAGGACAAAGACAAACCGCGCTATATCGCCAAGAAAGATCGTGCCTGAGCCTCTCAACACTCACCGTAGACGGATTGTGCTGCGCAGCCTGCTGGTTATCAGCAGCGGACTGCTTATCGTCGGCCTGTTTTTACCGATGCTGACCATTACTCAGCTTATCGTCATCAGCAACGAGTTTTCGGTGATTTCAGGCATCCTCGAACTGTGGAAAGCCGGCCAGTACATCCTGTTTGTGGTGATTGGCTGTTTTAGCGTGCTGATACCACTAGCCAAAATCGGCTTATTATTCAAGCTGCTGCAATCCGACCATAAACCGCATCCGATTAAGATGAAGCTACTGAGACTGATGCACGATTACGGCCGCTGGGCGATGCTGGATGTGATGGTGGTGGCCATGCTGATTGTTACCGTCAAGATGGGTGCCATTGCCAGTATTCAGATTCATCCGGGGTTGTATGTCTTCGGCGCGGCGGTGTTATTGATTATGTTGACCACGCAGTCGACAGTCAGGCTTCTGGAACAGGAGTCCGCTCCATCAGATTCCAATCCTGTTCCAAACAACTCAGTCTGAACTTTTTAGCTAGACTAAATGAGTCTTTCAGACATATTTCAGATGTGTCTCTTAGCACTGATATCTAAGCGCATTTTTCGAGGCCGGTTTCGCCTTGATGGCGAGTCAGGGAAATGCGCGCCCATTTCCCTAACAACCCTAGGGCGCCCCAATGTGCTGGCCTGCGGCCTCACTGCGTTGCTCAGTTTATCTGGGAATTGATCAAAACTCGCTACGCTCAGACACTGCTCAATCCTTATCCAGATAAACCTGCGCTACTCGTCAGCACATAAGGGGGATAAGTAAATCGGAGCATGATTCGACATGCTGAAGTATTTTGATTTCGTCTAAAGCATCGCCGATGAAAGTGTTGTATTTAATATTCCCCACATCCCCGTTTGTGCTGACGAGGAATGCTCTTTATTCAGGTCTGAGGGCGGCTAGTGTTTGAGCGTAGCGAGTTTTAGCCGACCGCCTGAATAAAGAGAATGACGACTGAAGCCGCAGGCCAGCACATTGGGGCGCCTTTTGTTTGGTTCGTTTATTTTGGGCGAGCAAAATAAATGAACGCCCCGCGGCAGCGCTCCCAACTCCAGTTAAAAAAACCCAGTTACGGGAGATTGCCGCGGCCTAATAGCCTCGCAATGACGGATTGTCGTGAGGCTTCTCCCCTTACAACTGATCCCGATAAAAGACCTAGCCTGTATTCCTCATCCCCGCCGAAATCGCACTAATCGTCCGTAATAATGGATCCAGCCAGCGTTGACGATCGTCTTCTGACTGAGCACTATCACGATAACGCTGCAACAGCAGAATCTGCATATAGTTAATCGGATCCAGATAAGGCTCACGACGGCGCAGTGAACTTTTCAGTGAAGACAGTTCCGCCAGCAAGGAATCTGCTTCCACCACGAGCAGCACCTGTTTAACGGTCTTATGGTATTCCGCCGCTATAAGCTCAAACACCTGCTGACCCTGAAATGCATCTTCACAAAGCGCAGCGTAACGGCGGGCAATATTCATATCCGCCTTGGACAGAGACATCTGGGTATTACTCAGCAAGGCTCGGAAAAATGGCCATTGTCTGACCATCTGCCGCAGAATCGCGATCTTATCTTCATCACCCTGATGCCAGGCTTCCAACGCCGTGCCGATACCATACCAGGCTGGTAATGTATGGCGAGACTGAGCCCAGGAAAACACCCAGCCAATGGCGCGCACCGAGGATTTGGAGCGGTCACCGGGTTTGCGGTGTGATGGCCGCGAGCCGATATTCATCATGCCGATCTCGGTCACCGGGCAGACCTCGTAGAAATAATCCAGAAAGCCCGGCGTATCCTCGGTCAGCTTGCGATAGCTGGCTTCACCGGTTTTGGTCAGGTTCTGCATGATATCGAGATAGGCCGGTTCCACCTGGCCGATTTCGGTGACCAGGCTGCGTGAGGCTTTCATCAGACCGGAGACGCCCATACCCAGCTCATAGGCTGCAGTCTCAACGTTACCGTATTTGAATGACAGCACTTCGCCCTGCTCAGTGAATTTAATCTGACCATGTACGGTGCCCATCGGCTGTGACAAAATCGCATCGTGGGTCGGGCCACCACCGCGACCGATAGTACCGCCACGGCCATGGAACATACGGCATTCGATTTCATGCTGTTGGGTCAGACGCGTGATTTTCTTCTGTGCCTGGAACAGGTTCCAGCCGGAGGCAAGAATACCGCCGTCCTTACAGGAATCGGAGTACCCCAGCATCACCTCCTGTAGATTGCCTGAATCTGCCAGTAAACGACGATAGACCGGGTTCTCCAGCAGCGAGGACATCACTGGCTCGATATGACTTAAATCTTCGATGGTCTCAAACAACGGTGCGACCCGGACATGACAGAAACTGTCACCGTTGTTATCAAAGCCACATAATCCGGCAAAGCGCGCCAATGTCAGCACTTCCAGGATATGACTGGCTTCATGGGTCATCGAAATCACATAGCTGCCGAATGCCTTACTGCTGACCTCACTGTGAAGACGGGTCATCAGTGTAAAGACATTAAGTACTTCCTGGTTATCAGACTCCAACATGGGTAGCGCCGGCAGGCTTGGCTGTGATAGCAACTCGGTCAAGAGTCGCTGGCGTCCCGCTTCATCGAGTTGCAGATAGTCTTGCTCAAGGTCAGTCGCTTTCAAGACCTCAGCCAGCGTCTCACTGTGACGGGTCGATTCCTGACGGACATCCAGGTGGTAGAGATAAAAGCCGAAGGTTTCGACCAGACGGATGAGATCATTGAGCTCGGCCCCGGCGAGCTGCTCGTCACCATTCTCGACCAGTGAGTCGTAGATAAGATTGAGATCGTCCAGCAGTTCATCTTCATTGGCATAAGCTAGACCCAGCGCAGTGGGCTCCAGATCCGGACGGAAATACTGCTGTAACTGGCGCAGATTGTCTTCCAGTCGGTGGCGCATCATATAGAGTTTACGGCGGTATGGCTCGTTCAGAAACCGATCCGGCTTGGCGCGGAAGGCCCCGGCATAGCGCTTTTCAGACTCAGCGATATCTTCCGCCAGCGCGTCGCTAATCCAGCACAAAGGCTGGGAATGGGTGAGGATATAACTCAGCTTGGTCACATCTTCCAGATAACGGCGAATCACGGTGCGCTTTTGCAACTGAATGGCCATCTCGGTGGTTTCGGCGGTAACAAACGGGTTTCCGTCGCGGTCCCCCCCTATCCATGAACCGAATTGCACAAAACCCGGTACTCTATAACTCTGACCGGCATCGATCTCATCGCTGTATACCCGCCGGATCGCATTTTCCAGGTTGCGATAAGTCCGTGGCACCGCATCAAACAGGCTGACATTAAAGTAATACAGGCCGTTTTTAATTTCATCGCGCACGGTCGGTTTGA
>CAYMEE010000001.1:36417-77681 GCA_964389455.1 uncultured Methylophaga sp. | reverse complement strand
AGCAGACTGAAATACATACTGAAGGCGCGAATCACCTCACGTAGCGTCGTTGCATCCAGTGTATTGAGAAAACCGAGCAGTTCGGTACGCAGGCTGGCATTGTCATCCTTGCGCAGGTTGATAAAGCCTTTACGCAACCGTTCCACTGTCTCAAATACTTCGCGCCCAGCGCGCTCATCAATGACCTCTCCCAGAATATGGCCGAGAAAGCGCACATGCTGGCGCAGCTCTTTGTCACTGAGCAAAGACAATTTTTCGACTGTACTGAGTACAGGCTGATAGTCAGTCATAGATTACCGATTCGCAATGTGATGATAGAGATCAATATAGGTGTTGGCGCTGTTTTCCCAGCTGAAGTCGTGCTGCATTGCTACGAGCATCATGCTGCGCCAGATCCGCGGCCTCGCGAACAATGCGACAGCACGCAGCAGCGCTTGTTCCAGCGCCTTTACCGAGGCTTCATCAAAACAGAAACCGTTGGCTGTACCAGCTTTGCGGTTTTCTTCGCTGGCGTCAACCACCGTATCGGCCAGCCCACCGGTGTTTCTCACAATCGGCAAGGTGCCGTAACGCAAACTGTACATTTGATTGAGACCGCAGGGTTCGAAACGCGATGGCATCAGAAACACATCGGCGCCGGCTTCGATCTGATGCGACAGGGCTTCGTTATAGCCTATCGTCACCGCGACCCGGTCCGGATATTTAGCCCTCAGCACGCGCAAATCCTGTTCAAAACCTGCTTCGCCACTGCCGAGACAGACCAGTTGTACATCATGGCCGGCTTCCAGCACACGACCCATAGCTTCAATCGCCAGATCGATACCTTTCTGTGATACCAGCCGGCTAATCAGCCCAATCAGCAGGCTGTCGCTGTTGTCAGGCAGGAAAAACTGTTTCTGCAGCGCGGCTTTATTCTCGGCCTTACTGCGTGGTTGACTGAGCGAAAAGCGTTTGGCGATGAAGGGATCGGTTTCCGGATTCCAGATATGATAATCAATACCGTTCAGAATGCCGCTGAGTCGCCCCTGCTCACGCCGGTAAGCCAGCAGCCCCTCTAAACCATAACCAAATTCGTAGGTGCATATTTCTTCTGCATAGGTTGGGCTGACGGTGGTGATTTGATCAGAGAAAATCAGCCCTCCTTTCATGAAAGACATCAGGCCGTAAAACTCCAGCCCTTCCAGATGCCAGAGTGAATCAGGTAAATCCAGCGCCTGAAAGGCTTCATAGGGAAACAGTCCCTGATAGGCCAGGTTATGAATCGTGAATACGGTCTGCGGTCGGTTCTCCCTGCCCGCAATCAAAGCCGGTGCCAGTCCGGTCTGCCAGTCATTGCAGTGGAGGATATCCGGTTGCCAGTTAAGACCGGCCTCGTTCATCGCAATCGCGGCCGCAGCTCGGGATAACAGCGCAAAGCGCGCTGCATTATCATGCCAGTCGCCGCCAGCAGGATGGCTGTAGGGGCCACCGTCACGATCATAATGAAACGGTGAATGCAGCAACCACAGGATAACCTCACTGTCTGGCAGCCTGGTCTCAAGAATATCGACCGAAAGGTGATAGCCATCCAGCTTGATGGAAGCGACCTTTTCCATTTGTTCCAGTTGCTGCAGGCACTGCCTGTAGGCGGGCATGATGATGCGCACATCCTGACCGTGTTCCTGCAGTGCTATCGGCAGGCTGGCAGAGACGTCAGCAAGGCCGCCCGTCTTCATCAGCGGATGCACCTCGCTACTGGCAAATAGAATTTTTCGCACGCGAATCTCCCAAAAATTGTACAATTCTGCAAATTATATACGGTCAAAGGCTGATACATAGCCTGCAACGGGAGAAATCATGCAATCTTGTACAATTGTTATTTTTGGCGCCACCGGCGACTTGTCGAAGAAAAAATTGTTACCGGCTCTGTATCACCTCGATGCAGAAAACAGACTCACCGACGACACCCGCATTATCTGCATGGGTCGTCGTGAAGCGGCACAGGAAGACTGGAAACAACAAGTTGTCGAGTTTGTTACTCCCAAAGCACGTGGTGGCGTCAACAACGACATCCTGAACAAGTTTCTGGATCGCATTCACTACTTCAAGTGCGACATCAATGATGCTTTCAGCTACCACGAACTGAAAAAACTGGTCACCAAGGAAAACGGTTTCCCACAAAACATCGTTTTCTATCTCTCAATCAGCCCGGCGCTGTTCAGCGTGGTGGGTGACCAACTGGCCGCAGTCGGCATGAATAAAGAAGATGACGGCTGGCGTCACCTGGTGGTGGAAAAGCCCTTCGGTTTCGACCAGAAAAGTGCCGAAGAACTGGAAGGCGTACTGCGCAAAAACTTCACTGAAGAACAGACTTACCGAATCGACCACTACCTGGGCAAAGGTACCGTTCAGAATATTTTTGTGTTCCGCTTTGCCAACCTGCTGCTGGAACCGCTGTGGAACCGCAACTACATCGATCATGTACAGATCACTCACGCGGAACAACAGGGCGTTGGTGGCCGTGCCGGCTACTACAACGATTCCGGGGCCCTGCGTGACATGATTCAAAGCCACCTGATGCAGGTGATGGCATTGGTGGCGATGGAGCCCCCAGCGGATCTGGATGACGAATCACTACGCGATGAGAAGGTGAAAGTGCTGAAAGCGATTCGCCCTATCACCGAAGATATCGTCGACCAGCATGCGTTCCGTGGCCAGTATGCCGCCGGTGAGGTTAATGGCAACCCGGAACCAGGCTATCTGGAAGACGAAGAAGTACCGAACGACAGTGTCACCGAAACCTATGCGGCGATGAAGATTTATATCGACAACTGGCGCTGGCGCGGTGTGCCCTTCTACCTGCGCACTGGTAAGTGCATGCCAGAATCAAAAGCGATGATTGCGATTCGCTTCAAGAAGACACCGCAGGAGCTGTTCAAAGACACCAAGATTGGTGACAGTCATGCCAACTGGATCGTCATGGGTCTGCAGCCAGACAATACCCTGCGTATCGAATTGCAGGCCAAGCAACCAGGTCTGGAACTGAAAAACCACACCGTGGCGCTGGAAACCGTCGAATCAGACGAAACCAAACACCGTCTGGATGCTTATGAAGCGCTGATTCTGGATGCCATCCAGGGTGATCGGTCGCTGTTCCTGCGTTCAGATGAAGTGAACCTGGCCTGGAAAGTCGTGGATCCGGTTCTGAACAAATGGGCTAAGGACAAAGACTTTATTCACACCTACCCTGCAGGTACCTGGGGTCCGGAAGAAGTCAGCCGTATTCAGGATGATTCCTGCCACGTCTGGCGTAATAACGTCTGAGTCCAGACTGACTGAAACGAAAAAGCCGGCCAACCGCCGGCTTTTTTATGCCTGTTGTTTTCTCCTGAGCCATTTTTCCAGCTCCACCAGCCACAAGATGACAGACGCCACCAGTACGATTTGCAGCCAGCTGTGAGCATCAATCGCCGCACTGCCAAACAGGAAATGCATGGGTGGCAGGTAAGTAAAGCCCAACTGGAAGAGCAGCAACACCACCACGGCCAGCAGGGCAATCCGGTTGCCCAGCAGACCTGTCTTGTTAAGCACCGGCGCCGTCAGAAAGCGGGTGTTGAACAGATAGAACACCTCAAACATGACCAGTGTATTCACCGTCACGGTGCGGGCGGCTTCCAGGCTGTGACCCGACTCAATATGCAGCATAAAAAGGGCGAAGCTGCCCAGCATCATCACCACCGACACAAAAACGATACGGCGGATAAGGTCCATCGTCAGTAATGGCGTCTGCCTTGCTCGCGGCCTGCGTGCCATCAAGCCGGATTCAGCAGGCTCAAAAGCCAGTGCCAGCCCCAGTGTGACCGCGGTAATCATATTGACCCAGAGGATTTGCACCGGCGTTATCGGCAGCATCGCGCCCATCACAATCGCGGCAATGATAATCAGCGCTTCGCCGGCACTGGTAGGCAGGATAAATAGAATGGCTTTGGTCAGGTTGTCATAAACCGTGCGTCCTTCCTCGACCGCATCAACGATAGAGGCAAAGTTATCATCCGCCAGCACCATATCTGATGCATCGCGGGCAACTTCGGTGCCGTTGCGGCCCATGGCTGTTCCGATATCGGCCCGCTTCAATGCCGGCGCATCATTAACACCATCGCCGGTCATCGCCACCACTTCGTCATTCTTCTGGAGGGCTTTGACCAGTTTGAGTTTGTGCTCGGGCGTCGCCCTGGCAAACACCGATTTGTCTCTGACCACCTGTTGTAAGGCAGCATCATCCAGCGCTTCTATCTCCCTGCCGCTGATTACGGCTGAAGCCATGCCCATTCTTTCGGCGATAGCGGCGGCGGTATCACTGTGATCGCCTGTGATCATTTTGATTTCAATGCCGGCATCCTGACAGAGCTTGACGGCCTCGACTGCATCCTCCCGCGGCGGGTCCATCATCGCAACCAGTCCGAGCAGCGTCAGATCCTGCTGGACGTCATCAAAACCGAGTTCCGTCTTCTGCCCCTCAAAATCCAAACTTGCCAGAGCCAGCACGCGCTGGCCTTTGGAAGCCATTTCCCCGACCTGTTGTTGCCAGTACGCCAGATCCAGTTCTTTTCCATCATGCTGAAAGCGGCACATCTCCAGCACCCGTTCCGGCGCCCCTTTGAGATAGCAGAAGTGGCGTCCCTGGTGGTCATGATGCAATGTGGCCATAAACTGATGCACTGACTCGAAGGGAATCACATCCAGCCTGGGCCTGGATTCTTCTTCATAATCGCTTTCAAAACCGGCTTTGGCGGCGAGGCTGAGCAGCGCACCCTCTGTAGGGTCGCCCTCACACTGCCAGCGATCATCCTTAAGCTGCAAACGGGCATCGTTACATAAGAGGCATGCTCTGATCTGTTGTTGCAGTGCTTGATCTGATTCGACCTCGACCGTGTTATTACCCTGCCGGATATCACCATGCGGGTCATAACCACTGCCTGTCACCTGATAACCCTGCCCCGCGGCGGTCAGGATTTCGGTGACCGTCATTTCATTGCGGGTCAGGGTGCCGGTTTTATCGGTGCAGATCACAGTCACCGATCCCAGCGTCTCCACCGCCGGCAGACTGCGGATGATGGCTTTTTTGCTCGCCATTTTCTGCACACCAATAGCGAGGGTAATGGTAATAATGGCCGGCAAACCTTCCGGAATCGCCGCGACGGCCACACTGACTGCCGCCATAAACATGCTGCTCAGGGAAAATTGATGGGCCAGGATCCCCACCAGCATAGTCAGCACCGCAATCAGGACGATCATGATGCTGAGCTGACGACTGAATAAGGCGATTTGCTTGAGCAGCGGCGTAGTCATTTCCTGTACTTCTGACAGCAGGCTGCTGATGCGGCCCAGCTCGGTATCCGCCCCGGTAGCCACCACTACGCCGCTGGCCTGACCGAAAGTGACCAGGGTGCCGGAATAAAGCATGCACTGGCGTTCGGCCAGTTGGGTGGATGCAGCGATGGTCTCAGCGGTTTTATCAACCGGCATTGACTCACCGGTTAGTATCGCTTCCTGCAGTTGCAGGTTTTTTGCTTTCAGCAAGCGCAAATCCGCCGGCACCTTATCCCCCGCCTGCAAAAACACAATATCGCCAGGCACCAGCTGGTCGGCTTTTAAAGTTGTTTTACTGCCGTCACGTTTGACCACGGCGTGGGTGGTGAGCATCTTTCCCAGCGCAGCAATCGCATCTTCTGCCTTACCTTCCTGAATCATGCCAATCAAGGCATTAATCAGCACCACAGCAGTGATGACCGTGCCATCCACCCAGTGTCCAAGCAGAAAAACAATGATGGCTGCGGCAATCAGTACATAGATAAGCACGTTGTTACATTGTGCAAGGAAACGCTGCCACAGCGAGGGCCGGACGCCTTCTGGAAGGCGGTTAGGCCCGTATCTGGACAGGCGCTGGCCGGCCTGGGTCGCCGACAAACCTTGCGCGTCGCTGTCCAGCCGTTGCAGGATTTCAGCCACATCCAGTGCATGCCAGGCTATTTGTCTGGACGACGTCGCATCGGCATGTGGTGGCTGAGGATGTGACATCTTAATTCATGGCTTGTCCGAGCTTGATAAGATCACCCGCACGCCACTCGGGCTGAAATTGGGCCATGCCCGGTGGCAGCAGCAGGATGACTGTGGAGCCCATATTGAAACGACCCATTTCCGCGCCCTTAGTCAGACGAATTGATTGTTCATCAGCATAGCGCCATTCCTCAATCGCGTCACCGTAAGGCGGTGTGATCTTGCCGGCCCAGATGGTTTCCATACTGCCGACAAATATTGCCCCCACCAACACCTGCACCAGTGGACCGAACTCGGTATCAAACACCGTGATCACACGCTCATTACGAGCAAATAATCGCGGCACCGCTCTCGCTGTTCTCGGGTTCACTGAAAACAGCTTACCCGGCACATAGCGCATCCGGCTGAGCGTGCCGGTCAGTGGCATGTGAATACGGTGATAATCGCGCGGCGAGAGGTAGATGGTGGCAAACTGACCGTTAGTGAACTCAGCAGCCAGCGATTTATCTCCGCCCAACAATTCTTCCACCGTGTAGTCGCGCCCTTTGGCCTGAATAATGCGCCCATCAGCGACCGGTCCTAACTGACTAATCGCACCGTCGACTGGTGATACCAATACATTATCCCCTTCAGCAACAGGCCGGATGCCATTTTTGAGCGGTCGGGTAAAAAATGCATTAAAACTGGGGTAATCTTGCAGGTGCGGCGAGGCGGCCTCATTGATATCCACATTAAACCACCAGCTGATCAAGCGAATAAAAGCATTCTTGAACCAGCCCACCTGACTTTGCGTCAGGCGGTGCATCAGCACCGACAGGGTGTGCTGAGGCAACACATATTGCGGCACAGTCAGTATACGATCCAGCCAGTTGCAGCGCCGTTCTGTTCTTTCAGGTCTGTCAGCCACGTCTTATCCCCTTTAACCTGTAGTCCAAGCTTGTCATAATCAACGGCATTATTTCCATTCACGTAAATAGCGGGAGTATAGCAAGCAATGATTCAGCCCCTCATCTCTATCTGCCTCGCATTGTGCCTGATGCTGTCCTTACCGCTGAAAGCAGCTGAGTCTGCTGATGCTGCGGTTTCCCCCTACTACGCGATTGAAGATCCTTTTACCATCAACTTTCTCAAACAAAGCGATGAAAAAATGCGTTATCTGCAGATCAAAGTCGCATTAAAGTCGGATGATCCCGAGATTATTCAGAGCGCAGAGACCCACCTGCCGATGATTCAGGACTCGCTGCGGCTACTGTTCACAGATCAAAGCTATGCCACTATCACCTCTGTCGCTGGTAGAGAGCTGTTGCAACAACAGGCGCTGGAAAGAATCCGCGGCCTGCTGGCAGAAGAAACCGGCAACAATGCGCTGGAGCAGATCTATTTCACCCGCTTCATCCTGCAATAACGGCATACTCTTTGCTAATTGAAAATAAACCTTTAATGGAAAGCGTTCATGGCTGAAAAACAAGACGATATTGAAGTCGCTGAAGAAAAAAGCAGTAAAACTGCCAAAATTCTGCTGATAGTTATTGGCGTTTTGCTGTTATCTGTTATCGGACTTGGCGTCTTCATGTTGATGGGTAATGGTGAACAAGACCCTGCTGAGCAGACCGAAACGGTTAAACAGGCACCGGTTTACTACACCATTGAAGAGCCGTTTATCGTCAATTTCTCTGAACAGAGTGATGGCCAGGTACGATATATGCAGGTGAAAATGAAAGTGATGGCGCGTAGCCAGGCGGTCATTGATGCGGTTCAGACCCACCTGCCTGCTGTCCAGCACGAATTGCTGATGCTGCTCTTCAGTCAAAATTATGACGGCTTACTGACCAGCGAGGGTACCCAGGCATTGCAACAGGCCTGCCTGGAAACGATTAACCGGATTCTGAAATCCGAAACATCACTGGAGAATGAGTTGGAAGCAGTGTATTTCACCAGCTTCCTCATGCAATAACCATGGCTGTCCACGACATACTCTCACAAGACGAAGTCGATGCGCTGCTGAATGGCATGGGCGACGGCGAACTGGAGACCAGTTCGAACATTGACCCTGACACCGGCAAACCGCGTCCGTATGACTTCGGCAACGAGGAACGCATCATCCGCGGTCGCATGCCGACCTTGGAAATGATCAATGAGCGTTTCGGCCGTTATCTGCGAATCAGTCTATTCAACATGTTGCGCCGCTCTGCGGAAATTTCCGTCGGTGGCGTTCAGGTGATGAAGTTCTCCGAGTACGTGCATACCCTTTTTGTGCCTACCAGTCTGAACCTGATTCATCTTCATCCGCTTCGCGGTACCGGCCTGATTGTGCTGGAACCCAAACTGGTATTCACCATCCTGGATAATTATTTCGGTGGCGAAGGCCGTTTTCAGGCCCGTATCGAAGGGCGCGAATTTACTGCAACCGAACTGCGCGTCATTAATATGGTGCTGAATCTCTGTTTCCGTGATTTGACTGAAGCCTGGTCTCCGGTGATGGAAGTGGATTTTGAATTTGTCAGTCACGAGGTGAATCCTCAGTTCGCGAATATTGTCAGTCCCAGTGAAGTGGTCGTTATTTCGACTTTCCATGTCGAGCTCGATGGCGGCGGCGGTGATGTTCATATCACCTTCCCCTACTCGATGCTTGAGCCGATTCGTGAGCTACTGGATACCGGTCTGCAGAGTGACCGCTCCATGGACGATGGTCGCTGGGCCAAGGCCTTACGCGAAGAAATCAAAATTGCCGAGGTGGAGCTCTGGTCCAATCTCGCAGAAAGTACCTTGAGCCTGGAACAGATTATCAAGCTCAAGCCGGGCGATATCATTCCCATCGATATGCCCAAGCATGTGGTGACCATGGTCGAAGATGTGCCGATGTTCCGTGCCAGCTATGGTGAGCACAATGAAAAAGCAGCGCTGAAAATTCAGGAAGTGATTGAACATCCAAAAGACCAGACACCGACATACCAGTTGAAGAAAGGTAAGAAAAAATGAGTGATGATACCCAACAAAAAGATCAGGCATTGGCCGATGAATGGGCAGCCGCACTGGAAGAGCAGAGCGATGAGGCCGGCGGCGGTGATGACAATGATCCCTGGGCTGAGGCACTGCAGGAACAGGCCGAGACTGAGGCCAGGCAACAACAGGCCAACCCGGCCCCGGTCGCTCAGCTGGATGACGATGGCAAGCCACGCAAGGATGTCGATCTGGACATGGTCATGGACATTCCGGTTACCATCTCAATGGAAATCGGCCGTACCCGAATCAGCATCCGAAACCTGCTGCAATTGAGTCAGGGCTCCGTGGTTGAGCTGGATCGCCTCGCCGGTGAGCCGATGGATGTGCTGGTCAATGACACGCTGATCGCCCACGGTGAGGTGGTTGTGGTCAATGACAAATTCGGTATTCGCCTTACTGATGTCATCAGTGCGGCAGAACGCATCAAAAAGCTGCGCTGATGATAAAGCAATGGCTGCTCAGTAGCAGTGTCTGGCTGCTGTCATTTCCTCTATACGCTGCCGAGCAACAGGAGAGTGCAAGAACCCTGAGTTCATCACCCCTGTCGGCAATGAGCCTGTTACAGACCATTATGGGACTGGTTCTGGTTCTGGGCTGTATCGTACTGGTCGCCTGGCTGCTGAAACGCACCACCAGTTTTCACACCGCTGCCAACGGAAAAATGAAAGTGATTGCCGGCCTGCCACTCGGAACCCGTGAGCGGGCGGTGCTGGTTCAGATCGGCGATGACCAGGTCCTGCTCGGCGTGACGCCACAACAGGTCAACATCTTGTATAAACTCGACAAACCGCTGCCTGCTGACAGTGGCGAGCGCACCGACTTTGCCGGCAAATTACGTCAAATCATGCAACAGCGGGGGGAACGCTGATGCGCCTGCTGCTTGTTCTGGTTTTAATGTTGTCCCCCATGCTGGCTTTCGGTGCCGAACAGGGAATACCGGCTTTGACCGTGACCGATACCGAGGGCGGCGAGAGCTACAGCCTGACCCTGCAAATTCTGGCACTGATGACCGTGCTGACCCTGCTGCCGGCCGGGTTAATGATGATGACCTCCTTTACCCGCATCATCATTGTACTGGCGATTCTGCGCCAGGCCATGGGCGTGCAGTCGACCCCATCTAACCAGATTCTGATTGGCCTCGCCCTGTTCCTAACCATCTTTATCATGCACCCGATCTTCGGTCAGGCTTATGATGAGGCCGTGGTGCCGTATATGGACGGCGAGATTGAATTCACCACCGCGTTTGAACGCGCCGGCGTCCCATTCAAATCGTTTATGCTGGCTCAGACCCGGGAAACCGATATTGAACTGTTTGCATCAATCGGCGGTTATGAAGAAATGCAGACTCCGGAAGATATCCCCTACAGTCTGCTCTTGCCTTCTTTTGTAACCAGTGAGCTGAAAACCGCGTTCCAGATTGGCTTTCTGATCTTTATTCCATTTCTGATTATTGATCTGGTTGTAGCCAGTGTGTTGATGGCCATGGGTATGATGATGTTGTCACCGATGCTGATTTCCCTGCCGTTTAAACTGATGCTGTTTGTGTTGATTGACGGCTGGGCGCTGTTGATGGGCACCCTCGCCTCGAGTTTTTATATATGACGCCGGAAACCGTACTGACCGTAATGCAACAGACCCTGCAGATCATCAGCGTGCTGATCGCTGCTATTTTGTTGCCCGCCCTGTTCATCGGCCTGCTGGTGAGCATGTTTCAGGCTGCAACCTCGATTAATGAGCAGACGCTGACCTTTATTCCCAAGCTGTTTATCACGCTGTTGGTATTAATGGTGGCCGGCCCCTGGATGCTAAGCATGCTGATCAGCTTTACCCGCCGTTTGTTCGAAGATATTCCTTTCCTGATCGGCTAGGCCAGGCTACAGATGGAATTCAGCATTGCTGAAATCACTGGCGCGCTGGGCAGTTACCTTTGGCCGTTTTTCCGCATCGCTGCCATGGTGATGGTAGCACCGATTTTCAGCAGTAATTTTGTTAACGCCCGAGCTCGTCTTCTGCTTGCCCTGGCTGTCAGTATGGTGATTATTCCCGGCATCTCCACCGACATGCCGGTAGTCGATCCCTTAAGTGCCACCGGCCTTTTAATCATTGCCCAGCAAATCCTGATTGGGGCCTGTATGGGCTTCATTCTCCAATTATTGTTTAATGCCTTCATCGTTGCCGGTCAGATAGTTGCGATGCAGATGGGGCTGGGCTTCGCGTCGATGGTCGATCCGCAGAACGGCGTCATGGTGCCGGTGATCAGTCAGCTTTACCTCGTAATGGTAACCCTCATCTTCGTCACTATCGATGGCCACCTGGTGCTGATTCACGTGATGTATGAAAGCTTCAGTGCGATGCCGGTCGGCCCCACTGGACTCACCGCCACCGATTTTCGTGATGTCGTTGCACAGGCAAGCTGGATGTATGCGGCTGGTGTCATAATTGCATTACCGGCAATAGGTTCCCTGATGATGGTCAACCTGGCGTTCGGTATTCTGTCGCGGGCAGCGCCCCAAATCAGTCCCTTCTCCATCGGTTTTCCAATGACCATCCTGCTGGGATTTCTGATCATCATGGTGACCTTGCCGCTGGTCGGCGAACACATTGTTGATATGAGTGACACGATGCTGCAGACCGCGCGTTTGCTGGTAGAGCAAGATGGCTGAAGAAAGCGGACAGGAAAAAACAGAAGAGCCCACGGCCAAGCGCCTTGAAGAGGCGCGAGAGAAAGGCCAGGTTCCCCGATCCCGTGAATTGACGACCGTACTGGTGATGATCCTGAGTGCAGTCAGCCTGTTTTTTATTGGTGAAAATATCGTCGCCGACCTGGGTGAGGTCATGGCGCTCTCCTTCAGCCTGACCCGCAAACAACTGTTTGATACCGATGCCATGGTCAATACCTTTATTCAAAGCATTGAAATTATGGCGTTCGATGTCGGTATTTTCCTCGCTGTGACCCTTGTGGCCGCGCTCGCCGCGCCGGCACTGATTGGCGGCTGGAACTTTTCCACGCAGGCAATGGCTCCCAAGGGCGAGCGTATGAGCCCGCTTAAAGGCCTGAAGCGTATTTTTGGTCCGCAGGGACTGATTGAACTCGCTAAAGCGTTAGGGAAATTTATCCTGGTCGGCGTTATTTCCACGGCGATTCTATGGGGGATCCGTGACCAATTATTGACACTGGGTCGCCAGGAAGTCGAGGTCGCTATGGCCGACCTCGGATATCTGACGCTGTGGGTGTTTCTTGCCATTACCGCCAGCCTGATTCTGATTGCCCTGATTGATGTGCCTTTCCAGATATGGAATCACACTCGACAGCTGCGGATGACCAAGCAGGAAGTCAAAGACGAGATGAAAAATACCGAGGGTAACCCCGAGGTGAAAGGCCGTATCCGCCGTATGCAGGTTCAAATGTCACAGCAGCGGATGATGCAGGATATTCCGTCAGCTGATGTGGTTATCACCAACCCGACCCACTACGCCGTGGCCCTGAAATACGATCAAACCAAATCCGGCGCGCCGGTGGTTGTCGCCAAGGGTGCCGATCTGATTTCGCAGCAAATCCGCATGGTCGCCGATCACAACGAAGTGCCCATTCTGTCTGCGCCGCCGCTGACCCGGGCGGTTTATTATTCAACTGAAATCGGCGATGAGATTCCATCTGGTCTGTATATTGCAGTAGCTCAAGTATTGGCATTTGTGTTCCAGTTGCGTCGCTACCAGAAACAGGGTGGCAACAAACCGCATCTGAATACGGAAGACCTGCCAATACCTGATGATTTGAGACGTGATGCCTGATTAAACTGATGCGGATTACCACCGCTTGAGGGCATCCCGACCGACTGCTTTAAAGGAAACTGGATGGAAAACAACGTACTGGCTGCCCGTTTTCGCTCTGTAGTAAACGGACACTTAGCTACGCCAATGCTGCTGGTGGCCCTGCTGGCCATGGTCATACTGCCACTGCCGGCTTTCATGCTGGACATGCTGTTTACCTTCAATATCGCCCTGTCTCTGGTGATTGTGCTGGCCAGCATCTACATGCTCAAACCCCTGCACTTTGCGGCTTTTCCCAGTATTTTGCTGATAGCGACCCTGCTGCGGCTGGCGCTGAATGTGGCTTCGACCCGGATCATTCTGCTGGAGGGGCACACGGGTACTGCGGCAGCCGGTAATGTCATCGAGGCCTTTGGTGAGTTTGTTATCGGCGGTAACTATGCGGTCGGTTTTGTCGTGTTTGCGATCCTAGTCATTATCAACTTCGTCGTGGTCACCAAGGGTGCCACCCGTATCGCCGAAGTCAGTGCCCGTTTCACCCTGGATTCGATGCCCGGTAAACAGATGGCGATTGATGCCGACATGAATGCGGGCCTGATTGATCAGGACGAAGCTCGCCGCCGTCGTGAAGAAATCATGCAGGAATCCGATTTCTACGGTTCGATGGACGGTGCCAGTAAATTTGTCCGGGGTGATGCCATCGCCGGTATTCTGATTCTCTTTATCAACATCCTGGGTGGCTTCATTATCGGTGTGGCCCAGCATGAGCTGACCTTTGCCCAGGCAGCTCAGTATTACACCCTGTTGACCATCGGTGATGGTCTGGTGGCCCAGATCCCGTCACTGCTGCTCGCCGCCGCTGCCGGCCTGCTCATTACCCGTTCCACCAAGGAACAGGATATGGGTGAGCAAATCGTCGGTCAGCTGACCAGTAATCCTAAAACACTGGCGATTACCTCCGCCATCATCGGCGGCATGGGGCTGATTCCCGGCATGCCTAATATTCCCTTCCTGATCCTGGCCGCGATTGGTGGCACTACGGCCTGGTACCTGCATCAACGTCAAAAAGCTGCCACCGCTGCAGAAGTCGCCGCTCAGCAGCCGCAGCAGGAAACACCACGTGAGCAGCGTGAACTGAGTTGGGATGACCTGAGCCCGGTGGACCCGATTGGTTTGGAAGTCGGCTATCGCTTGATCCCACTGGTCGATAAAAACCAGGGTGGTCAGTTAATGAACCGAATCAAAGGCATACGTAAGAAAATTTCCCAGGAAATGGGCTTTTTGATTCCACCGGTCCATATCCGCGATAACCTGGATCTGGCGCCGACCGCCTATCAAATCACCCTGTTCGGGGTCACTTTCGGTGAAGCCGAAGTCTATCCTGACCGGATGCTGGCGATTAATCCGGGTCAGGTTTTTGGCGCCCTAGATGGCATTAATACCCAGGACCCCGCCTTTGGCCTTGATGCCGTCTGGATCGAAACCAGCCAGCGTGAACATGCTCAGGCCCAGGGCTATACCGTGGTCGATGTCGATACCGTTATCGCCACCCATCTGAGCAAGATTCTGAACAATCATGCCCATGATCTGCTGGGTCGTGAAGAAGTACAGCACCTGCTGGATAACCTCGCTAAATCGGCGCCCAAATTGGTCGAGGGACTGGTGCCCGACACCGTGCCGCTGGGCACTGTGCAGAAAGTGCTGCAGAACCTGCTGGAAGAAAACATTCCGGTTCGCGACATCCGCACCATTACCGAATCGATCTCGGAACAGGCGGCGCGTAATCCGGATCCGGAAGCGATTACCGCGGCAACCCGCATGGCGCTGAGTCATTCGATTATCCAGCACATCAATGGCACCTCGAATGAACTGCCGATTATTACGCTCGACCCCGAACTGGAACAGATTTTGCTGAAGACTCTTCAGGCATCCGGTGAGGGTGGCGCAAGCCTCGAACCTGGTCTGGCGGAGAACATGCACAAGAATCTGCAGGAAGTCACGCAAAGACAGGAAATGACAGGTGATGCAGCCATCCTGGTGGTACAAGCGGGCTTGAGAAGTTGGATTTCACGCTTCATCCGCCACTCGATTCCGGGCCTGAACGTGTTGTCCTACAACGAAATACCGGACAACAAACAAATCAGGATTGTGGCCAATATCGGCCGCTGAATGTGACAGATTGAGGTTGTGATTTATGAAAATCAAACGTTTCCAGGCTGCTGACGTCCGTCAGGCTATTCGCGAAGTCCGGGAAGTACTGGGACCTGATGCCGTGATCCTGTCTAATATCCGGGTCGATGGCGGTATTGAAATTGTCGCCGCCACTGATTATGACGAGACCCAGTTCCGCCGCCAGTCGCAGCCACTGATGGACGAGCGTCCGCAACAACCCAAAGTGGAAATCAACCCGTCGCCGGAACCCCGTTACGAAGCACCCAAGCCTGCGCCGAAGGAAAATATCTGGTCGCAGGAACCGACCCTGGTACAGATGCGCCGGGAAATCGCCAGCTTGCGTGACATGCTGCAGAACCAGCTGTCAGATCTGACCTGGAAAGATATGGAGCGTCAGAGCCCCACCCAGATGCAGTTGTTGAAACGCTTCCTGCGCATGGGCGTGGACGTTGAAATTGCCAAATCGATTACCGCCCAGATGGCTGGACTCGATGATCTGGAAACCGCATGGCGTCAGTCGATGGGTCGCCTTGCCAGCCAAATCCGCCTGTCCGATGACGACTTCCTGTCACAGGGGGGTATCTATGCGCTGGTTGGTCCTACCGGTGTGGGTAAAACCACCACAATTGCCAAACTGGCCGCTCGCTGTGCATTAAAACATGGTGCCCGCCAGGTCGCTTTGGTCACCACCGACTGCTACCGCATCGGCGGTCAGGAGCAACTGCGCAGCTATGCCCGCATTCTGGGTGTGCCTATTCGTGTTGCCCGCAGCCATGCCGAGCTCTCGGAAACCCTTGCTGACCTGCTTGATCGCCGCTTTATCCTGATAGATACTGCGGGAATGAATCAGCGGGATATGCAACTGACCGAAAAATTTGCCCTGCTCAAACAGCAGTCACCCAGAGTGAAAACCCTGCTGACCCTGTCTGCCAACACCCAGAGCAGCGGTATGGATGATATTATTAAAGCCTTCTCGCACCTTGACCTGAGTGGCTGTATATTGACCAAAACGGATGAGGCCAGCAGTCTGGGCGGCGCCATCTCCGCGATGATTCGCCATCACATGCCGCTGGCTTATGTCGCCAACGGCCAGCAAGTGCCGGAAGATTTGAGCCTGGCCCGACCCAATACCCTGGTCAATCAGGCCAGTGAACTGATGAATGATGAACAACAACTGGACCCGCAAACCCTGTCCAGTTACGGAGGTTTTGCCGCCTATGGCTGAAAATTCCCAGGATCAGGCCGCCGGCCTGCGTCGCCAGCTAAATCCCCCACGCCCGGTCAAGGTCATTGCCATTGCCAGCGGTAAGGGGGGTGTCGGCAAGACCAATGTCACCGTCAACCTGGGTGTCGCCATGGCCTCAATGGGTAAGGAAGTCGTCCTGCTTGATGCCGACCTGGGTCTGGCCAATATCGACGTTATGCTGGGTCTGCATCCACAATACAACCTGCTGCATGTGCTCGACGGCAGCAAAAGCCTGAGGGATATCATCGTTGAAGGGCCGGCCGGTCTGAAAATTATTCCGGCTGCTTCCGGCGTGCAGAAAATGGCCGAACTCAGCACCGCAGAACATGCTGGCATGATTCAGGCTTTCAGTGAAATGGATCAGCATATTGATGTGCTACTGATCGACAGTGCTGCGGGCATCGCAGACAGCGTGGTCAGTTTCAGTAAGGCCGCCCAGGAAGTGATTGTGGTGGTCTGCGATGAACCTGCCTCAATTACCGATGCGTATGCTTTAATCAAACTGTTAAGCCGAGAGCACGGTGTCGAACGCTTCCATGTGATCGCTAATATGAGCCGCAGCGTGCAGGAAGGTCGTGAACTTTTCGATAAGATTGCACTGGTTTGTGACCGCTTTCTCGACGTGACACTCGATTTTATGGGCATCGTACCCTTTGATGACGATTTACGCAGTGCGGTTAAAAAACAACGCAGCGTGGTTGATGCCTACCCACGCAGCAAAGCCGCGACCGCCTTTGCCCATCTGGCCAAGAAAATCGAATACTGGCCAGTGCAGAAACAGCCGCGTGGGCATATGGAGTTTTTTGTAGAGAGATTAATTCAGGCAAGTATGGGAATGGCATGAACAGCGGAGCTGCCATGTACGCATCAGGACAATCAAAATCAGAACTGGTCGAACATCATGCGGCACTGGTCAAGCGCATCGCCTATCACCTGATCGCGCGCCTGCCACCATCGGTCGAGGTTGAAGACTTGATTCAGGCCGGCATGATCGGCCTGCTCGACGCCTCACATCAGTTTGATGCTTCTCAGGGCGCCAGTTTCGAGACCTACGCCGGTATTCGTATTCGCGGTTCGATGCTCGATGAAATACGCCGCAATGACTGGGCGCCTCGCTCAGTGCATAAAAAAGCCCGCGAAATTTCCGAGAAGATGCGTGAAATCGAACAGTATAAAGGCCGCAATGCCACGGATGCTGAAGTCGCCGCGGCATTAGGACTTAACCTCAGTGACTATCACCAGCACCTGCAGGATTCGACTGGACATCAATTATTCAGTCTGGATGATTTCACCGATAACGATGAAACTCAGGCCCACCCTCTGACTGCTGCACCGGCCTCGCCGGATGACGAAGTTCAGGATGATGATTTCCAGGTTGCCCTGGCGCAGGCTATAGATGGCCTGCCAGAGCGGGAGCGGCTACTGATGAGCCTGTATTATAATGACGAGCTGAATTTGAAGGAGATCGGAGAAGTCCTGGGGGTCAGTGAATCCCGGGTCAGTCAAATCCACAGCCAGACTGTGCTGCGGCTCCGATCCAAACTTCGTGACTGGATTATGTAATTTTTGGAGGTTAGTTTTGGATAAGAATATGAAAATCCTGATTGTGGATGACTTCTCCACAATGCGACGGATTATAAAAAACCTGCTTCGCGATCTCGGCTTCAACAACACCCAGGAAGCTGATGATGGTACGACTGCCCTCCCGATTCTGCAGGCAGGTGGCATTGATTTCCTGATCACTGACTGGAATATGCCGGGCATGCAGGGTATCGACCTGCTTAAAACCGTTCGCGCCGATGAAAAGCTGTCTACACTGCCTGTCCTGATGGTGACGGCCGAAACCAAACGCGAACAAATCATCGAAGCCGCGCAGGCCGGGGTGAATGGTTACATTGTCAAACCTTTCACCGCTGCCACTCTGAAGGAGAAAATCGAAAAGATTTTCGAACGTATCAACGCACAATAAGGAGCTTTCCCGCTCATGGCTTCCCCGAATCAAGACATTCAGCTCGATGCTGCCCGCGCCCTGGTCAATGCGCTGGAAAATAACGATGAAAGCGCCGTAAACAAGCAACTGACCATCCTCACCCAGTCACATGAAAGCCAGCTGTTCCAGGAAGTGGGCAAGCTGACCCGCGAACTGCATGAAGCGCTGAGTAACTTCAATGTTGATTCGCGCCTGATTGATTTAACCGAGAATGACATTCCCAATACCCGTGATCGCTTGAACTATGTCATCACCACCACTGAGGAAGCCGCGCATAAAACACTGGGGCATATTGATGAAACCCTGCCTTTGGCTCAAGAACTCCGCCAAACTGCCGAAAAGATAGATGAAAGCTGGCAACGTTTCCGTAACAAGGAAATGACGGCGGATGAATTCCGGCAACTGGTGAAAGAAATTGAAGCCTATCTGCCTACCGTCAAAGGCCATGCCGACCAGGTACATGCCAACCTGTCGGAAATGATGCTGGCTCAGGGCTTCCAGGATTTGACCGGACAGGTGATCCGTCAGGTCATCAATCTGGTGGAAGAAGTGGAAGATAACCTGGTGCAACTGGTCAAAGTGGCTGGCAAACACCAGCAGGAAACCAAACAGAAAAAAGAAACTGACCCTATTAAAGCCGAAGGCCCCCAGATAAACGCAAAGGACAACCCCAACGTGGTCAATGACCAGGACGATGTGGATGACTTGTTATCTAGCCTCGGCTTCTGAGGAAATGATGCATGACGCTGGATACCGATGATGAAATTCTGCAGGACTTTCTGGTCGAAGCCGAAGAAATACTGGAAGGCCTGAACGAGCAACTGGTGGAGCTGGAAAACAGCCCCCAGGATACCGATCTGCTCAACTCGATTTTCCGCGGCTTCCACACCATTAAAGGGGGTGCCGGCTTCCTCAGCCTGGAAGCGATGGTTAACCTGTGTCACAAGGGTGAGGACGTGTTCAATCTGTTACGGCAGGGCGAACGCTTTGTCGATGCCGATATGATGGACACCTTCCTCAAGGTGCTCGATATTCTCAATACCATGTTCGACGAGCTGAAGTCGGGCCAGTACCCCACTGCTGCCGACCCGGCCATCTTGTCGCAACTCGCCGCCTATCTGGATGCTGACAGCGTGCCCTTCACGCCACCCCAGCAAACGGTGCCGGAGCCGGAGCCCGAACCTGAGCCGGAAGCCACGCCTGCTGCAGCAACTGGTGCTGACGATGAAATTACCGATGACGAGTTCGAGGCCTTGCTGGATCAACTGCACGGCAATGCGGCGCCGGGCAGTAATCAGCCGTCAGCTGAGGCTGAAAAACCGGCAGCGCCTGAGCCTAAAGCGGATGCCGGCAACAGTGATGACATCACGGAAGAAGAGTTTGAAGCTTTACTGGATCAACTACAGGGCAAGAGTCAGAAACCCGCTCCCGCAAAATCCGTCACTGCAGACAAACCAGCCACATCGCAACAGCCAGCGGCCAAACCCGAGCCTGCACCGCAGCAGCCGGTAACGCCTACCGGTGGTAGCGATAAGACAGAAGCACTCCAGTCAGACACAAAACCGGAATCGAAACCTGAACCGGCTGCCGCCAAGGCGGCTGCGCCTGCCAAACAGGCTGACACCAGTGTGCGGGTGGATACCAGCCGTCTCGATGACATTATGAATATGGTTGGTGAACTGGTGCTGGTACGTAACCGCATCAGCACACTGGAAGCCGCCTTTGAAAATGAGGAAATGGCTAAAGCGGTCAATAACCTCACCGTGGTGACTGGCGATCTGCAGACCGCGGTGATGAAAACCCGGATGCAGCCGATTAAAAAAGTGTTCGGCCGCTTCCCTCGCGTGGTGCGTGATCTCGCCCGCAGCCTCAAGAAAGACATTAATCTGGAACTGCGTGGTGAAGACACCGACCTCGATAAAAACCTGGTTGAAGCCCTGGCTGATCCGCTGGTGCATCTGGTCAGAAATGCCGTCGATCACGGTATCGAAATGCCGGATGCCCGTGAAGCTGCCGGTAAACCGCGCCAGGGTAATATTGTGCTGGCGGCAGCACAGGAAGGCGATCATATTCTGCTGACCATTGCAGATGATGGTGCCGGTATGAACCCTGAAGTGCTGCGTCGCAAGGCGGTGGAAAAAGGCATGATGGACGAGGATAGCGCGGCCAGACTGACCGAATCCGAGTGCTTCTCGCTCATCTTCTCGCCCGGCTTTTCTATGAAACAGGAAATCTCCGATATTTCCGGCCGCGGCGTCGGCATGGACGTGGTCAAAACCAGTATTTCCAAGCTTAACGGCGTGATTGATATCAAGTCTGAAATTGGTGTCGGCACCACGCTTTCAATCAAGGTGCCGCTGACACTGGCGATTATGCCGACGCTGATGGTCATGCTGGGAGACCAGATTTTTGCGTTCCCGCTGGTCAGCGTGAATGAGATTTTCCATCTGGACCTGTCAAAAACCAATGTGGTGGATGGACAGGAAACCATCATGGTCAGAAATAAAGCCCTGCCCTTGTTCTATCTGCGCAAATGGCTGGTTAAACATTACAACCCAACAACAGAGTCGGACTCTGATATCGAACACGTGGTGATCGTCAATGTCGGTACCCAGCGTGTTGGTTTTGTGGTCGATCAACTGCTGGGACAGGAAGAAGTCGTTATCAAACCATTGGGCGCCCTGCTCCACGGCACCAAGGGACTGGCCGGCGCCACCATTACCGGTGACGGTCGCATCGCGCTGATCCTCGACTTTCCGGAGTTGATGAAAGCCTACGCCAACCGCGGTTACTAGGGGACGAGAGTGACGGTAAAGGTCCTGATTGTCGACGACTCCAGTTTTTTCCGAAAGCGTCTGAGCGAAATTATTGATGCCGATCCGCGGTTACAGGTTGTCGGTACTGCCAGCAATGGCCAGGAAGCCATTGATCAGTTGCAGAGCCTGCGCCCGGATGTGGTCACCATGGATCTGGAAATGCCGGTCATGGATGGCATCAGTGCCGTACGTAAAATAAAGGCATTACGTCAGACGCCGGTGTTAATGCTGTCGACCTGGACCACGGACGGGGCTAAATCGACTCTGGATGCACTCGAAGCCGGTGCGACTGATTTTCTGCCCAAACGCTTCGAGGATTTGTCCTCTGATCGCAGTGAAGCCCAGAAGAAACTGTGTCAGCGCATTTACCATCTGGCCAGTGGCTTTCACGCCAGCCTGGAAAAAACCCTACAGCCAGTTGCCACCCCCGCTGCAACACGTCCCCGTGACAGCAAGCAGATTGATGTACCTGAACTTGTGGCTATCGGCACCTCCACCGGCGGCCCGGTCGCTCTGCAGAGAGTACTGACACAGTTACCGGCTACTTTCCCCAGTCCGATTGTGATGGTGCAGCACATGCCTGCCACCTTCACCCCATCGTTTGCGGAACGTCTCGACAATCAATGCCGGATTCATGTCAAACAGGCCGAGCATGGTGAAGCCCTGAATCCGGGAACTGCATACCTGGCGCCTGGCGGCCAGCAGATGCTGGTAAAAGGTCGTCCGGGCCGATTGTATTTACATGTCGAAGACGGTGACCCGACCCAGACCTACAAGCCCTGTGTCGATCTCACCTTCAGCTCCATTGCCCGGGCTTGCCCCAGTGAGACACTGGCGATTATCCTCACCGGCATGGGCAGTGACGGCCGTGACGGCTGTCAGGCCATCAAGCAACTGGGCGGTACAGTCTGGGCCCAGGATCAGGCCAGCAGCACAATCTATGGCATGCCGATGGCAGTCGCCAAAGCCGGCCTTGCCGATAAAATCCTTGATGTCAGCGATATCGGCCGACAACTGGCGGAGCTGCAATAATGGATATTCTCAGCATACTCGGCCTTATCGTCGGCTTCGGCGCCATACTGGTAGGACAGCATCTGGAAGGTGGCCACCTCGACACCATTCTGAATTCCGTAGCGATGCTGATTGTCTTCGGAGGTACGCTGGGCGCGGTCATGCTGCAGACCCCGATGAATACTTTCCTACGCGCGCTGCGGCGAGCCTCCTGGGTGTTTATGCCGCCCAAAATGTCAGCCAGTGCCCAACTTGAGAAAATTCTGGCATGGAATCAGGTTGCCCGCCGGGAAGGACTGGTGAGACTCGAATCGATGGCCATGGAAGAGACCGATTTATTTACTCAGAAAGGCCTGCAGCTTATTGCTGATGGGGCAGAGCCAGAAATGCTGCGCGAAGTTCTGGAGAACGATCTGGATCTGGAAGAAGAAGACGATATCCAGGCCGCCAAGGTCTATGAAGCGATGGGGGGGTACTCACCTACTATTGGTATTATCGGTGCAGTGATGGGCCTGATTCATGTCATGGGTAACCTTGCTGACCCGTCTTCGCTGGGCTCAGGCATTGCCGTGGCCTTCGTTGCCACGATATATGGTGTGGGGCTGGCCAACCTGCTGTTTCTGCCTGTCGGCAACAAGTTGAAAGCCGTGGTAGCTCAGCGCACCCGTCTTCGTATGATGTTGATTGAGGGACTGATTGGTGTCGCGGATGGTGACAATCCGCGTAATATCGAGAGTCGACTTCAGGCTTACCTGAATTGAGGTAGCGATGGCGCGCCGTAAGAAACACGAAGAACATGAGAACCACGAACGCTGGTTGGTTTCCTACGCCGACTTTATCACGCTGCTGTTTGCGTTTTTCGTGGTGATGTACTCGATTTCCGCGGTCAATGAAGGTAAATACCGCGTATTGTCACAAACCTTGAAAGCCGTGTTCTCTGAATCGGCACGCAGCGAAAATCCGATTCAGATTGGTGAAATCAGCCGTGGCGTTGGTGAGGAGTCCCCTTCTCCCGGTGAACCGCTTGAACCTGAATTTCAGATTGAGCTACCTGAAGTTCCAAATCAGCCGCCACCAGCTAACGCCGAGGATGTCAAAACCATCAATGATCTATCACAGCAGTTCAGTACTGCGCTGTCTGATCTGATTGCGTCAGAAGATGTCATCATCAAACAGGGAGATGACTGGCTGGAACTGGAAATAAAATCCCGGGTTTTGTTCGAAAGTGGTGAGGCCCGACTCGAGCGTGCGGCGGTGCCCATCATCGGTGAAGTTGCCGATATCCTGCAAAGCTCGGCTAACCCGATTCAAGTAGAAGGCTTTACCGATAACAATCCCATTAATACCCCGCGCTTCCCCTCTAACTGGGAATTGTCTGCGGCGCGTGCCGCCAGTGTGGTTCACCTCCTTGACCGCTATGGCGTGCAACCGCAACGGATGTCAGCAGCGGGCTTCGGCGAACATCGCCCGGTTGCCGACAACAGCAGCGAGGAAGGCCGTCAGAAAAATCGCCGCGTGGTACTGGTGGTGTTAGGCCGAGATACCAGTCGCCGCAGTATGGAGTTGTTTAATTCCGCCAATCCGGCGCAGAGTGAGGCCGGCAGTGAGAATACTGCCCCCATTTCAGACACTGCTGATGACAGCCCGCCCCCTGCAGAGGTGACGCCATGAGCGTCTGGGCAGTCTGTAATCAGAAAGGCGGGGTAGCCAAAACCACGACGGTGATTTCACTGGCCAGTCTGCTGGCTCAGCGTGGCGAGTCGACGCTGATACTCGATCTGGATCCGCATGGTTCGATGACGACTTATCTCGGCTATGATCCGGACTCAATAGAGACCAGCATCTATACCCTGTTCCAGAAACTGGACGACACGCCCAAAGGTGCCATTTTCCAGAGCCTGAAAAAGACCCGCCATGACAATATTTACCTGCTGCCTGCCTCGACGGCGATGGCGACGCTGGACCGTCAGTTGGGTGCCACCCAGGGCAAGGGGCTGGTTATTCGCAAAACCCTGAGTTTTTTCAAAGACCGCTTCCAGCATGTGTTTATTGACTGCCCGCCAATGCTCGGCGTGCTGATGATCAATGCGCTTGCCGCCTGTGACCGGCTGCTGATTCCGGTACAAACCGAATTCCTGTCAATGAAGGGGCTGGAGCACATGCTTCACACGGTGTCGATGATCAATCATTCGCGCCGCAGCTCTCTACCTTACTTTATTATCCCGACCATGCATGACAGCGGCTCCAGGGCGGCCACAGACATACTGCAACAGTTACATACCCAATATCAGGGGCAGGTCTGGAATGATGTGGTGCCGGTTGACCCCGCGTTTCGTGAAGCCAGCAAACTGGGGCTGCCATTACCGGAAATGAACCCGCAAGCAGACGGCAGCCTGGCTTATCAGCGTTTGCTGGAACAGCTGATACAAACGGAGGCGCAACGCTCTCATGGCTAAGACACAAATCTATCAGCAGGAAGAAGCGCTGTCGGTCTATTTCCGCGATATGCTGGCTGAGCCGAAACCGGTAGAGGAAAAACCCTCCCCTGCTATCGCCATGCCTCAGAGTTCGGCGATGCCGGTTGAACCAGCACCTGTGATCACCGAGGATTCGGAGTCCGACACGCAAGCGCAGCAAGCTGAAACGACCGCTGTAGCGTCAATCCATAAATTACTGTTATGCCAAATCAGTGGTATGAAGCTCGCCTTCGATGTCTCAGCCTTAAGTAATATCGTGCACTGGCCAGCATCAGGGCTGAATCAGCTACCGGGAAGGAAAGGCTGGCAACTGGGCTTGTACCGTGATCGCGAGCAACATATTGAAGTGGTGGATATACGGCACCTGCTTCAGACCACTCAGCATGACACCGACCAGCCGGGCTATATTCTGTTGATCAATGAGCGCCGGACCGGCATCGCCTGTGATGGTATCAGCCAGATTATTACTATCGACGCAGACCAGGTTAACTGGCGCCGTGATACTACGCAACGGCGGTGGTTCAGGGGTGTTATCGCTGACTCAATGCATAGCATTATTGATCTTCCTGCCCTCTTCAGCGCGCTGGAAAACAATGAGATGGCATGAAGTCTGCTTAATATTCAACAAGATTGACGCAGGCTGTCAACAAACTGACAGTGATGGCAGAAGGTTAGGACAATGAGCGAAAAAGACAATTTGGCGGAAGATCCGGTACTACAGTGGGTCACCTATCAACTGGAAGATGAGTTCTACGGCATCAATGTGATGCAGGTGCAGGAAGTATTGCGTCTGTCTGAAATCGCGCCGGTTCCGGGCGCACCCAGCTATGTGCTGGGCATTATCAACCTGCGTGGTAATGTGGTGACCGTGATTGATACCCGTGCCCGCTTCGGACTGCCACCACAGGAGCCAACGGAAAGCTCCCGCATCATCATTGTTGAGGTGTCGGGGCATGTGATTGGCATGCTGGTCGACTGCGTCGCTGAGGTAGTTTACCTGCACCAGTCAGAAATCGATACCGCGCCCAATGTCAGTGATGACAGCTCGCGCTTTATTCAGGGTGTGTGTAACCGTGACAAATACCTGCTGATCCTGGTCGATGTGAACAAGTTACTGGATCAGGAAGAAATCACGGATATTGCCGGGTTCTAGTGGGCTGAGAACATCCGATGGCGGACGAAATCAGACCCACCATGCCGATTCCCCCGAGTCCTCCGGTGACTCCCCCGCCGGAGGACAAGCGGCGTGAACGGCAAAAACCGCCCGAAGATGAAAAAGACGCCGACGAAAAACCGGCAGAAAAAGACCCCGATGATGATAAAGGGGGCCATATTGATGAATATGTCTAACTGCGCCAGTGTGGCGTGAGGAGCCGCAAATGACTCTAGTCGTTGTGATAACTGTAATGAGTGCCGTGTTTCTGGTGATGGGCCTGGCCAGCATGCACCTGCTGAAGCTCTACAAGCTGCAGTCGGAGCGAATCCAGACCCTGCAGAACCAGCTGTCCGCGCTGTGCGAAGGTGCCGCCGGCACTGACGATCGTATTCTGCGTTTTGAACAGACGCTGACCAAGATCCGTGATCATCAGCATGCGATTGATCTAACCGCCAACAGTCAACCGGCATATGATCATGCTATACGTCTGGCACGGAAAGGCGCTGCCATCGACCAGCTGATTGATAACTGTAATCTGAGTGATGAAGAGGCGCATTTAATCAGCCGTCTGCATGGTCGCCAGGATAACCAGCCCGGCATGCACTAGGCTTATTTTTTTGCGGTATTGATACCCGGCTGGGGTTTTCCGACCAGATAACCCTGAACAAAATCAACACCATAGCCTCGCAGCAGTTCCAGCGTAGACTCGCGCTCTACAAATTCCGCCACGGTTTTCTTGCCCAGGCTGTGCGCGATATCAATCATCGATTTGACCAGTAACTGGTCGACAGGATCATTGTCCAGGTCGGTAATGAAACCACCATCGATTTTCAGAATATCAACCGGGAAGTGCTTGAGATAACTATAGGAATTGAAACCCGCACCGAAATCATCGAGGGCAAAACGACAGCCCAGTGAGCGCAGACTGGTGACCATACGCTTTGTCATTTCGAAATTTGATATCGCCGAGGTTTCAGTGATTTCAAACACCACACGTTCCGGATCAATGCCTGTCTGCTTGAGCTTGTTCTGCACCAGCGGATAGAGCTTCTCATCCAAAAACACATTGCCGGACAGGTTAATCGCAAAAGCAATATGCTCGGGCATACTACGCAGTAAATCCAATGCGTGATCCACAACCCAGAAATCGACCTGATGAATCAGTCCCATCGCCTCCGCGACCGGAATGAACTCTTTCGGGTAATACAGTACCCCACCTTCGCCACGCATTCTTAAAAGACATTCGTAATGCGTGACTTCGGCACTATCCAATGCAAATATCGGCTGAAATTCGAGCAGGAAAAGGCCTTCTTTCAAAGCTGCGCGAATGCGAGGTGCCCACTCAACACTGTGTCGCAGCGTGTGCATTTCACGGTCTTCCGGGTTATAAAAGTGCACACGGTTACGACCCCGTTTCTTTGCTGTGTAACAGGCTTGATTGGCATGCGACAGAATTTCGCCTACCGTCGTGATTTCCCCGTGTTTGATTATTTTGACGCCGACACTGGCCGAGAGGTGATAGTGATGGCCGTGGTGCTCGAAGCTGTAACCGTCAAACAGGTTTTTCAATCCTTCTGCCTGTTTTTGAACTGTCACCTCATCGGTGTTATCCACCAGCACAGCAAATTCATCAGAACCAATCCGCACCAGGGTATCATTGACCCGGAAATAACGCCGTAGGGTATTGGACACCTGGACCAGCAGGTTATCACCGGCTTCATGGCCTTCAGCATCATTGAGTACTTTGAAGCTGTCCAGATCGATATAGAACAAGGCACTGGTGCTCATGAAATTACGCACCTGAGTCAGACTCAAATCCAGAGACTGTTCCAGCCGACGACGGTTGGCAAGCCCGGTTAAATCATCATGACTCACCGAAAATTGCAGTCTGGCTTCCATCACCTTGAGGTTAGCGAGTTCGTCTTCCAGTTGCAGTTGGTGCTGGAAACTGACATCGCGCTCCCGTTTCACCGCCAGCGCCGTCATGATTGCCGGTGGCAGCGATTCTGCCGTCATTGGGTGATATAGCATCGAAGTGACGCCATGGCCCAGATCGGTCAGTACCTGCGCGTGATCCCACTTTGATTCGCGACATAAACGGATAATCGGTATCAGCCGCCACTCATCAAACTGATCCATCATCAATCGCGTGGCCTCGGCATCAAAACCGGGCAGATCGTCGTCGACGATCAGCAGATCGATATCACAAATGTCGTTGTAAATGCCCTGGCGTAATAACTCGAGGACGCTGTCTCCGTCAGCCGCAGTGAGGATAGTTTTGAAGCCGCTGACCTGCAGCAGCGTCTGGGTGAAGGCTGTATCGGCGGCACGGGAGCCGCCAATGATAATTTTAGCATCAAGGAGATCAGCGACAGCCGCCGTGGATACCGGCTTACTGTAGCTTAGGTCTGCCTCTGGTCGCAGTGGCAGACGATCCTTGATTTCCGTGTTCATTTAAATATCGTCGCTACATCAGTTTGACCAAAATGAATATGGTTTCGACGATATAGTTTTTATATATAAAAATCAACACTTAATGTGATTTTCATAATGCTATTTATAAGGTTTATGACAAATAGCCTTATCGCTGAGGCCGATTCTCTGGCCCGCAACACGTTAATCAATCAGAATTTTCTTTTTTATTTACAGGGACTTTGCCTGAAACCAGATAGGCATAGGCAATGACTTCGGCGATCACCCGATACAGCATCGGCGGGATCTCTTCCCCCAGGTTTAAATCGCTCAATAATTCGGCCAGCAGCGCATCTTCCCTGAGCGGAATATTGTGCTCTCTGGCAATGCGCAGGATTTCCTCGGCGATAGCACCTTCGCCACTGGCTGTGACGATGGGTGCGTTTTCTCCATCATATTGCAGCGCGATGGCGTGAAGAATATCGTCTTTCTCACTCATACTGAAATATCCAGCAAATGACGGGGTAAGCCCGGTTCCGGTTCTATGGTCAGCGGTGTGATGGGCGCCTGCCGGCAACTCAAATGGCTGACATTCACACCGAGCTTGTCGAGGCGCTGATTCAGCTCATCAATATATCGCGACAGCATGTCGCTGCTTTCCTGCCGCTCGGCCAGTAATACCACCTGAACATTCTGCTGATGCAGATTAATTCTGGCCTGCATCGGCCCCAGGTTTTGCGTTTCCAGGTTCAGCTGCACTTGCCAGATAGCCTCATCCCCGCTGTTTTTATCGCCTTTATGCTGCTCCAGCCGCATCTGCAGCATTTCCAGTTGCTGCTTGTCTTTAACCGGCAGATCAAACAACCAGACATTGTTAGTGCTGGGGTTATCCGGGTCTCGAAGCATAGACAGCTGATTGAATTGTATCCTTGCCGAAGCCGATTCCACCTCTCGCAGCAGCTCTCTTAATATCTGCCACTCAGCCGCCCTTATCGCCGCCTGCTGAGCGGGCGCTGCAGCCATCTCCCGCGCCTGAATGAAGGCCTGAACGCCGGTCAGGTTGGCGGATGGCGATGCCGGGCTGTTGGGAGAAGGTGACTGAGTCGTCTGACCGGCAAGGCCGGACAGCAAACCAAGTAATAACTGCATCGGTGTCTGACCGCGACTGGCCAGCGCCGGTGGCACCTGTGCCGGCAGATTTTTGAGCTCCTGCGGCGTGCTGACCAGTTGCCTGAGTGCTGTCTGAACCTCAACCGGCAGCTTCTGCATCAAGGCCGGATTATCCAGCACCCGCGTCTGAGCCGGTTGCGCCAGCTCAGTTCTCAGCTGCTGAGCGAGTTGCAATAGATTGGCTTTCAGATCCTGTCCCAGCGGTGTTTGCGTCGACGCGCTTTTAAGCCTACTTTCCAGAAACAGTCCGCTGTTATTTAATGCCTGACGAAGGCCATCGGCCTGCTGCAGATTTTGACGCTCACTCAGCCCCTGCATCAGTTGCGACAGACTCTGGCGTATCGGTTGCGATAAAGTCATTTCAGCGGGCAATTGATTGAGCGCCCTCAATGCGGGGGCGCTGCGGTTAAACTGAGGCAACAAATCGCGCTGATATTGCTGAATCAACTCTGCCCGGGTTGGTGAGCCGGCCTTGAGCTGCACTGCCAGTGGTTGTTCCCTTAACACCTCCAGTGCCAGACGTTCACCGGGGCGAAAGCTTTGTTTAACCTGACTGATATCGACTTCAATCTGCGCCGGTAGCCTGGGTGTTGAGGTATTGCCATTACCTGGCTGAGCAGGGCTTGGGCTGGTCAATGTCGGCGTCACCAGTAAACGGTTCTGAGCCAGCACTTTAATCACTTCCACTGCCATTTGCTGCCCCTGTCTAAGCAAGGCTGCAGGCTGAAAACTGTCCAGCGTAGCCGCACTGATGCGAATGACCGGTCTGCCATTTTCAACGACACGCTCAAGCTGCAAAGTTTGCCCCGGCTGCACATTCTGGCGACTGTTAATCTGATACTGACTCTCGCCCACCTGAATACGAATCGTATTCGCCGAGAGGCGGGCCAGCACGGTCGCCTCGACCCGATGACCTTCTGACACGGCAGCCAGTAAGCGCGCAGGCACTTCCCTGACCACTTCCGGCTGCTGTGCAAGTGAAGGATTTATCTGCATGGAAACGCTATCAATTTCAACATAATGCTAGTATAGCAATCAGAAGATTGCGTAGAGCAACGGCCGATGAGTGACTTACATGGACAATGGTACATCCGTAGACAGGGAGAAATTTCCGGGCCTTACAATGCATCGGTGATCAGCAAACATTTACAAATCGGCAGACTGTCCATGGAGGATGAGGTCTCTGCTGATAGTGAACACTGGCTGCCACTGGCAAAGCAACCGTTTTTTTATGCTGACAGTGACGAAGGTGACAAGGTCCGGCGCTACCTTGATGAGCGCACCGGTCTGGACCGGCGCCACCAACAAAAAACACCGCCCCGAGAAGCACGCAAAAGACGCGGCGATCGCCGCTCGCCCGAGCCCGAGGAAACCGCCTCTCATCGGGCATTAAGGCGTTATTTAATGCAGCAGTTCCGGCAACGGCAGGAAAAAATGTTCTGGCCTCTGCTGACGACCTTTGTGCTTCTGCTCGCGATTGTGCTGCTGGCAACGTTCTATCCCACCACGATCCCAGTGCCTATGCCCAACTGCGCTTCACCTGCCGCGCCAGGGGTAAATTGGGACAACTGTTTGAAACCGGAACTGTCTCTGAGTGGCACTGATCTCAGTGGTGCCAGTTTACGCAGCAGCCAGCTGCCCCAGGCAGATTTAATGAATTCTCTGTTAACCGGCGTGGATCTGGCTTACGCCAAGCTAACACAGGCTAATCTCAGTTACAGCAACTTAAGCGAAGCCAGCCTGTTCGGCAGTGATCTGACCGAGGCAGACCTGTCCTATGCCAATTTAAGCGGGGCCGATCTGGCTTATGCTGATCTGAGTAATGCCCGAATTGGCGGTGCCGAACTTCAGGGGGCAAGGCTGGACAGAGCGATCTGGATAGATGGCCGGGAATGTGCCGAAGGCTCAACAGGTGAATGCTTGCTTTCAAGCAAGTAAAGACTTCAGCTGGCGATCCTGAGTTTTCGCCAGCAACAACTGCGACAAAATACTGCCCCATAAAGCCAGGAACATATCCCACTGCGCGTCCCAGTTATCGCCCTGAGTACCCAGGAATGACTCTGCTGCCTGCTGATTAATTTCAGCCGCCCACCATTCGATAAATTCATAACAGGCACTGATGGCAAGGCTGACGCAGCAGAGCAGGAAAAACAGCCACTTACCTCGTTCCAGAGGTGAAGTCCTGAGCAACAACTCTCGGCCCAGCATCGCCGGCACCACACCCTGCACAAAATGCCCGAGGCGGTCATAATGATTTCTGGCCAGATCCCACTCCTGTTGAATCCAGTCAAACAGCGGGTTGTCAGCGTATGTGTAATGCCCGCCCACGATGAGAATCAGGGCAAACACGGCAATCACACGGACAGTGAGCTGGGTCAGCGGGAAAGTGCGGTGACTGGCAAGCAATAGCGGGATGGCAATCATCACCGGCAACACTTCCATAAACCAGGTCAAACGATCCGCAACCGGGTCTATGGCAGAGTAGAACAGACTGGCTGTGACGATCATCAGCCAGAGCAATTTTTCCCTGTTAATGCTCATTGCGGTCTCCTGCTAACAGCCCCGGACCGCCATGAGGATTCAGTGTAGCGTTCTGGGCACGGCCAGAGTGAAGGCCGGAATAGCCACTTTAAACTGTTCGCCATCATCACCAACCATTTGGTAATGGCCCTGCATCATGCCTACCGGCGTATCAAGCATGGCGGCACTGGTGTATGTAAACTCCTGTTCGGGAGCCAGGTATGGATGCAGTCCCACGACCCCATCGCCCTCCACTTCCTGTTCATGGCCATCGCCACCGGTAATTTTCCAGTAGCGGGATAGCAGCCTGGCTGCAGCCTGGCTGTGGTTTTTGATGGTAATGGTATAGGCAAACAGATAGCGCGCTTTATCTGGATCGGATTCCTGATCCAGATAGGTGGTTTCTACATCAACTTGAATGTGATTATTTTCGTCGCTCATACTTAATTATACATTGCTTTGGCTGCCAGTAAGCGGGCGCCGTTGAGTCCGACTTCCGGTTGCAGAATGAGTTTGACCGGGATGCCCTGCATCAAGTCCTGCATACGTCCTTTACTGTTGAAAGCCTCGAGGAAATTGGACTGCTCCAGTAACTCGAGGTTCTTGGCGGCGATACCGCCGGCGATATAGAGTCCAGCAGAGGGCATCACCGTTAACGCCAGATTGCCGGCCTGTGCCCCATAGATACTGAAAAACATCGACATTGCTTCACGGGCCAACGGATCCCCGTCGCGGGCGAAGACACTGATGGCATGGGCGCCATCGTCATTGACCATGGCAACACGGCAGTCGGGATTTTCTTCCAATTGTCGGTAATCACGCAGGAAGTTGTAAATGGTAATCAGTCCTTCGCCTGATACCACCCGCTCATAGGAGACATGACCGAAGCGCTCCAGCAGGTGCTCAAACAACCTTAACTGCGTCCGGTCTGCCGGGGCGAAATCACTATGCCCACCTTCAGTTGGATACACCTGCCAGCCATGGTCATTGGCGATCAGATATGCCTGCCCCAGACCAGTACCAGCGCCGATAATGGCGCGTGGTCCGGTCCGCTCATGACCGGCCTGCAGCACCAGTAACTCCTCTTCGCTCAGGCTCTCAATTCCGTAGCCCACGGCCTCAAAATCATTACACAGCAGCACCTGTTTTAAATCAAACCGGGCTTTAATTTCCAGACTATTGAGCTGCCAGGGAAGGTTGGTCACGCGGGCGAGGTCACCCTGCACCGGTCCTGCTACGGCGAAACAGGCGATGATATCTCGACGGTCACTAATCGGCGTCAGAAACGCCGACAGCATCTGCTCAAAATCCGGGTAGTCAGCGCTCAGGTAGCGCTCGGCCAGAATCACCTCGCCCGCAGCCGTGCTGAGCTGCATCAGCGTTTTGGTTCCTCCAATATCGGCTGCGAGAAGGTAGGCCATGATTACTGTCCGGCGGCGGCTTTATCCATGAACCAGTAGTAATCGTTCTCTGGTGCCAGACGCTGAACCGGCAGTCCGCTAACGGCGTCAGTGCTGATGTCACGGACAATCTCGGCTTTGGCCTCACCGGCAATAAACACGATGACCTGACGCGCGGCATTAATGACCGGATAGGTCATGGTCACCCGCCAGGAATCAAACTTCTCGACATAAAGACTGGTGGTCAGGGTGTCGGTAACATCCAGTGCCGGTGTTTCCGGGAATAAAGATGCGATGTGACCATCGGGTCCCAGCCCCAGCAATAGCAAATCAAACGGCGCGCCGTCCATGACTTCCTGCATGGTCTCAGCATAGCGTTTAGCCACATCAGCCGGTTCATTGCTCTCTGTAGGCATGCGGTGCACATTTTCAGCTGGGATTGGCACCAAATCAATCATCGCCTGACGCACCATTTTGAAATTGCTGTCATCATGCGTTGGTGGTACGCAGCGCTCATCACCAAAAAACAGGTGCACCCGTGACCAGTCAATCTGCTCGACAAACGGCGATGTGGCCAGTTTCTGGTACAGACCTTTTGGTGTTGAACCTCCGGCCAAAGCCACATAGAAAACACCGCGTTTGGCGATAGAAGCCCGTGCGGTGGCGACAAAATGCTCTGCGGCGGCGTTAATCAGGCTGGCTGAGTCCGGCAGGATCTTTTGTTCTGCTTTCATGAATTTCCTCTGTTACTGCTTATTTTAAAAATGAAACGGGGCTGGCTGGTGAACTGTATTTCACGCATCAGAGTCACAGTCCTGACACAGCCTAATGGCTAGCATGATATATGAAAACACCGCCGAGTTGAGATACTCTTGACTCCCATAAGCCAATTCACAAGGACTGACTATGAAAGCTTTTTTCGCTCTGATTCCCCTACTGCTGCTGTCTCCACTCGCTCAGGCAGATAGTGCCATGCAGTTGGGCATTATCAATCTGGATGCCAGCGCTAGCCGCGAAGTGGAAAACGACGAACTGGTGACGCGGCTTGAGGTGACTGAAAGCGGTCGTGACCCGGCCAAACTCACCGATCTGGTTAATCAGAAAACCGCACTGGTGCTGGATGCCATCAAAAACTTCAAAGCCATTGAAGCCGAAACGTCGAGCTATAACACCCGCCCGGTTTACGATGATGGCAAAATCACTTCCTGGCAGGTTTCTCAGCAACTGACGCTGGAAACCAGCGAGTTCGATCAGATGAGCCAGCTGATTGCCGATATCAGTTCCATGGCCAATATCCAGTCGATGCAGTTTCAGGTTTCCGACACTAAAGCCGAAGCCATCAAGGAGGAACTGCTGAAAGAGGCGATTGCCAAGTTCAAATCCAAGGCCAGAGTTGTTGCCGGGGAATTCAATCGCTCCGGTTACGAGCTGGTAAACCTGTCAATTGATGGCAATGATTTCTCGCCAAGACCGATGATGGAGCGGGCCGCAATGATGGCCTCTGACAGCATGAGCAAGGGCGCACCAGCAGCTCTGGCGGGTGGTAAGAATGATGTGACATTAACTGTCAGAGGCAGCGTGCAGCTCAATCTGCAGTAAACGATCCCGTTGAAAAGAAGCCTGCTGATGCAGGCTTCTTTTTATTTCAGGAATAATGGATAGGCTGGATTATCGGTCTCTTCCCAATAGCTGTAACCCAGCGTATCCAGGAAAGTCTGAAACTCTTTCTCGTAGTCCTCTGGTACCTGTATCCCAACCAGCACCCGGCCATAAGCCGCACCATGGTTACGATAGTGGAACAAGCTGATATTCCAGCGCTTGCCGATACGGGTCAGAAAACGCAACAAAGCGCCTGGCCGCTCCGGAAACTCAAAGCGGATCAGCCGCTCATCAGTCACCTGCGGTGCATGGCCACCCACCATATAACGAATATGCAACTTGGCCATTTCGTTATCAGTAAAATCAACCCATTCGTAACCGCCTTTATCCAGTAAATCAAACAGCTGCTGACGCTCTTCACCCTTGCCGTTGATACGAACACCGACAAACACCTGCGCCTGACGATCATCTGCATAGCGATAGTTGAACTCGGTAATACCCCGATCACCCAGGGATTTGCAGAACTGCTGAAAGCTACCGGGTTTTTCATCAATTTTAGTCGCAAACAGCACTTCTCTGCGTTCACCGATTTCGGCACGCTCGGCAACGTGACGCAGACGATCGAAATTGATATTGGCGCCACTGTCGATAACCACCATGTGCTGGTCCTGCATCGGATTCTGAGCCAGGTATTTCTTCACACCAGCCACAGCCAGTGCGCCGGAAGGCTCGGCGATCGAGCGGGTATCCTCGAAAATATCCATAATCGCCGCACACAGCTCATCACTGTCGACCGTGACCACTTCATCAACGGTCTCACGGCAGATACGGAATGGCTCGACACCGACCTGCCTCACCGCTGTGCCGTCGGCAAACAGACCGACCTGATCCAGCTTGACCCGTTCATCGGCTTCCAGCGCCGCTTTGAGACTGGCCGCATCAGCCGGCTCAACAGCGATAATTTTGATTTCCGGCCAGAAGGCTTTGACATAAGCCGCGATGCCAGAAATCAGGCCGCCGCCACCCACCGGGACAAAAATCGCATGCAGGGGGTCCGGATGCTGACGGATGATTTCCATCGCAATGGTGCCCTGACCCGCAATCACCTCCGGATCGTCATAGGGGTGAATAAAAGTTCGCCCTTCTTTTTCGGAAATATCTTTGGCAAACGCGCCGGCATCGTCATAGCTGTTGCCGTGCAGGTTGATTTCGGCGCCCAGTGCCCGCACTGCTTCGATCTTGATGGGTGGCGTTGTTTTAGGCATGACAATAATGGCGGAGATACCCATTTTATGAGCAGCCAGCGCCACCCCCTGGGCATGGTTACCGGCAGACGCACATACGACGCCGCGGGCTTTTTCCTCCTCGCTCAACTGACTCATGCGGTTGTAGGCACCACGCAGCTTGAACGAAAATACCGGCTGTAAATCCTCGCGCTTGAGTAGAATCGTGTTGTGCAGGCGCTTTGACAGCCTGGGCATCACATCCAGCGGCGTCTCCTGAGCCACATCGTAAACCCGGGCTTTGAGGATCTTTTCTACATATGCAGTGAGCATTGCCATCCAAATTCAGTCAGTTATGAAAATCCGTGAAGCCGACAAAGACGGCTCGTAACCGCTTACGTTACCATTGACGCTGATTTATCTCTATAATTGCCGGGATAATTTTTTAAGCAATCTGAATTCAAGAGGAAGCACATATGAATGCTGATGAAATGAAAAAGCAGGCTGCCTGGGCAGCACTGGAATACATCAAGGGCGACGGCATTGTCGGTGTCGGTACCGGCTCCACTGTAAACCACTTTATTGATGCCTTGGCGACCATCAAAGGTCGTATCGAAGGCGCAGTATCCAGCTCAGAAGCTTCCACTGAGAAACTGAAAGCCAATGGCATCAAAGTCTTTGATTTGAATGAATGTAATGAAATCGAAGTCTACGTCGATGGTGCCGATGAATCCAATGCCTACCTGGAACTGGTCAAAGGCGGTGGCGGTGCTTTGACCCGTGAAAAGATCATTGCGGCAGCAAGCAAGCAGTTTGTCTGTATCGTGGATGCCAGCAAACAGGTTGATGTGCTCGGCAAATTCCCACTGCCTGTAGAAGTGATTCCGATGGCACGCAGCTATGTTGCCCGTGAAATCGTCAAACTGGGCGGTCAACCGGTCTACCGTGAAGGTTTTATTACTGATAACAGCAACGTCATCCTTGATGTTCACGGCCTCGACATCATGGAGCCCATCAAGCTTGAAAAAACCCTGAACGATATCGTCGGCGTGGTGACTAACGGTCTGTTTGCTATGCGCCCGGCAGATGTCCTGCTGGTCGGCAGCGAAGACGGCACCAAAACCGTTCACGCAAAATCCTGATAACCTGAGGCCGGTCGCATGAAGCGGCCGGCCCCGTTTTCTAAAAGTTGGCGCCTCTATGTTCAGACCGCTCAGCCTCTATATCGGCACGCGTTACACCCGGGCTAAACGCCGCAATCACTTTATTTCCTTTATCTCCCTGACCTCCATGCTCGGTGTTGCTTTGGGCGTTGCCGCCCTGATTACCGTGCTGTCGGTGATGAACGGCTTTGAAAAAGAGCTGAAGGAACGCATTCTGGGCATGACCTCCCACGCCTTTATTACTGGTGCTGACGGTACCCTGCAGGACTGGCAGAGTCTACAGGCCCGCATTGAGGACTTTCCGGATCTGCAGGACTCAGCACCGTTTGTGGAAGGTCAGGCCATGCTGAGTCAGGGCAATCGTGTTCGCGGCACCCTGGTTCGCGGTATTGATGTCGAGCTGGAACAGACCGTTTCCAGCATTGGTGACAAAGTGGTTCAGGGTCAGCTGGCGGCGCTGGAAGAAGGTAGTTTCGGCATTGTTCTGGGTAAAGACCTGGCCATGGCAATGGGCGTGGTCACCGGCGATAAAATCACCATGATTACCCCGCATGTCAGCCCCACACCGGCCGGGGTGATTCCCCGTCTCAAACGCCTGACCGTGGTTGGTATTTTCGAAATCGGCATGTATGAATACGACAGTGCGCTGGCGGTGATGAATATTCGTGATGCCGCCAAACTGTTCAAAATACCCAATCAGGGTGTCACTGGTCTGCGACTGGAATTCGATGATGTATTCCGGGCGCCGCAGTTGTTGAGAGAGGTCATGCAGGATGTCCCGACTCAATACCGGGGTGCCGACTGGACTTATCAGCACGCTAACTTCTTCCGTGCTCTGAAGACTGAAAAAACCGTGATGTTTGTGATTCTGATGCTGATTGTCGCCGTGGCGGCCTTCAATATCGTTTCCACCCTGGTGATGATGGTCACCGACAAACGTGCCGATATTGCCATCCTCAGAACCTTGGGCATGACGCCGGGCAAGGTGATGGGGATCTTTATGGTTCAGGGTACGCTGATCGGCCTGATTGGCACCGCGCTGGGTGTCATTGGCGGTATCCTGCTGGCGCTGAATATCGAAACCCTGATTGCCAAACTGGAAAACCTCATTGGCTATCAGTTCCTGCCTGCCGATGTGTATTACATCAGCAGCCTGCCCTCAGACCTACAATACAATGATGTCAGCGTCATCGCCGTGACCGCTTTTGTGTTGTCGATTCTTTCCACGCTCTACCCTTCCTGGCGCGCAGCCCAGGTAAAACCGGCCGAGGCGCTTCGTTATGACTGATTCCGTATTGTCTGCCAGCAATCTGACCAAGTCCTTTACCGATGGTGGCCTGGAAACCCATGTACTGGAAAATATTAACCTTGAAGTGAACAAGGGAGACCGGCTGGCCATTGTCGGCAGCTCAGGCTCCGGCAAAAGTACCCTGCTTCACATTCTGGGTGGCCTGGACAGCCCGACTCAGGGCAAAGTGCTGGTCAGTGGCCAGGACATTCATGCCCTTGGCAACAAAGCGGCCAGCCGACTGCGTAATCAGCAGCTGGGCTTCGTCTATCAGTTTCATCATCTACTGCCGGAATTTACTGCGGTAGAGAATGTGGCGATGCCCCTGGTCATCGGTGGTATGGCACCGAAAGCGGCGCAGCAAAAGGCACAAGAATTACTGGACAGAGTCGGCCTCGGTCATCGGTTGGCGCATAAACCGGGGGAACTGTCTGGTGGTGAAAGACAGCGCGCGGCACTGGCCCGGGCGTTGATTACCGAGCCCACCTGCCTGCTGGCTGATGAACCCACCGGCAACCTGGATCACCGCACCGCACAGTCAATTTTTGATTTACTGCTGAACTTGAATCAGGATCTGGGCACTGCGCTGGTCATCGTGACGCATGACACCGAGCTGGCCGCCAAAATGGACCGGACCATGACCCTGATGGACGGTGTTTTACAGTCAGACGTCTGAGCGTGAATGATGCTTGTGAGGGCGCTTGCTCCAACTGCGTATCACTACCAACCGCCAGCCAATACGGACAAACAGCACACCGGCCAGCGCCGCCAGCAGGCCCATAATAGTGCAGCCCAGGAGCAGGGGCTGCCAGATCTTCAGAAACTCGTAACTGAACCACTCCCAGGTAGGGCTGAACGCATACTGCCCCATTGGCACTTCCAGAATCCAGGCACCGAGTTTGTAAGCATAAAAAAAGATGGGCGCAAAAGTGAAAGGATTGGTCACCCAAACCGCCATTGACGCAATCGGCAGGTTGACCCTGAGCCAAATTGCCATCGCGGCGGCAATAAACATCTGACCCAGCACCGGCATAAAGCCGACAAATAAACCCAGCGCCATACCGCCCGCCACCGAACGCCGGTTCAGGTGCCAGAGCCTGGGCTCGGTTAGCCGTTGACCAAACTTGCGCAAATGGGGATGTTCGCGCATCGTTTCGTGATCTGGCATGATGCGTTTTAGGAATTTACGAGGCATCGTGTCTCAGTCGTGCAAAGTCGGGCGTCATTATAGGGATATATGGTTAAAACCGCCATCGCGTTTTTGCTGGGCTGCACATTGTGTCTGAACCTCATTGAACTGCCCCGCTATGGATGGTTACTGGCAGTGACTTTGCCTTTTTTATTCTGGTTCAGACAAAGCGTGCTCAGCGCCTTCATTGTCGGCCTGTTATGGGCCGGATTTCAAGCGCAACTCAGAATTGACCAGCGTCTGCCTGCCGATCTCGTGGGTCAGAACACTGTGCTCAGGGGCGTTATTGCCTCCATACCTGAACAGCATGACAGGGTGGTACGCTTCAACTTCCATCCTGACAATAGTGCCTTCCCCAAACTGATTCGACTAAGTTGGTATGACCCCGGTGATAGACTGCCTGACCCCGGCGAGCGCTGGCAGCTTGAGGTCAGGCTCAAACCACCTTCGGGCATGAAAAACCCCGGCAGCTTTGATTATGAAAAGTGGCTGTTTATGGAAGGCATCGGCGCGACTGGCTACATCCGTAAAAGCCCGTCTAATCAACTGCTAGAACCAGCGCCTGCCTGGCATCTGGATAAATGGCGACTGGATATTCAGCATAATCTCAGTCGTTTGTTGAATGACGCCCGACATCTGCCTTTTATTCTGGGTTTATCTGTGGGGCAGCGTGAACAGCTGACACCTGAACACTGGCAGGTATTACGCGATACCGGCACCAGCCACTTACTGGCAATCTCCGGCCTGCATATTGGTCTTGCCGCCGCGCTGGGATTTTTCCTGTTCCGCTGGGGCTGGAGTCTGTCGTTGTTTACCCTCAAGCTATTACCGGCAAGACAGGCCGGCGCACTGGGCGGGTTCAGCTTTGCTCTTTTTTATGCACTGTTGGCCGGAATGGCAATTCCAACCCAGCGTGCGCTGATCATCGTCAGTACGGTGATGCTGACATTACTGTTGAAGCGGCCGCTCTATCCCAGTCATATTCTGGCGCTCAGTCTGATAGTGGTGTTGCTGTTTGATCCCTTCTCGGTGCTCAGCGCCGGTTTCTGGCTATCCTTTTCTGCTGTCGCGCTGATTCTGTTGACCTGCAGCGCTCGTTTTCCGCCAAATCGGGTTAACTGGATTTCGATTCACCTGTGGCTGGCTCTAGGCTTAATGCCATTGCTGATTATTTTCTTTAATCAGGTTTCACTGATATCACCGCTGGCGAATCTGATTGCGGTACCGCTCGTGAGTTTTCTGGTTGTCCCCCTGATTCTGGCCGGTATGTTGCTGTTGCCATTGACTGAGACTGTCAGCCAGTTTGTGCTCTCAGTGGCCGATGATTTACTTCACTGGCTCTGGCAGCTCCTGAACTGCTTATCCTCGTTACCATTTGCCGACTGGCGCCTACCGGAACTGCCCTGGCAAATGACGCTGCTGATAGCCCTGCTGAGCCTGTTATTGTTATTGCCACGAGCAATGCCGGCGAGGTGGCTGGGGCTTTTACCGGTTGTGGCTCTGGTCAGCTATCAGCCAGACAGACCTGCGGAGGGCCAGATCTATTTCACTTTGCTTGATGTCGGACAGGGTCTTTCAGCTGTCGTGGAAACCCGCTCGCATACGCTGGTCTTCGATACCGG
>CAYMEE010000001.1:1631-36317 GCA_964389455.1 uncultured Methylophaga sp. | reverse complement strand
AACCGCTCCTGCGTGCTTAAAGTCATTGCCGATAATCTCAGCCTGTTACTGCCGGGCGATATTGAACGTGACAGTGAACATCAACTACTGACGAGGTATGGCGGGCAACTTGAGGCCGATATTGTCGTGGTACCGCATCATGGCAGCCGGACCTCCTCCACTGCCAGCTTTGTGCAAGCCGTCAACCCTGCCTATGCCTTGTTTCCGGTAGGTTACCGCAATCGCTGGGGCTTTCCTAAACAAGACGTGCTTGAGCGATATCTTGAGCGGGGAAGCATGATTCTGCGCAGCGATCAGCATGGCGCGATTCAGTTTCGTGAAAATGGCAACATCATGACCTGGCGTCAAAATGCCGCCGGTCTGTGGACAGCAAACTACTGAGACTCGCATTTTTCACGTATGATGAGCGCTGTCATCATTGGATCAACAGAGACGAAATATCATGCTGGAACTGTTCAAAGCAGGCGGTTGGTTGATGATACCGCTGTTTATCTGTTCGGTAATTTCCATTGCCATTATCGCCGAACGCTTCTGGAGCCTTCAGACCAAACGAATTGCGCCATCGGAGCTGGTCACGCAAATCTGGCAGTGGCTGCAATACAATCAGGTCGATGAGCAGCGCATCAAAGCACTGCAGAACAATTCGCCGCTGGGCCAGATCCTGGCTGCCGGCCTGACCAATCGCTACAGCTCCCGCGATATCACCAAGGAAAGCATTCAGGACGTTGGACGTCATGTCACCGTCGCGATGGAGCGAAATCTCAATACACTCGGCACCATCGCCGCGATTTCACCGCTTATCGGTCTGCTCGGTACCGTAGTCGGTATGATTAAGGTCTTTGCCGTGATTACCGCCGAGGGTGTGGGTAATCCGGAAACCCTGGCCGGTGGTATTTCAGAAGCGCTGATTACGACCGCTGCCGGCCTCGTGGTTGCGATCCCCAGCCTGATTTTCTACCGTTATTACCGCGGCAAAATCAACAAGCTGGTCGTCGGTATGGAAGAACAGGCGATGAAGCTGATTGAAATCCTGCATGGCGAACGTCAATTTGATGTTGATGAGGAAACCAGACGTGAATCTGTCACCACAACGATCTGAAGATCCCGATGTCAATCTGACACCGATGATTGACGTCGTCTTTCTGCTGTTGCTGTTTTTTATGGTCTCCACCAGTTTTATCCGCGAAAGCTCGCTGAAGGTGGATCTGCCTGAAGCCACCGGTGAAGCCATGGTGGAGCAGGAGCAGCCCATTGATATCGTGATTCAGGCCGATGGCCAGTTTCTGGTGAATGGTGAAGCACTGGCTGTGGTCAGCCGCGACAGCCTGAAGCAGGTATTGCGCAGCGCTGCCGGTGATAACCAGGATCCGCATATCATTATCAGTGCTGATGCCGATGCCCAGTACCAGCATATTGTGACCGCTATGGATACCGCCCAACAGATGGGCTACAGCAAGCTGACCCTGGCCACTCGACAAACCCGAACAGAGAACGAATGACAGATAACGACGTCGAAATCAGCGCTGTACAGCTGTACAAGCGCCTGTTGAGCTATGCCAAGCCATACTGGCGGGCTTTTGTCGCCGTGGTGCTCGCCATGGTGGTCTATGCCGGTACCGAAACCGGTGTCGCCATGGTCATGAAACCCCTGATGGATCAGGGTTTTGTCGAGCGTGATCCCGATGTGATTCAGTTGATACCACTCGCCATTATCGGCCTGTTTCTGGTGCGGGGGCTGGCTGACTTTTTCACCACCTATGGACTGGGCTGGATTGCCCGCAATGTGATCAAAACCCTGCGCGAGCAGATGTTTAACAAGCTGCTGGTTTTACCCGCCCCTTTCTATGATCACAGCACCTCGGGCCAGTTGATGTCGAAGCTGGTTTACGATGTAGAACAAGTGGCATCAGCTGCGACTGATGCCGTTCTGACTATCATCCGTGACAGTCTGACTATCATCGGTCTTTTGGTCTGGATGTTCTATCTCAGTGGTTTTTTATCTTTGCTGATTTTCTTCACGGTGCCTTTTATTGCTTTGCTGGTTTATTACGTCAGTATTCGTTTTCGCCGCATCAGCAAGAATATTCAAAACTCAATGGGCGATGTCAGTCATGTCTCCGGCGAAATCATCGAAGGGCATCGTGAAGTGAAAACCTTTGGCGGTCAGACCTATGAGTCCAGACGCTTCGATAAGGTCAACCAGGGGAACCGTCGCCAGCAGATGAAAAAAATTGCCACCGATGCGGTGAGTCAGCCTTTGACGGCGCTGATTGCTGCAGTCGGTATGGCGCTGGTTATCTATATCGCGACCAGGCCTCAGATGCTCGACACGATCACGGTCGGTGATTTCATTTCTTTTATCACCGCGATGATGATGCTGCTGACGCCGATGAAACGGCTGACCAAGGTCAACGCTAAATTACAGGCAGGTATTGCCGCTGCAGAGAGTATTTTCAAGCTGCTGGATGAGCATCCCGAAGTCGATGATGGGGAACGTGAACTCAAACGCGCTGAGGGGCATATCGAGTACCGTAATGTCAGCTTCAGCTATAACCAGGATAAAGGCCGGGTATTGAGCCATATCAGCTTCAGTGCCAAACCGGGGCAAACCATTGCTTTTGTCGGCCACTCCGGTAGTGGTAAAACCACCCTGGTGAGCCTGCTGGCCCGCTTCTACAATGTCCGCGACGGCAAGATTCTGATTGATAATATTGATATCAATGAACTCAAACTAGCGGACTTGAGGCGCCAAATTTCTTTGGTGAATCAGCAAGTCGTGCTGTTCAACGACACTATTGCTAATAATATTCGCTATGGCTTGCCCGGCGAGATCAGCGAACAGGCGATTATTGACGCCGCTAAATCTGCCCATGCCTGGGACTTCATTCAGCGCCTGCCCGAAGGTTTGCAAACCCAGGTGGGTGAAAACGGCGTGCTGCTTTCCGGCGGCCAGCGCCAGCGTCTGGCGATTGCCCGCGCCCTGCTGCGTGACTCCCCCATTCTGATTCTGGATGAAGCCACTTCAGCATTGGATACCGAAGCTGAACGACATATTCAGGCGGCCCTTGAACACCTGATGCAGCAACGTACGACATTGGTTATCGCGCACCGCCTATCAACCATTGAAAAAGCCGATTTGATTGTGGTGATGCACAATGGTGAGATCATGGAAACCGGCACCCATGGTGAACTGATGGCGAATGGCAGACACTATGCCGAACTCCATCGTCTGCAATTTCAGGAGCAGGCATAAATCCGATGAAATGGCTGAGTGAAAGCTGGTACCGACCGCATCCGGTGCGCTGGCTGTTATTACCACTGAGCCTGCTTTATCGCTTTATCAGTGCCACTCGCAGAGCCGCTTATCAGCGCGGCTGGCTGACACATCACAAAATGCGGGTCCCGGTGATTGTCGTCGGCAATATCAGTGTCGGCGGCACCGGTAAAACGCCTTTTGTCCTGTGGCTGTGTGACCAGCTGAAACAAGCCGGTTATACCCCGGGCATTATCAGCCGTGGTTATGGCGGCAAGGCAAAACAATATCCGCTTGATGTGAGGGCTGAGACTGCCCCGGCTGAAGCCGGTGACGAACCGGTATTGATTGCCCGCCGCAGTGACTGTCCCGTCGTCGTTGACCCCAACCGCAGTGCTGCAGCGGTTCACCTGTTGAGTCAGCAGGCCTGTGATGTGATTATTTCTGATGATGGTCTGCAACACTACGCACTGGAACGTGATATCGAAATCTGTCTGGTCGACAGTCAGCGGCGTTTCGGCAATAAGCTCTGCCTGCCTGCGGGGCCACTCCGTGAGCCACTCACTCGGCTGCAAACTGTCGACTTCGTGGTTTATCACGGTGAGGCAGCCAACCAGCGCTACCAGATGCAACTTGAGGCCAGTCATTGGCATAATCTCGCCGAAACGGAAACGCAGCTGCCACTTACCGCTTTCCATGAGCAGGAAGTGCATGCCGTGGCAGGCATCGGTCACCCACAGCGCTTTTTCGATTTATTGTGCGAGCAGGACATCATTGTGCATCCGCATGCTTTCGACGACCATCATGACTTTCATGCTGACGATCTTGATTTTGCCGATGCACTGCCGGTACTGATGACCGAGAAGGATGCGGTAAAATGTCAGGCATTCGCCCGGCCAAATCACTGGTACCTGCCGGTGACTGCCCGCATTGATGACAGCCTGGCAAAAGCCATACTGAACAAATTAAAGGATCCCGCTGATGGATAATGCCTTACTGGAAATTCTGGCCTGTCCCGCCTGCAAAAGCAGCCTGCATTACAATAAAGCCCGTCAGGAGCTGGTCTGTCGCGGCTGTCGGCTCGCCTACCCTATCCGTGATGATATTCCGGTCATGCTGACCGAAGAAGCACGCGAACTTGCCTCAGACGAAGAGATTTAAGCCTCAATGAGTTTCAAGATTGTGATCCCGGCCCGTTATGCATCAAGCCGACTGCCGGGTAAGCCCCTGCTGGATATTGCCGGCAAACCGATGATTCAGCATGTTTATGAGCGCGCTTGTGAGAGTGATGCCGACACGGTCATTATTGCGACTGACGATCAGCGTATTGCCGATGCGGCCACCCACTTCGGTGCAGATGTCTGTATGACGGCCGGTCATCACCGTTCCGGTACCGACCGTCTGGCAGAAGTCGCTCAAAACCGTGGTTTTGCAGATGAGGATATTGTGGTCAATGTTCAGGGAGATGAACCCTGTCTGCCGGCTTTGCTCATCAATCAGGTTGCCGCCGATCTGGCGCAGCATCCTCAAGCGGATATGGCCTCCCTGTTCAATCGTATCCAACAGGAAAAACAGGTTTTCGACCCCAATGTGGTGAAAGTGGTGATGGATGGCAACGGCTATGCGCTGTATTTCAGCCGGGCACCCATTCCCTGGATGCGAGACCATTTCAATACGGATTCAGCCCTGCCACCCGAGCTACCGCATTACCGGCATATCGGCCTGTATGGCTACCGGGCTTCATTCCTTAAACATTATTCCGAGCTGACACCTTGCCTGCTGGAAACCGAGGAATCACTGGAACAGCTGCGCACACTATTCCATGGTAAGAAGATTCATATGACTGAAGCTTTGATTAGTGCCGGTCACGGCGTGGATACAGAAGCGGACCTATTGGCTGTCAGGGAGATACTGGCTGAGTAACCTGTCCAGCCCTGCGGCCACCAGTTCGGCATGCAGATTACCCTCACCATCAAACACCGGTAGCGTGTAAGTCACCGGCACAGTGCGGTGCCCCTCCCCATACTGGGTTGGCTGAATATCATGGTCATTTTCCAGCACCTGTAATACCAGCTGACAACCATCCAGCAATTCGATGATTTCACAGCGATGCTGATGATAAGTGACCTGCTGGCCGATTAAGGCCAGCAGATGTTCACAGGGAATATCACTTTTCCTGGGCATGAGATGTTGCACTCGCTTCGGGTTTGGCCTTGGATTTCTCTTCCTTAGCATTATCATCCGATGCGGTGTTTTTTTCTACACCTGTTTCGCGTGGCTTGGTTTCTGCTTCTTCTTTAGCAGGCGCACGTTTCTTTTCCTCGCTGGCAGGCGCATTGTCCTGTTTGGCAGCAGACTCGGCCTTGTCCTGTTTAGGGGCTTTGGCCGGCTTATCGTCGCTGGACGACTTGGCTTTACTCTCCTCGGTCACGACTGCGCTGTCTTTATTTTCCCCAGTGCGGCGGCGGCGATTGCTGCTACCCGATGAGGAACGTGTGCGCTTAGGCTTACTGGCAGGCACCTTGTTACCGTCGACTTCCGGTTCCTTGTCCTGTTTTACCAGGTTACCGTTAATTTCCGGCTCCGGTGCAGGTATCGCATTACCATTCACTTCCGGTTTGGGATCAGGCTGAACGTTGCCCTTTTCCTGCTCCTGCCTGATGGCTTGATCTGCCGTTTCTGGGCGGGAACGACGGCGACGGCCACCACGACGCGAACGACGGCCATTACCGCTACGAGGCTTGCCGTTATCATCACTGTCGGATTGGGGCTTGTTGTCACTGCCGGACTTTTTCTCTTCCGGCTTCTTGCTCTCATCGCTCTTATCCTGGTTCTCAGGACGACGGCGCGGTTTGCGACGCTCATTACCGCCGCGGTTGCCACGATTGCTGTTACGGCTTTGCGAGCGACCTGATTTCTTCGGCTCAGTATTTTTGTCTTTGGCCTTATCCACTTCTTCTTCTGCTTCTGCTTCGGGTTTACCGGTCAGTACATTGAGCAGACGTTTGAGCAGGCTCGGTTTCTGCGGCACGTCTTTGTCGCGGTTGATCACGGGTGCTGGTGCTGACGGTGAAATACCGGTTACCGCAGGTTGCTCCATGACCGGTTTATCACGCAGCACAACCGGGGTTTCCACTTCTGGTGTGGTCATCATTTGATGACTGACCTGCTGCGGTACATTACCGTCCTTGATGCGCTCGATATCGTAATGCGGTGTTTCCAGATGCGGGTTCGGAATCAGCACAATCTTGACGCTGTGGCGCTGCTCGATGGCGTCGATCTGCATCCGTTTATCGTTAAGAATAAAAGTCGCCACCGGTACAGGCAATTGCACCACCAGTTGGGTAATTTTGTCCTTGGTGGCTTCTTCCTCCACCAGACGCAGTACAGCAAGGCCGAGTGACTCAACACCACGGACATGACCCAGACCGGCACAACGCGGGCAGATTTCCTGATGCGCTTCGCCCAAAGCCGGACGCAGACGCTGACGCGACATTTCCAGCAGACCGAAACGCGAAATACGACCGACCTGAACCCGGGCCCGGTCGGCTTTGAGATGTTCACGCAGACGGTTTTCGACTTCACGCTGATTGCGGCTCGGGCCCATATCGATAAAGTCTATAACCACCAGACCACCCAGATCGCGTAAACGCAGTTGACGGGCAATTTCTTCGGCCGCCTCCAGGTTGGTGTTCAGCGCGGTTTCCTCGATATCGCCCCCCTTGTTCGCGCGGGCCGAGTTAACGTCGATAGAAATCAGCGCTTCAGTCGGATCAATCACCAACGCGCCACCGGATGGCAAACGCACTTCATGACGGAAAGCGCTTTCGATCTGGCTTTCCACCTGGTAACGGGTGAACAGTGGCACCTTGTCCTGGTAGAGCTTGAACTTGTTGAGTTCATGCGGCATGACCATGCGCATGAAGTCATAGCCGGTCTGATACACCTCGGGCGAATCGACCAGGATTTCACCGATGTCTTTACGCAGATAATCGCGCAGTGCACGGATGATGATGCTGCTTTCCTGATACACCAGGAACGGCGCGCTCCGGTCTTTAGTCGCGACATCAATCGCGGTCCATAACTGAAGCAGGTATTCCAGATCCCACTGCAGTTCTTCCGGCTGCTTGCCGACGCCGGCAGTGCGCACAATCATGCCCATATCGTCGGGCACTTCCAGATGACGCAGGGTTTCCTGCAGTTCTGCGCGGTCGTCGCCTTCAATACGACGCGAGATACCCCCAGCACGTGGACTGTTGGGCATCAGCACCAGATAGCGGCCGGCCAGGCTGATAAAGGTGGTCAGCGCTGCGCCTTTGTTACCACGCTCTTCTTTCTCGATTTGAACGACCAGTTCCTGGCCGACAGAAAGCACATCCTGAACGTTGATGCGGCCACTATCTTCACCACCATCACGCTTTTTGAAATAGCTTTTGGAGATTTCTTTGAGTGGCAAAAAGCCCTGACGTTCTGAACCGTAGTCAACAAAAACGGCTTCAAGACTGGGTTCAACCCGGGTGATTTTACCTTTGTAGATGTTGCCTTTTTTCTGTTCCCGTGAGGGTGTATCGATATCCAAGTCAAACAGACGCTGGCCATCGACCATCGCCACCCGCAACTCTTCTGAATGGGTTGCGTTAATTAAAATTCGTTTCATGCATTAACCTCAAAATTGAGATTCACGCATGTCCTGCCGCACACCACTTGATGTGGACGCTGGGCCAGTTGGGCCGACAGAGCGACTTTGTCTGTGTCAGTAATTAATTGTTGCTGTTAATGTCCATTCATGTGCCCTCCGTCAGGCCATGATTTCCCGGTCTAATTTATCGTCGATCGCAATAGGGTTCTGCGATATCGCTGTTATTCGCGGTTAAGTCTGAAACCGTCGATAATTAATTACTTATGTCGTCTTGTCTGTTGCGTCTTTCTATTTCTTTCTGATGGCAATCAAGACATGTGAACCTGATGTTCTTCACGGACTCCCGATGAGTCCACCTGCTGAACCCCTGTTCAGCCGTCATATTTCTTTTCCGGGCGCCGCATCGACCTTGGTTTAGGGAGCGACGCAATAGTAGGTCTTCGTGGCCGAAGTCAGTATACTGACCTCATTTTTACACACGGACCAACGTTCGAATATAGCAGCCTCTTGGTCATGCAGCAACTGCTAATTTGACAGGCCCCGCTATGTGGTGCTTGTACCGGCAGGCGGTATTCAATTCAGGGTGTTTCGAGACCAGCTTTATTGAGCGTCATTCGGTAGAATATAACCATCATAATTCTTCCCCTTGCCTGTGGCAAAATTGCCATGGCTGAGGGCAGCGGCAACTCAACAGACTTTTCACCATGGCAGCCCACAAACCACAGTCGCAAAAAGTGCAGTTCCTGGAAATTAACGCCAATCAGGCTGGACAGCGCATTGATAATTTCCTGCTGAGCCTGGAAAAAGGCGTGCCCAAGAGCCGAATCTATCGTGCCTTGCGCAAAGGAGAGGTGCGAGTTAACAAAGGTCGCATCAAACAAACCTATAAGCTGCAGTCCGGCGATGTCGTTCGTGTACCACCACTGCGCGTTACGGAAAAAACGTCACCGGAAACAATCAGTGATTCACTGAAGCAGGCCCTGCTGGCCAATATTCTGTTTGAAGACGATAGCATGCTGGTTATCAACAAGCCCTCGGGACTCGCTGTGCATGCAGGCAGCCAAATTCAGCTGGGCCTGATTGAAGCATTGCGGGTGATTAAACCCGAACAGGACTTCCTGGAGCTGGTACACAGGCTGGATCGCGATACTTCCGGCTGTCTGATGGTCGCAAAAAGCCGCAACAGTCTGCTCAATCTGCAACAACAAATGCAGGCGGATGAGATCGATAAGCGTTACCTGACGCTGCTCAAAGGCCATCTGGATAACAAGGAACAACTGGTCGAGCAGTCATTGCAGAAAAATACCTTATCTTCCGGTGAACGCATGGTCGTTATTGACGCCGCTGGTAAAAAAGCCAAAACCCTGTTTCTGCAACAACAGCTGCTACCGCTGGCGCAACTCACTGAAGTGAAGCTATACACCGGCCGTACCCACCAGATCCGGGTTCATTCAGCATGGCTCGGCCACCCGGTCGCAGGCGATGACAAATATGGTGACCGCGAATTCAATAAAACACTGAAAAATTATGGTCTCAAGCGCCTGTTTCTGCATGCCTGGCGACTGGGCATCAGGCATCCGCTCAATGGCGAACCGCTACAACTGGAAGCGCCGCTTCCCGACAACCTGAAAACCGTGATCAATAATCTGCAAACATCATGAGTCAATATCAACTGATTATCTTCGACTGGGACGGGACCCTGATGGATTCCACCGGTCACATCGTCAATTGCATGCGCCAGGCCATTACCAAGCTGGAACTCGAGCCGCTGGCCGATCATCAAATTAGCCATATCATTGGTTTGGGCCTGCATGAAGCCGTCCAGACCCTCTATCCGACCGGTAATGATGTGCTCTGGAGCAGCCTCGCCGATTGTTATCGACAGACCTGGCTCAGCAGCCCGGAAGAGACACCGCTGTTTGCCAATGCCCGTGCGTTGCTGACCCGTCTTGCTCAGCAGGATATCTTCCTTGGCGTTGCCACTGGAAAAAGCCGCCGCGGCCTGGATAAAGTCCTCAAAGCCACCGACCTTGGCGAACATTTTATTGCCACCCGTTGTGCTGATGAATGCCACTCCAAGCCCCACCCCCAGATGCTGATGGAATTAATGGATTACACCGGGGTCAGTCCTGATCAGGCCATCATGATCGGGGATACCGAATTTGATCTGATGATGGCCAGTAACGCCAGTGCTCATGGTCTGGGTATCACGCATGGCGCCCATGATGAAGCCAAGCTGCTGGCCTGTTCTCCACAGGCGATCGTGCATGACTTGTACGAAGTTGAGACATGGTTAAGTCGCACAGCAAAACAGTTCTGATATCATGTCATTTTTGATTCAAGGCAGAATAAAATGGCGACATTTGGAGATTTCCCGCCTGATAACGGCGACAACAAGCCCCGCAAGCCAACGGATGATACTCAGTGGGAACGCAGTGTTCTGAGAGATCTGGCTTTCGCCGCTATCAAGGAACAGCGTGCCAAACGCCGCTGGGGCTATGTCTTTAAATTTCTTATTCTGCTGTACCTGGTCGGTTTTATGGTGCTGGCCTACTCACCGGGAAAACTCGCCACGGTAGCCGACCCGCACACGGCGATGGTGGATATCCAGGGCATCATTGCTGCAGATGCTGAAGCCAATGCTGACGCGATGATTACTGGGATTCGTGAGGCCTTTGAAACTGAAACTGCCCAGGGTTTGATCCTGAGGCTGAATACCCCCGGCGGCAGTCCGGTACAGGCGGGTCTGATCAATGACGAAATTAAACGTCTGCAAGCAGAAAGACCCAACTTCCCGGTCTATGCGGTGGTCCAGGATGTTTGTGCCTCTGGCGGCTATTACATCGCGGTGGCGGCAGATGAAATCTATGCCGATAAAGCCAGCATTGTCGGTTCTATCGGGGTCCGTATGGACAGCTTCGGTCTGACCGGCCTGATTGACAAAATCGGCGTTGAGCGCCGCTCATTAACTGCCGGTGAACATAAAGCTTTCCTGGATCCATTCCTGCCGATGCAACAGGAAGATATCGAACATGCCCAGCAGATGCTGGATACCATTCACCAACAGTTCATCGACATCGTTAAAGAAGGACGGGGTGATAAACTCGCCGCGAACGATGATTTATTCTCAGGCCTGTTCTGGTCCGGTGAGCAGGCGATTGATCTGGGTCTGATTGACGGCTTTGCCGGCACAGGCAAAGTTGCTCGCGAGCTGGTCGGTGCTGAAGATGTGATTGACTACACGCCCCGCCCCAACTATCTGGATCAATTCGCTGGCAGACTCGGCGCCTCCATTGCTAATCTAATGACTGAAAAAGCCAACTGGAGTCTGCAATGAGTCAGCCGACTTTATCAGAACAGGAATTAAAGAAGCGCGAAGAGCGGTTTCGCTATGTCGATCTGAACCACCCGCTGATGCAGGTGCTTTTCCAGATGCAACTGCCTGCTAAAGATCAAGCGGAGCAGCATTTATGAGTCTGACACCGGAAGCCCTGGTTAATAAATCGCTGGAGCTGGTTTCACCGCCCAGCACTTATTTACAACTCAATAAACTGGTGCAGGATCCGGACAGCGCAATCGACGACATCAGTGCCGTTATTAATACCGATCCAGCGTTGGCAACCCGCTTGCTGAAGATCGTCAACAGTCCGTTCTACGGCTTTCCATCACAAATCAATACCATTTCCCGTGCCATCACGATTGTCGGCACCCGCGAGTTAATGCATCTGGTGCTGGCTACTTCCGTTATCAATGCTTTCCGCGGTATTCCGGCATCCCTGATCGATATGGATGATTTCTGGCACCACAGTTTCGCCACCGCGATTACCGCCAAACTGCTGGCAGAGGAATGCGGACATAAAGCCACCGAACGCTTTTTTATCGCCGGGCTACTGCATAATATCGGCAGCCTGGTGCTTTACCAGTCAATGCCGGAACTGGCCGGTGAGGCAATTCGCAGCGCCGAATTCGGACATGAAGTACAATTCCTGGCTGAGCAACGCATTATCGGTTTCGATCATACTGAAGTCGGCTATGCGCTGGCGCGAAAATGGCACCTGCCCCACTCACTGCAGGAAGTGGCACGCTATCACCATCGCCCCTCGGATGCTGAAGAGTTTCCAATTGATGTGGCAATCGTCCATGTCGCCGATATTCTGGTCTCGGCGGTGCCATTTGGTCACAGTGGTGACAGTCATGTGCCGCCCCTCGACCCGGCAGCCTGGGATCTATTAGGGCTTAGCGAACTGCAGATGCCACTGCTGTTAGAGCAGGTGGGCGAACAGATTGATCGCCTGAGTTCTGTGATGCTGATGCAGGACGCATCTTGATTTAAGTTAATGATGAAATAAATAAAGAGGCTAATAATGAGAACGGTTCTTCTCGGTGCCCCCGGCTCCGGTAAAGGCACCCAAGGTGTCGTCCTTTCTAAAAAATTTAATATCCCGCAAATTTCTACCGGGGATCTGCTGCGTGCTGCAGTCAAAGCCGGCAGTGAGCTGGGTAAAAAAGCCAAAAGTGCTATGGATGCCGGCGCGCTGGTTTCCGACGACATCGTTATCGGCCTGATCCGCGAACGTCTGTCGGAAGCAGATGCCCAAAACGGTTATATCCTGGACGGTTTCCCACGCAATATACCCCAGGCAGAAGCCCTGGATGAAATGCTGCAACAACTGGGGCAGCCACTGCAGGGCGTGGTATTACTGGATGTGCCTTTCGACGAACTGATGCAACGTCTGACCGGCCGCCGTACCTGTAAAGATTGTGGTGCTATCTACAATATCTACCTGTCGCCACCGAAAACCGAAGGCCATTGCGATCGCTGCGGTGGTGAACTGTTTCAGCGCGAGGACGACAATGAAGAAACCATTGCCAACCGTCTGAAAGTCTATGAAGATCAGACTGCACCGCTGGTCGGTTATTATCAGAAGCAAGACAAGCTGCATGCGATTCCCGGCACCGGTGATATCGACGAGATCACCAACAAAGTCGGCGCCGTGTTCGACGAAATCTAACCCCTGACAGCCGGCTCCCTGTGAGCCGGTTTTCATTTTATGGCCCGTATTCTCGGCATCGGCATTGCCACTATCGATATCATCAATCATGTCAGCAGCTACCCGGCTGAAGATGATGAAGTGCGTGCAATATCCCAACAGCATGTTCGCGGCGGCAATGCCACTAATACCCTGGTGGTGCTCAGTCAGCAAGGTCATGAATGTGACTGGTGCGGCGTGCTGATTAATGAAGCCGACGCCACCATCGTCGAACAGGATCTGCAGCATTATCAGATCAATTACCAGCATTGCCAGCGGCTCGACCAGGGCAAGATGCCGACCTCCTACATCACGCTCAGTGAAGCCAGTGGCAGCCGCAGCATCGTGCATTATCGTGATTGCCCCGAACTGCCTTTTTCTCACTTCAGTCAGCTCGACTTATCAGTTTATGACTGGCTGCATTTTGAGGGGCGCAATATCGATGAGCTGTCGCGAATGCTGCAATGGGCCAAACTGAACTATCCGACACTACTCTGTTCTCTGGAAGTGGAAAAACCGCGTCCGGGTATTGAGGCTTTATTTGAAATGGTGGATGTGTTGATGTTTTCGAAACCCTATGCTCAAAGTCAGGGTTATCAGTCTGCGGCTGACTTCCTAGCTAGTCTGAGTCATGATGTACTGATAACCTGCAGCTGGGGCGAACAGGGGGCCTGGCTTAAACATCAGGACGTCATCCTGCACAGCCCTGCATTCCCACCAGGAAAAGTGGTTGATACGCTGGGCGCCGGAGATACGTTTAATGCCGGGCTGATTTCTGCATTAGTGAATGGCTTTCCTGCCGAAGAGGCATTGAAACAGGCTTGTCGTCTTGCCGGTTTTAAGTGTGGTCAGACCGGTTTCGCCAATCTCGATAAAGCGTTATGAAAAAGATTTTTGTCTGTCAAAGCGACGAACTGGAAGAGTATCAAACCCGCGGCTTCACGGTTGAAATAGGCGAGGATAGTCTCGATTTTTTCCTGCTCAAACAGGATGGTGAGATTCGCGCTTATCTTAATTTCTGTCCACATCTCGGCATCCCGCTCAACTGGCAGCCGGATGCGTTTATGTCGATGGAAGGCACGCATATTCAATGCAGTACACATGGGGCGCTGTTTCAATTAGAAGATGGCTACTGTTTTTCCGGTCCCTGTCGCGGCCAGAGTCTGACACCTCTCAATATCGAAATCACAGAAAGCCAGGAAATTTACCTCGTCTCCTCAGACTGCTAGGCTGAACGGCCAATCAGGCAAAAGGAGTTCTTCATGGCTAATTTGCTCGATAAATGGTCAGAGGCCGCAGTCACCAGTTTAGGATTTTTCTGGATGGCGCTGTGGGCCTTCGTGCTGGGCTATCTCATTAGCAGCATCATTCAGGTCATGGTATCGCGCCACGAAATGCGCAAACTGATGGGGGGGGATGGCCCCAAGTCCATGACGGTGGGTACCGTGTTCGGCTTTATCTCCAGTTCCTGCAGTTTCGCTGCCCTCGCTACTACCCGCGCCCTGTTTCAGAAAGGTGCTAACTTCTCACCCTCCATCGCTTTTCTGCTCTCCTCCACCAACCTCGTGATTGAGCTTGGTTTTGTCATCGCCCTGTTTCTGGGCTGGCAATTTGTAGTGGGTGAATATGTCGGCGGCATTATCCTGATATTGTTTGCCTGGCTGTTTATCATGCTCAGCAACCCAAAGCAGCTGATTAAAAAGGCCCGTGACCGCAATCAGGAACACAGTCACAGCGATGATGAAGATGGCCATGCATGGTCACGTCTGTTTGACAAGGAAATCTGGACAGCCATCAGCCAGAAGTATGTGATGGAATGGCAGATGGTCTGGAAGGATGTGCTGATTGGTTTTACCGTCGCCGGCATTATTTCTGCCTTTATCCCCACCGCGTTTTTTGAGTGGATGTTCATCGGCGCCGGCAGTAATGACCCGGGGTTCTGGGCCTTACTGCAGCAAACACTGGTTGGCCCTATCGCCGCCTTTTTTACCTTTATCGGCTCAATGGGCAATATTCCGTTGGCCGATGTCCTGTTTGGTGAAGGCGTGGCTTTTGCCGGGGTTATGGCCTTTATCTTTTCCGATCTGGTGGTATTGCCGGTGCTACGCATCAATGCCCAGTACTACGGTTGGAAAATGGCGCTATATATCCTGCTGATGCTGTTCACCTGCCTGATTGTCACTGCACTGTTGCTGCATTATGGCCTGCAATTATTTGACTGGCTGCCGGACCGCAGTCAATGGACTTCACCGGCTGAGCAGGATCATTTCAAGCTTAATTATCAGTTCTGGCTCAATCTGATTTTCGGTCTGGCGACATTATGGATGTTTGTCAGCTGGAAGCGTCAGCAGCAGGACCAACAGCATCATGGCCACCATCATGGTGGTGGGCAGCCGATAATGAACACGCTCTGTGTACTGGCTGTGATCTGGTTGGGAACAGGCCTTATTCTGACGCTGTTTTAATCAGGGCAGCCACCGCCTGACGGCAGCGTTCGATAATGGCCCTGCGACCTCCGAGTTGCAGGGCCTCTGAAACTTTAGAGAATGACTGGCCCTGCAGAATTTTTTTGATCAGTACGGCCTGCTGCTCTGCTGGCAGCTTATCCAGCGCGCCGGCGGACATTTGTTGATGCAGCCACTGCCACAACAAGGGCTCTGTCGACTCAAATGGACGTAGCTCAAAGGCAAATGCATTGAGTGCCCTCAAATCATCCCCTCCTTTGGGGGGCAGATTCAGCAGCAGTTTGCGTGACAGTTGCATTACCAGTCTGACATCAAGGCCTCGATGGGACTGTAGCAACAGATACGGCCAGGCACAGGCAAAACTGCGCCGAGCTTTGGAAACTACAGTCTCAGCACCGGCATTCAGGGCTTTGAGTAAAATCCCGGCCCGCTGTCCACTGACTTCATCAGCCTGCTGCCCTACTCTGACCGGCACATAGTTATTGTTCAGCCAGAACTGCAGCAAGATGGGATCAAGTGCAAAGCTGGTACCCAGGGCATCACAGCGGCCGGCATAATAACTCTCAATGTCCTGCAGCAGACGGCTCCCCAGTCCCTGTCCCTTCAGAGCGGGATGAACAGCAATCCGGATAATACGTTGATAACGATAACGGCCGGCATCCATCACACCACAGTGAGCCAGTAGGGTCTGTGGCAGCAGTTGCCCTTTGAGACGGCGACGACCATTAAATACCTGCTGCGCCAGCTTGTCTGCCATTGCAGCCTCGGCCATCAGCCAGGTGCAGGCGATCACATGCCCTTGTGCCTGTAATACCAGCAGCGAAATATCATCGCGCTCCAACAGCATCTGCAGATCAGAAGGCCGGGTCCGGTAATGGGCCAGCACCATCAGGCCGAAGACTTCTCTCAGCAGGGTTTCATCTGCTGCAAGTTGCTGTTTACTGATCATGGCAAACTCGGCTTTGCTCACTGCTTCAGCGGGTAGTTGTTCTGCGTTGATCGGCTCAGCATCAAGCAGCAAAGCATCAAAACTGAAGGCTTCCAGCCTGTCATTATTCGCCCAGCGCACCGGCTCCGTCAGCCTTTGCTGCCGCCAGTTCGGCGTTAAGCTGTCCAGGGTCTTTTTGAAACGTAGGGCAAAGCCCCGGCCTGTGCCTTCATAACCGTGTTCGGTGGTGGCAAATACCACACGTGAATAATGCTGGAGCATGGCTTCAAGCATCTGCGCCGGGATGGCCGCCGCCTCATCGACAAGCAATAAGTCAGCAGGCGGCTTATCAGCAAGCAAAGTATCAGGTGCGACAAAGCGAACCTCAGATTGCTGCAAGCTCAGACTGTGCTGGCTGCGCTTCGCACCACTCAGCAGCTTAGCCGCATGTTCCATCAGCGTTTCGATATTGCTGATTGAGGGTGCAGTCACCAGTATCCGGGATTTACCCTGTTGTAATAGTTCAGCTGCTGCCATGCCCAGGAGGGCGGTTTTACCGCGGCCACGATCCGAAGCAATGACCAGGGGGCGACGACGATGACCACTGACCACATGCAACACGGACTCAATCGCTTTTTGTTGCTCTTGCGTCGGCATGATATCTGGTAGTGATACCAATTCATTGAAATGAATCTCAGGTAGCGTCTGGCCCTGCTGGATACGACTGACTGCAGAATAGCGCTCACTGATTTTGAGGAAACGCTGTAACCACAGCGAGTCAGGCAATGCAGCGGGCAGCAATACCAGCAGCCAGCCACCGGCACTGAGTGTGCCGATCAGTGCACCGAAGGCATCAGCGGAAAACGTATCACGAGCATCAAAGATAATAATCTGGTTGCTGCGACCCAGTTGCTGCAAAGCCTGCTTACTGCTGATGGCTACCTCTTCGCGATCTGGATGATCGGATAACCAGCAACGCCTGGTTTTGTCAGCTTTCTCATAGACCTGCACTGCCTGTTGCTGGAGCCAGTCGCTGTCGCCCTGCAGGATAAGACAATGGCGTTGAGGCAGTTGCATCTTAATCAATAATGCGGTGGCGGTGGTTCGTCACTCTGCTGCATCAACTGGGTTTGATGCATGCTTTCCATCTGGGATTTGAGTGCGGCAATCTGGCTTTCCAACCGGTCAATCTGCTGTTGCTGACTGGTCACCACCTCATTCAGCTGTTCCAGCAGGCCATCCTGAAAGGCCAGTCTTGTCTGCAAATCAACGATATCGTCATTCATCAGATATCTCCGTCGTAAGACAGGGCCGGTCCCAACCAGCGTTCGGCGGTCGGCATGTCCCAGCCCTTACGCTCAGCATAATCTTCCACCTGATCCTGATCGATTTTACCCAGGCCGAAATAACGTGACTCGGGATGCGCAAAATAGAAACCACTCACCGCCGCAGTCGGCAGCATTGCAAACGACTCGGTAATCGTCATATCGGCATGGGTGACTGGGTCAATCAGTTCCCACAGCAGCCCTTTCTCGGTGTGATCGGGACAGGCCGGATAGCCTGGTGCGGGCCGGATACCACGATACTTCTCATCGATCAGCGCGTCGTTATCAAGGTTTTCCTCGCTGGCGTATCCCCAGAATTCCTTACGCACCCGTTCATGCATACGTTCGGCAAAGGCCTCGGCCAAGCGGTCAGCCAGCGCTTTCAACATGATGCTGTGATAGTCATCATGGTCGGCTTCAAAGCGCTCGACATGCTCATCAATGCCGATACCGGCAGTGACTGCGAAGGCACCGATATAATCCTTAACACCAGTCTCTTTTGGCGCCACAAAATCTGCCAGTGCCGCATTGGGGCGACCCGGTGGGCGCTCGGTCTGCTGACGCAGGCTATGCAGCGTCATCAGCACCTCTCCACGCTCATCATCCGTGTAGACTTCAATATCGTCATCATTGACGCTGTTGGCCGGAAACAGTCCAATCACAGCTTTGGCAGTCAGCCATTTCTCATCCACAATCTGCCTGAGCATCTTCTGGGCATCATGGAACAGATGCGTGGCATGCTCACCGACAATCTCATCTTCCAGGATGCGGGGGAATTTACCCGCCAGTTCCCAAGACTGGAAAAACGGCGTCCAGTCGATGCGGTCCACCAGCTCATCCAGCGGATAATCTGAAAAGACCTCCAGCCCCAGTTTGGCCGGCTTGGTGGGCTGATAAGACTGCCAGTCGATTTTGGTTTTATTGGCCCGAGCCTCGGCAATAGGCAATTGACGGCGTGTGCGCTTGCGACCGGTATGACGGGCGCGTTTTTCTTCATAATCTTTTTTTACTTCGGCAACAAAACCGTCTCTGCTATCACGGCTGACCAGTTTCTGGGCGACACCCACAGCGCGTGATGCGTCTTTCACATAGACACTGCAGCCATGATAATTGGGTTCGATTTTCACCGCGGTATGGATCAGTGAGGTGGTGGCCCCCCCTATCATCAAGGGTATTTCAAAGCCCAGCCGCTCCATTTCCTTGGCGACATGCACCATTTCATCCAGTGACGGCGTGATCAGGCCAGACAAGCCGATGATATCGACATTTTCTTTTCTGGCGGTGTCGAGAATGGTCTGAGCCGGCACCATCACGCCCAGATCAATCACTTCGAAGTTATTACACTGCAACACCACGCCGACAATATTCTTGCCGATATCGTGCACGTCGCCTTTGACAGTCGCCATCAGGATTTTGCCGTTGTTCTCGCTGGTGTCGCCCTCTTCCTTGGCCGCTTCGATAAATGGCATCAGATAGGCAACGGCTTTTTTCATCACCCGGGCCGATTTCACCACCTGTGGCAGGAACATCTTACCTTCACCGAACAGATCACCGACCACGTTCATGCCGTCCATCAGCGGACCCTCAATCACCTCCAGCGGCTTGGCGTAGGCCTGACGGGCTTCCTCGGTATCGTCTTCGACATAGTCGGCAATCCCTTTGACCAGGGCATGCTCCAGTCGCTTGGAGACCGGCAGCTCCCGCCAGGACAAGTCTTCCTGTTTGGCTGTACCGCCGCCCTCACCTTTGTATTTCTCGGCGATTTCCAGCAGACGGTCGGTAGCATCCTCACGACGGTTCTGAATCACATCTTCGACGCGTTCACGCAGTTCTTCCGGCAGATCGTCGTAAATCGCCAGCTGACCGGCATTGACGATACCCATGTCCATGCCCGCCTTGATGGCGTGATAGAGAAACACCGCATGAATCGCTTCACGTACCGGGTTGTTACCTCGGAATGAGAACGACACGTTAGAGACACCACCACTGATTTTGGCGTGCGGCAGGCTTTGCTTAATATCATGCGTGGCCTCGATAAAGTCCATCGCATAGTTGTTGTGTTCTTCGATGCCGGTAGCCACCGCGAAGATATTGGGGTCGAAGATAATATCTTCCGGCGGGAAATGGACTTTCTCGGTCAGCACTTCATAGCTGCGGGTACAGATTTCACGCTTGCGTTCCCGGGTGTCGGCCTGCCCCACTTCATCGAAGGCCATCACGATAACTGCAGCGCCATAGCGGCGCACCAGCTTCGCCTGTTCGATAAATTTGTCTTCGCCTTCCTTGAGGCTGATCGAGTTGACGATGCCCTTACCCTGGATGCATTTGAGCCCGGCTTCGATCACTTCCCACTTGGAAGAATCAATCATGATCGGCACACGGCTGATATCAGGTTCGGAGGCAACCAGATTGAGGAAGGTCACCATCGCCTCTTTCGAGTCGAGCATGCCTTCATCCATGTTGATATCAATGATCTGGGCGCCGTTTTCGACCTGCTGCCGGGCGACTTCCAGTGCCGTGTCGTAATCGCCTTCCTTGATAAGTCGTGCAAAACGGGCGGAGCCGGTGACATTGGTGCGCTCACCAACATTCACAAACAGGCTGTCTTCGGTGATATTAAGCGGCTCAAGACCACTCAGGCGACAATGATGCAGGTTCTTATTCGGCTGACGCGGTTTGATGCCCTCAACCGCTTCGGCAATCGCCTTGATATGTGCCGGCGCAGTACCACAACAGCCACCGACAATATTCAAAAAGCCGGATTCGGCCCATTCCTTGATCTGCGCCGCCATGACTTCGGGTGATTCGTCATATTCACCAAACTCATTAGGCAAGCCGGCGTTGGGGTGCGCGCTGACATAGGTGGTGACCACGTTGGACAGCTCTTCCACGTATTGACGCAATTGCTCGGCACCCAGGGCACAGTTCAGACCGATACTGAGGGGTTGAATATGGGCCAGTGAGTTCCAGAAAGCTTCTGCTGTCTGGCCTGACAGCGTACGGCCACTGGCATCGGTAATGGTGCCGGAAATCATCACTGGCAGGTGGATAGCGTGATCTTCACAGAACTTGTCGATGGCAAACAGGGCCGCCTTGGCATTCAAGGTATCGAACACCGTTTCTACCAGCAGCAGATCAATACCGCCATCGACCAGACCGCGAATAGATTCGGTATAGGCTTCCACCAGTTCATCGAAATCGACATTGCGATACCCGGGATTATTCACGTCGGGAGAGATACTGGCGGTGCGGTTGGTGGGGCCCAAAACGCCGGTGACAAAACGTGGTTTATCCGGGTTATTGGCTGTGAACTCGTCAGCGACTTCTCTGGCCAGCTCAGCCGAGACTTTGTTCAGCTCATACACCAGGTCTTCCATCTGATAGTCTGCCATCGCAATGGAAGTACCGTTGAAGGTGTTGGTCTCGACGATATCCGCACCAGCTTCAAAATAAGCACGGTGAATGTCTCGAATAATATCGGGTTGGGTCAGCGACAACAGGTCGTTATTGCCTTTGACATCGCAGGGATGATTTTCAAAGCGCTCACCACGGAAATCCTTCTCTTCCAGCTTATAGCTTTGAATCAGGGTGCCCATCCCGCCATCCAGGATCAGGATTTTTTCTTCAAGCAGGGTGCGGAGTTGGTGGTAAGCGGTCATGCAGTCGATGTTCCAGATTAGGGTCGAAAAAACAGCGAATTATAGCAGATCATCGCCATCGCAGCTCCGTTTCAGTGAATGCGCATACCCACTTTCATAATGGTGTCGCCCTCCACTTCCTTGACCACCCAGTGAATACCATGCCAATCCACGTCATCCCCGACCACCGGGTGCCCACCGACGCGGCGTGAAATAAATTCGCCGAGGGTGAGATGTTGCTGACGGCCGCTGACTGTCAGACCATATGCCTTGGCTACCTCAATCAAGGGCGCGTCACCATTGAGCACAAAAGCACCGAAGAATGCCTGCTGTGCTTTTGCCAGCTTGGTTTCACCGCTGAAGATTTGATTGAGTTGTTCCAGATCTTCCTCGCGACTGATCACACAGAGCACATCTCCCAGTTTCAACCGGGTATTGCCTTTGGGATGCAGCATGATCCTGCCGCGGAACAGGCCCGAAATCAGCGCCCCGGAAGGAAACTGCAACAATTGAACCGGCTGGTCATCAAGATTGGGGTTTTCCACCGTGTAAACAAAGATTTCATAATCCTGCTCAGGCAGGATTCCCAGCGAACCACGCTGTTTGGGGGCCATACCTTTGGGCACCTGAATCTGCATCAGCCGTGCCATCGGCGACAGCGTCCCGCCCTGGATCAACAGCGACAAAAGCACTACGGCAAAGGCGACATTGAAGTACAGGCCGGCATTGTCGACACCGCCTATCACCGGAAAGATCGCCAGCACGATAGGCACAGCACCACGCAAACCGACCCAGGAAATAAAACCCAGCTCGCGCTTACGGAATTTGAAAAACGGGGTCACGGTCAGCAACACTGCCAGTGGTCTCGCCACAAAAATCAGTGCCAGTGCAATCAGTAAAGAAGGCAAGGCAAACTGAATCAGCTCTGAGGGCGTGACCAATAGGCCCAACACCAGGAATAGACCAATCTGGCTCAACCAGGCCAGACCGTCATGCACCGGCAGAATATGCTGCAGATGACGTCCGGGCTGATTGCCTATCAGCAGGCCGCAAAGGTAAATGGCCAAAAAGCCACTGCCACCAAGAACACTGGCCAACCCAAAAGTGGAAAAGCCCATGGCCAGCGCCAGTAGAGAATAAAGCGCGGGCGCCAGTTCCACCCGCTTAAGCATACGGCTGGTCAACCAGCCACCTGCAAGCCCGACCGTAATACCGACTCCGAACTGCTGAACAAAGAACAGTATCGAATCCAGCGGTGTCAGGAAGTCCCCCACCAACATCTCAATCAACAGCAGGGTCAGAAAAATTGCCATCGGGTCATTGGTACCGGATTCGATTTCCAGTGTCGCTGCGACCCGCTCATTGATATTAATGCCCTGCCCCCGCAACATGGAAAATACGGCCGCCGCATCGGTGGAGCCCACTATCGCCCCGATAAGAAAGCCTTCCAGCAGAGATAGTTCAAACACCCAGGTCGCGATAAGCCCCACGATGCCACTGGTGACAAATACCCCTAATGTCGACATGGTGAGGGCCGGTCTAAATCCGACACGGAAGGTGTCAAGACGGGTTCTCAGTCCGCCATCCAGAAGAATCATGGCCAGGGCCAGATGACCAATGAGAAAGGCCTGTGAGTAATTATCAAAGCGAATGCCCAGCAGACCATCCTCACCGGCCAGCATGCCCAGCGCGAGAAAGATAATCAGCAGGGGAAGTCCGAACAGTGAGGAAAGACGACTGGCAAGAATACTGAGCGCGATCAGCAGACCACTCAGCAGAAATAAACTGTTAATTGAATCCATAGTTTTCTTATATCCGGCCTGGACTCAGAATACCATAGCCCGATCAGGAACCTCACTCAGCTCATCAGTTGCTGATGTTTCTGCCTGTACGTCCGAAACCGAACTCACCTTCCTCTTCCAGCGTGATGTAGGGTAACAAACGGCCGACATCAAAACGCGCACGGAACAGGTAATGCAGCGTCTCGCGCTGCCCTGATAACAGCTGGTTTATCAGCCGGGCACTGCCCAGCAGGTCCGGTGAGGCTTTAATGGTGAATTCCGCCGTGCCGTAGCCCGGGACCTCCGGTAGATTCGGCTCGGCTCCAGTTAATATCCGCTGATCCTCAACTTCAACCGAATAGCTCATGCCCTTGAGGGGGAGGGCACTGCGATTGGGATTGACCACCTGCAGACCTATCAGAAAAGTCGGTGATACACCGGTGGACTCCGGTGCCAGTGAAAAGGAGGTGATACTGACCTGCGGTTTTTCATAGCTGGGAAACCAGCTGGCACAGGCCGTAGCCAACAGAATTAACATGAGTGCCAGAGGGAATTTTATTGCAGGCATAAGCGACCTTCTAAGTTTTCATGGTTAGCGATCATTCAAACACAGTATCGAATTAATTTTGTGCTGAGACAGAATTTTAATTTCAGCGCATAAAAAACGCCGCATCCCTATCTGAGAATGCGGCGTTTGTTCATGCTTTGTCTGGATTAGCGTGCCTGATTATTCTTGGCCACGCTCGTCCAGCTCTTCTTCGCCTTCACCCATTTTGTGCGCAGGGTGAGGCGCGTTTTCAGTATCGTCAGCTTCCTGCTTATTGTGCTTGTAGTCCTCACTCATGTCACTTTCATTTTTGTAGTCTTTGGATTCTACTTCCTCACCCATTTCATGAGCAGGATGCTCTGCACCTTTGTGGCTGTCACCGTCCATTTTGTGATGATCTGCCATTGCTGGCGTCATGGCGAAGAGTAATGTTATCAATGTTGTTAGCAAACCTTGCTTTAACATAACTACCTCCTTTGTTGAAAACTCAAAGAAAACATTGAGTCAAAAGATGATCGATAAATTTGTCGATCATTAAGGTGACACTGAGATCTTTCTTTGAGTTCAAACAAAATGAGGGGGTTAAAAAATAAACCCCTTAAATAACAGCATATTACATTTATCTTTTACTTGTTTTTCAGTTTAATCCTGACCAGTTGAATGAGCTTATTCCCGTGGTTTCAGCCCAGCGCACGTTTGAGCGAATCAACATGTTGCTGTTCGCTCGCCATTGCCCGGTTAACACTATTAATCAAGGCTTTAATGGCGGCAGTTGTGATATTTTTGTCCTGACCAACCCCAAAAATCGCCGGTTTCTCACCGACCTTGACCTCAACATAGCTCACTGCCTGCGCATCAGAACCGGTACTCATGCCATGTTCATGATAGTCGGCCACCGTCACTGTTTGCCCGAGGTGTTCAGAGATTGCTTTGGCTGCCGCGTCCAGAGGACCATTTCCGTGCCCGCTCAGTTCGATGCGCTGCTCGTCATGACTCAAGGCGATTTTGGTGACAACATCGCTGGTTTGTTCATCGATGACATGGCTGCTCATATAGCGATATGGCGTTTCGACCTGCAAGTAAGAGGCTTCAAAAAGATTCACGATACTGGCCGTGTCGACTTCCTTGCTGGTTTCATCGCTGACTTTCTGCACAATCCGGCTGAATTCAATCTGCAGCCTTCGTGGTAACTCGAAGCCGGCCGCATTCTGTAACAGGAAGCTCACCCCGCCTTTACCGGACTGACTGTTGACACGCACCACTGCATCGTAGCTGCGGTTCAAGTCTGCGGGGTCAATCGGCAAATACGGCACCTGCCAGAATTTGTCTTCCGTCTGTACCGTAAAGCCTTTTTTAATGGCGTCCTGATGCGAACCGGAAAACGCGGTAAACACTAACTCACCAGCATAGGGATGCCGTGGATGCACCGGTAATTGCGTGGTCTCTTCATACATCTGACGGATTTGATCAATCTGGCTGAAATCCAGTTCCGGGTCGATACCCTGTGAATAAAGATTCAGTGCCAGTGTCACCAAATCAACATTGCCGGTACGTTCACCGTTACCAAACAGACAGCCTTCCACCCGATCTGCGCCGGCCATCACGGCCAACTCAGCTGCGGCCACGGCGGTACCACGATCGTTGTGCGGATGGACGCTGAGGATAATGCTGTCGCGATCATTGAGGTTTCTATGCATCCACTCAATCTGATCGGCATAGGTATTAGGCGTCGACATTTCCACCGTTGCCGGCAGATTCAGAATCATTTTGTTTTCAGGCGTCGGCTGCCAGATGGCCGTCACCGCATCGCACACTTCTTTGGCAAATTCGATTTCGGTGCTGGAAAACACTTCGGGTGAGTACTGGTAGACCCACTGGGTTTCCGGCTGTTTGCTGGTCATTTCTTTAACCCAGCGCGTACCGCGTTCGGCAATGTCTTTTACTCCAGCCTTGTCAGTGCGGTAAACCACTTCACGGAAAGTCGGTGAAATCGGGTTATACATATGCAGAATGGCCCGCTTGGCGCCTTTGAGTGATTCGACAGTACGGGCAATCAAGTCCTCTCTGGCCTGGGTCAGGACTTCAATGGTGACATCATCCGGAATACGGTTTTCTTCAATCAGGCGCCGAACGACATTGAAGTCGGTTTCAGAGGCAGAAGGAAAACCAACCTCGATTTCCTTGAAGCCAATTCTGACCAGTTCATCGAAATAACGCAGCTTGGTCTCAACCGACATCGGGTCAATCAGAGCCTGATTACCATCACGCAGATCGGTGCTCATCCAGATAGGCGGCTGTTCCAGCACCGCATTAGGCCATTGGCGATCCGGTAATTTAATAGGCTCAAAGCGGCGATACTTCTGAGCTGGGTTGGTCATCATGGCTGACTCCTGAAAGCATTGAATTCGATTAGCTGAAAAACCTTCGCGTTCGTCTGACCTTGCCAGTAGGGTTAACTGGAAGCTTTCGAGGCTCGACCATCACTTGTGATGATGTGGGAGCACCCGTGCCAGCGAGAGCTTGTGACTCACCCGCTGCCGGTTTCAGCTATGGAGAATAGTATAGATAGATTGCAGTAGAATTAAATTGCCAATATTGCATTAAATTCAAAATTTAAAGCATTTAATTGCTTCAAATGGCATTTAAATGGAATAATATTTCTCACACGCTTTTATTGGAGATATAAGATGTCAGAAAAACTGGATCGCTACGATCAGATGATCCTCGACATCCTGCAAAAAGACGGACGCATTACTAACCAGGAACTGGCGGAAGCCATTAAACTCTCGCCCTCCCCTTGCCTGCGTCGAGTACGGCAGATGGAAGAGGACGGCCTGATAGATGGTTACGTGGCCTTATTGAATGCCAAAAAACTGGGACTCAGCCTGATGGCCTTTATCGGCATCAGCATGGACCGGCATACACCGGAACGCTTCGAAAAGCTGGAATCAACGTTGGCTGGCTATCCGGAAGTGCTGGAGTGTCATCTGATTACCGGCCAGGATGCCGACTATCTGCTCAAGGTCATTGTACGGGATATGGACGCCTACCAGCAGTTTCTGCTCAACAAGCTCACCCGCATCGAGGGTGTGACCGGCGTGCATACCTCTTTTGTAATGAAATCGCCGATTAACTCCACCGCTTTGCCGGTAGACTGATTAGGCTTTCTGACGCTGGCTGCGCCTGAGCTGCTGCCAGAGTCCGGCTACAAATAAAAACAGCGCAATCCAGACCAGAATGAAAGTCACCATTCGCTCAGGCGGGAAATGCTCGTTGAGCACAAACACACCAATCAAAAACTGGATGGTCGGGTTGATATACATAATGAAGCCGACTATCGAGAGATTGATGCGGCTGGTTGCCATCGCAAACAACACCAGCGGCAGGGCGGTCAGAAAGCCTGACACGATCAGCAAGCTGGTCGTCGTATTATTGAGACCAAAGCCCACCTGGCTGTCGGCTGACAGCACCTGCCAGCCAACAAAGCCCAAAGCCAGTGGCAGCAACCACAAAGTCTCGATAGTTAGGCCATTAAGGCCATCAATCGGATGCACTTTCCTGACCAGGCCATAAAAAGCAAAAGCAAAGGCCAGCACCACCCCGACCCAGGGCAAGGCACCAAAACTCCACAGTTCCCATAGCACCGCTACAGCCGCTAAAACCCCGGCCCAGGCCTGCAGGGGATGTAAAGCTTCTTTCAGAATCAGCCGTCCCATCAGCAGACTGACAACGGGCATGATGAAATAACCGAGACTCGCTTCCAGCACCCGGTGCTGCCCCACCGCCCAGATATAAACCAGCCAGTTAATGGCAATCAGCAGTGAAGATACACCGAGCCAAATCAGTGTCTTCTTGTCCTGCAGGGCCTTTACCAGTAACCGGCCGCGTTGCAGCATCAATCCCAGGCTGAAGGTCGCCACCAACGACCAGATAATTCGGTGCGACAACACCTCTACCGGTGACACATGGTTCAGGTAGCTGAAAAAGAGCGGGAAAATACCCCAGATGGAATAGGCCAGAACGGCCAGCACGAGACCTTGCATACGATGCCCATATATTTAAAGGCGTATGTTATCAATTTTCAGGCATCGAATCGCCGCTACTGCCATCCCATTGATAAAGTCGCAGCCGGATTTTGTTCTTATCAAAATGCACGCCTTCGGCTGCGAGTCGTTGTCGCTGCAGTCGTCCAGCTTCACTGCCATCAGGTAAAGCAATCTCTCCCTTGGCGTTGATCACACGATGCCACGGCAATGAGGTCTCTGCCGGTAACTTCTTCAGCACATGACCGACGCCACGGGCATGACCGGGATAGCCACAAAGTCTGGCTATCTGCCCGTAAGTCGCGACCTTGCCCGGCGGAATCATCGCCACTGTCTGCCAGACCATTTCTCTTAACTGCTGATCCATTAATACCTGCCCCCCCCTTCCAGCTTCAGGCAAAGTCGCTCAGGAGTAAATGTAAAGCTAATGCGATGAACACCATTGCGGCGAGTTTATTTAAATGGCGCTGAAGCTGCGGTGAGCGTCTCAACAGGGTAGACAAGTGGCCGGCCATCAACGCCATAGCGCCGAAAACCAGAATAGTGGCAACAATAAAAAAACCACCCAGTACTAAAATCTGCTGCGACATGTTATCGGCCTCAGGGCTGACAAACTGGGGTAGGAAAGCCAGAAAAAAAATCAGGACCTTGGGATTGCTGATATTCATGATAACGCCGCGGCGATAAGACCAGAAAAAACTCGGCTTATGAGCGCTGGCATCATCCAAAGACAGGGGTGTGGCAGTGAGGGACTGCCAGGCCAGATAAAGTAAATAGGCTGCGCCAATGGTTTTCAGGACAGTTAAAGCCCAGCCAGCGCTTTGTAAAATCGCGGCGACCCCGAGCGCAACCAATGTGGTGTGCACCAGCAAGCCGGTACACAGACCTATCACCACGGTAAGTCCCGCCTGCCTGCCATTCAGCACAGAGTGTGTGAGCACAAAAATATTATCCGGTCCCGGCGCCAGCGCCAGCATGATTGAGGCAGCAAAAAAGCTTATTAAGGTCTCAGGGCCCATCTATTTCCATTTCCCCATGCGCTTTGATGTTAAAAAAGTTCAATATGCTGCATGATAATAGCCAACTCTTTCAGTCCCCAAGGCAATGACAAACGCTTTATCCATTTCTGTTGGTCAGCATAGTTCAGCCGGTGTTAAAGCTGTTAATCAGGATCGTTGTGGCGTCCTGATACCTGAGGGACATGAAAGAATCAGTCGCGGTATCATCGCTGCGATTGCCGATGGCATCAGCAGCAGTGATGTCAGCCAGGAAGCCAGTGAAGTCACCATCACAAGCTTGCTGCAAGACTATTATGCAACGCCCGAATCCTGGTCAGTAAAGTCTGCCGGCGGACGCGTCCTGCAATCGATCAATGCCTGGCTGTATGGTCGCAGCCGCAACAGCGAATACCGCTACGACAGAGACAGAGGCTATATCTGCACTTTCAGTGGGATTATCTTCAAAGGTAAGCTGGCCCACCTGTTCCATGCCGGCGACAGCCGTATCTATCATTTCAGCAACAATGGCTGGCAGCAACTCACAACCGATCACAGACAGGATGATCCCGAAACAGGCCCAATGCTATCGCGGGCAATGGGGCTGGAACATCGGTTTTTTTATGACTACCAGAGTGTGCCCCTCAACAGCGGGGATTTGTTTGTACTGGCAACCGACGGTGTCTATGAATTTATCACTCCACAGCAAATCACCGAGGCCATTCGCGCTCATCAAGATGATTTGCAACAGGCCGCAGAGAATTTGACTGAACTGGCGCTGACTGCCGGAAGCGAAGACAACCTGTCTGTGCAGCTTATTCGTATCGATGCAGTTGCCACAGAGGCCGAACAAGGGATTCTGGGTGAGAAAGCCACACTGAGCCCGCCACCGGAGCTGGCTCCCGGTATGCACTTCGAGGGTTACGAGGTGTTACGGGAGCTTTATGTCAGCAGCCGAAGCCATGTGTTTCTGGCCAGAGATACAGACTCAGGCAGTCTGGTTGTTTTGAAAACCCTGTCAACAGATCTGGAAGACGATCCCGATGCCATCGAACGTTTCCTGATGGAAGACTGGATCGCAAAACGACTGGATAACGTCCATTGTCTTAAAGCTTTTGAGAGCCAGCGTCCCCGGCAATCGCTATACAGCGTCACAGAATACATTGAAGGCCAGACGCTCAGCCAATGGATGCATGACAATCCTCAGCCCGCCCTGGATGAGGTACGGCGGATTGTGGCACAGGTTGGTAAAGGTCTTCAGGCCATGCATCGCAGGGAGATGATCCATCAGGATATCCGCCCCGATAATGTGCTTATCGATAACAGCGGCACGGTCAGAATTATTGATTACGGTGCAACCCGTATTGCCGGACTGGCAGAATTGGGGGCGGAAAGTGAGTTGATTCTGGGCACTGCCCAGTTCACGGCACCTGAATACTTTCTGGGACAGGCCGGCACAGCCCAGTCCGACATTTTTTCTCTGGGCGTGTTGACCTATCACCTGCTGACAGGCGAATTGCCCTATGGCACACGGGTATCCAGCGCATTCAATGAGGCCGCACAGAGAAAACTAAACTATCGTTCGCTGTTGCAATCAGAACAGCGCATTCCTTTCTGGGTTGATGACACCATCAAAAAAGCCGTTCATATCCAGCCTCACAGACGTTATCAGGAAGTGGCAGAGTTTATTTACGATCTGCACCATCCCAACAAAGCCTTTCTTAACAAAGCCCGGCCGCCGTTGATTGATCGAAATCCGGTCCTGTTCTGGCAATGTGTGTCTCTGGGACTATTGCTGCTCCTACTCTTTCAGAATTTGCCAGAATTTATCTAAACGGTTTACCGCGCCATCGCTTGTGCGATAATCACTTTGCAGTAAATCCGTGCTGATTCCTGTCAACTTGGGTATCACTGAAGCATGGAGCCAGATCATGTCGATTCAGCTTTTTTCAAAGCGCTTGGGCCTGAGCTTGACCAGCCTCGCACTGACCGTCTTGCTCGCTACGCCAATGGCGCAGGCAGAGAAGCCCAAAAATGCATTACCCGGCCTGCTCGAATTCAAGGAGTGGACCGTGCCATGGGAAGACACCCGGCCCCGTGACCCTGATGTTTCGCCCGACGGCACCGTCTGGTTTGTCGGTCAGGTCGGCAACTATGTTGCCAGGCTCAACCCGGAAACCGGCAAAATGAAAAAGTTTGATATTCCCGGCGCCGGCCCGCACACCGTGGTGGTCAGTCAGGAAGGCATTCCCTGGTATGCCGGTAATAAAGATAAACACATCGGCAGGATGGATCCCGACAGCGGACAGGTCACACTGTTCCCCATGCCGGACGGCATCAAAGATCCGCATACCATGGGCTGGACCTCACACGGCAATCTCTGGTTTACCGCCCAATGGTCAAATTATATCGGCAAGCTCGACACTGAAACCGGCAAGGTCGAAAAAATTGCCCTGCCCCGTGACAATATGCGTCCCTACGGCCTGGTGGTCGGCCCCGATAACCGGCCATGGATCGCTTTTATGGGCGAGAATGCCATTGGCACCATTAATCCCTACACCATGGCGCTGGAGGTGATTCAGACACCCACTGAAGACAGTTTGATCCGCCGCATCGGCATGAGCTCGGATGGCCGTATCTGGTGGGGAGATAATGCGATGGGCCATATCGGCGTTTTTGATCCGAAAACCCGGTCGATGCAGCAATGGGCTTCGCCCGGCGGCGAAGCGGCCGGTATTTACGCGCTTAGTGTCGATGACAAGGACCGCGTATGGTACGTCGAAACCGGTCAACAGCCCAATCGCTTTGTGGGTTTTGATACAAAGACCGAGCAGTTCATTTCGATGGATGAGGTGCCGTCAGGCGGTATTACGATTCGGCATATGGTGTATGACAAAAACACCAATGCCATCTGGTTCGCCACCGACGCCAACACGGTCGGTAGAGCGAAGTTGCCGGATTAAGCTGTCACTGATTTTCCGCTGAGCGAACTGTTACAGCAGGCCCGGCTGAAGCTGATCAAAACAAATAAATATTTTTTGCCAGCTTTCAATTTTCTTCCGCTTGGCTGTTAAACCAGAGTCCAGCGGTCAGGTAAATCTTGTTCTGTTAACCAGATCTGCGAATGAGAGAGCTCTCGCTCCCGATAGAAAAAACTTTTTCTTAATTGATAGTTGGCTGACTAAGGGAGCAACTCCAGACTAAAACCGTGTTGGTTGCAGGTGGATAGTTGTCTGACGACAGGTGGGACTTGCCATATTAACACTAAATCCCGGCTTGTGAAGCGGGTGTCGGGCAGACACAGAGTAAATCAACCCGCTGATGATAATTGCCCTTTGCAAGCCTCATTTCTTTGATCATAATCAAGACAGGCTCCACCTGATCAACAAGAGGACTTCTTGCAAATGATTAAAAGACCCGCCGCCGGCAGACGCCTGTTCATACTGGATACCAATGTGCTGATGCACGACCCGACTGCCATCTTCCGCTTTGACGAACACGATATCTACCTGCCGATGGTGGTTTTGGAAGAACTGGATCGTGGCAAGAAGGGCTTGTCGGAGGTATCGCGCAATGTGCGTCAGGTCAGCCGCTTTCTGGATGAGTTGTTGTTGCAAGCAGAAGACAGTGATGCCATAACCCAGGGGATTCCATTACCGAGTGTGGATAACGGTGACACGCATCATGCCAGCGGCCGGCTGTTTTTCCAGACTACGCAGATGCAACGGGAAATTCCCAAGGAACTACCCAGCCACCAGGGCGATAACGCGATTCTCAGTGTGGCGGTGGCTTTGCAACAGACGGTCACTGATGCCACGGTCATCCTGGTTTCCAAGGATATCAACCTTCGGATCAAGGCCACGGTGCTGGGCATCTGTGCCGAGGACTACTACAACGATAAGGTGCTGGATGATGTTGATCTGCTCTATCGCGGTGCAGCCGAATTGCCGGCCGATTTCTGGGATGATCTGAATCGTCTCGAATCCTGGACTGCCGAAGGCCAGACTTTTTATCAAGTGGAAGGCGAGATCGTCAAAGACTGGCATCCGAATCAACTGATTTTTTCGCCCGGTGAAACCAATAATATTGAAGCGGTAGTGCGCTCGGTCAGTGAGGACAGTGCTGATATTCAGCTGGTGCATGATTACCGCAAGGACAATCACGCCATCTGGGGCATCACAGCGCGCAACCGTGAGCAGAACTTTGCATTGAACCTGCTGATGGATCCCGACATTGATTTTGTCACCCTGCTGGGTCAGGCCGGTACCGGTAAAACCCTGTTGACCCTGGCTGCGGCGCTAACCCAGACAATCGAGCACAAACGTTACAGTGAAATCATCATGACCCGGGTCACGGTGCCGGTGGGTGAAGATATCGGCTTTTTGCCGGGTACCGAGGAAGAAAAGATGACGCCGTGGATGGGCGCGCTAATGGATAACCTCGAAGTGCTGAATAAAACCGAGGGCGGTGAATGGGGCCGGCAGGCGACCAACGATCTACTGCAGCGCTGGATTAAGATCCGTTCGCTGAATTTCATGCGTGGCCGTACCTTCCTCAATCGCTTCATTATCATTGATGAAGCCCAGAACCTGACCTCGAAGCAGATGAAAACCCTGATCACCCGTGCTGGTCCCGGGACCAAGATCGTCTGTCTGGGCAATATTGCCCAGATCGATACGCCTTACCTGAGTGAGACCACCTCTGGTCTGACCTACGTCGTCGACCATTTCAAATACTGGGAGCACAGTGGCCATATCACCTTAATGCGCGGCGAGCGTTCACGGCTGGCAGACTTCGCTTCGGAACATTTGTAATCCTTGCCCAGTCTGTTAACAGCCGGATTATTCAGGGAATATGTCAATCCCCTTCCATGTCCGTCATTATCGTCAGAAAGCTGGCAAAGCCGGCTGAAAATGATATAAAGGAGTCTGGATTCTAAAAAGAATTCTTAAAACACATAACTATTATAAAACCGTGCAAGACGGGTTGGATTGGATGAATATGATGCAATTTTCAGGTTCCGACAGACGGGAATTCTTCCGCATCAATGACACGGTCGTTGTTGATTACAAAGTGATACAGAGAGAGAACGTGGCCATTGTCGCCCGTCGCATTGCCCAGTCGACTGACGACGACGAAGGCAATGAAAAAGCCCAGTTAAGAGCGATTCAAAATGCTTTCAGTCATCTGGTTGATCAAATCAATCATCATGACCGTGAAATCGCCAGAGCGCTTCGCATGCTGGACGATAAAATCAATCTGGTCTCCCAGAGCATTCAACGCTACAACAACCCCATTAACCCCGATGATTTAACAGAAGCCAATCTCAGCGGCGGCGGTATTGCCTTTATGGTGGCCGAGCCGGTGGAAATCCGTGGTCATGTCGAGCTGCACCTGCAACTTCTGCCCACGGCCAACACCGTCCACGCGCTGGCGACCGTAGTTTCCTGTGAAAAGATTCTGTCAGCGCCTCCGGAAAATCCTTATCACCTGCGCATGGCCTTTACGCATATGGATGAGCAGGACCGTAATCAGCTGGTCAAACATACCTTGAACCGGCAGGCAGAAATGCTGCGTGGTGGTCTTTCCAGTGAAGGCATGAGCCTGCGTGAGTTTTAATTACCCTTGCCGCTGAATATCAGTCTGTTGCTCTAGCTTTGATATAGCTGTAATACAGCAGGGGAATCACCACCAGCGTCAGCACGGTAGACACCATAATACCGAACAGCAAGGCCACGGCCAGCCCGTTGAATATCGGGTCATCCAGAATAAACAAAGCGCCCAGCATTGCAGCCAGCGCTGTCAGAGCGATGGGCTTGGCCCGCACCGATGCGGCCTGTATCACTGCCTGCTCGGCGGCTACGCCTTCGGCCATCGCTTCGCGGATAAAATCCACCAGCAAGATGGAGTTGCGCACGATGATGCCCGCCATTGCAATCATGCCGATCATTGATGTTGCCGTGAATTCGGCGCCCAGCAAAGCATGCCCCGGCATCACCCCGATAATAGTCAGCGGAATCGGCACCATAATAATCAAAGGCA
>CAYMEE010000001.1:0-1531 GCA_964389455.1 uncultured Methylophaga sp. | reverse complement strand
CCCGGCATCACCCCGATAATAGTCAGCGGAATCGGCACCATAATAATCAAAGGCAGCAGGTAGGAACGGAACTGCGCCACAATCAGGACATATATCAGCATAATGCCAACCGCATAGGCCAGGCCCATATCCCGGAAGGTCTCATAAGTTATCTGCCATTCGCCATCCCACTTGATGCTGTCCTTGATAGCCAGTGAGGGCACTGAGAACAGGTACTGGTCAATGTGATCGTGTTGCAGGCGCTGATAAATGCTGAACATGCCATACAGCGGACTATCCACCTCGCCTGCCATATCGGCGGTGACAAACACTACCGGCTGCAAGTCTTTGTGATAAATGGTCTGCTGATGCGTGGTCTCAATCACCCTCACCACCTCGCCGAGACTGATCATCTCGCCCTGCTGGTTGCTGAGCCTGATATTCAGCAAAGCATCAAGATTACGTTTATCTGCAATCGGCAGCTGCAAACGTAGAGGCACCGCATATTTCACCGCCGCATCGTGAAGATAACCGACATCATCGCCTTCAAGCGCCAGTTTGATAGCCTGCACAATCTGCTGCTGATTGAGGCCATACAGCGCCGCTTTATTTCTATCGATATCAAGCACCTTGCGAGGTGCCTGCGCCTCCACGCTGCTATCGATATCTACCACGCCATTCACCGCGGCAAAATCCTGTTCAAGCTTTTTGGCGGTGACTAACTGCGCGTCATAATCCAGCCCATAAATTTCAGCCACAATCGGCGACTGCACCGGCGGTCCCGGTGGAACCTCCACCAGTTTCAGATTAGCCTGCCACTGTGCAGCAATCTGTTGCAGCGGCTGACGCAGACTCAGTGCGATGTCATGACTGCTGTGCTCACGTAATGATTTATGCCGGAAGTTCACCTGTATATCCGCCATATGCCAGTCTTCCCGCAAATAATACTGACGCACCAGCCCATTAAAATTGATCGGTGAGGCTGTCCCCACATAAGCCTGATAATCGGTGACTTCCGGCACCTGCTGCAGAAAGGCCGTCAGGTCTCTGACCGCCGCTGCGGTGGTTTCCAGCGCCGTGCCTTCAGGCATATCCACGACCAGTTGCAGTTCTGACTTGTTATCAAAAGGCAGCATTTTCAGCACCACCAGCTTGGCCGCAGCCAACCCGACTGAGAGCAGGATCAGGGTCACCAGTCCCAGCCATAATAAATTGCGATAGGTCCTCGCCCGGTGCGAGGTCACGAAGGGTGATAACAAAAGATGGAAAAAGCCTTGTTCGCTTTGCTGAGGCGACACCGGTTGATGCCGATGTCGGGCCAGCAACCTCAGCACCATCCAGGGCGTGATGATATAGGCCACCAGCAAAGACAAAAGCATGCCAATACTGGCATTAATCGGAATCGGACTCATATATGGCCCCATCAGTCCCGATACAAAAGCCATCGGCAGTAAGGCGGCAATCACGGCAAAAGTCGCCAGAATCGTCGGTTGACCGACTTCATCCACCGCCAGCGGGATAGCCTCACGCAGGGACTTTGCGCCCTGCTGTA